>CANJPQ010000038.1 GCA_947476275.1 Fidelibacterota bacterium
CGCTGTGGATAAGTCCATTTGCGTCACCTTGACGCTCCCCACCCCCCTCCCTAGATTCAGCGCTCCCAATAAGGATCATTCCCTATGAAGCAAGTTTCCGATCAGTCCTTTGAGCAGGACGTCCTCAAGGCCGAGGGCTACGTGCTCGTCGACTTCTGGGCGGAATGGTGCGGGCCCTGCAAGCAGATTGCCCCGTCGCTGGAAGAGATCTCCAAGGAGATGGGCGACAAGCTGACCGTGGCGAAGGTGAACATCGACGAGAACCCGCAGACCCCGACCCAGTACGGCGTCCGCGGCATCCCGACGCTGATGATCTTCAAGGGCGGCCAGGTCGCTGCCATGAAAGTCGGCGCCCTGCCGAAGAGCAAACTGGTCGAATGGGTCCAGCAGTCCCTGGCGCCCGTGCAGGCATAAATCGCGCGGTTTTGAGCCGCAACGGCGACCAAAGAGCCCCGGAAACGGGGCTCTTTGCATTTCGGTAACTCCCGCATGGTTTAACGATCCCTGAATGAGTGAGGGATACGGCCATGGCCGGAGAGAATGACAAAACCGGAGGCTACGTCTCCGACACCGCCTATGTCGCCGAGTTCTACGGCGATCATGCGCCGACCCATCTGAACCTGATCGCGGCGGCGAACGGCTTCCGGCCCCGCCCGCTCGACCAGCCCTTCACCTGGTGCGATTACGGCTGCGGCAACGGCGTGACGGCCAACGTGCTCGCGGGCGCGTATCCGCAAGGGCACTTCTATGGCGTCGATTTCCTGCCCGCCCATATCCGCGCGGCGGAAATCATCTCCACCCGCGGCGCGCTCGACAACACCACCTTCCTGCAAAAGAGCTTTACGGAGCTCAAGGACAACGACCTTCCGCCGCTCGACTTCGCGGTCATGCACGGCGTATTGAGCTGGATCGACGACCCGACCCGTGAGGCCGTGCTCAAGGATGCGGTGAAGCGCCTGAAACCGGGCGGCATCCTGCTCACCGGCACCAACGCCATGCCCGGCTGGTCGGCGAAGCTGCCGATGCGCAACATGGTCTATTCGCTGACCAAGGACACCGACAACTCGCTGATGCGTGCCGAGGTCGGCTTGAAGTATCTCCAGCGCCTGAAGAATGCGCAGGTGAAATACTTCCGCGACAATCCGGCGTTGGCAGAAGCTGTGGATGAACTCGCGCGCCTCGATCTGCGCTACATGGCGCACGAATACTTCAACACCAATCTGCGCGCGTTCTACTTCTCGGAACTGAACACGACCTTGAGCGCACACAAGCTGGAGTTCGCCGGCAGCGCCACCATGTTCCTGAACATGGTCGACCTGGCCGTGCCGGTGGAACTGCAGGACGACTTCCGGCGCATGAAGAGCCGCGCCGAACTGGAAGCCAAGCGCGACTTCATCCGCAACGAGACCTTCCGCCGCGATATCTGGGTCAAAGGCGAATCGCTCAAGACCGAAGACGAATGGTTGGCGGTCAACCAGGACCTGATCTTCGGCACGCTTCAGCCCCTCGCCCAGATCGACCGCAAAGTTTCGTTCGGCGACATTCAGGTGAGCTACGAGGGCGGGCCAGTGGCGACCATGCTGGAAGCCGTGGCCGCGCGCGCCATCGGCATCGGCGACATGAATGACGTGCCGGGGCTCGATCACCTGTCGCCGTGGACGCGGGTAGATGCGGCACGGCTGCTGGTGTCCGGCGGCCAGGTGCATGGGTTTGCAAATCGGACCACGCCAGTAAAGGTAAAGCGCGGCGCGAAGTTGACCATGCCGGCAGTCAACCGTGGCATCATCAAGGAAATCGGTCTGCGCATGCCGAAGGTGGCGCTATCCGCCCCTATCGCCGGGACCGGCATCGAGCTGCCGAACGTGGATGCGATGCTGTTGCTCGCCCTGTGCGACAAGGGCTGGGGCGATCAAGGGCTTACCGTCGCTGCACGTGGCGGCGCGATCGCCTTTGCCGCACGACTGATGACATCCGAAGGCGGCGAAGTGGTCGTCGGCGGCAAGGTTTTGCCGCCGCGTGAGGTGGAGACGCTGTTGTCCGAGCGCCTCAAGCTGCTCGAAGGCGAGATGCTCGACAAGCTGGTCGAAATCGGCGTCGTTAGTTTGGCTTAGACATCGACCGGCGCTAGGGTGGGGCTGCCGCAGGAGCACCATCACGGCTCTCCCCGGTTTGGTCGGTATCGCAGGATTGAGAAAGGCCCAGCATTGCTGCCGGGCCTTTCGTTCAGCGATCGCGGTCGCCTAGTTCCAGTCGTTCGCAACCTTGTAGTATTCGTAGCTGCGCTGGCGGATCGCGCCGGCGCCGGCGGCGTCGTCCTTCACCAGGTCCGACATTTCATAGGCTGGCGCCTGCTTGATGGTGTCTTCCGACAAGGGGACCACGTAGCCGCCTTTGTCTTTGCTATAAGTGAGCACAGACCACGGCACCGGCGCGTACTTCTCGCCCATGCCGAGCACACCGCCGAAGCCGAGCGCGGCGAACATAATGCGGTCGGACTCCTTGTCGAGGATCACGTCTTCAACGTGGCCGATCTTGTCGCCGGCAGTGTTGTAGACCGTGGTCCCTTTGACCTTGGACGCGCGAATAGCAGTGGTATGACCGCTCGCAGTAGGCATGACATGTCCTCCGATGTTTGGAATTGCGGAGGCATAACGAGCGCAGCCGACGATTGTTCCGTCAGCCGTTCTCCCTGAGAACTTCGCCGGCAAGATAGAGTGCGCCGCAGATGAGGACGCGTGCGCGCGTTGCGGGAAAGTCCGTGACGACGCGTGCAAGTGCGGTCTGCGCGCTGTCCGCTGCGATGGAGTCGCCGTATCCCACCCGTTGCGCCGCAGCCTGCAGATCCGCCGGTGTGAAACCTATCGGGCTGTTGGGCACGGGGATCACCGTCACACTTGCGGCGTGGCGCACAAGCGGGCGCAGGAAATCATCGGCGGCTTTGGTCGAGAGCATGCCGACGACGAGATGGAGCGGCGCATCGGCGAAGCGATCTTCCGCCAGCTTCGCCAGCACCTGACCGCCGCCAGCGTTGTGTCCGCCGTCGAGCCAGAGTTCCCACGCGCCCGGGAGCGCGGCTTTCAGCGGACCTTTGGTAAGCAGTTGCGCGCGCGCGGGCCATTCGATCCGGCGCAGCCCGCCTTTGATGGCGAAGGGCGGAATCGGCAGGCGCGTCTGATCGAGCGCTGCCAACGCAGCCCCTGCATTGCCGTACTGGTGCGCCCCCGGCAAGGACGGTTGCGGCGCGCTCCATGTGTGGTGTTCGCCGGTGAAGGCAAAACCGCCGCCCGGCGATTCCACCACGCGCCAATCGCGATCCTGAAGTTTGAGCGACGCGCCGATGCGATCCGCTGCGGCGGCGATCACGGCGGCCGCATCCGCCGCCTGCGCGACACTGATGCAGGGCACGCCGGGCTTCATGATCTCGGCCTTCTCGCCGGCAATAGCCGCCAGGGTGCTGCCGAGGAACTGGGTGTGATCCATGGAAATGGAGGTGAGCACGGTCGCGAGCGGCTGCTTGACGACGTTGGTCGCATCGAGACGACCGCCCATGCCGGTCTCCAACAGCGTGACGTCCGCGGGGATGCGGGAGAACGCGAGGAAGGCGGCGATGGTGGTAACTTCGAAGAAAGTGATCGGCTTGCCGGCGTTGACCTCTTCGATGTGCTCGAGCAAATGGATCAGCAGGGCTTCGTCGATCAGCGATCCCGCAAGGCGGATGCGCTCGACGAAGCTGACGAGATGCGGCGAGGTGTAGACATGCGCGGTGTAGCCCGCAGCTTCCAGCACCGCGCGCATCGTGGCGATGGTGGAGCCCTTGCCGTTCGTGCCGGCGACATGGATCACCGGCGGAAGCTTGTCTTGCGGATTTCCCAAGTCATCGAGCAGGCGACGGACGCGATCTAGGGACATGTCGATGAGCTTCGGGTGAAGCTTCGTCATGCGCTCCAGAACGAGATCGACAGGCGCTTGCGCGGTCAAGGAACGTTAGGGTTCGTAGTCGTCCGGGATCGATGGATCGGGCGGCGTATCCGCGCCGGTGCGCTCCACGGCCTTGCGGCGGCGCGCGGTGGCGGGCATGTCCACCACCGGTGCAGCCGGGTTGGTATGCAGCAACAGACCGAGTAGCTGGATGAGCCGGGCACGCAGCTCGTGGCGCGGCACGACCATGTCCACCATGCCGTGTTCCATCAGGTACTCGGAACGCTGGAAACCTTCGGGCAGCTTCTCGCGGATGGTCTGTTCGATCACGCGGCTTCCCGCGAAGCCGATGATCGCGCCGGGCTCCGCCAGCGCCACGTCACCCAGCATCGCAAACGACGCGGTGACGCCGCCGGTGGTCGGATCGGTGAGCACGACGATGTAGGGCAAGCCCTTCTCGCGCACCTTGTCGACGGCGACGGTGGTGCGCGCCATCTGCATCAGGGACAGGATGCCTTCCTGCATGCGCGCGCCGCCGGAGGACGGCAGCACGATCAACGGCGCTTCCTGGAGCACGGACAATTCCGCCGCCGCAATCAGCGCTTCGCCGACGGCGGCCCCCATGGAGCCGCCCATGAAATCGAATTCGAAGGCCGCAATCACCACACCCATGCCACCCATGGTGCCGTGGGCGACGACCACCGCATCCTTCAGGCCGGTCTTGCTCTGCGCATCCTTCAGGCGTTCGGCGTAACGCTTGCGGTCCTTGAAGCGCAGCGGATCGACGGCGACGGCGCGGATCTCGATTTCGGTCCACGCGCTGTTGTCGAACATCATGCGCAGGCGGTCGCGCACGGGCATGCGCATGTGGTGACCGCAGTGAGTGCACACGCGCAGGTTCTTCTCCAGCTCGCGATGGAACACCATCTCGCTGCACTTCGGACACTGGGTCCAAAGATTGTCGGGCACCTCTTTCGGGCGCACGAGCCGTTGGATCTTGGGTCGGACGAAATTAGTGAGCCAATTCATGCGGCAAAGCCCCTACCGGAGACCCATGATAGTTAATGTCCGCTGCGCCGTCACGCGAGGTTAGTGCTGCGCGGCGTGAACAGCGTCCGCCAAGGATTTGGCGAATCCGAGCACTTTTTGCGAAAGCCCCGGGGCCGGTTGGCCCTCCTGGTTGAGGCCTTGCGCGATCACGTCAACGATGGCCGAGCCGACCACCGCCGCCTCGCAATGATGGGCGATGGTGCGGGCGGCGTCCGGCGTCCTGATGCCGAAGCCCACGGCGATCGGCAAAGATGTGTGGCGGCGCAGGCGCGCAACGGCATCTTTCACCGCGAACTCTTCCGCGCTCTTGGTGCCGGTGATGCCGGCGACGGCCACGTAGTACAAAAAGCCCGAGGCACGCGCGATGATCGCCGGCAGGCGCTCGTCGCTGGAGGTCGGCGCGGTGAGGAAGATGAAGTGCAGGCGGTTCGCGCGCAAATGCACGTCGAGTTCTTCGGCTTCTTCCGGCGGCAGGTCGACGACGATCACGCCATCGGCGCCGGCCGCGGCGGCCTGTTCGGCGAACTTCGCCGGACCCATGACGTAGATCGGATTGTAGTAGCCCATCAGCACAATCGGCGTGTCCTGATCGAGCTTGCGGAAATCGCGCACGGCGGCGAGCACGTCTTTCAGCGACGTGTTGAATTTCAAGGAACGCTGGCTGGAGGCCTGGATAGAGGGACCATCGGCCATCGGATCGGAGAACGGCATGCCGACTTCGATCACGTCGGCACCGGCTTGGGGCAGCCCGTGGAAGATCTCGCGAAAGGTCTCCGGGTTCGGATCGTTGGCGGTGACGAAGGCCACGAAGCCGGGACGCTTCTCCGCCTTTAGTTTGGCGAAGCGGCGCGTGATGCGGGATTGGGTGATGTCCGCAACCGCGTTCACAGTTTCTCTCCCATCGCCTCGGCGACGGTGAACACATCTTTATCGCCGCGGCCGGAGAGGTTGAGGACGATGATATGATCCTTCGGCAGGGTCGGCGCGATCTTGTCGACGTAGGCGAGCGCGTGGGCGCACTCAAGCGCGGGCAGAATGCCTTCCAGCTTCGAGCACAGGTGGAACGAGGCGAGCGCTTCATCGTCGGTGATCGGGACATAGGTGACGCGACCTTGCTGGTGCAGCCACGCATGTTCGGGACCAATGCCGGGATAATCGAGGCCGGCGGAGATGGAGTGCGCGTCCGTAATCTGGCCGTTCTCGTCCTGCAGCAGATAGGTGCGATTGCCGTGCAGCACGCCGGGCGATCCGCCGCTGATGGAGGCCGCGTGCGCGGTGGAGTTCATGCCGCGCCCCGCCGCTTCGACGCCGTAGATTTTCACCGAGGCGTCGTCGAGGAACGGATGGAAAATGCCGATAGCGTTGGAACCGCCGCCGACGGCCGCAACGATGGTATCGGGCAGGCGGCCTTCGGCTTCCAGAATCTGCACGCGGGTTTCTTCACCGATGATCTTCTGGAAGTCGCGCACCATGGTGGGATACGGATGCGGGCCCGCAGCGGTGCCGATGCAGTAGTAGGTATCGTCGACGTTGGCGACCCAGTCGCGCATCGCTTCGTTCATCGCATCCTTCAGGGTGCCTGTGCCCTTATCGACGGAGCGCACTTCCGCGCCGAGCAGACGCATGCGGAAGACGTTGGGCTTCTGACGCTCGATGTCCTTCGCGCCCATGTAGACGATGCACTTCAGGCCAAAGCGCGCGCAGGCCGTGGCCGTCGCCACGCCGTGCTGGCCCGCGCCGGTCTCGGCGATGACGCGCGGCTTGCCCATGCGCAGCGCGAGCATGATCTGGCCGAGCACGTTGTTGATCTTGTGGGAGCCGGTGTGATTCAGCTCCTCGCGCTTGAGATAGATTTTCGCGCCGCCGTGGTGGGCGGTGAGACGTGCGGCGAAATACAGCGGGCTGGGGCGGCCGGCGTAGTGCTTGTGCAGGTCGGTCAGCTCGGCCTGGAATTTCGGGTCCGCCTTCGCCGCCTCATACGCTTTGTCGAGCTCAAGGATCAGCGGCATCAGGGTCTCGGCCACGTAGCGCCCGCCGAACAGGCCGAAGTGACCGTTCTCGTCGACGCCTTGGCGGAATGAATTGCGGGGTTCGACCTTGGACATTTTGTGGCTAAGCCATTGAAAAGGAGGGCGTCTTATACGCTTCTGCGGGGAACGCGACAAATTGGTTTTAGCTGCTCTCAAGCCATTGAAATCACTCATGTCCTTTTTTGAGCGTGTAGGGTCTTTGCGCGTAAATACGCGGGAAATACGCGGGCGGGATTTGCGCGCAGCCCGGCCTCCGCTTCGATCAGCCTTAGGCGCGGATCGCCGCCCCCGAAACTGTTGGTTTGTCGGGCCAAATGCGTTGCCGCATTAATGACCGGCCGGTACGCTCAAAAGTTGTGAAATTAGCCGTACGCGTGCCGTGAGCAGAATGCCCTTTGCGCTCGTCCTTGTGGTGATGTGCGCCCTCGCCGGCGGCTCCGCCCATGCCACCCAGATCGCCACGCCGGTGGCGGCGGGCGCGGTGCCGTCGTCGGCTGAGATCACGCCGTTGAACGTCGATGCGGCGCTGTGGAGCACGTCGGCGACGCCCAACGCGGTGACGGTCGGGCCGCAGGCGATCCTGGTGCTGTTCTCAGGCACGTATAAGGCCCAACAGAGTTTGCTGGTCGGCATCAGCATCGTGAATGCGCGGTTCGCGCAACCGGGCGCGATCAGCCTGTTCGGCAAGGACAGCGCAGGCGCGCTGGTCGCCTTATCGACGACCGGGTGCACGACGGAGCACACGATCACCACGGTGGCGTTCCGCCATTGCGCGGCGGCGAACGGGGCGCCATCGGCGGCCTTGATCACCGGCATCAGTTACGACGGCGCGACGCAACTGCAGTACGCGGGACAATCGATCCAGATGACGGCTACGCTGGAAAGCGAGGCCAACGGCATCTTCACGGTTCTGGAGTACTCCAAGCCGATCAATGTCGTCACCAGCACAGGCACCGGGACGACACCGGCGCCCGGCATCAGCATCGGCCCCGGCAACACCATCACGACAACCCATGTGCTGCTGACGGCGACCGCGGGCGCGGGCGCCGGCACGATCACGCGCAGCATTCCCGGCGCGAGCTACCCGAGCGACATCTCCGTGAGCCTGACGGCTGCGGCGGCGCAGGATTCGGCGTTCACCGGATGGAGCGGCGCATGCGCCGGCACGTCGCCGGTGTGCCAACTGGCGATGAGCGAAGATCGGGCCGTGACCGCGACGTTTGCGCCGCTGATCCGCATCGGCGCGGTGCTGTCCGGCGCGCAGGCGGACCCGCAATCCTTCCTGCGGTTCACCAACACCGGATCTGCCGCCGGGACGGTGACGGTGAGTTTGTCCGATTCCGTGAGCGGGCGGTCGCTGACGACGTGGACGAGCCCGCGCATCGCGCCGGGGACCGCGCAGCAATTTGCCGTCGCCACGATAGAGGCGGCGGCAGGCGCCTTCGTGAAGCCACGATACTATTCTGTGCAGATCAGCCCGCAGTTCCCCGGCGCCTTTCAGCATGTGGTGTGGAGTGCTGGCCAGGGCCTGCTGACCGATCAGAGCACCTGCAATGCCGGCTCCGGCACCCCAGGCACGCGGCTTGCGTTTGTGCATTCCTCCGTCCTCGGCGATGCGGGGTATCCGGCCACCGTTGTCGTGCACAACACCGGCGCAAGTGCTGCAAGCGCGGTTCTCAGCGTGACCAGTGCCGCGACGGGGGCGGTGCTGGGCAGCTACACCACGGCGCAGATTCCGGCCAACGGACAGGCGCTGATCCCCGTGGCGGAGATCGAGACCGGCCTGAGCCTGCCGCGTGCGACCGTCACGGCGACGCCGCATTATGTGATGACGGCGGCGGGTGGTTTCTCCGGCTATCTGCAAAACCTAGTCGCAAACGACCGCGTCGGCGTGACCACGGACCTGACGGCGATGTGCGCGATGGCCGCGGCGCCGTAAGCCGCGACACCGATCTTCTGGCGTCTGCATCCTGTCGCCGCGTGTGTGTACTGAACTTCTCCTCGGGCCTGCTAACGGAGACGTCGCAGGTGACGTTTCTGAACGCGGGCGACGGGCCGGATGACTGGTTCGCGCTGATCGCGTTTCAGGAGGAGTGAGTTCGCTGGCGAAAGCCCTCCGATTCCAAACGTACTGACGATACTCGACATCTTGGAAACCGGCTCCGGTCGCGACGCGACAGAAGGCCTGCCCCTGATCGCCACCACACTATATCGAAAGCGATGGCATGGCGCCCCGGCATACGCGGCTTGCTGCGCCCGTCTCCCATCAGTCCGTTGCGATTGGTGCGAAAACGTACAGGTTGGTTCTGTCGTCGTAGGCCGTGAAGGAGATAGGCGACGCGACCCGCAGGCTCTATAGTCGTTCGGTGCGGCTTGGCGGCGACCTCATAGCGCCAACACGAGCTACGACAGCGCGACATCGGCCGCACCTATACTCCCGGCACTCCCCGACACTCCCCCACCGCGACACGCGTGTCCGACCGAGATGGTGCGTCTTCTCGCGTGCGAGCGTGCATCACCCCAACGAGGAATCAAGCGACATGGCGAAGAATCAAGAAGCACACAAGACCGGCGGCGGCATCGGCGGCAAGGCGAAGCAGGAAGGCAAGGATGCGAAGAAAGCCCGGCGTGCCGGAAACCTTGCCGCGCGCGCAGACGAGAACCGCTCACGGCAGAAGGGCAGCCATCAAGCGCCCAAAGCTGCAAAGAAGTAATGGTCGGTCCGCGCGCCGTCCCGGCGGATGCCAGGGACGGCGCGCGCGATCTCTCGTGCGAAATGGTTGCGTACTTCAGGCGCACAAGAACGTCGTGACGGCACCGGGGATGGATTTCAAGAGTTTGTGAGCGTGGGCTTCAGCATTCTCCGGCGTGAGCGATAGATCGCCACGTGAAGACTGTCTTCCTTAGGACCCAAAACAGCGCAGACATAGACCGGAGCTTCGTTCGACATTTTTCAGGCTCGTATACCGATGGGCCTCATACGCGAAAAATACGGCATCAGCCCATCAGTCGACCAACGTCGATCGGTAATATACGCGTGTTGGTATCCCGATACTGACGCCGCGCGCGTGAGTTACGCCGCGGCCACAGCGGCCAAGAACGCCCTGATTTTTGACGGGCTCTTGACGCCGGGGCGCGTCTCGACGCCGGACGACACATCGACCATGCGCGCTCCGGAGGCGGCGATGGCTTCAACGACGTTGTCCCGCGACAGGCCGCCGGCAAGACCCCAGGGCAACCGGCCGGCATACGAGCGCATCAGCGACCATTCGAACGCCACCGCATTGCCGCCGGGTCGGGTGGCACCGGGGGGCGGCTTGGCGTCGAACAACAAAAAGTCGGCCACCTGATCGAACACGTTGGCGCCCATCACGTCGCGCGCGGTGGCGACACCGATGACCTTCATCACAGGCAAACCGGTGCGCGCCTTCACCTCGGCCACGCGTTCGGGCGTTTCCTTCCCGTGAAGTTGGATCATGCCCAGGGGCACGTGGGCGAGCGTTTGCGCGAGGTCAGCGTCTGTGGGGTCGACGAACAGGCCGACGGAGATCACCCCGCGCGGCACCAGGGCCGCCAGCTTGGCGGCTTGCTCCGTGCTGACGAAGCGCGGGCTGCGGCGGAAGAAGTTAAGACCGATATACGCGGCGCCGTACTCGATTGCCGCGTTCAGTCCTTCCGATTCCGTGAGCCCGCAGATTTTGACGGCGACGTCAGTCATTGCGGCCGATCACTGCGGACCAAGTTCGGAGGCGATGCGCGCCGCGGCGTCGGCCGGATTTGCAGCCGCCGTGATCGGGCGGCCAACGACGAGATAGCTGGCACCCGCAGCCATCGCCTCGGCCGGCGTCATGATGCGCTTCTGGTCGTCGGCGGCGGACCACAACGGGCGCACGCCGGGTGTGACGAGCAGGAAGTCAGGCCCGAGATCGGTGCGCAGCACTGCGGCTTCCTGTGGGCTGCACACGACGCCATCGAGGCCGGAGGCCTTGGCGAGCGCGGCGAGGCGGCGCACCTGGTCGAGCACCGGGCCCGGCACACCGGTGTCGCCGAGATCCTTGTGATCCATGCTGGTGAGCACGGTGACTGCAACGATCAGGGGACGCGAACCAACGACTTCGTAGGACGCATCGGTGGCGGCCTTCACGGCGGTTTCCATCATGGCGCGCCCGCCGCCGGCATGAATCGTCAGCATGAAGGGTTTCAGCGGCACCACCGACTTCACGGCGCTGGCGACGGTGTTGGGGATGTCGTGGAACTTCAGGTCGAGGAAGATCGGCAGGTCGGAGGCCTTCTGGACCTCCTGGATCCCGCGCGGCCCGTGGGCGGAGAAGAACTGGAGGCCGAGTTTCACGCCGCCGATGCTGTCAGCAAGCTTGGCGGACAGGCTGGTGGCCACGCCAATCTCGGCGGTGTCGAGGGCGCAGAAGACCGGATTGCGGAGGGCGGGGGTGCTCATAAGCCCGCGTTGTAGCACGGCGGACGGGAGGGGCGGCTAGAGGCGCCTATAGCCTTGGCCCGGCCTGGGCCTTGAGCAGGTTCTGCTCCAGGTCCTTGACCTGGCCGCGGAGGCGCTTGCGTTCGCGGCGGCGGGGGGCGGCAGCGAGCCAGGCGGCGATCAGGCCGGCCAGGAAGCCGACCAGGACCGCCAGCAGCACCACGGCATAGACGCCCATGGTCGCCTGGAAAGGGAACGGCCAGATGGTGATATCGACCTGGGCCCGGTTCGATACAGCGAACAGGATCACCAGAATCGCAAGGATGAGGCCAAGGAAGGCGTTGAGGGTCCGCAATGGGATTGCGGGGATCAGTCGTCGCTGCCGCCGGTATCGACGCCGCCATTCAGCTGGTCGCGCAGCTGCTTGCCGGTCTTGAAGTACGGCACGGCCTTTTCCGACACTTCGACCGAGGCGCCGGTGCGCGGATTGCGGCCGACGCGGGAATCACGATGTTTCACGGAAAAGGCGCCGAAACCGCGCAGCTCGACGCGGTCGCCACGGCCCAAAGCCTTTGAAACCTCGTCGAAAATGTTGGTCACGATGCGTTCGACATCGCGCTGGTAGAGATGCGGATTGCGCTCGGCAATGCGGGCAATCAACTCGGACTTCGTCATTCCAGACTCCCCAGCGGCTCGCGCGGGCGATGCCCCAAAGGCGGCCTAATCCCCAGCGACCGAGGATGCAAGCGCCCCCCCCCGAGAGTCAAGGGTAACTCACTGGAATGTAGAGCCTTTTTGAAACCATCCCCAGGAGCGGTAGAGAATCGCGGGAATCCCAAGAAAAACGCCCGTCGGGAGGACCCGACGGGCGTCTGTAGCCTAGCTTGCGGCCGGGAACGGCCCCTTACGGGTGCTATTCCTCGTCCTTCTTGGTCTTTTTCTTGTCGTCGGACTTGGCCTTCATGGCGGCGCCGAGGATGTCGCCCAGGGACGCGCCGGAATCGGCGGAACCGAACTCGGCCATGGCGGCCTTCTCTTCCTCAACTTCGCGCGCCTTGATGGACAAGGTGAGCTTGTGGTTCTTCGGGTCGATGGTGAGGATGCGGGCATCCACCTTCTCGCCGACGGCGAAGCGGTCGGGACGCTGCTCGGAGCGTTCCTTGGCCAGCTCGTTGCGCTTGATGAAGCCCTGCAAGCTGCCGTTGACGGTCACCTCGATGCCGTTCTCCACCACCTGCTTCACGACGCAGGTGACAACCTGGCCCTTCTTCAGATCGATGGCGGCGGCGGCGTTCGGGTCTTCCTGCAGCTGCTTGATGCCGAGCGAGATGCGCTCCTTCTCGACGTCAACGTCCAGCACCTTGGCCTTCACGATCTGGCCCTTGGTGAAGTTCTTCAGCGCGGCTTCGCCTTCCTGGTCGTAGGCGATGTCGGAGAGGTGAACCATGCCGTCGATTTCGCCGTCGACGCCCACGAACAGACCGAACTCGGTGATGTTCTTGATTTCGCCTTCGACGATCGAGCCGACCGTGTGCTTCTCGCGGAACGCGGTCCACGGGTTGTCCATGCACTGCTTGAGGCCGAGCGAGATGCGGCGCTTCTCGGGATCCACGTCGAGCACCATCACTTCCACTTCCTGCGAGGTGGAGACGATCTTGCCCGGATGGATGTTCTTCTTGGTCCAGCTCATCTCGGAGACGTGGACGAGACCTTCAACGCCCGGCTCCAGCTCAACAAACGCGCCGTAGTCGGTGATGTTGGTGACGCGACCGGTGTACTTCGCACCGTTCGGGTACTTGGCGGCGACGCCTTCCCACGGATCGGCTTCGAGCTGCTTCATGCCGAGCGAGATGCGCTGCGTTTCCGGGTTGAAGCGGATCACCTGCACCTTCACCTGCTGTCCGACGGACAGTGCTTCGGTCGGGTGATTGACGCGCTTCCACGAGATGTCGGTGACGTGCAGGAGGCCGTCGACGCCGCCGAGATCGACGAACGCGCCGTAGTCGGTGATGTTCTTCACGACACCATCGAGCACTTGGCCTTCCTTCAGGTCTTCCATCAGCTTGGAACGCTCGTGCGCGCGGGTTTCTTCGAGCACGGCGCGGCGCGACACGACGATGTTGCCGCGGGCGCGATCCATTTTCAGGATCTGGAACTGCTGCGGGCTACCCATCAGCGGGGTGATGTCGCGTACCGGACGGATGTCGACCTGGGAACCGGGCAGGAACGCCACGGCGCCGTTGAGATCGACGGTGAACCCGCCCTTGACGCGGCCGAAGATGATGCCTTCGACGCGGCTGTTCTTGGTGGCCATTTCCTCGAGCACGTTCCACGCCTCTTCGCGGCGCGCCTTGTCGCGGCTCAGGATGATGAGACCATCGCGGTCTTCGTAGCGTTCGACGTAAACGTCGACGCGATCGCCCGACTTGAGGTCGACATCGCGGCCGCCACGGCCGAATTCCTTGAGAGCAATACGGCCTTCAGACTTGAGGCCGACGTCGACGAGGACGAAATCGTCGTCAACGCGGATAACGGAACCCCGGATCACGGAGCCTTCGATGTTTTCGTTCTTCTTGAACGATTCATCGAGCATCGCGGCGAAGTCTTCCTTCAGCGCGGTCGCGGTTTGAGTTGAAGCCATTCAGTTCATTTCCTTTCGGTCGTCATCTATGCAGGCCAGCCGGTTGTATCCGGCGGTCAATGGATCGGGCACGGACGATTCCGGTTTGCCGATCTGGTACGTGAGCTATTTCAATCTGCTCTCGATGAAGGCCTTGGCGGCTGCCAGGGCGCCCGCGGCGTCGAGCGCCGTGGTATCGAGGACAAACGCGTCGTCGGCCGGCTTGAGGGGCGACGCGGCGCGGTTTGAATCGGCCGCGTCACGGGCCGCCATATCGGCGAAAACGCGCGCTTCTATAACGGTTTCGCCCTTCGCCCGCAACTCCAGCACCCGGCGTTTGGAGCGTTCTTCCAGGCTGGCGGTGACGAAGATTTTGACCTGCGCGTCCGGGCAGACAACCGTGCCGATATCGCGCCCGTCCAGGACGGCGCCCTTCTTGCCCCCCGGGGGGGTGCGGGCAAAGGTCCGCTGGAGGTCCAGGAGGGCGGCGCGGACCGCCGGAATGGCGGAAACCTTTGAGGCGGCAAGGCCGGCCGCCTCAGTGCGGATGGCGACAGGGTCGATGGCCAGGGGGTCCAGCCCGCGGGCGGCGGCTTCCGCTGCCGTCGGGTCCGCCGGGTCCTTGCCCGCTTGGAGGACAGCAACCCCGGTCGCCCGGTAGAGGGAGCCGGTGTCCAGGTAGGCCAGGTCCATATCCTTGGCGATCGATCGGGCAAGCGTGCCTTTGCCAGCGGCGGCGGGTCCGTCGAGGGCGATGATCATGCGGCCACGCTCACGCGACCGCCGGCATCTCGGACGCCGCCACGTCGGCGATCTTGGCGCCGAGTCCGTTCATGAGCGACACGAAGCCCGGGAAGCTGGTGGCGATGGCGGAGGCGTCATCAATGGCGATGGGCTTCTCGCTGGCCATGCCGAGGACGAGGAAGCTCATGCCGATGCGATGATCGAGATGAACCGCGATGGTGGCGTGACCTTTCGGGGCCGCACCGCCGCGGACAATGAGTGTGTCGCCTTCCGCGCGCGCGTTCACGCCGCAGGCGGAGAGACCATTCGCCATGAGCGCGAGGCGATCGCTTTCCTTCACGCGCAGTTCGGCGAGGCCTTCCATGCGCGTCTCGCCGTCCGCGAACGCAGCGGCGACGGACAGGATCGGATATTCGTCGATCATGGAGGGCGCGCGCTGCGCCGGCACCAGCACGCCTTTGAGCTTGCTCGCGGTGACTTGCAAATCCGCCACCGGCTCGCCGGCTTCTTCGCGCTGATTGGCGTAGACGATGTCCGCGCCCATCTCGCGCAAGGTATCGAAAAGGCCTGTGCGGAGCGGGTTTAAGCCGACATTGCGGATGGTGACTTTCGAGCCCGGCACGATCAACGCGGCCACGACAACGAACGCCGCGGAGGACGGATCCGCCGGGACGACGATCTTGCGACCGGTGAGTTCGGGCTGGCCGACGATGCGCACCTTGTTGGCGCCATTGGCGAGACGCGTGCTTTCAACGTCGACGCCGAAGTGGCGGTACATGCGCTCCGTATGATCGCGCGTTGCGGCCGGTTCAGTGACGGTGGTGGCGCCCGGCGCGTGCAAGCCCGCAAGCAGCACCGCGGACTTCACCTGGGCGGAGGCGACGGGACTGGCGTAATCCAGCGGCATCGCGATCGGCGCGCCGGTGATGGCCATCGGCAGGCGCCCGCCGGCGCGGGAGGCAAAGCGCGCGCCGATCTTGCTGAGCGGCGTGATGACGCGTTCCATCGGACGGCGGCGCAGAGACGCATCGCCCGTCATGATGGAGGTGAAGGGATAGGCCGCGAGCAGGCCGGCGATCAGCCGCGCGCCGGTGCCGGAGTTGCCCATATCGAGCACGTCCGCCGGTTCGGTGAGCCCGCCGATGCCCCGGCCCCAGACCCGGTACAACTCGCCGTCCGGTTTGATCTCCGCGCCCAGGGCCTGCATGCAGGCGCCGGTGCGCAGCACGTCCTCACCTAACAGGAGGCCGGACACGGTGGTCTCCCCGACCGCCAGAGCCCCCATAATAAGCGCCCGGTGGGAAATCGACTTGTCCCCCGGCACCGTCAGCGCACCGGACAGGGCCTTGGCCCCGGCGGAGGCGGTGACCACAGGGTTTGCAACGGCGCTGAGGGCGGGTTTGGGTGCTGACATTGTGGGGCTGATAGCACGGGGGCACGGGCCTGGGAAATCCCAGTGAATGCCAGGGCTTGGCGGCGGGCGTTTTTACTTTTGACAGGGTGGGCCGGAAGATGGCAAATGCCCCTCCTTCCCACCAGCCTGGCGGCTACCCCCCTTTGGGTGGCCCGGTCGGGATGCCCAGAAATGCCAGGCCCGGACGCGAAAACCGTTCCGCGCGGGCCCTACGAGAGACGGAGGACGCCTTGGGAAAAGTCGACTTGGGCATGAAGCTCACCTGCGAAAGCTGCGGGGCGCGCTTCTACGACCTGAACAAGCAGCCGTCCTCGTGCCCGAAGTGCGGCGCGACCAACGCCCGCCCGGCGATCTTCAAGAGCCGTCGCTCCGCCGCGGCCGAAGAACGTGAAGACAAGCGCCTCGCCGCTGCGGCCGCAGCCAAGGCCAAGGCGCCGGAAGACGAAGTTGAAGTCGAAGCCGCCGCGGACGACGAGGACGAGGACGATGAGGTGATCGAAGACACCTCGGATCTGGGCGAAGACGACGACGTGGAAGTGCCCGTCCAGAAAGACGAATAGCTTTTTCGAGAAACTAAACGGGCGGGATCAAAACCGCTTGATGGGGTGCGGGGAAAACTTTACGTTCCCGCACCTTCCGCGACCGGCGCCGGACCCAACATTCGGCGAACACACCGGCCGCACACCGTCCGATGGGAACGGGGCTGTAGCTCAGTTGGGAGAGCGCTACAATGGCATTGTAGAGGTCAGGGGTTCGATTCCCCTCAGCTCCACCATCGACACTCTTCACAGAACCCTTGAGTCTGCTTTCTCTCGCGCACCGCTTCGCGGCGCGTGCTGAGTCCGGCTACGTGTGCGGAAGCGCGGCGGAAGCAGACGGGTCTTGCTCATGCGTAGCGTCGCAACGAGACCTTCTGGCGAGCGGGTCACTGGATTCTTCCGCCTGCTTGCGCTGGGTCACATCGAGGAAGATGCCGACCATGGTCCGACCGGCAATCTCGGCATCGGCTCCCTGGCCGCGCGCCGAAATCCACCGGATATCGCGGCCGTCCAGAGTGCGAAAATCGATCTCGTAGGAACCATCACGGCGCGCGTCGCGGCGAAGGCCGAACTCACTCTTTCGAGATCTGCGGGGTGGATATTCTGCGACAAAATCTCAACCGACAGGTCGTGGATATCCTTCGGGACATCCCACAGCTCATAAGCCCCCTCGTCCATGGCGATGACATCGGTGTCGATATTCCAAGCCCCTAGAGCGACCCCGCCGCGCGCGTGGTGGCGCGAAGGTGCTTCTCACGCCAGATCGGCATAGCGACATCGTGTTGAGACCGCGTGTTTTCTTGCACCGCGGTATCGCCACGCTTGGCGTTTTCGCCGCGTGAGGAAGATACCCCGAGAAGCCTTCGCATCGTGCGCCTTGCTCCCTTTCCGCCGTGATGTCGACTATCCGGAGCTATTCGCGCGTCTATGGCTGGCGTTCTGAGCTGCGGGTCGCGGCCATTGCGCCAGAGGTGAGCGACGGCACGCGCGGCAGCAACCGCGCGATTTGGCAAGCGAAGGACTGAGCTATCGGTCGCGCAAAGGAACGACGGCGTTGTCGCTGCGATCGAGCGGAAATTTCCCCCCATAAGGCGTCGCCGGCAACCATGCGGCGATCGCGAGCGGGGCTTCGAACGCGGCGATATCGGCACGGGTGGCGATGGAGATTTCCTCCAGCGCCGCGTGCAGTTCACAGCCGGCGATGACGATCTGCTCATAGAGGCGCGCGCGCACCTCGCGCTTGCGCGGCAGAACGAACTGGCTGAACACGACGACGCCGCGCAAAGACCCGAGGTCGCCGAGCAGGCCGTTGAGCATCATGTCCGCGCCGGGCACGGAGCCTTCCGTGACGCTGAGATAGAAGTTGAGGCCTTTGCGGCGGCAGTAATCGCGCACGACAAGGTTCTGCACCTTGTGCGGATAGGCGAGCCCGTTCACCGGCTGGCTGGTGATGTAGCCGCGATAGCCGCGGGTGTCGTTTGCGAGCGTTGCGTCAGCCATCGCCGCTGCCCGGCATATCGAAGGACAGGCCGATCTGTGAGGCGGGCCGCACGGAGACGGGACTGAAGTAATCCCCCAGCTTCTTGTTGGCGTAAGGGGTGAACAGCCCCTTGAAGCGCATGTTGAAGCTCCAGCGCGTGCCGGGTTCGCGGTTGACGCGGTTGCCGTGCATCACCGTGGGGGTGAACAGCATCACCTCGCCGTAGGTGATGGGAATAAATGCGAGTTCCGGCTCCACGGCCTTGAACAGCGCCTCGGTGCCTTGCTGCATGAACTCATGCACCCTCGCCCGCCATTGGCGGTCCGGCTCCGGCGGGAGCAGAAACATCGACTTGGTGCGCACGACATCTACCAGCGGGATCCACAGCACCACCTCGAACGGCGAGCATTCGGAGCCCCAGGTATCGGAATGCAGCGGCAGAAGCGAGCTGTCGTCGTTGGGCAACTGCACGCTGAGGCCGATGTTGCGCTGCATGGCGAGCTCGTTCCCGACGACCTCCTCCACCAGTTTGCGGCCGCAGGCGAAGTAGGCCGGGCGGAACTGCGGATCGGCCAGAAGCTTGTCGAGAATGGCGAGGCGAAAGTCGTTCAGGTCCGCGACCTTCACGCGTTCGTGGATCGTGTCCAGGAAGGCGCCGATGTCGTTGGGCAGGGCGATCTTGAGCGCGGCGGCGGCGGCGGCGGCGGTGAGCTGGCGCACGCGATCGAGGGCGGCGCGATCCTCGGCCGGACGCACCACGTAACCGGCGGACAGGAATTGAGCGCCGGTGTCCGACGCGGGTTCGCCGTTATTCGAAGTAGATGTAGCCATAGTCGCCAGTGTATCCCGCTTTTTGGAACAGCCACTCCCATTCTCGCGGCGTATGGAACGCGCGACAGGTGAGTTGCCAGTACATCAGGTTCATTTTCTCGCGCTCAGTGCGGTAGGCCTCGACTGTGATGTGGCCGGCGCCGCCTTTGGACACCCGCGCGATCTCCCCCAGGGCGGACCACAGGTCGTCCAGGTAAAGGTTGTGCAGGGTGTTGATGCTGTAGACGAAGTCGAAGCTGCCGGTGGCATAGGGCAGGACTTTGGCGTCGCCGACTTCGAGGGTGGCGCGGACCTCCGGTTTCGCATTGGCGATGGCGTAGGCGGAGATGTCGAGGCCGGTGACGATCAGGCCGGGCACGACTTGCGTCAGCTCATAGAGCAGGAAGCCTTTGCCGCAGCCGACGTCCAGCACGCGGCTGCCGGCTTTCAGGCCGTAGAGCTGCACCATGCGTTCCGCGACGGGGCGCCACCGGCCGTCATAGCGGTAGCCGCCGTAGCCTTGGGTGCGATCGCCGTCCCAATAGGCCTCGCCGTACTGAATCGCGACCTCGGCCACCGCGGCCTTGTCGACGCTGGTGACGCGGCCGACGTAGTCCCGCTGGGTGGCGGTGTGGACAGCGGTGATGAGGTCGATGTTGGCCATGCGGTGGCGGATTAGGCTTTGTGGATGTAGTCGTGGGACGAGGCCAGGATAGCGGACCAATTGGCATCGACCCAAGAGACGCATTCATCAAGGCCCGCAACGAGGTCTATCTCGGGCTTCCAGCCGAGGGTTGCCCGCGCCTTGGTGGAATCGATGACGTAGGCGGCGTCCTGACCGGGGCGCTCGGGGCCGGTTTCGACCACCTTGTTGAAGTCCGCGCCCAGGCGCTCGGCGATCATGCGGACGAAATCCTTCACCGCCACGCCAGCGTCCGGGGACAGGTGGTAGAGCTCCCCCAACTGCCCGCGTTCCAGCATCGCCAGTTCGCCGCGGGAGACGTCGCGCACATGGATGTAGGACTTCACCGCCACACCGCCGCCATCCAGGCGGATGGTGCGCTTGGTCTTGATGTAGATGATGGCGCGCATGGCGATCTTGAACAGCTGCTGGCGCGCGCCGTAGACGTTTGTAGCGCGCACGCTCATGACCGGCAGATTGAATTGCCTGCGGTAGACATCGAGGATCATGTCCGCCGCCGCCTTCGAAGCGGCATACGGGGTGCTCGGGTTCATGCGGGCGTCCTCGCGGATCGTGCCGACGCAGTTGCCGTAGACCTCCGGCGAGGAGACATGGAGATACTTCTTCACGTAGTCGACGCGGCGCAGGTGGTTCACGAACAGGGCAAAGCTGGCGGCATTGGTTTGGAACCAATGCTCGGGATGTTCCCAGCTGGGGCCGACTTCGCTTTGGGCGGCGAAGTTGACGATGTACTCCGGGCGCTCCTGGTCGAGGAAGGCGAGGAAGGCGTTCGCGTCGCCGTTCAGGTCGAACTGGTGGAAGCGGAAGCGGCTGAGGTCCTTGCGGGCCTTGTAGCGCAGCAGGAAATCCGGTTTCTCCGGGGAGCGGCTGATGCCGATGACATCCTTCGCCGGATCGTCGAGCAGGAGATCGACGAAATCTTGACCCGAGAAGGCATTGCTGCCGATGACGCAATACTTCGCCACGCGCGGTCTCCTTAAAATATCTCGGCGGCCAGACGCGCGAACTTTGCGCGCGCTGCGGCCAATTGTTCCGCCCGGCGATCGGTGCGATGCGCGGCAAAGGCGCGGCGGCGCTCGCCGATCGGCAGAAATTCATTCAGCATAATCACGATCCACTTCACACCATAGATCGGCAGCAGCGCATCGGTGCGTCGGCGTTCAAGCTCGGGCGCGGGGGACCAGGCGGCGACCGCGTCGCGGAAGGTTGTGTAGTAGTGCCTCGGAATCGGGACTTTGACCTGGTGGAAGGCGTCGCCCACGAGCTTCGCGGGATCGTCCGCGCCGGCGTATTCGAAATCGAGAAAGGTGATCGCGCCGGTATCGGCGATCAGGGCGTTGTGGAAGCCGAAGTCAGAAGGCGAGACAATCGGCGCCTGGGTCTGCGCGGGATCGACGCCAAGGGCTTTGAACTGTGCATGGACGGCGTTTTGGATGCGGCTCCACAGCGGTGCGACGTCGCGATCCAGAAACGCGGCGGCGTCCTGGGCGACATCATCGGTGCCGAGCGCCGCGCGCAAACGCACGAGACGGCGTTCCACGGTGGCGAGGTGCTGGTCCACCGAGAGGCAGGCTTCAGACGCCGCCGGAAGCTGCGGCACGGCGGCGCGGTTGGCGTTCAGCCCGGTCAGGAAGGCGATTGCCTGGGCGACGGCGTCGTCAGTCACATCCGCGGCCTGGGTCGCGCGGCCGGCGGCGAAGCTGTAGACGCCGAGATGGCGCGCGCGATCCTGCGCCAGCGGACGGGGCACGCAAGCGACGCCTTGCTGCGCGGCAAATTGCAGGAAGGCGAACTCGGCGCCGAGACGGTCGCGGGTATCGTCCGCATCGTTGAAATAGGCTTTGAGGACGACATCGTCCCTGCCCGCGCTCTTCACCTGGAACACTTGATTGTTCATACCGCCGGCAAGACGGGTCGCCATGAACGGTGCGACGAGGCCGGCTTGGGCCAACACAGCGTCCGCGCCGTCCGGGAGCGTTTCGCTCATGGGAAGGGTGCCCAAGGTTCGGCGCCGAAGAAACCGGCGGCGATCTCGTCCCAGGAGCCGACGCGGCGCATGTCCGCGCTGGACGCGTACTGCACGGCGGGATCGAACAAGATGCGGTTCACCGACTTCGGAAAATCGGGCTCGCCCAGAAACTCCGGCAGATCGTCGATGAACCAATCGCAGCCCAGCGCGCCGATGCGCTGCAGCTTCGCCTGCTTGGTGAGCTCGAGATAGATGTCCTCGCCGGGCCGCAGCCGCACCTCGTGCAACGCCGCCTGATGCTGCAGCCAGGCGAGCGCGGAGCGGTGCAGATCGTAGGGCGGACCCGCGAACGGGTGGCGCGTCTTGTGGCTGACGATCTTGATATCGACACCACGGCCTTGCGCGTCCTTGATGAAATCCCAGACGCCGGGAAACGGATCGGCACCGGTCATGCCAGGGCCATAGACGTAGCCTTGCATCTCGGTCCACAGCGGTTCGCGGGCGGTGGCGCGCAGGTAATCGCGCACCGCGCCCTTGGTGACGGCGACGTCCGCCTCCAGCAAGCCGCGATCTCGGGCGGTGCGATGGAAGATGCCGTCGTAGCAGACGATGGTGTTGTCGAGGTCGATGCCGATGCGCATGGGGCGACGCGGACGCGCTTACGCGCGCGGGCCGCCCTCAACGGCGCGGCGGACCCGCGCCACGATGTCCTCGGCGGTGAGACCGAACAAGGCGCGCGCATACTTGGTATTGCCGGTCTCGTGCATGAATTCATCGCGGGTGCCGAAGCGGCAGATCTGCGCCTTGAACGGACCGTTGTCGGCAGCCCACTCAGCGACCGCGCTGCCGAGGCCGCCGATGAGACTATGTTCCTCAACGGTGGCGACGACCTTGAACGTGGCGAACACGTCGGCGAGCAGCGCCGTATCGAGCGGCTTCACGGTGTGCATGTTGACGACCGCGGCGCTGATGCCGATGTCTTTCAGCTTGTAGGCGGCGTCGAGGACCGTGGGCAACAGCACACCGGTGCCGATGAGGCACGCATCCGTGCCGTCGCGCAGGCGTTCGGCTTTGCCGATCGTAAGCTTCGGGGTCGACGCATGGATCTGCGGTTCGCCCTTCTTGCCGATGCGCATATAGGTGGGCTTGTCCTGATCCAGCGCCGCGTTGAGCAGCGCGCGCACTTCCCAGGCGTCGGCCGGGCAGACCACGTTCATGTTGGGAAGACTGCGCAGGAGCGAAATGTCCTCGCAGGAATGGTGCGTGGGGCCGAGCGAAGCGTAGCCGAGGCCCGAGCCGACACCGACGATCACCACCGGGACGTTGTGATAGCACACGTCGTTGCGGATCTGCTCCAGGCAGCGGGTCGTGATGAACGGCGTGATGGTATAGGCGATGGGACGCAAGCCGCTGAGCGCCAGGCCGCCGGCCATCGAGATCATGTTCGCTTCGGCGACGCCGCAGTTGAAGAAGCGTGTCGGCGCGACGGCCTTGTACTTGTCGAACAGCTTGTTGCCGATATCGCCCGACAGGAACACAACATCGTCACGTGCACCCGCCAGCTTCGTGATCTCGTCTGCGAAAGCGTTCCTCATGACAGGCCCAGTTCCGCAAAGGCTTTGGCGACTTCGTCCTCGGTCGGGATGCGGTAGTGCCAGTTGTTGTCGTCTTCCATGAACGACACGCCTTTGCCCTTCACGGTATGGGCGACGATGGCGGTGGGCCGTTCGTTGGAGGGTTTCACGCCGGACATCAGCTTGATCAGGCCTTCGACGTCATGGCCGTCGGTCTCGACGGCCTGCCAACCGAAGGCGCGCCATTTGTCGATCAGCGGATCGAGGTGCATGACCTCCTGGCTGCGGCCGGTGGCCTGCCATTTGTTGAAATCGACGATGGCGCAGAGGCCGCCGAGCTTCTGCGCGGGCGCGAACATGGCCCCTTCCCACACGGAGCCTTCGTTGCATTCGCCGTCGCTGAGCAGCGCGAACACGCGGTAGTCGCGGGCTTGAATGCGCGCCGCTAAGGCCATGCCGATGCCCAAGCCCAGGCCGTGGCCGAGGGATCCGGTGGCGGCTTCCACGCCCGGCGCGCAATCGGGGCCGGGATGTTCGGCGAGGTGACCGCCCGCGACGTTGTAGCTGTCGAGATCGGCGCGCGGAAAGAAGCCGGCGTGGGCGAGCGTGGCATACAGTGCCGTCGCGGCGTGACCCTTGCTGAGGATGAAGCGATCCCGCGTCACGTCTTTCGGACGCGCCGGATCGATGCGCAGCACGCCCCAGTAGGCCGCAGTCAGGATATCGATGCATGACAGGCAGGACGCCAGGTGCGGCGTCTTCGCCCGATGCGACATCTGCACCACCTCGCCGCGTAACGTAGCGGCGATGCGCGGCAGGTCGGCGTTGGTGCGACTCACCGCTGTCATGCCGCTAGGTCAGCTTCTTCTGTTGCATGGTCTTGATGTTGTAGTAGCGCGGATCGGTCATGGCATCCGGCAGCTTGCCGGCCTTGAAGGCATCCACCATGTCACGCACCGCTTCTTCCACCGTGTGCTTCGGCTTGAAGCCGATCTCGCGGGCGATCTTCTCCGAATTGACGTGATACGAGCGATTGTCGTCGGTCGGGCTGACTTCGATCGTGGCATCGCCGACGATGCTCTTCACACGATCCGCCAGGGCCGAGACGGAAATATTCTCGTAGCCCGCGTTGTAGATCTTGCCGTCGATGGCTTCGTCAGGGAGCGTCAGGACGTGCAGGTAGAGGTCCGTCATGTCCTGGATGTGCAGATTGGGCCGTAGCTGGGCGCCGCCGAACACCTTGATCTTGCCGTTGTGATAGGCGTGGGCGCTGAGGATGTTGACGATCACGTCCAGACGTTGCCGCGGCGAATAGCCGCACACGGTCGCGGGCCGCAAGGTGAGCGTGACAAAGCCTGGCTCCCGCTCCTCCTCCAGGACGTCCTCGCACATGGCCTTGAACTTCGAGTAGTCGGTCAGCGGTTCGCGCGGCAGGTCTTCGGTCACGTCGCCGTCCTTGATGCCGTAGACGGAAGAGGACGAAGCGTAGACGAAGCGCTTCACGCCGGCCTTCTTGGCGGCTTTCACCAGCGGCCGGAAGCAATCGAAGTTGATCGACTTGCCGAGGTTGGGATCGAGCTCGAAGGATGGATCGTTGGAGATGCAGGCGAGATGGATGACGGCTTCGCAGCCTGCAAGCGCCTGCTCCACCGCCTTGGGGTCGCGCAGATCGCCTTTGATCTGCCTCAGGCGCGGGTGCGTTTCGTAGCCCGGGAACACGTCATCCCCGTAAAGATACAGGTCGAGCACGCTCACGCCATAGCCGGCATCGAGCAGCTTTGGCACCAACACGGCGCCGACATACCCGGCGCCGCCGGTGATCATCACGTTGCAACCCTTGGAAATCATCGCGGCGATCAATCCCGTAAGGCGGTTATTTCAGAAGAGCGGTGAGATACTTAATATAGGGCGCACGTTCGATGAACGAGCGGTGGCCGACAATACCCACCTTCATCGCGCCCGCGACATTGCCGAGGAAAGCGACAGTGGACAGCGGCATGCCGCAATAGGCCATCGGCGCAGACACAGCGAAGAATGCATCGCCCGCGCCGACGGTGTCGATAATTCTGCTGGTTAGAGCCGGAACCTGGTAGAGGCCGCCGGCATCGCGCGCGGCCGCATCCTTATCGTAGGCAAGGCAACCGTTCTTGCCGAGGGTGACGACCACCTTGCCGCAATCGATCACCTCGGGGAGGCGGCGGACCAGTTCCTCGCTGTCGGCGTATTTGTCGCGCACGGCAAGGCGCGCTTCCGGCCCGTCGATGCAGATGTAGTCCGCGCGGCGATACTTGCTAATCACGTTGTAGCCGTGATTGCCGCTGTTGGTCTGCGTGTTGACGGCCAGGAATTTCGCTTTCTTCGTCAGCAGCTCCAAGGTGGAGCCGTGCAGGAGCCCGTGCCCGAAGTCCGTGACGATGACCACGTCATAGTTGGGGAGGCGTTCCTCGAGCAGAGCATTGAACGCCGCCTGCTCGTCCGACGGCAACGGCGCGTCGTTCATGTGGTAGACTTCGAACAATTTCTTCAGCGAGTAGCCGCTGTCGACAAAGCGGCACTTGCGCGTGGTCGGCGCACCCTTGCGCGTGATCGCCGTCAACGTGACGTTCTTATGCAGGGCGCCGCGGATGAGATCCTCGTAGGACTCGTTTTCGCCGAGGGCAGTCAGCAGTTCGACTTGGCCGCAGAAACCCGCGACATGGTTGGCCGCAGCTACCGCGCCGCCGGCAAAGACCTCGCGGTCCTTGAACTGGGTGGCGATGATGACTTCCTTGGAGGGCCGGCCAAGGGCGGTCACATATTGGTATTCGTCGATGATCGCTTCACCGACGAGAAGAACGCGCACGTCCTTCAGGGACTCGATGTCCTTCAGAATCGCGGCCAACGCACCGCCGTCGCGCAGGTCGTCGAGGTAGCGCTGGACTGCCGGCTCATGCAGTGCGAAGTGCCGGTTGAGCAGGGTGGAGGAGCTGAAGGCCTCCTCGTCGGTGAACACGATCTCGCCGCCATGTGCCTCCACGGCTTCGCGCTCGGCGGTGATCTTGCCGGTCACGTCGGCACCGGCGTCGCTGTACTCGTTGCCCTTAATGTAGATGTCGGGCTGGACTGTGCGGAGTACGTTCTCGGCCGTCATCGCCTGATTGATCGCAACCGCATCGACATGAACCAGGGATGCGAGCATCTCCGCGCGCAGGTGTTCCGGGAACACCGGGCGGCCCGGGCCCTTGTTGACGAACTTGTCGCCTGTCAGCGTGACCACGAGATACGAGCCCTCGCGGCGCGCGGCTTCGAGATGGCGCACATGACCGACATGCAGCAGATCAAACACGCCGTGGGCGTAGACCACCTTTTTGCCGGCCGCCTTGGCAGCCTTCACGCGCGCGGCCAGTCCATCGATCGTGGTGATCTTTTGGCGGGCGTCGGTGTCGCTCATCTTCGGTGTGTCGTTGCTCATGCAGACGCGCCGAGATATTTGAACCAATCCGCCGTCGCGGCGTCGATTGTCTGGGCGGTCCAGACCGGCGCGTCGCGCCAATCCTGAATGCGCGCGAGCATACGGCGCACGCCGTCCTCGAACGAAACTTCGGGTGCCCAGCCGAGAAGCTTGGTGATCTTCGCCACGTCGGCGTGGGTACAATCGGGTTCGCCGGGACGCTTTGGGATATGCACGATTTCTTTGGCGCCCAGCAGCTCGACCAGACGATTGACCGAGACCGGTTGGCCGGTGCCGACATTCATGATCTCGCCGGTGATGTTGCTGTCGGCGGCCGCCATGAAGGCGCGGGCCACGTCGGTGACATACGTGAAGTCGCGGGTTTGGGTACCGTCGCCAACCACCGTCAGCGGCTTATTGCCGAGAAGCTGCGCGAGGAAGACACCGAACACGGCGCCATAGGTACCGGCGGTGCGGCCGCGCAGACCGTAGACATTGAACAAACGCAGCGCCACCACATCCATGCCGTAGACCGCGCCCCAGTGCATCACGAGCTGTTCACCCAGGAACTTCGTGAGCGCGTAGGGATAGCGGGTATCGATGGGCGCGGTCTCGCGCGTGGGATAGACGTCCGGGATGCCGTAGCAGGAGGATGACGCGGCGTAGACCAGCTTGCGCACGCCGGCGGCGCGGGCAGCTTCCAGCACGACAAACGTACCGTCGACGTTGGTGGTGAAATAGGCTTGGGGCGCCTGGATCGAGGGCACGATATCGGCCAGGGCCGCCAGGTGGAACACCCGCTCTGCGCCGGTAAGGGCGGCGCGGACGGCCGCCGGATCCCGGATGTCGCCCTCGACAACCTCAAGCGCGGCGTGGCCGGCGAAATCCGACAGGTTGCGCCGGTGGCCAGAGGCGAAATTATCGAGGATTCGGACAGAGCGGCCGGCGGCCAAAAGCGTCTCCGCCAAATGGCTGCCGATGAAGCCCGCGCCCCCCGTAACGACGTCGAATCCCTGGCTTTTCATGGCGGTCTTATTTCATTTGGCCGGGCTCGGATGCAAGCCAATTGCGGGCCCCCGCACCCTACCCGCTTTGGATGTGGGCGGCACGGACGGAAGCAGACCTAGGTCGTGAAACGGTGGGGAGCCGGGAACGGCACAATGACGGGAACGTCGCGAACCCCGGCCTTTTGGAGGCTTTCCTTGATCTTGTCGGCATACCGCCACGCAAGCAGGACGATGGCTCCCGGCTGCCGGGCAGCCAAAGCGGCCGTGGGCAGGACTTCGATCTTCTTGTCGCCGTGGACCAGGGTTTTGGCGAGGGGCGTGTCGTCGGCGAACAGATCGATGGCCGGCCACAGGTTGAACTGGCTCATCAGAGGCATGCTGCCAACCGCGGAGCCGAAGGCGACAATCGGGCCGCGCGCGCGGTGCTCGGCGACAAAGGTGGCCAG
Source organism: Fidelibacterota bacterium (assembly GCA_947476275.1). Taxonomy (GTDB): domain Bacteria; phylum Pseudomonadota; class Alphaproteobacteria; order Rhodospirillales; family Rhodospirillaceae; genus SCTM01. The sequence continues at coordinate 28,170 of CANJPQ010000038.1, forward strand.
TTCTTTCTCGATCATCTCCAGGTCGTGCATGAAGGCGGCATAGGGCCGGGTGCCCGCGACATCGGCCGCGCGTTCCATTCCGACGAATTGGCCGACGGCGGAACTCACCGCTGCACGCGCCGCGGCACGACGGAAGTACACGCGGATGGAGCCGCCTTTGGTTGGGATGTGCTGAACATCGACCAGCTCCCAGCCGGACCGTTGGGCATAGACCTGCAGCGCCGTCACAAGGAAGTAGGACACATGCTCGTGATAGATCGTATCGAGCAAACGCGATTGAAGGACATCGAGACCATAGGATGTTTCGACGACGAGCAACCCGTCGTCCGCGAGCAGCAGATTGACGCCGGCGGCGAAACCGGTGAGGTCGTCGATATTGGCGACGGTGTAGTTGCTGAGGATCAGATCGAACTTGCCGTGCGTCTGCAGAATCTTCTGGCCGGTCTCGGCTGAGAAGAAGCCGACGATGGTTTCCAGCCCCCGGGCGTTGGCAAGGCCCGCAGCCTTCTCGGCGGGATCGATGCCCAAGACGCGCGCGCCGGCCTTATGCAGCACCTCCAGCAACGTGCCGTCGTTGCTGCCGATCTCCAGCACGGATTTTCCCGCGAGCGTTCCAACCCTGCGGATCAACTCAGCGCCGAGCCCTTCGAAATGCGTATCAAGCCCGCGCGAAACCGAGGTGGTGTATTGGAAGTTGGTGTACTGAAAATGCGGTTCGAGCATATCTAAGAGCTGCAGATGCCCGCAATCTTCGCAGCGGAAAACGTCAATTCCCGCCAGGCCCAATTGACTTGCGGACCCTGGATCGTCGACGCGAATGTTCGGTGACGCGACCGGAATCGGCTTCAACGGCAGAACCACCTTGAGATGGTTGCTCGCGCAAATGCGGCAATCCTGACGACGGCGAACGGGACTATTGGGCGACATGGCGTGATTCCATTGGCGCCTGCTTCACATAGGCGCGGAAGATGTCTTCGGTGAGTTCAAGGGCTCGCAACGCCTGGGCGCCGGTGGAGCGAAAGGTCGTTTCGCCACGTACCGCGCGGATGAAGGCGGCGCCCTGCGACTGAAAGGCCCAGGTATTGTTTTCCGGCGCGAGGGACCGCGTGTCCGGGTCCGAGAAGGTGGCCGCACCTTGCGACTGGGAATCGAGCGGCGCCGGAAGGCGCACCGAGAGCAGGTTTTCCCCGGATACGAGGTCCAGAGACTCGCGCCAATCCTTTCCGGGGATCGCGGCGGTATCAAGACTGACTGCAAGACGCTCATTGCGCAGCAGCACGTGATGACAATTCTCGTCCAGCATGACCGCGTGGGACAGCGCGAGATCAGAGCTTGCGAGATATAACGCCAGATCCACATCGTGGGAGTACACGTTGAGGAAGGAGTCATAGCTGGCATGCAGCGGCTTCGGCAGCCACTCCGGCATGAAAGTGGCGCGATCGGCGCTTGGTCGCGGCTCGTCGGTCATCAGGTAGGCATCGTCGCGCTCGGTGTCGCCGCCGAAGCACGAAATCCGAATCAGGTGGACGGGATCGCGACCGGCGGCTTGATCCACATTGGCCTTGGCGAGCGCGACCCAAGGATCGTAGCGCTTCATGTAGCCGACGGCGTAGAGCACGCCTTGGCGCTCGGCCAAAGACACGAGCTCACGCGCGGTCCCGCTGTCGAGCGCCATCGGCTTCTCTGAGAACACGTGCTTCTTGGCCTGCAGCGCATCCCGCACAACTGCCGCCGTCTGGTATCTGTGGGTCACCACAAAGACTGCATCGATGCTGTTATCGGCGAGCAACGCGCGGTGATCTGTGTAGACACGGGCAATGGCGAATTTATCCGCGACGCGGCGCGCAAGTTCAGGGCGCAGGTCGGCAATGGCGACGACAGCGCACGCCGGATCGCCGGCAAGGCCCTGCAAATGCGCCAGCTGCCCGATCCGTCCGGCGCCGATGATTCCAACGCGAATCGTCACGGATCCCCCCGTGGAAGCGATCTGAGCTATTTCTCGATCAGGTAGTTTTCGACGATCAGAGCATTGAGTCCCGACGCGGCAAACGTCGCCACGGCATTGATCGGCGACTCGACGATCGGCTCGCCACGCACGTTGAAACTCGTGTTGAGCACTACGGGCGCGCCGCGCAACTGACCGAAGCGCTCGATCAGGTCGAAGAACTTCGGATCGGTCGCGCGGCTGACTGTCTGTACGCGCGCGGAGCCGTCCACATGGACCACCGCAGGGAGTCTGTCGCGCCACTCTGGGCGGACGTCGACTGCGACAGTCATGAACGGAGACGGGACATCGAGATCGAAGATCTTGTTTGCTTCAGTATCGAGCACCGCCGGTGCGAAGGGCCGAAACTCCTCGCGATACTTGATCCGCCGATTGACCTCGTCCTTCATGTTTGGACGCGTAGGATCAGCAAGGATCGAGCGGTGCCCCAGCGCGCGCGGCCCGAATTCGGCGCGACCCTGGAACCAGCCGATGATATTGCCCTCTGCCAAGAGCTCCGCGGCCTGCGCCGACGGGTCATCGATCCGCCGGTAGCGTACGCCAGCGACATCGAATGCACCGCGGATCTCCGCGTCGGAATACTCCGGACCCAGGAATACGTGGTCCAGTTTATGCTTGGCCTCCCCTTTCTCGCTGGCCGCGAGAAGTGCCGCGCCGAGGGCGAGCCCACGGTCCGAGGCAGCAGGCTGGACGAAGACGCCCTTGACGCCCGGCAGCTTGCGAATGAGGCCGTTGGCCTTGCAGTTGAGCGCGCAGCCACCGGCAAGTGCGATGTAGGGAATGTCGGCTTCCTTGCGCAATCGCCGGACCATTGTAAGCGTCGCTTCTTCGAACGCCTGCTGGATCGCCGCCGCGATATCGCGGTGACGCTGATCGATCGGCTCGCCTTTGCGGCGCGGCGGTCCGAGAAGTTCGACAAGCTTCTTGCTGTACCAAGGTTCGGAGAAAGACCGGATCGGCGGCTCGCTCTCATCGCCCGAACCGTCCGAACGCGTACGGTCCGTCGCCCGAAAATAGGAGGGATCGATTGTGAAGGAATCGTCCTCGATGTGAACGATTGGCGAAAGATCGATGTGACGGCGGCCGTACGGCGCCAAGCCCATGACTTTATATTCAGCCTCCGCTACCTCGAAACCGAGATAGGACGTCAGCGCGCTGTAAAAGCGGCCGAGCGATTCGCTGATGTTGTACGTGCGCAAGATGCGCAAGCCGTTCTTATCTCCGACACCGAGCGCGCCGCTCAGGTCGTCTCCGTAGCCATCGTAGGAAATACAAAGGGCCTCCGGATAGGGTGCGCAATAGAAAGCCGATGCCATGTGCGCGAGCTGGTGATTCACCAGCTTCACCGGCGGGCAAAAGCCGAAGTAATGCTCCATGTAGAGCCGGATTCGCTGCACCAGATCCTTCGACGTCTCGCCGGGATGTACGATCAGATCGATGTCGCGGATCGTAAGCTTGCCGGTCTTGAGACACGCCGCGATGGCGTTGATCGGCACAAGACCTGGTGCGTTCTTTTTGCGGACGAAGCGCTCTTCTTCCGCGGCGGCGATGACTTCGCCGTCAACCACCAGAGCTGCGGAAGGCTCGTGCTGGAGGGGCGTTACGCCGCCATTTATACCGAGAATTTTCATGATTAATTGGGGTCTCCGAAGCCTGACCCTCAGCAGCCGCGGAGCAGTCTGTCAGTATGGGAGGCGTTTATGACGTCTGAAATGCGCCGGGTCAGCGTCTCTGCAGAATTGTAGCGCCTTGGCTTTCGGCTGTCTTGCGTATTATCGCCATTATATCAAGGCTTTCAGGGCATCCAACTCTGCCATGAGGTGGCGGTCGCGTCGAATGGCCCCGAAATCGTCTCAAGATAAATTGCCACTGGCGATAGTGCCGCACAGGCGTGCCACGTGCCCGGCGGAAAGGTGAGAACTGGCGCGCACCCTTCAGTAGTTCCGAGTATCGATTCCCGTATGCGCTTGCCGGAGTCGTCAAAGAATACGACCCAAAGCTTCCCTTCCAGCAGGTGGTAGGACTTACGCCGCCGCCCGGCTTGGCGGTGCGCGGCGATGGGTTTGTCCTGCCGCAGCGCGATCACCATCTCCTGAACGGGATCCGCATGATCGGCGTGAAGACAAATGCGCGCCCTGCCCGTGACGGCACGCCGTGCGGATTGAGCGAGTTCATCGAGTTCCCGGGGTCCGATTTCCGCGAATGCCCCAAGGGAGACAAATTTGGCTGGCGTGGCTGGTTCGTCCATCTCGATGTCCCCAGTTCCTGGGACCCCTGTTACGTGCAACCGCTTTCGGTCGAGTGATCCTATCATGTCATCTTGCGCCCTTTCGGGCCTCTATTCTCAATAGCCAGTGCTCGGAATTCTCGCTCGGCTCTATTGATCAGCCCCACGCGGGACCTGGTGACGGGTGAAGCGTTAGTTGCAAGTTGCGCTTCAACCTCAACGCGCGCTGTTGCGAGGATTAACTCGTTGCAACATACGCAACTTGACCCAGAGGACAGGCGTCATTTGCCTGCCCTTGGCGAGAACTGCCCCAGGCTTGTCACGTGACGACCTCGCGGCCGCTGCAACTGATGCGTTTTGTCGGGCGGCTGAGAATGAGGTCGCAATCATGGAAACCATGGAAACCTACGTGTGCCTGCTGATCGACAATGATCGGCGAATCGTGAGCGTTGAGGCGTTCACCGCACCGGACGACATTGCCGCAAGGGACATGGCTGCGACTGTAAAAGCTGCCAGTCCAAGTGCTTGCGTGTTCGAACTTTGGCGTAAAGGCAAGAAGATCGCCACTGCCGGGGCGTTCAAGTAGAGCGACCCGGTCGCCTTTTCCCACCCTACGAGCCGATTATTCAAGGCCGCCGTGGGCCGCGTGAGGCGTTGCGCGGCGGATTTATTTCTTCCCCCGCCCCGGCCTACACTGGGCCCTTCGGACTTCAGGGAGGGCGACCATGGCGAAGGCAAAATCAGGCATCTCGCGGCGGACATTGACGGCGGGGGCAGCGACGCTTGTGACCGCGGGCGCGACCGTGAGCGCGGCGCACGCGCAAGCGCCGGACGCACCCAAGGTCAAATACAAGCCCAACCCGCCGCCGGTGAAGATCACGCTGCCCAAGATGACCAGGGGCTACGCCAACGGTCCCTACGGCCAGGTGCACTATCAGGACGGCGGCAAGGGCCAGCCGCTGGTGCTGATCCATCAGGCGCCGATGAGTTCGCGCCAGTTCGAGAATGTGTTCAAGCCGTTCATGGACCGGGGCATGCGGCCGATCGCCGTCGACTGCCCGGGCTTCGGCAATTCCGATCCGACGACCTTTGTGCCGAAGGTCGAGGACTGGGCCAAGGCGGTGCCGGCCGTGCTCGACCACCTCGGTATCAAGCAGGCGGACGTTCTCGGCCACCACACCGGCGGCATGGTCGCCACGGAAGTCGAACAGCAGTTCCCCGACCGCGTGCGCAAGCTGGTGATCGCCGGGCCGCTGCCGATGAGCGAGGAGGAGCGCCAGAACTTCCTGGACGGCAACCAGCGCAGCGAGATCGACTTTGTATATCAGGCGGACGGTTCGCACTTGGTGGCGTCGTTCAAAGGCCGCCAGCGCATGTACCAGCAGTCAGGCGAGGAGCCGGATCCAAAGCTGATCACCCGCTATACCATCGAGAAGTTCTGGGGCTACGCCCCGTTCTGGTACGGACACCATGCGGCGTTCCTGTACAACCACAACAACAGCATCCCGAAGATCAAGAAGCCGACCCTGATCATCACCAACACCGGCGACCAGATCTACGAGAACGCCAAGCTGACCCGCAAAATGCGGCCCGATTTCGCGTTCGTGGAACTGCAGGGTGGCGGCATCGACATCGTCGATCAGAAGCCGGACGCCTGGGCGGATGCGGTGGTGAAGTTCCTGAAGGCGTAACCCGCGGAAAACACCCGCACGCTTACCGTTCCCGGAACGCTTCTGCTTTCAGTTTGAGCACCGGGCGCAGCAGGAAGCTCATGACGGACTTGGTACCGGTATGGATGTCGACCGTGGCACCCATGCCGGGGGCAATGGTGAGGGCTTCCTTCTCTTCGCCGAGGTAGGGCTTGGCGGTTGTGACGATCACCTTGAAGTAGGCCTGACCGTTTTCCGGCACGGTGGAATCCGGCGCGACGGCGATAACTTCGCCGTCGATGCCGCCGTAGCGGGCGTAGTCATAGGTATCGACCTTCACCAGCGCCTTCTGGCCGACGCGCACAAACCCGCGATCCACGGGATTGAGCTTGGCTTCCACCACCAGGGCATCTTCCGACGGCACAATGTCCATGATCGGCTCACCGGGGCGCACCACGCCGCCGATGGTGTGATAGCGCATGTTCTTGACGATGCCGGTAATGGGACTGCGGATGGTGGAGCGGCCCGCCTGCTCCGACGCCGTGGTGAGCATCTCCTGGGTGCGGGCGATGTTGAGTTCGGTCTCACCCAGTTGCTCGCGCGCTTCGCGGCTGAACTTGGCGTCGAGTTCCTTCACGCGTTCCTGCGCTTCATTCAAGGACGAGCGTGTGCGCGGCAAGGTCGAGCGCAAAGACGTCGCGTCGCCGTTCAATTCGGCGGCGCGGCCTTGGAGCTGGTTGTGCTCCATGCGCGAGGTCAGCCCGTCCTTCAGCAGATCTTCGGACATCGTGAGGCGTTCGCGCACCAGCTTGAGATTGGACTCCGCGGCGATGAGTTTGGCCTCGACCTCGTTGATCTCGTGGGTACGCTCCCGCACCTGGTTCTCGAGCACGCTCTTGGTGGATTCCAGTTCCTTCAGTCGCGCGTTATGGGTCGCCAGCTGTGCGGCAACGAGCTGGGGCTGACGGGCCGCAACGTCCTTCGGGAATTCGATCGGCTTTCCTTCCGCTTCGGACATCAGGCGGGCGCGCGACAGCACGAGACCATCGAGGCGGATCTGCACGTCTTCCTTCGTGCCCGCCGTTTGGCCGAGATTGATCTGCAGCAGCGGGGCATCGGCGCGCACGATATCGCCGTCGCGCCCCATGATCTCTTCGATGATGCCGCCTTCGAGATGCTGGATGGTCTTGATCTTGCCTTGCGGGATCACTTCGCCGGTGGCGACCGAGACTTCATCGAGCTGGGCGAAGATCGACCAGACGAAGAACACGCCGATGAAGCCCATGATCGCCTGCGAGACCGGACGCCAGGTCGGGCGGGATTTCTCCGCGAGCAGGGCGTCGAGGGGAGAGGTTGCTTCGGTCATGCGCTGGCTTCCCGGTCCGAGACCACGCGTACCGGCGTTTCGCTCAATGATTGCAGGGTTTTCTGCGTCGGACCGGCGGCCTTGATGCGGCCGCGTTCCATGATCACCACGTTGTGGCAGCTTTGCAGCAAGCTCGGGCTGTGGGTGATCACGATGATGGTATGGGCTTGCGCGAGTTCACCTAAAGACTGGCGCAACTCGTCTTCGGCGGCGCGATCGAGACTGGCGGTCGGCTCGTCCATCACAATCAGCGCCGGCTCGCCCAACAGCGCGCGCGCGATGGCAATGCGTTGACGGAACCCGCCCGAGAGCCGCGCGCCCGCTTCGCCCACCGCCGTGCCGTAGCCCTGCGGCAAGTCGATGATGAGGTGATGCGCCCGGGCCGCCGTGGCGGCCTCGACGATCTCCGCGTCCGTCGCGCGCGGGTGGGCGATGGCGATGTTGTCGCGGATCGTGCCGGCGAACAGCACGCAATCCTGCGGGACATAGCCGATCCAGGCGGCGAGATCGGCGCGGCCGAATTGCGCAATGTCGGCGCCGTCAATCAGCACGCGGCCGCTGTCGGGGCGGTAGAGCCCCATCATGATCTTGGCGAGGGTGGTCTTGCCGCTGCCGTTGGGACCGAGAATGGCGGTGAGTCCGCGCGGTTGGATATCGAGGCGGATGTTGGCCACCACCGGCGCATCGTCCGGGGAATATCCGAATGTGACGTTGTCGAGGGTGAGACGCCCCTGCGGACGTTCCAGCGCGATGGCGCTTTCCGCAGGCTCCTCGGCCTCCGCGAACAGTGCGCTCAAGCGCTGCGAGGATTGCTGGAACAAGGTGAAGCCACGCCATGCGCCGATGAGTTGGTTCAACGGCCCGAGCAAGCGGCTGGACAGCATGTTGGCGGCAATGAGGCCGCCGATGGTGAGGTGCTGGCCCATGATGGCGAGCGCACCGAGCGCGGTCATGGCGACAGTGGCGAGCAGGCTCAAGCTCTGGCCCAGGTAGGCGAAGATTTCGGTGTCGGCCCCGCGCGTGAGGGATTCGCGGATGGTGGCGGCCTGGCGATCCTGCCATTGGCTGCGCATCCGCGGCGCCAGCGCGAGCGCCTTTACGGTCGTGCGGCCGGAGATCAACTCCGCCACCAGGGCATCGCGGCTGGCAACCTTCACCTTTTCACGGTCTGTGGCGTCCGCCACCATCTTGCCGGCGCGCCAAGCGATGACGATGAAGACCGCGGCGACGACAAGCAGCACCCAAAACACCGGCCAGGCGATCACCGCCACCAGCGCCAGGAACAGGACGCCGAACACCAGATCCGTGGCGAGCACGGCGGTCGCGCCGGAGAGTGTGTTGCGTACCGCATCCGCGTCGCGGAACAGGAGCTGCCACTGCGCCGCGGTGCGCATCTCAAGACTGCGCAGGGGCAGCGCGAGCAGCTTGTCGACCAAGGTCCGGCTGACGGTCACGTCGATCTGCAGCGCCACGGCGCGCAGGATGCGCGCGCGCACCCGCCGCAGGGTGAAGTCGAAACCGATCACGATCAGGACGCCGAGGGTGAGGCCCACCAAGGTGCTGAGACCGGCGTGGAAGATCACCCGGTCATAGACCTGGAGCACGAACACCGGCACCGCCAGCGCGAGCAGGTTCAAGCACAGGGAGACCGCGAGGATCTCTTTGAACAGCGGGCGCAGCGGCTCGACAAACGGCCGCAGCCAGGCATGGCGCTCCAGCGCCCGGGCCACGTCCCGGGTCAGATCGCGCGTATAATCTGCGGTTGCCCCCATGACCCTGAATTTACTGCATTTCATGACAATTCTGGAGCGGTATTCCGGGCTGTATTTGGGCTATAATCGCCCGCGGGGGACTAGGGCTTGCGCGACGATATCCATACACCGACCGAATCGGAGGAGCCTGGGGTGGTGGCCCGGTCGGGCGCGCGCTTGCGCGACATCCCCTGGGGCAATGCCCTGTCCGGCCGCTGGTGGTGGCGGCAGTTCAACAAGCGCCTGATCCAAACCGGCCGGCTCACCGCGTTGCTGGCGCTGGTGGGCCTGGTCTTCATCCGCACCTCGGATCCGCAGATCGTCCAATTCCTGCGCACCCGCGCGTTCGATTTCTATCAGCAGCTCAAGCCGCGCGCGATCGAGGGCGAGAGCCCGGTCGTCATCGTCGACATCGACGAGAAAAGCCTTGCCGAGCTGCAGGCCTTCCCCTGGCCGCGCTATCTGTTCGCCAAAATGATCGACAACCTGACCGCGGCCGACACGGGGCCGATCGGCTTCGATATTGTGTGGTCCGAGGCGGACTCCACCTCGATCTCCCGCGTGGCCGGTGGGCTGCCGGCGAATGCGATCGATCCCAAAGTGCGCAGCGAGCTGGAGAAAATCCCGACCAACGACACCGTGCTCGCCCAGGCGATCGCGAACTCAAAGCGGGTCGTGGTCGGACAGACGGTGCTGACGGAACCGGGAACGGAGGTGGAAGGCGTGCCCTCCACTTCGGTCGCCACGGTCGGCGACGCCGACGCCACGACGATGCTGGAGCATCACGAGGGCCTGCTGCGCTCGCTCCCGGAACTGGAGATGGGGTCTGCGGGGCGCGGGATTTTCAGCGTGTCCAAGGACGTGCTGGACGGCATCGTGCGCCAGGTGCCGATGCTCCTGGTCATCAAAGACAAGATTTATCCGTCCCTGACCCTGGACATGCTGCGCCTCAAGCTCGGCGCAAAGACGGTCACCCTCAAGACCAATGCCGCCATGGGCGGCGCGGAAAGCGTGCTGATCCGGCCGCCGCGCGTCAAAGAATACTTTGTGATCAATACCGACCTGCGCGCGCAGGTTTGGGTGTATTTCCGCGACCACAGGAGTTGGGAACCCTCCTACATATCCGCCGCCGACGTCATCGCCGGCCGCGTGCCGCCGGAGAAGTTGAAAGACAAGATCGTTCTGGTGGGCAGTTCCGCGAAGGGCACCTTCGACTTGCGCGCAAGTCCGCTGGACTCCGTGCTGCCCGGCGTGGAGATGCACGCCAACATCCTCGAGAACATCATCTTCAATCAGCAGATCTCCCGGCCGCGCGAGGCGCTGGGGATTGAGATGTTTGCGCTGGTGGGGATCGCGCTGGTGATGGTGGTCGTGACGCCGATGTTGGGCGCGGTGGGCGGCGCGGTGTTCTTCGGCGCCGTGGCGGCGGTGTGGCTGGGATATTCGTGGAACGAGTTTTCGGTGAACCGCCAACTCTACGACCCGACCTTCCCGGTGGCGGTCGCCTTCATGTTCTACAGCTGGCTGACGTACGTGGGCTTCCTGAACACGGAACGCAGCAAGAAGCAGGTGCGCTCCGCCTTTGGCCAGTACCTTTCTCCGGCCCTGGTTGAGCAACTGGCCGACGATCCGAGCCGCCTGACGCTGGGCGGCGAGAACCGCGACATGAGCTTCATGTTCTCCGACATCCGCGGGTTCAGCGGCATCTCGGAATTGTTCGACGCCCAAGGCTTGACCCGCCTGATCAATCGCCTGCTGACGCCGCTGACGGATTCCATCCTGCGCACCAACGGCACGATCGACAAATACATGGGTGATTGCGTGATGGCGTTCTGGAATGCGCCGCTGGACGTGCCCCGGCACGAAGTGCAGGCCTGCCGGTCGGCGTTGGCCATGATCGAGGACGTGGCGCGGGTGAACGCCGAAGTGGAGGCCGAAGCGAAGGCCGAGGGCCGCGAGCACCGCCCGCTCGCGGTGGGCATTGGTGTCAACTCCGGCATCGCCTGCGTCGGCAACATGGGCTCGGAGCAGCGCTTCGGGTATTCCGTGCTGGGCGACAACGTCAACCTGGCCTCGCGCCTCGAAGGCCAGTCGAAGACCTATCACCTCACCATCGTGCTGGGCGAAGCCACCGCGCTGGGCGCGCCAGAGTTCCCGATCCTGGAACTCGACCTGATCCAGGTGAAGGGCAAGACGCAGGCCGTGCGGATCTTCACCCTGCTGGGCGACGAGACGGTCGCGCGGCAGCCATGGTTCGCGGAACTGAAGCAGCGCCACGACGCGATGCTGGTGGCGTACCGGGCGCAGAAGTGGGACGAAGCCGAGCGGGAGATCGCCGCCTGCCGC
>CANJPQ010000039.1 GCA_947476275.1 Fidelibacterota bacterium
AACAGTGGAAGGCCAAGCGCGATGCGATGGTCTCGCAAATGTTCGATCCGTTCCTGCGCCGCAAAGACATTCCTTACGCGCAATCGCTGATCACCGATCAAGAGCCGCGCGGCTAATCAAGGGGAGACATGAAAATGATGAATCGTCGTTCTCTGTTTAAGGGTTCAGCGGCACTCGCAACGGTCGCTGCGGGCTCCGAACTCGCTTCGAAACAAGCGTTCGCGGCCGGCAATGGTCCGGAACGCGTCGCACAACGCGGCCATGACGGCATCATGGTGCGCTACGGCTCACTCGATCTGGAAAGCCACAACGACTTCATTTCCGGGATGCGCAAGTGGACCAATCAGTCCTCGCGCACGGCGGCCGAAGCCCGTGCCGCGGAAATCTTCAACAAGGCCGGCATCCCGGTCGGCGCGGAACTGCCGATGGCGAAGGTGATGGAGTTGGTCGGCAACGATCCGATCATCTCCATGTCGGGCTATTCCTGGATGGACGTGCAGCACATCAAGTGGAAGCAGCTGCAGAATTTCTTCCATGCCCGCTACGACGAATACCTCTCGGAAATGGAACGTTTCGATAAGGCGGGTCCCGGCAGTCTCGAACTGAATCCGAAGATGCACATCCCAGGTTACTGCCGGATGGAAATCCACCAGCAGCCGGGCGGCTACGTCGGCGACCCGTTCGCCGGGCACATCTATCACTACGCGACGAATGTGACGGCCGATCGCAAGAATGATCAGGACCAGGCCTATATGACCTACGCGGCCCTGACGCCGCTGCCGGAGAATAAGAAGGTCAAGCGCATCCTCGATACGGGCACGGGCATTGGCCAGTACGCGACCTCCATCAAGCGCCAGTTCCCGGACGCGGAAGTGTGGGGCATCGACGTCGGCGGTCCGATGCTGCGGTATGCGCACATGCGCGCCGTCGACATGGGTGTGGCGGTGAATTTCCGTCAGGTCCTGGCGGAAGACACCGGCTTCCCCGACAACCACTTCGACCTCGTCATCAGCCACCTGATGCATCACGAAGTCACCGCGGACGCCTTGCGCGCGATCTTCAAGGAAAACCAACGCATCCTGCGTCCGGGCGGGCACTACTTCGCGATCGACTCTTATACGAACGGGCCGGCGGCGAAGGATGCGATGGGCCAGTTCGATCTGTTCTGGACCTATCGTTGGAACCACGAGGATTGGCAGATCGAGTGGGCCGAGGTCGATCAGGCCGGCGATATGAAGAAGGCCGGCTACAAGGTTTGGTACAACGAGCCGGGTCCGTCCACCGGCCGCCGCAATGTCTTCCGTCGCGGCTACAATAACATCGTCGGTACCAAGGTCTAATCGCGTATCGTCGCGGCGGCGCATCGGTGCGTCGCCGCGACGCGCGCTTCTCATCCCGTGAGGTTTTTCGATGGCCGACCCTAAGGCCCGTGTGCTCGGCGCCATGACGCTTGCCGTTGCCGTCTTGGGCGCGGCGGCATTTGCCGTGAGCGCGCAAGCTGCGGACATGGCCACGGGTGCCGCGGACAAGGAGAAGTGCTACGGCATCGCCAAGGCGCGCGAGAATAACTGCGCCGCGGCGAATGGCAGCCACTCCTGCGCCGGTCAGGCAAAGATGAGCTACGAAGGCCAAGACTTTAAAGAGGTTCCCAAAGGAACCTGCGCCAAGATGCGCGGCGAGGAAAAAGCGTTCAACGGCATGAATCAACAGATGCTGATTGCCCCGGGCTTCAACGACGGCTGAGCCCGACCGCCGACCGCCGCGCCCGACCATTCAACTGCGTTCGGGGAGATGCGTAAAATGGTGGATCTGACACGGCGCTCCGCGCTGGGGTATACGTCGCTTGCCTTATCCGTCTGCGGCGGGGCTTCCGCGGTGCTTGCGGCGACGAATGTTAAGGTCCTCGCCGGCAAGTCGGTCCTCATCCTCGCGCCCGATGAATCCTTCACGCGCGATGTCGCGTCCGCGCTCACGACGCATGGTGCCAATGTCACCGTCGTTTCCCCCGCCGAACTGACCGACGATGCCTGGGGCGCAGCACTCCTGACCGGCGCCAGGAAGCCCGGCAAGAGCGACGTGGTCGTGAACTTGTGCATGCCCCGCGGCGGCGGTGCGGTGGGTGAGATCGGGCTGGCTGAGTTCCGTCGTGTGCTCGAGGCCAGCTATGGCCGCGCATTCCTCGGGGTGAAATATGGAATCATGTATCTGCGTGCCCATGGTGGCGGTTCGTTGGTCAACGTGACGTCTGCCGACGGGCTCCAGGGCAATCCCAAAGCGGCCGCGGCCAGTGCTGCGTCTAGCGGCATGATCATCATGACCAAGTCGGCCGCGCTTGAATGTGCAGCGGCCGGAGACAACATCCGCGCCAACGGCCTGTTCGTCGGCGATGTCGTCCGCGGCAAACCGAAGCAAGGGCAGGTGACGGTCGAAGATGTGGCTGCGGCCATCGCCTTTCTCTCCGCCGATGCGGCGAGCTATTTCACCGGCGTCGTCTTACCGGTCGAGAACGGGGGGATGCCGCTATGAGCTTCAAGAACGCAACCCCCGAGGAAGCCGGCAGCCTCGCGAACCTTTCGGGCAAGGTCGCCCTCGTCACCGGTGCGACGTCCGGCATCGGTGAAGGTGTGGCGCTCGCGCTCGCGTTCGCCGGCGCTTACGTCGTTGCGACGGGGCGCGACGAGAAGCGCGGGCGAGAGACTGTGCGGCAGATCGAGGCAGGCAAGGGCAAGGGCCATTTCGACAAACTCGACGTCACCGTCGAAGACGATTGGAAGCGCGTGGTCGCCGACATCCAAAAGCGTTTCGGACGCTTGGATGTCCTGGTCAACAATGCGGGCCGCGGCGTGCGCGGCCCCATCGAGACCATCCCGATGGAAGGCCACTGGTTCGAGATCCACCTCAATATCGAAGGCGCGTTCCTCGGCATGACCTATGCCTGGCCGATCATGAAGAAGAATGGCGGCGGCGTGGTGTTCAACATGAATTCCACGGCGGGGCAGCGCGGCGGAAGCGGCTCGATCTGCTACGGCGGATCGAAGGGCGGCATGTTGGGGTTGACGAAATCCGCCGCCGCGGCGGGCCGCAAGGACGGCATCCGTGTGATTTCCATCCACCCGGGCAACACATGGTCGCCGGGCATGCAGGCGCTTGTGGAAGTGTCCGAGGACGAGTTCTTCTCGAAGGATCGCAACCGCAGCATTCCGGCGGGAATGCCCGCCCGTGCGGCGGACGTCGCCGTGCCGATCGTGTTCCTCGCCTCCGACGCCGCGCGCCACATCACCGGCATCGAATTCAACATCGACGGCGGGCAAAGCGCGCGTTAGGCGGAGAGTTTCACCGTCGCCACCGCCTGCGCCGCGATGCCTTCGCGCCGGCCGGTGAATCCAAGGCCTTCGGTCGTGGTGGCTTTCACGCTGACGCGGTGCGTCTCCACGCTCATGATCTCGGCGACGCGCGCCACCATGGCCGCGCGATGCGGTCCGACTTTCGGACGCTCGCAGATGATCGTGATATCGAGGTGCGTCAGCGCGCCGCCGCGCGCGCGCAACAGATCGTAGGCGTGCCGCAGGAAGCGGTCCGACGACACGCCGCGCCATTGCGGATCGGTGGGCGGGAAGTGCGCGCCGATGTCGCCGTCGCCGATGGCGCCGAGGATCGCATCCGTCGCTGCGTGCAGCGCCACATCCGCGTCTGAGTGTCCCTCAAGACCTTGGCTGTGCGGGATCTTCAATCCGCACAGCCATACCCCGTCGCCTGGGCCGAACTTGTGGACATCGAAGCCGGTGCCGGTGCGGGTTTCCATCAACGCGCCCTCCAGACGCCGCAGGTCTTCCATCGTCGTGACCTTGATATTGGTTTCATCGCCCGGCACGGACAGCACTGTCCCGCCGGCGGCTTCCAGCACCGCGGCGTCATCGGTGAAGTCGACCCCGTCGGCCTTGCGGTGCGCCGCAAGGATCGCCGGATAGCGGAACCCTTGCGGGGTCTGCGCCCGGGCGAGACTTTCCCGGGGTACCGTCGCGCCGACCTTGCCGCCGTCTAGGCGCTTCAGCGTGTCGACAACCGGCAGGCAGGGCAGGGCGCCTTCGGCCTCCCGCAGCGCCTCGATCACAGCCCCGATGAGGGATGCGCTGACCATCGGCCGCGCCCCGTCATGGATCAGCACTAGGTCGGGCGGTTTCCCCGCCAGGGCCTCCAGCCCGTTGCGCACGGACTGCTGCCGGGTCGCGCCGCCGTGAACCGCCGGGAGCAGCTTGATCCAGGACAGGTCGGCGATGGCCTCCGCATAGAGCATGGCGTCATCCGGGTGGATCACCGCTTGGACGGCGCTCACCCCCGGATGATGCACGAACGCCTTCATCGCGCGCCGCAGGAGGGGCGCGCCACCTAGGGTCTGGTACTGCTTCGGGCCGTCCCCCCCGAACCGCATCCCCCGGCCGGCCGCCACGATCAGCGCTACGCATCCCCCCACGGGAAGCTCCTTTAATGTGCGCCCAGACCATAGGGTCGCACTGGCCGGCCTGCAATTCGGCTTTGTGCTCAGTCAGTTGCAACAACCTGATGCAGAACAGTCACAGCGCTTGATTTCGACCGTATTTCCTGAGCAAATGCCTGCCCAAGATTTATGCAGGCTCCGGCACGGATGCATCGTCGCCTCAAAATCGGCCCGCTAGAGACCACCGGCAACGTGTTCCTGGCCCCTATGTCCGGGGTCACGGATCGCCCGTTCCGGCGTTTGGTGCGCCGGTTCGGCTGCGACCTGGTCTATTCGGAGATGATCGCCAGCCGGGAACTGCTGCGCCAGCAGGGCGGCTCCAAGCGCATGAGCGGCTCCGTCGACGACGAGGCGCCGCTTGCGGTGCAACTCGCCGGCTGCGATCCCGAGATCATGGCCGACGCGGCGCGCATGACCGAAGACCGGGGCGCGGCGCTGATCGACATCAACATGGGTTGCCCGGTCAAGAAGGTCACTGGTGGCATGATGGCGGGCTCCGCCCTCATGCGCGATGAGGATCACGCCGTGCGTATCGTCGAAGCCGTCGTCAAGGCGGTGAAGGTGCCGGTGACCCTGAAGATGCGCATGGGCTGGGACCACGACAGCCTCAACGCCCCGGTGCTGGCCAAGAAAGCCGAAGACGCCGGCGTCCAGCTCATTACCGTCCACGGCCGCACGCGCCAGATGCTCTACACCGGCACCGCCGACTGGGCCTTCATCCGCCGCGTCAAAGAGGCCGTGAAAGTGCCGGTCATCGGTAATGGCGACGTGACCACCCCGGAACACGCCGCAACGCTTCTGCAGATGTCGGGCGCGGACGGCGTGATGATCGGCCGCGGGTCGTTCGGCAAGCCGTGGTTTCCCGCACAAGTGCGCGCCTTCCTCGCCACCGGCGAAACGCCCGCCGATCCTTCTCCCGCCGAACGCGCGGCCATCCTGCTGGAACACTACGACGCCCTCTTGACTTATTACGGCCTCGACAAGGGCCTGCGCATCGCGCGCAAGCATCTCGCCTGGGCCGCCGTCGGTATGCCCGGTGCGAACGCGTTCCGCGTCGCGGTGAACACCGAGATCGACCCGGCCCAGGTGAAGGCCGCGATCACGCGCCTGTTCACCGGCGATGTCGCCTTGCGGGAGGCGGCGTGATGCCTGAGCCCGTGCGCCTGTCCAAATCCCAACCGCAGCAGGTCAGCGCCGAGGCGATCATCGCTTCGTTGCCCGCCGCCACCCTTGCGGTCGATCGCGGCGGCGTGGTGCGGTTTGCCAATGCCGCGGCCGAGCAGCTGTTTCAATCCAGCGCGGCGGCCATCGAAGGTCAGCCGCTGACCCAGTTCCTGCCGCCCAACAGCCCGGTCTCCTCGCTGATCGATCAGGCTCTGACCCACGACGTGCCCACCTCGGCCTACGGCGTTGAGCTCGACACGCCGCGCACCGGACCGCGCACCATGCTGGTGCATGTTGCGCCGATGGCGGAGTTGCCGGGCTGGGTCGTGCTGTCGCTCCATGAGCAGACCCGCGCTTTGAAGATCGGCCAGCAGCTTGAGCATCGCACCGCCGCGCGCTCCATGACCGCGATGGCGTCCCTGCTGGCCCATGAGGTGAAGAACCCGCTCTCCGGCATTCGCGGCGCCGCGCAGCTGTTGGGGCAGGGCGCGCGGGAAGAGGATCGCAAGCTCACGCAGTTGATTTGCGACGAGGCTGACCGCATCGTCGCGCTGGTGAACCGGATGGAAGTGTTCTCCGACGACCGCCCGCTGGAGCGCACGCCTGTGAACATTCACGTCGTGCTTGAGCGGGTAAAGCGCCTCGCGGAGAACGGCTTCGCGCGCGGTGTGAAGATCACGGAACGCTACGATCCGTCGCTGCCGATGGTGTCGGGCAATCTCGATCAGCTCGTGCAGGTGTTTCTCAATCTTCTGAAGAACGCCGCTGAAGCTGTCGCCGAGAACGACAATGGCGTCACCGCTGAGATTGGGCTCACCACGGCCTTCCGTCCCGGCGTACGCGTGACGATGCCCGGCACATCGTCGCGTATCCAGCTTCCCCTGGTCGTCGCAGTGACCGACAACGGGCCGGGCGTACCGCCCGATTTGCGTCCGCATCTGTTCGATCCGTTCGTCACCACCAAGCCGAAGGGCAGCGGCCTCGGCTTGGCCTTGGTGGCGAAGATTGTCAGCGACCACGGCGGCGTCATCGAATTCGACAGCCATCCGCGCCGCACGTCCTTCCGCGTGATGTTGCCCATCGCCAAGGAGACGATCGGTGGCTGATGCGACTGTGCTGATCGCGGACGACGATCACGGGATCCGCACCGTGCTCACCGAGGCCTTGGGCCGCGCCGGTTACAACGTGCGCACCACCGGCACCGCCGCAACGCTGTGGCGCTGGGTGTCGGAAGGCGACGGCGACGTGGTGATCACCGATGTGGTGATGCCGGACGAGAACGGGCTCGACCTCATTCCGCGCATCCGCAAGCTCCGCCCGGACCTGCGCATCATCGTCATGAGCGCCCAGAACACGCTGCTCACCGCGGTGAAAGCGGCGGAGCGGGGGGCGTTCGAATATCTCCCCAAGCCGTTCGATCTTGGCGAGCTCGTCTCGGTCGTGAATCGCGCGCTGGCCTTGCGGCCGAACCAGCCGAGCGAGGAGCCCGGCCCCACCGCCAACGATGCGCTGCCGATTGTCGGCCGCTCGCCGGCGATGCAGGAGGTCTATCGCACCGTTGCGCGCCTGATGAATACCGACCTCACGGTCATGATCACCGGCGAGTCCGGCACCGGCAAGGAGCTGGTGGCGCGCGCGCTGCACGATTTTGGCAAGCGCCGCGGCGCGCCGTTCGTCGCCGTCAACATGGCGGCGATCCCGCGGGAACTTATCGAAAGCGAATTGTTCGGCCACGAGAAGGGCTCGTTCACGGGCGCCATGATGCGCGCGTCGGGCCGGTTCGAGCAGGCCGACGGCGGCACGCTGTTCCTGGACGAAATCGGCGACATGCCGCCGGAAGCCCAAACGCGCCTCCTGCGCGTGCTCCAGGACGGTAAGTTCACCACCGTCGGCGGCCGCACGCCGATCAAGGTGGATGTGCGCATCGTTGCCGCCACCCACCGCGATCTCACGCAGCTCATTAAGGCCGGCCTGTTCCGCGAGGACTTGTACTACCGGCTGAACGTCGTGCCGATCCGCCTTCCGCCCTTGCGGCAGCGTTCCGAGGATATCACCGAACTCGTGGCCCACTTCCTCGCCGAAGGTGCGGCGAGCGGCCTGCCTGCGAAATCGCTCGCCCCGGCTGCGATTGCGCGGCTGAAGTCGCACCGCTGGCCCGGCAATGTGCGCGAGCTCGAGAATCTGATGAAGCGCGTGCTCGCGCTTTACACCGACACTGTCATCGGCGCCGAGGCGATCGAACTGGAACTTGCCGGTACGGCGGGCCCCGTCGCGGCCGCGGAAGCGCGACCGGCGACGCTGAGCGCAACCATCGAGCGGCATTTGCGGGAATACTTTGAGAGCCACAACGGTGCGTTGCCGCCGCGCGGCCTCTACGACCGTATCTTGCGCGAGATGGAGCGTCCGCTTCTGACGCTGACGCTGCAGTCGACCAACGGCAATCAGATCAAGGCCGCCGACGTGCTCGGCGTCAATCGCAACACCCTGCGCAAAAAAATCCGGGAGCTCGACATCAATGTCGTCCGCGGACTCAAATAGCGCCCCGCAAAATACCGCGGTGCTCCAGCGACGGGCCACGGACCAGGAGCCCGAGCCCAGGGGCGCGAGCCTCGGTCAAAGCATCCGCCACTGGAGTTTGCGCTCGGCGGTGTGGGGCCGCCGTGTGCGCTTCGCCGACATTATGGCGGTCGTACTGTCTGTCGCCGCGGCGATCTGCGGGATCGCGACCTACGCCGCTCTGGCGGGATGGGATCAGGCGGGGCCGAACCCACGCAGCGTTCTCGCGCTGCTCTATCTCGATCTGTTCTTGCTGCTCGGCCTTGCGGTGCTGGTCGCGCGCCGGCTGGTGCGGCTGTGGTCCGCGCATCGCTCGGGGACGGCGGGTTCGAAGCTCCATATCCGCCTGGTGATGCTGTTCGGCGTGATCTCGATCACTCCCACCATCATCATCGCCGTGTTCTCCGCACTGTTCTTCACCTTCGGCGTGCAAAGCTGGTTCAGCGACCGTGTGCGCAGCGCGCTCAATGAATCCCAGGCGGTCGCGGAAGCCTATATTGAAGAACACAAGCAGGTGCTGCGGGCGGATGTGACCGCGTTCGCGGCGGATCTGAACAACCGCTGGCCGCAGCTCAGCCTCTATGGCGAGTCCGCGCTCACCGGCTTCCTCGGCACCCAGGCCGCCATCCGCAATTTGACCGAAGCCCTGGTGTTCAACGCCGACGGCAAGGTGGTGGCGAAAACCGGATATTATTTCGACCTGCAAGCTGGCGGCACGATTCCGCCCGAAGCCTTGTCCGAAGCCAACATCGGGCGTGTCGCCATCGTCACCGGCGACAACGGTGATCGTGTGCGCGCCCTGATCCGCCTGAACACCTATCCGGCCATGTACCTGTACGTCGGCCGTGTGATCGACGCGAAGGTGCTCAACCGCGTCACACGTACCGGCGCGGCCGTCGATGAATACCGCCGCCTCGAGGGTAGCCGGTCGGCCCTCGAGATCAGATTCACGCTGCTGTTCACCGTGGTCGCATTGCTGCTGCTCATGGTTTCGGTCTGGTTCGGCCTGTCGCTCGCGAACCGGCTCGCGAGGCCGATCTCGGATCTCATCAATGCGGCAGAGCGCGTGCGCGCGGGCGATCTGACGGTACGCGTCCGGGAAACCACCGGTGCGGACGAACTTGCGTCTCTCAGCCGCGCCTTCAACCGCATGACCAAGCGCATCGACGAACAGCAGGCGGAACTGCTCGAAACCAATGCCCAACTCGATGAGCGCCGCAGATTTACCGAAACCGTGCTCGACGGCGTCAGCGCGGGCGTGATCGGCCTCGACGAGGGCGGTCATATGACGTTGCCCAACCGCTCCGCGGCGTTGCTGCTCGGTACCGATCTGAACCAACTGATCGGCCGGCCGGTGTCGACCTTCGCGCCGGAATTTGCCGCCCTGTTCGCAGAGATGGCCGCCAATACCGAGCAGCGCGTCCTGCAGCGGGAAATCCAGATCGTGCGCGGCAACACCACCCGCACCTTGATGGTGCGCCTGTCCACCGAGCGCGCCGACGACCGCTCCGTCGGCTATGTCATCACCTTCGACGACATCACCGCGCTGCAATCGGCCCAGCGCAAGGCCGCCTGGGCCGACGTGGCGCGGCGCATCGCCCATGAGATCAAAAACCCGCTCACGCCGATCCAACTTTCGGCAGAGCGCCTGAAGCGCAAATACCGCGACCGTCTCGGCGACGAAGACTCGGGTTTGTTCATCCAGTGCACCGATACGATCATCCGGCATGTCGGCGATATCGGGCAGATGGTCGATGAATTCTCCGCCTTCGCCCGTATGCCCGCCCCACAGCTCAAGGATGTGGACCTGGGCCGCATCGTGCGCGAAGGCGTGGGCCTCCAGAAAATGGCCTTCCCGCAAATCCAGTTTGCCATCGATCTGCCGCAGAGCCCGGTCATGCTGCGGCTCGATGCCCGACAGGTTGGACAAGCCGTGACCAATATCGTCAAGAACGCCCTGGAATCGATTGAGAGCCGCATGGCTGCGGGCGATGCGACGCCGGGCCATGTCGCTGTGGCGATCCGTGCGGATGGCGAGGGTGCGGCCATCGAAGTCATCGATAACGGCGTCGGCTTGCCTCCCGGCGAGCGCGATCGGCTGAAAGAACCCTACGTCACCACGCGCGTCAAAGGCACCGGCCTCGGCCTCGCCATTGTCGCCAAGGTCGTGGAAGACCACGGCGGCACGTTGAGTCTCGACGATGCGCCGGCGCTGGACGGCCAGCCCGTCCGCGGCGCCCGCGTCACCCTGAAATTTCCGGCAAGTCTGTTTGTTCAACCCAAGCCGAGCCGGGCGGCGGAGTAGACCATGGCTTCGCAAGTCGCAACTGCAGCAGGCAACGACATTCTGATCGTCGACGACGAGGCGGATATCCGCATCGCCGTCGCCGGCATCCTGGAGGACGAAGGCTTCGCCACCCGGGCGGCCGCCTCCGGCGAAGAGGCGATCGAACAGGTGAAGACCCGCGCACCCGCGGCGATCATCCTCGACATCTGGCTCGAAGGCAGCCGTCTGGACGGCCTTCAGGTGCTTGCGGCCTGCAAGAGCATGCGGCCCCATGTGCCGGTCATCATGGTGTCCGGTCACGGCACCATCGAAACGGCGGTGAAGGCGATCCAACAAGGCGCCTATGACTTCATCGAGAAGCCGTTCGAGTCCGACCGCCTTCTGCTGATTCTCAAGCGCGCCATGGAGGCGGCCCGCCTCAAGCGCGAGAACCTGGAACTACGCAGCCGTGCGGGGTCGCCCGAAAGCCTCATCGGCAACTGCGCCGCGGTGAACGCCGTGCGCCGCACCGTCGAGCGCGTCGGACCCACCGGCAGCCGGGTGCTGATCACCGGGCCGGCGGGCTCGGGAAAAGAGGTTGTGGCGCGCCAGATCCATATGCACGGCTCGCGCGCGAACGGTGCCTTCGTTGTCGTGAACTGCGCGGCGCTCCATCCGGATCGCCTGAATGACGTGCTGTTCGGCACCGCCGCCACGGCGGAAGGCGAACGCACCTTCGGCCTGTTCGAGATGGCCGACGGCGGAACCCTTTTGCTGGACGAAGTCGCCGACATGCCGTTGGCCACCCAAAGCCGCATCATCCGCATCCTGCAGGATCAACGTCTGGAGCGTCCGGACGGCCATGGGCCGGTGGAGCTTGATGTGCGCATCATTGCCACCACCAACCGTGATTTGCGTGGCGAAATCAAACGCAGCCTGTTCCGCGAGGAATTGTTCTACCGGCTGAGTATCGTGCCCGTGCAGGTGCCGTCCTTGGCGGAACGTCGTGAAGATATCCCCGAACTCGCGCGCTACCTGATGGACCGTGCCGCGGCGATGGCGGGTCTGCCGCGCCGTATCCTCGGCGAGGATGCCATCACAGCGTTGCAGAGCTATCCGTGGCCGGGAAACGTGCGCCAGTTGCGCAATGTGATCGACTGGCTGCTGATCATGGCGCCGGGCGGCGCGTCCGATCCGATCCGCGCCGAAATGCTGCCGGCGGAAATCGGCAACGACACACCGCAGATGCTCAAGCTCCAGCGCTCGGACGAGATTATGACCCTGCCGCTGCGTGAAGCTCGCGAGATGTTCGAGCGCGAATACCTCATGGCTCTGGTGATTCGCTACGGCGGCAACATCTCGCGCACCGCCGAATTCGTCGGCATGGAACGCTCCGCGCTGCATCGCAAGCTCAAGTCTCTCGGCGTCTCCACCGAAGCGCGTAACACCCGCGAGAATGGAGCAGGGGAGCCGGCGTGATCGTCTTTTCTTTTTGGTCGTCCTCGAACTTGATCCGAGGACCCAGGGTTAAGAGCACCTCCCTGTACGTCTTGCCCCAGACCCTCGGGTCAAGCCCGAGGGTGACGTGTAGGGAATAGGCTATGCCCCACCTCGCTTACGTCAACGGCCGCTACCTTCCGCACCGTCACGCGCAAGTCTCCATCGACGATCGGGCGAGTCAATTCGCCGATGCGGTGTACGAAGTCACCTGTATCGCGAACGGCCGGCCGGTGGATCATGCCGGCCATCTGACGCGCATAACGCGCTCGCTCAAAGAGCTCCGCATTTCCGGCGCGCCATCCGCCGCCGTCCTCACTGTGATCTGCCGCGAACTCGTACGGCGCAATCGCATCACGCGCGGCATCATCTATATACAGATCAGCCGCGGCATCGCGCCGCGTGCGCACGGCTTCCCCGCGGCCTCCGTGAAGCCCAGTGTCATCGTCACCGCGCGCGCCGTGGCGCCGCCGTCGGAGACCGTGGCGGAGCAGGGGGCCAAGGTGATCACGGCGGAAGACATCCGCTGGGGCCGCTGCGATATCAAGTCGACGTCGCTGCTGCCCAATGTCCTCGCGCGTCAGGCGGCCGTGGAAGCCAAGGCCTTCGAGACGCTGCTCTATACGCCCGAGGGCATGGTGACCGAGGCCAGTGCCTCCAATGCTTGGATGGTGGACAAAGACGGCACGATCCTCACCCATCCGCTTGGCCACGAGATTCTCGGAGGCGTCACGCGCGCCGCCGTCATCAAGCTGGCCAAGGACGCCGGCATTCCCGTGAAAGAACGCGCCTTCACATTGCAGGAGGCTCTGGCCGCCCGCGAAGTGTTCCTCACCGGCACGACAACCTTTGTCATGCCCATCGTCCAGGTCGACGACCGCGTCATCGCCAACGGCGCGCCGGGCACTGTCGCCCGGACCTTGCGGGCGCGCTATCTCGCCTATATCGCCCACGTCACGGAGACCGACGCCGCATGGAACGTGTAGCGGCCCTCGCGCCGGCGGTCGATATCGCGGCCCTGGCGCATGATCTGACACCGCCGAAGGCCGTACTGTTCGATTGGGACAATACCCTGGTCGATACCTGGCCCTGCATCGGCAGGGCCACCAACATCACGCTGGAGACGATGGGCCATCCCATCTGGACCGAAGCCGAGATTCGCGAACGTGTTGCCGGCTCCCTGCGCGACACATTCCCGAAGATCTATGGCGATCGCTGGGAAGAGGCGCGGGAGGTCTACTACCGCGCGTTCGAGGCGGTCCACCTGGAAACCCTCGCCCCTTTACCGGGGGCGGAAGACCTTCTGCGTACGGCGCGGGAGGCCGGCCTCGTCATGGGGGTGGTCAGCAACAAGACCGGGAAGTATCTGCGCCAGGAAGTCGGGTATCTCGGCTGGGATCACTATTTCGCTCGCAAGGTCGGCGCCCAGGACGCGCCCCGCGACAAGCCGGCGCCGGACCCGATCTTCATGGCGCTTGCGGACACCGGCGTGTCCCCGGGCCCCGCGGTCTGGTTTGTGGGCGATGCAGGCGTCGATATTGAATGCGGGCGCGCCGCGGACTGCACGACGATCCTGCTGCATGGCGGAGCGGACAACGCGCCCCTATCTCCCCATCGGCACGCCGCAGATTGCACCACACTGGCGCGGCTCATCTCTGCCGCTATCGCCGCAAGGCATTGATATATATATATTTATTTGCAGCGGTGATGGCCAATAAAATTCAGCGGTTGCGCAGGCGGGGAAAATCGGATGCACTCCGCCGCCCACCCCGCCGGGGTTAAGAAGCAACAAAAGCAACAACGTCAAAAGGGTGCACCTGCGATGTCCGCCGAAAAGGCCCAGAACGTTCAGGACGTCTTCCTCAACGCGATCCGCAAGAACAAAACCCCGGTTACGGTGTTCCTCGTAAACGGTGTGAAGCTGCAAGGCATCGTCACCTGGTTCGACAACTTCTCCATGTTGTTGCGCCGCGACGGACACACCCAGCTGGTCTATAAGCACGCCATCTCGACGGTCATGCCGTCGACCCCCGTCCCGCTGTTCGAGCCCAAGGACGAGGCCGGCGAAAAACAAGAGGCGGCCACCTAAGGCCGATTTGCCCACGTCGCTCCACGATACTAAGACACCAGCTACCCGCACCATCATCGTACATCCGCGCTTTAAATCGCGGCCCCACGCGGGCGGCGAGAAGGGCGGGGCGCGCCCGCGTTCGGACCAGGACGAGCGCGCCCGTCTGGACGAGGCGATCGGATTGGCAGCGGCAATCGATCTCCAGGTGGTTCATGCAGAGACGATCACCCTGGCAGAGCCCCGCGCCGCCACGCTGCTCGGCAGTGGAACCGTGGATCGCTTCGCTGATCTGGTGAAGGAACACGAGGCACAGCTTGTCGTGATCGATGGGCATTTGTCGCCCGGCCAGCAGCGCAGCCTCGAGAAGGCCTGGAATGCTAAAGTGATCGACCGAACCGGCTTGATCCTGGAGATTTTCGGCGCGCGCGCGCGTACCCGCGAAGGTCAGTTGCAGGTCGAACTTGCCCACCTCGAATACCAGCGCAGCCGGTTGGTGCGCAGCTGGACCCACCTTGAGCGCCAGCGCGGCGGCTTCGGCTTCCTCGGCGGTCCCGGCGAAACCCAGATCGAGATCGACCGCCGCTTGATCGGCGAGCGCATCGTGCGTCTCAAGAAGGAAATCGAGACGGTCACGCGCACGCGCCAGCTCCATCGCCAGGCCCGCGCCCGGGTGCCGTACCCGATCGTCGCGCTTGTCGGCTACACCAATGCTGGCAAATCGACCCTGTTCAACACGCTCACCAAGGCGGGCGTTGTGGCGCGGGATCAGTTGTTCGCCACCCTCGATCCGACCATGCGGCACATCAAACTGCCGTCGGGTCGCACCGCCATCCTGTCCGATACCGTCGGCTTCGTCTCCGACCTGCCGCACGAGCTGGTTGCCGCTTTCCGTGCCACCCTCGAAGAGGTGCTGGAAGCCAATGTCGTGATTCACGTCCGTGACGTCTCGCACGAGGAATCCGATTCCCAGCGCCGCGATGTGGAAGACGTCCTGAAACAGCTCGGCATCGATCCCGAAAACGGCGAGCGTCCGGTGCTTGAGGCGCTCAACAAGATCGATCTCCTCGATGAGGACGCCCGCCTGCGCGTGCTTGGCGATGCCGCGCGCAGCCCGCGCGCCGTGGCCGTGTCCGCGGTGACGGGCGAGGGGCTCGATGGCTTGTTGGCGGCCATCGACCGGGACCTGTCCCGCACGCGTCGCACCCTCGACGTGGCGGTGCCGATCTACGACGGCGAGACCATTGCCTGGCTCTACAGCCACGGCGAAGTGCTGTCGCGCGCGGATGACGAAACCGAAGCGCATCTCACGGTGTTGCTCGATCCGGCCGATACCGCGCGCTTGGAAAAGCGCGATGCCGTGCGTGTGCAATCCGCATGACCCGATTCGGCAGCACCGCGCTCCATGAGCGGGTCGTCGCCGCCCTGAAGGAAGTCGCCGGCGAATCCATTGTGCCGCGCTTCAACAAACTGCGGAAAGAAGACGTTCGGGCCAAGACCCACCCGGCCGATCTTGTCACCATCGCCGATGAGGAAGCCGAGCAGCGTCTCACGCCGATCCTGCGGGGCGCCCTGCCGGGCTCGCGTGTGATTGGTGAAGAGAGTGTCGCGGCCGATCCCGGCCTGCTCAAACTCTTGGCCGAGGATCATCCGGTCTGGGTCATCGACCCCATCGACGGCACCAGCAATTTCGTCAACGGCATCCCGCGTTTCGCCGTCATCATCGCCTTGATTGCCCGCGGCGAGACGATCATGGGCTGGATCCACGATCCGCTCACGGGAAAGACGATCGCGGCGGAGCAGGGGGCGGGTGCGTGGGAAACCGCTATCGCCGGCGACGTGATCCGCCGCGAATTGCCTGCGCCGCCGTTTGCATTGAAGGATATGACCGTTGCGCTACATCCCCGCGCCTTTGCCAAGTCTTTGGGAAAGTTTGCGCGCAATCTCCGTCTCGGCAGCGCCGCTCACGACTATTGGACACTCACCGCCGGCGATATGCAGTTGCTTGCCTATCGCAGCCTGAAGCCATGGGATCACGCCGCCGGTGTGCTGATCCATCGCGAGGCGGGTGGCCACAATGCGATGCTGAACGGGATGCCGTATCGCCCGGCATTGCCCAACCAAGAATGGCTGTTGCTGGCGCCGAACGATGCCCTGTGGCGCGAAGCCGCAGAAATGGCGGAGCGTTAAGCCCGGTCTACTTCTTCTTTTTTGCCAGCGCGTCGAGTGCGGCGTCGTCCTTGTCCCCGGTGTCCTTCTCGACATTCGACGGTGCGCCGCCGGTCTTCGGGTCGACCGCCAGCTTGGCGATCAGGCGCGGCGGAACGTCGCGGAAGTTGCGGATCTTCCAGTCGTACATCGTGTAGCCCGGGGTGGGCGACTTGCGTACAAACTGTGCATTGTGTTCCAGCACCTCGGCGTCGGTGACGATCCGGAACAGGCCTTGGGTCGTCATCCCGACCGCTTCGAGCTTGCTGGCGTATTGCCGGCCGGCGCCGGAACCGGCGACGGAGATGTTGCCCTCCTCCGTCGTGCGCAGACGGAACACCGGGGCCTGACGGCTGATGAAGGTCACCATCTGGTGCGCGCCGAAGAAGCGTCCTTCCCGATAGTATTTCACCTGGAAACGGCCGCGGCCCAGGGAGTTGACCTCCTTGAAACTCGAATCCCGCTTCAGCTGCTCGCCGTACAGCTTGACGGTCTTCTGGGTTTCGGGGCTGTCCTTGATGTTGCCGCGCGCATATTCGCTGAAGAACGGCGCGTTGGTCAGTACGCCGTTGTAGGTGATGCCGTAGGCGCCCAGCTTGGTGAAGCGGATCTCCGCCTCGTATTGATCCGGCACAAAGCAGGAGGCAAAGGCGAGCACGGACGCCAAAACCACGACCGCATAGCCGACCAGCCGGCGCGCGTTCATGTGCGCTCCTCGTGCTTGGCGGCGACCCAGAGGGCTTCCATCTCGTCGAGCGTGGCTTGGTCAGGGGTCCGTCCCTGGGCGGCCAGCATCTCCTCGATGCGCCGGAAGCGGCGTTCGAACTTGAGGTTGGTCCCGCGCAGGGCCGTGCCTGGGTCGATCTCGGCTTTGCGCGCCAGGTTGACGCAGGCGAACAGCACGTCGCCGATCTCGTCGGTCAGGCGGTCCTTGGAGCCGCCGGACTCGAACTCGGCGGCGACCTCCTCGACCTCCTCGCGGATCTTGCCGACCACGTCCTTAGCCTCGGTCCAGTCGAAGCCAACCCGTGCGGCGCGCTTCTGGAATTTCTCGGCTTGCTTGAGGGCAGGGAGGCCGGCGGGCAAATTGTCGAACACGCTCGGTGCCTTACCCTCGGCCGCCGCCTTGGCCGCGCGCTCGGCGGCTTTGGTCGCTTCCCAGGCGGTGGTTTGCGCCGCTGCATTGGCGATCTTCACTTCACCGAATACATGAGGATGGCGGCGGATCATCTTGTCGCATATGGCTGCAACCACATCGTGAAAGGCGAAGTGCCCGGCCTCTTCGGCCATGTGGGCATGGAACACGACCTGGAAGAGGAGGTCGCCCAATTCGTCCCGCAGACCGTCGATGTCGTTACGCGAGATGACATCCGCCACCTCATAGGCTTCTTCGATGGTGTAGGGGGCGATGGTGGCGAAGGTTTGCGCCACGTCCCACGGGCACCCGGCCGTCGGGTCCCGCAGTCGGGCCATGATACCCAGCAGGGTGAGGATATCGGCGGGCGGGGCGTGGTCGTCGGGCATCGCACCGATCACGGATGGGAACAGCGGCAATCGCCGTTCAGCTCAACTGGATAGCCTGTGGATAATAGCGGATCCGGGGTGCCTGCTCGACGGCCCCGGCCTCGGTTAGCGCGGACAGAACTTCGGCCCGACGAACGTCATCGCGTTCGTCGTACAGAATCACGACATACAAAAGCACTAAACCCGCCCGGCCTGTAAGGAAATTGCAAGCGCACCGATAGTGCCTGCCAAATTGGCGGCATTCAACGGAACCTATTCAATGCGCACCATTTTTTCCCATCGCCGGGAACCAGGGGGGCGGCCCTGACACCGTAGAGTCACAGCCTATAGCCGCTGGCGGCGGGCGTGTCGTTCAGCGGTCTCCTGGCACATGCATGCGCGTCGTACCGGTTGCGGGCGTCGACTGTGTCGGCGCTCACGACGGCATCCTCAAGGTCGAACAACAAAACAACATAGGCGGCTCTCGGGGTGTCCCGCGTACCCATTGCACGAAGGAATTGTCGCATAATGTATATTATGAGAATAAAAGGGTGGCGGTTTTCCGCCGTTTCGGACTTAGGTTGGCGTGCGTTCCGGCTTCTCGGAACAATTGCCGATCGATGCCGTTACTCTAGCCATCACCCGAATCCCGCGCATGTGGAAAATCCATTCCGTCGTTCTCATCCCAGCCTGCATCCTGCTGCTTGTTGGGCTGTCGGGCGCGTCGTGGATTTCGGGCGGCTTTCTCGACCGATGGTTCGGCGATCTCGACATCTGGCTGCAAGGCGGATTGTCCTATCCAACGCTTGCGGCCTTGGCGCTCGGCTTCCTGTTCGCCTACGCGGTGTTCGGCCTGCTGCTGCTCACCAAGTACTTCAGCCTGATGCGCTGGCTGGTCCGCCTGAGCGATCTGTGGACCGACGGTGTGGCCGCCCATGCGGACGGCCTGGCGCTCGCCACCGACGCCCAGGTCACGGCCTGGGTCGAGCGGCGTTATGTCGGCTGGCATAACCGGGTCGTCGATGCCCTGGAGACGGTTTCGCCCCAGGAAGCCCTGTACTTCGCCGCCACCACCAGCGGCACCGCGACGGAATCAGACGGCTCCAGCAACGCCGGCAGCGCCTACCGCAGCGCTTTTCACAGGACAAACGTCCAGGCCATGAGCCTGGAACTCGCCAAACTGCGCACGATCATCGATCGCCAGCACGGCCGGTTGAACCCGGTCGTGGCGGCGTTCGTGATCCGGCTTCAGGGCCTACAGGGCCAAACCTTCGGCCACATTCCCCGTGCCCGGGAATTCACGGACACCGGCGAACGTTGAGGTGGCGGCTTGCGGCGAAGGGCTGGAAGGCTCCGTGCCGTATTTCTGCACAGCCTGGTGCGCGCCTTCGATCAGCAGCGAATGGATCGACACGCGGCGGTCGAACGCGATCTGCCGCAGCGCGGCATGCAGGTCGCGGTCAAGGCGCACCGATGTCATAACGAGCGATTGGTTCATGAGAGTGCCTCCGGGGGTAAGCGCAACGGGCGCACTATGAGCGCACTATTGGCTGCTACCGAAGCGCGATATTTTTCACCGCAGCGGGAACAAAATGTCTTAGCACTCAGACATCGAGATGCATGCCGTCGAAGGCGGGCGTCACGCCGACCGGCAGTTTGGACGTGAGCGTGTCGTAGTCCATCGTGTTGGACATGTGAGTTATCACGCTGCGACGGGGTTTTAGGCGCTCGATCCAGCCGAGCACCTTGTCCAAATGGGCGTGTGTCGGGTGCGGCAGTTCCTGCAACGCGCCAACGATCCACACGGACAGATCGCCAAGTTGCGAAAATATCGCATCGTCAAAATCAAACACGTCGGTTGAGTAAGCGACGTCGCCGATGCGATAGCCCAGACTGGTCGAATAGCCGTGACTCTGCGGGAATGCGCGAATCGAAAGGCTGCCGACCGTGAACGGCTCTGTCCCGACCACATTGGGAATGAGCCACGGCCGAAAGAAAACCTGGCCTGGGGGAATTCCCTCGAAGGCATATCCGAAGCGGGTTTCCAGGGCTTTCAGGGTCTCCGCATCGCCGTAGATCGGGATCGGCGCTTGCATCAGCCGGTTGATCTCGCGCAATTCGTCGAGGCCGTGAATGTGGTCGGCGTGGCCGTGGGTGAAGAGCACCGCGTCCAGCCGCTTTACGCCGGCGTCCAGCAGTTGCTCGCGCAAGTCCGGCGAAGCATCGATCAGGACATTCGTATCGCCCTTGGTGACCAGGACCGAGGCGCGCTGCCGCCGGTTCTTCGGGTTGGCGGGGTCGCACTGCCCCCAGCCGCTCGAAATCGACGGTACACCGGGTGCGTACCCGCATCCGAGAATGGTGATTTTCATGGCGCGAGCATAACGCAATCACCCGTCACCACAGAAGCGGATGAGCGGCACGTTTCCGTTTACGCCGCCGCCTTCTTGAACAGCGCGAAGAAATTGGCTGTCGTTCGCTCCGCTAGCTCTGCCGTGCCGATGTTCTTCAATCCCGCCACGGTCGCCGCCGTATGGCCCACATATGCCGGCTCATTGGTCTTGCCGCGATACGGCACCGGCGCGAGATACGGGCTGTCGGTTTCCACCAGCAGCCGATCCAGCGGTACGGTCTTCACCACGTCGCGCAGCGCATCGGCCTTCTTGAAGGTGACGATGCCGGAGATCGAGATATAGAGGCCAAGGTTCATCGCCAGATCCGCAAGCTCCTGACCGGAACTGAAGCAATGGATCACCCCGGTGAAGGCCCCTGCTCCCATTTCGTCTTTCAGAATGGCCGCCATCTCCGGGTCCGCATCGCGCGTGTGGATGATCACCGGCAGGCCGGCCACGCGGCTGGCAGCGATATGGGCGCGGAAAGACCGCTCCTGCTGTTCGCGCGGGCTGTGCTCGTAGAAAAAGTCGAGCCCGGTTTCTCCGAACGCCACGACTTTTGGATGCTGCGCCTTGTCGATCAGTGTGGCCGCATCGACCGCGATCTCGGTCGCCGCATCGTGCGGATGGATACCGACGCTGCAACTCACCTCGGCAAACTTCTCCGCGGTCGCCAGCACCTTGTCGAAGGTGCTCATCTTCGTGCTGATGGTGAGCATGTGCCCCACGCCCGCATTCCGCGCCCGCGCCATCACGCCTTCAATGTCGCCGGCAAGTTCCGGGAAATCGAGATGACAGTGGGAGTCGACGAGGGGGCGTTGGAGACTCATGCGGCCACCCCACCCACAGTCGTCATCACCCGGCTTGTC
This sequence comes from Fidelibacterota bacterium, assembly GCA_947476275.1. Classification (GTDB taxonomy): domain Bacteria; phylum Pseudomonadota; class Alphaproteobacteria; order Rhodospirillales; family Rhodospirillaceae; genus SCTM01. The sequence continues at coordinate 21,020 of CANJPQ010000039.1, forward strand.
CGGGTGATCCATTCATCAGCACGCACGGCCCGTGCGGATGAACCATGGATGGCCCGGATTAACCGGGCCATGACAGCGGAGGGTGTGGCGACGCCGCTCGCCATCACCCCTTCCCGCCCACCTTCGGATCGCCATAGCGCGGGAACACGCCCTGCGGCGTCGGCAATGTCGTGCCGCCTTTGACCGCATGGTCCTTCGTCAAATGCGCAAACGTGCGCGCATCCGCCGGCACCGCCAGCTGATCGAGCATCTTCGCCGCGGAATCCGGCACGAACGGCTGCATCAAGATCGCGATGTGGCGCACGCACTCTGCCAGCACCCAAAGCACGGTGTTCATGCGCGCGGGGTCGGTCTTGCGCAGGGCCCATGGCGCCTGCTTGTCGACATACGCATTGGCTTCGCGCACGACGATCCAGATCGCATCCAGCGCTTCATGGAAGGACTGCTTGTCGAACGCCGGTCGGCAGTCAGCCAGCATCCCGGCAGCGTGGGCGAGCAGGACCTCGTCTTCGGTGGTGAGATCGCCCGCGGCCGGCAGCACGCCGCCCAGGTTCTTGCCGATGAACGACAAGAAGCGCTGCGCCAGGTTGCCGAGTTCATTAGCGAGTTCGCCGTTGATCTTCTGGCCGATGGACGCTTCGCTGAAGTCGCCGTCGCTGCCGAAGGAGACTTCGCGCATCAGGAAGTAGCGCATCTGATCGAGGCCGTATTTTTCCACGAGCGCGCCGGCATCGATCGCATTGCCAAGGGACTTGGACATCTTCTGTCCTTCCACCGTCCACCAGCCGTGGGCGAACACGCGCTTCGGCAGCGGCAGATCCGCCGCCATCAGGAAGGCGGGCCAGTACACTGCGTGGAAGCGGATGATGTCCTTGCCGACAACGTGAACCGCATTCGGCCAAAACGACGCCATCTCCGGCGTTGCGTTCGGATATCCCAGAGCCGTGATGTAGTTCGTCAGCGCGTCGATCCACACGTACATGACGTGCTTCGGATTGCCCGGCACCGGCACGCCCCAGGAAAACGTGGTGCGAGAGATCGACAAGTCGCGCAAGCCACCGGCGACAAAGCTGCGCACTTCGTTCAGGCGGCTCTTAGGCCCGACGAAATCCGGATGGGCGTCGTAGAGTTCCAGGAGCTTGTCCTGCCACGCCGACAGGTCGAAGAAGTAACTCTCCTCCTCGACCCACTCCACCGGCGCCCTGGTGGGGGCCAGCCTGCTTCCGTCCGGCGCCTTCGTCAGTTCGCCTTCGTCGAAGTACGCCTCGTCGCGCACCGAGTACCAGCCGGAATACTTGTCGAGCCGGATGTGGCCGTTGGCCTCCAGCTTCTTCCAGAGCGCTTGGCAGGAGGCGATATGCCGCGGCTCCGTTGTGCGGATAAAATCGTCGTTCGAGATGTTCAGCGTCTTGGCCAAGTCGCGGAACACCTGCGAATTCGCATCCGCCAGCGCCTGCGGCGTGGTGCCCTTCTCCGCCGCGACGCGCGCGACCTTCTGGCCGTGCTCGTCCGTCCCGGTCAGGAACTTGACGTCAAACCCGTCCAGCCGCTTGAACCGCGCCATCACGTCGCAAGCGATCGTGGTGTAGGCGTGCCCGATATGGGGCCGATCGTTCACGTAGTAGATCGGCGTGGTGATAAAAAATGCGGCCAAGACAATGCGCTCCGGGGGATTTCGTGCGACGGATATAGAGTTGTTTGCGGGGCAAGTCACCTTGCCTCCCCCACTCTTGTCACCCCGGCGAAGGCCGGGGTCCACTTCTCAGGGTGCATGAGCGTTACGAGAGGCACGGGTTCGTTGATCAGTGGATCCCGGCCTTCGCCGGGATGACAGGTGGTGGCAACGGCACACACCGCGACATTGGACGGATTGCCCCGCCCGCGCTATGTTCTTCGATTGTTCTTTCGCATCGTAAATCGGAACGCCACGCCGGAAAATTTTCGCGCGTATTTCGCGCGATAAAACGCGCGGGGGAATCAGCGATTTTGGAGTCTTTTTGCGCGTTCTGGCGGCCTCGGCCGCGCGTTACGCAGCCCGGCCCTGGGCGGTGGCCTCGAGGCTGAGCAGGATGCTGAGCAAGGCCCGCTTCTTGTCGACGTTCACCGCCTCGGCTCGGGTTGTCATATGGCCGATCTGGGCCCAGGCGTCCGCCCAGGCCGCCGGCGGCGCCGCCGCCAGCAAGCGCTGCACAAGGGCCCGCTCGCCGGGAGCAGCCTCCGCGGCCGTGTCCAAGGTCTCTCGGGCGCCAAGGGTCACCATACGCGCCAGCCACCAGTTCAGCAGGCCGGTCAGGGTGCGGAAGGCATCGCCCCGGATCGCCTTCTCGCTCAAGGCATGGAGCCGGGTGATGTTCAGCCGCGGCAGTTCTCCGAGGATCGACATCAGCTCCGCGAAAAGCGCGACGCCGCCCTCGTCGTCCAGTTCCAGCGCCCGGCCGATGGAGCCGTCCGCCAGCAGACTCAGTGCGACTACCTCGCCCGACTTCAGGGATGGCCGATAGCGATTGAGCAGAATGGTGACCTGCTGGGAGGTCAGCGGCTTGAGATCGAGCCGGCGGCAGCGCGAGCGGATGGTCGGCAACAACCGGTCCGGATTGTGCGCCACCAGGAACAGCAAAGCGCGTTTAGGTGGTTCCTCAAGAACCTTCAGTACTGCATTGGCAGAATTGGGGTTCATCTCATCCGCGGCGTCTATAACGATTGTGCGCCACGCGCCTTCCGAAGGCGTCATGGACAGGAAGCTCCCGACCTCGCGGATGTCGTCCACGGCGATGGTCGTTTTGCGCTTGGTCATCTTCGAATCCGACCACCCGCGCTCGACCGCGCGGAAGTCGCCATGGCCTTGCGCGGCCACCCGTTTGAATACCGGATGCTCGGGGCTCATCTTGAGGGTCTTGGGCGCCGGCGGGCCGCCGAACATATCCGGTGGCGCGGGCTCTGCGGTTTGCGTCAGGGCAAAGCGCGCCATGCGATAGGCCAGCGTCGCCTTGCCGATGCCGCGCGGCCCGCAGATCAGCCAGGCGTGCGCCAACCGTCCGCCGGACCAGGCGCCGAGGTAGTCCCGTTCCGCCGCCTCGTGCCCGATCAAGTCCGGGTTGAGGCGCGGATGCAGGATGTCAGGATCGCGCTCGGCCGGCATTGAACGCTCTGATTTCGCAAGCGACGAGGGTCGCGGCGAGGATGTCGTGATGGACTTGCTCAAGGGGCCGATTGGCGTCGATCACGCGGCATCGTCCTGGTTCGGCGGTTGCGATGGCGCGGAAGCCGTCCCGCAAGCGCTGATGAAACACCACCGCCATGTTCTCATAGCGCGTCTCGTTTCCGGCGCGCGTTCCGGCGCGGGCAAGCCCGACCTCCACCGGCAGGTCGAGGATCAGTGTCAGGTCAGGCTGGAAGTTGCCGGCAATGGCCCGGTAGAGCGAAGCGAGCGTCGCGCGGTCGACCCCATGGCCGTAGCCCTGATAGGCCATGGTGGAATCGGCGAAGCGATCGGAGATCACGACCTTGCCTTGTGCGAGTGCCGGTTGGATGACCTTGGTCAGATGATCGCGCCGCGCGGCGGTGTTGAGCAGCGCCTCGGTCATTCCGTCCCAGCGGTTGGCATCCCCCTGCACCAGCAGCGCACGGATTGCCTCCGCGCCCGGCGATCCGCCGGGCTCGCGCGTCAATATCACCTCATGACCGCGCGCGATCAGAACCTCGCGCAGCATTTTGGCCTGGGTGGACTTGCCGCCCCCCTCGCCGCCTTCGAGTGTGATGAATACGCCCCGGCCCATGCGGGACCTTACCACGGCAGGCACGTCCCGCTATTGCGCGGTTGCGGCCTTGGGCGCGGCGGGCGCCGCCGGAGCGGCCGGCGCTGCAGCCGGTGCGGTCGGCTTGGGCGGGCCGACGAAGATGTAACTCGCCGCGGCCTTCAACCGGCCGACGAAGCCAAGACGCTCCACATCCGCCGCCGCGACAAGCGGCACTTCGATCGGGTTCATGTCCTTGCCGGTCACGATCACCTTGCCGACTTCCGTACCCTTCTTCACCGGCGCCGGAAGCGGGCCTTGATAGACCACCTTCGCTTCGAGCGACTGCGCCGCAGATCGCGGCACGGTGACGATGACGTCCGATGCGATGGACAACGGCACCGACGACTGCGCGCCGAGCCACACGTCCGCATCGGTCACGGTCTCGCCGGTCTTGAACAGTTCGCGGTTCACGAACTCGCGGAATCCCCAGTCGAGCAGTTTGGCGCTCTCCTCGTCGCGATCGCGCATGCTGTTCATGCCGTTGAGCACGGCGATGAGGCGCCGTCCATTTCGCACGGCGGATGCGGTCAACCCGTAACCGGCCGCTTCCGTGTGGCCGGTCTTCAGTCCGTCTGCGCCGCTGCCCACGCGGTACAGCATCGGATTGCGGTTGCCCTGCGTGATGTTGTTGTAGGTGAACGAGGTCTCCGCATAGAGGGGATAGTATTCCGGGAAATCCTGGATCAGCCGTTTGGCCAGCGTCGCGAGATCGCGCGCCGTCATGTACTGCTGTTCGTGCGGAAGGCCGGTCGAGTTGGCGAAGTGGCTGCTGGCAAGGCCGAGTTCCTTGGCCTTCTTGCTCATCTCGTCGGCGAAGGCTTCTTCGCTGCCGGATTCACCCTCGGCCAGCACGATGCACGCATCGTTGCCCGACTGGATGATTACGCCGCGCAGCAGGTCCTCGACCTTCACCTTCTCGCCTGGGTTCAAGAACATGGTCGAACCGCCGCTCGCCGCGCCGCCGGTCTTCCAGGCGAATTGGCTAACGGTAAGTTCGTCCGTCATGCGCAGTTTGCCGGACTTCAGTGCGCTGTAGGTCATGTAGGTCGTCATGAGCTTGCTCATGGACGACGGCGGCATCTTCTCATCCGCGTTCTTCGCATCCAGCACCGCGCCGGTCTGGAAGTCGACGATGATGTACTGGCGGGCCTTGATGTCGATGCTCTGGCCCGGCGCCGCGGCCTGAGCCGAGAACGCGAACAGCGCTGCGAAGATAAAGGACGATATACGAGTCATGACAATCCGGAGCTGAACTCAGTAACGAACAATCTGGGCGTTATCGTAGCCGTACTCGCGAACGCGCCCAAGCAGAGCCTGCGCGACTTCCTCGTCCGCGAGCGGGCCGAGCCGTACGCGGTAGAGTTGCTTATTGTTCACCGTCACCGGCAGCACGAAGGAGTTGCCGAACTCCTTCAACTCCTGTTCGAGCCGGTGCGCATTGCTGACATCGGAGAACGCGCCCGCCTGGACGTAGATGCCGGGACCAGACGCGGCCGGCGGCCGCGCCGGCACGGTGCCTTGACCGGAGGCGGTCTTGGGCGCGCCCGCGAGATTGTTGGAAGGCTTCGGCGCCGGAAGTGCCGCGACGGCGATCTTTGGCTGCGGTTTGGATTTCGCGGCAGGCGTCGGCGCGGCAGTGCTCACCGGAGGTGGCGCAAGCGCCGTTGCGGTCACAACTTCGCGCGGCGCCGCGGCGACCTTCGGCATTTCGCCCGGGTTAGCGCGCAGCGCTTGGTTCTTCAGCATCAGGCTTTCTTCCGCGTCGATCTCCACGCGCACGTGTGCGACGCCGGCCATGTCGTAGCCGAGCAACTGCGCGGCGCGGCGCGACAGGTCGATCACGCGCTTGCTCTTGAATGGACCGCGGTCGTTGACCCGCACCTTCAACTCGCGGCCGTTGTCGAGGTTGGTGATCTTCACCATGCTCGGCATCGGCAGCGTGGGATGGGCCGCACTGATGGAGTTCATGTCGAACTTTTCGCCGTTGGCCGTGCGCTTGCCGTGGAAGTCATCCCCGTACCAGGACGCGATCCCCTCCTCCCGGTAGGCGTAATTCTCCGCCGGGTAATACCAGACGCCATCGATCTGATAGGGATTGCCGACCTTGTAGACGCCCCCTTCCGGGGTCTGGGCAGCCTGGGGCGGCGGGATCACCGGCGGATGGGTGATCGCTTGCTTGGTCGTTCCGCATGCCGCCAACATACCGCAGGCGCCCAAAAGCGCGGCCCGCAGCCACAGTTTCCCCGCCGTCATCGTTTCCCAACTCTAGATGAGGTAACTCTGCGCCAACTGGCGCCTATGGGTGGTATCTTACCGGAGAACCGTGGCGACTCGCAAGAAAAGCCGGGTTTACGGGGCCGCAAGCCCCGCGGCCTGGGTCACGGCGGCGAGAACCGCGCGGTTGGCATAGCCATCCGGCGGTAATTTGCGGGTCCGCTGGAAGGCGCGGACCCCCTGGCGGGTCGAGGCGCCGACGACCCCATCGGGTTCCGCGGTCAGGTGTCCGAGGCGCCGCAAGCCCGCCTGGAGCGCGGTGACCTCTTCCCGGCGCAAGGGCTCCTCGGCCTTCCTCGGGCCCGACAGCGCCGGCGCGCCGGCCAGGCGGTCCGCCAGATGACCGATGGCGATCGCGTAGAGGGTCGAGCGGTTGTACTTCAGGATCGCCCGGTAATTGTCATAGACCAGGAACGCAGGCCCGCCCGCCCCCTGCGGCAGCACGACGGCGGCCTGAACGTCCTGCTGCGGCAATGGTGCGCCGTCTACTTGCCGGATCCCCAACTCCGACCACTGCGCCAAGGTCTTCACCGTCTCCGCGGCATTGATGTCGATGCTGGCGAGATTGGCATCGAAGTCCTTCGGCAGGGAGACTTCCCTGCCCCAGGTGCGCGCCCCGTTCCAGCCAATCGATTTGACGTAGTTCGCGGTGGACGCCAACGCATCCGGCGCGTCGGTCCAGATATTCATGCGCTTGTCGTTGTCCTCGTCGACGGCGTAGCGCAGGAACACCGACGGCATAAATTGGGTCTGACCCATGGCGCCGGCCCAGGAGCCTTGCATCTCTGCGACCGAGATATGCCCGCGATCGAGGATCGTCAGGGCGTTGAACAGTTCCGTGCGGAAGAACTCAGCCCGGCGTCCGTCGTAGGCGAGCGTCGCAAGCGCACCGATCACGGGGAAGCCGCCGGTGCCTTTGCCGAAGTTGCTCTCCAGGCCCCAGAAGGCGACGAGGAACCGACCCGGCACGCCGTACTCCCTCTCGATCTTCTTCAGCAGGCCGGCGTATGTACGCATCAGGGCCTGGCCGTCGGCGACGCGCTTGGCCGTCACGGTGCCGTCAAGGTAGCGCCAGAAGGTCTGGGTGAACTCGGACTGACGGCGATCAAGTTCCAAGACCCGGGGGATGGGCGTAAGGCCCGCCAGCGCTGCGTCCACGGTGGCGCGGGAAATGCCGCGGGCGAGCGCGTCGGTGCGCAGCTGCGCCACCCAAGCGTCGAAGCCCGGCTTGATCGCCACGGGGCCCTGCGCGGCCGGCGGCGGGGGGATCGGTGCGGGCCCCGGGGTGGGCGCGGCTGGGGCCGGTGCCGCGGACTGGCAGGCGCTCAGCAGAACGGCGCCCAGAACCGCAATACTCCAGCGCTTAGACCACAAACCAGGCATGGGGCTGCACTCTCCAAGGCGTTCCGGCGGCACTCTAACCATAGGGCACGTCCAACTGTCACGTCCGGGATCGCGCCCGGGGCTGTGTGTGGAATTGGGCGGGTCATTCCGCTACACTTCGCGCGGTTTGATCGTAAACGTCAACGTCCCCAGAGGCTTGTTGCTGACCTGGGGCGCGGGCGAATGGGGGCTAGAGTATGCAGTGGGCAGCACCAGATAAGTTCAAATATGGCAATCGCGGTGAAGACGCGCCGATCATCCAGAGCAACGGGGTTTTCAGCGACTGGTTCTTCAACATGTTTGCCGCGGTGTTCAGCTTTGCGTCGCCGCTGCTGATCGCGATCTATGTCGTTGCGCTGTGCGGTCTGGTCATCGTTCGCACGTTCTTCGAGAACCCGGTCAAGGCATTGGGCCAGGGGCTGGTCTATGGCTACGCCATGATCCAGACCTACGCGCTGTTCAAGGCCTCAAGCTACGTTGTGGAGTACACGCCGGAGGGCTGGCTGACCACGTTCAAGAGCATGTGGTTCGCCATCTTGTTCACCGCCGTATTCGTGTGGGGTGTCAGCCGCCTGCTTCAGTCCGCCTTCACCTTCATGATGACTGTCGGTCTCGGATCGCTCCTCTCCAAGATCGCGCCGGACGCGCTTCTCGACAAATTCCGCGCCAGCGACAAAGAGCTGGACGCCATGGACGAGGGCACCGCCAAGAATCCCAAGAAGCAGAACACCGCGATCATGTTCACCGACATCGTCGGCTATTCCGCGCAGATGGGTAAGAACGAAGCTGCGATGGTCGCGAAGCTGCAAATTCACAACGAGATCATGCGCAACCAGATCGTGCGCGACCGTGGCACCGTCATCAAGACCATCGGCGACGCCTTCATGGTGCGCTTCCGTTCCGCCGAAAGCGCAGTCCAATGCGCGCTGGATTGTCAAAAGGCCATCGGCGCCTACAACAAAACCAAGACGCCGGAGGATCAATTCCACATCCGCATCGGCTGCCACATGGGCGAGGTCATCCACACCGGCACCGACGTGTTCGGCGAAGGCGTGAACATCGCCGCGCGTATCGAGCCGAAGTGCGACCCCGATGGCGTATGCGTCTCCGACGTGATTGCCAATGCCGCCCGGAATAAGGTGCCGGCGCACTTCTCCTCGATCGGCCGCCTGCCGATGAAGAACATCGCCAACCCACCCGAGTTGTTCAAAGTCTTCGCGATCGAAGAGCAGCAGGGCGCGAAAGTGGCGAAGAGTGCGACCGGCGCTGCGCCCGCCGCGGCCGGCAGCCCAGGTGGCACGTTCAAAATTTGATGTCGTACACCGTCGTCGTCCGCCTGCTCGCCCGAGGTCTCGCTCTCGGGCTGGCTGCACTTTCCCTCCCTGCCCTCGCCGCTGACAAGATCGTCTTCGGCACGGATTGGCGTGCGCAGGCGGAGCACGGTGGCTACTACCAAGCGCTCGCTGAAGGGCTGTACGAAAAGGCCGGGCTTGAAGTGACGATCCGCCAAGGCGGGCCGCAGGTGAATCACGCGCAGTTGCTCGCGGCTGGCCGTCTCGACATTGCCATCTCGCCGAATTCGTTCATCCCCCTGAACTACATCGCCCAGAGCATCCCCATGGTGGCGGTCGCGGCACTTTACCAGAAGGACTCCGCTGTTCTCATCGCCCACGCCGGACAAGGCAACGACACGCTCGCCGCCCTGAAGGGCAAGAAGATCATGATCTCGCCCGAGACACGCGTGGGCTTCTGGCGATTCCTAACGTCAAAGTACGCTTTCGGTGACGATCAGATCGCGCCCTACACCTTCAACCTCGCACCGTTCCTGGCGGATCCGAAGGCGGTCCAGCAGGGTTTGTTGACGAGCGAGCCGTTCCAGATCGAGCGCGCCGGCCAGAAGCCTGTCGTGATGCTGCTCGCGGACTCCGGCTATACCAGCTACGGCTCCGTCATCACCACGTCGCGTAAACTCGCGGACGAAAAGCCCGACGTGGTGCGCAAGTTTGTCGCCGCGAGCATCAAGGGCTGGATTGACTACCTCAATGGCGATCCGTCGAAGGCTAACGCGCTCATCAAGCGCGACAACCCGGACATGACGGATGAATTGATCGCTTACAGCCGTGCGAAGATGAAGGAAAACGGCATCGTCGATTCCGGCGATTCCAAATCCGGCGGGATCGGCGTCATGACGGACGCACGCTGGAAGGCCTTCTTCGATCTCATGGCGGCGGACGGACTCTATCCGAAGGACATGGACTACCGCCGGGCCTTCACCACGGAATTCCTGCCCAAGGAAGCCATCCGTTGAACGAAGCGGTTACGCTTCGCGGCGTCACCAAGACGTTTCAGACCGGCACCTCAGCGCTTTCGCCGGTCGACCTTGCCATCGCGGCGGGCAGTTTCGTGAGCTTGGTCGGCCCATCCGGCTGCGGCAAATCCACATTGCTCAGAATGATCGCCGGGCTGCTCGACCCAAGCGGCGGCGAGATCGCGCGCGCCTGGACCGCGGGTCCTCAAGGCATTGGCTTTGTGTTCCAGGATGCAACTCTGATGCCGTGGGCGAACGTGGCGAAGAACGTCAGCCTTCCGCTTGAGATCGCCGGTCTGCCGCACGACGGTGTCGCGGAGGCCATCGCGCGCGTCGGGCTCGAGGGGTTCGCGCAAAGCTATCCGCGCGAACTGTCCGGCGGCATGCGGATGCGTGCCTCAATCGCCCGCGCGATCGTGGCAAAACCGTCCGTGTTGCTGATGGACGAACCATTCGCCGCGCTCGACGAATTCACGCGCTTCCGCCTGAACGACGACTTGCTGGCGTTATGGCAGGCCAATCGCTGGACCGTGATCTTCGTCACTCACTCGATCCGTGAGGCGGTTTTCCTGTCGGAGCGCGTGATTGTCATGTCGCCGCGGCCCGGGCGTGTCGTTGCGGACATGCCGATCCTCTTCAGCCAACCGCGCGCCGCGGCGCTGCGCAACGATCACGCTTTTACAGATGTCTGCGCCCGCGTCGGTGCGGCGCTGGGCGAAGCGCAGGCGGCATGAGGCGGCTTTTGCCCCTTCTCTTCGGCGTCGTGGTGCTTGCCCTGTGGGAAGCCGCAGTCCGATTGAATAATGTGCCCGAATATATAGTGCCTGGGCCGATTGCTATTCTGCGCGCGCTTGGCAAGGACGGCGCGGATCTGCTCGCCGGGCTCGTGGTCACGCTCGAAGTCACTGTCGCCGCACTCCTGCTGGCCGTGCTCACCGGCGGCGGATTTGCCTTTCTGCTCGCACAGTCCCGGCTGGCCGAGCAGACCCTATTCCCCTACGCCGTGTTCTTACAGGTCACGCCGATCGTCACCATCGCGCCCTTCGTGATCATCTGGGTCCCGAATGTATTTGTCGTTTTGTTGATCCTGGCTTGGATGGCGGCGGTGTTTCCGATCCTCTCCAATACGCTGCTCGGACTGAAGAGTGCGGATGCCAACCTGCGCGACCTGTTCCGGCTCTATGGCGCCAGTCGTTGGCAAACCGCACGCCGCTTGCTGCTGCCGAGTGCCCTACCCTATTTCCTCGGCGGCTTTCGCATCTCCGGCGGACTCGCGCTGATCGGCACGGTCGTGGCGGAAATGGTCGCCGGCACCTCGGGCACGCGCTCCGGCCTGGCCTCGCGTCTTCTGGAGGCGAGCTATCGTCTCGAGCTTGCCCGTGCCATGGCGTGTTTTGTTCTATTGAGCGCGGCAGGCTTTGCGATCTATTGGCTGCTCGATATCCTGTCCCGGCGGCTCTTGCGCCACTGGCACGAGAGCGCCAAGGACACCTAATGGAACTCGCGAACCCCACGTTCCCGCGCGACACGCTCGTCACCCCCATGATCATGATGATCAATGGCGGTGTGCCAATCACGACGCTCATCGACATCGGCGCGGCGGACGGCACCTTCGGGCTTACGGTGCTGGATGCCGTCAACGCCGGCATGCACCTTCTGAACATCGATGCCCAGGAAACCTACACCGGCAGTCTTCAGCGTATTCAGTCCATGCTCGGTGAACCGTACCGCATCACTGCGGTTGGCGACCATGACGGTGAGATCCGCGTTCGTAAGCCGCAGCACGAGTATTGGCTTTCAACCGCGGCCCACATGGGCGCGGGCAAGGACGGCGCGGATACCATCGCATTGCCTTGCCGCCGATTGGACAGTATCTGCGCGGAGGTCGGCGTCAAAGGACCGGTCTTTATCAAGCTCGATGTGGAGGGCGCGGAACTCGACGTGCTCAAGGGCTCCGACGCGACGCTGAAGGAGACCTGTGGCCTACTGATCGAGTGCCCGGTCCGCCAGGCCGGGGGCCCCCAGTTCTTCGATATCTATAGGCATCTCGCCGAGCGGGACTTCAGCCTGTTCGACATGGTGCGCATGTCCCACCGGGGGAGCGACGCGACCCTTTACCAGTTCTACGCGGTATTTATCGCCAACCGCTTTGATTTCAGAGGGAAGAGCCCCCTTCGGTCGGTTTCCCAGCAGGCCGAGGTAACTGCCGCGGTTGTCGAACGGCGACAGAATCTTATGGCCGAGAACACAAGCCTGATGGCCTCCATCAAGCTCAAACGGTCACTGGCCCTTTAATCAAGGCCCAGAGGGCCCGGTTTCCTCGACATTCGGGGGCCTGTGGCGTAGCCTTTTTCGACGACCGCTTTTGCAAAGTGAGGGGACCAGTCATGGCCAAGATCACGGTCGAGTCAGACCGCAAAACGTACACAACGGATTTCACGCCGGCGGACACGGAAAGATCCGTGTTCCTGGGAAACCCGAACGTCGACCACCTGTTCACCGCGGTGGCCGTGCTGGGTTCGGAGGTTTGGGCGCTGCGCCGTCGTCAGCGCATCACTGAAAAGCTGATCCAACAGAACAAGGGCGCGGTCACGATCGAGATGATCGAAAAGTACGTGCCGACCCCGGAAGAGAACGCAGCGTGGGGCGCGGAACGCAACGAACTTGTCGCCTCCATCTTCCAGGGCTTCTCGCGTCAGGCTGATATTCCATATGCCTCGATGCTACATCCCAATCATCCCAAGCAGCCCGGCTAAGGAGAGCGCACCATGCCCAATCTCAATCGTCGCGCACTGTTTGCAACCACTGGCGCCGCGCTGACGCTGGCCGCCGCCAAGGCTGACGCCGCCGGTGCGGCTGAGGCGCTCACTGACCTGCGCGGACATGTGGGTCTGTTCCCTCGTTTGCCCCTGCTCGACATGGAAAGCCGCGGCGATTTCATGCTCGGGATGTCGATCATGAACAATGGCGACATGCAGCGCGCCGCCAATGCCCGTGCCCAGGAGATCTTGAAATCCCACGGCGTGAAGCCGGACGAGAAGATGCAGTTCGAAAAGGCGATCGCGTTGCTGTCGCCGGATCCGGTGTTGGCCGCGTACGCCAAGTCCCGCTCCACGCACCAGGGCATCAAGTACCGCATGCTTCAGACGGAACTGCACAAGCGCGCTGATCAGTATCTCGCCGCCCTCGAAGCTGCTGACAAGGCCGGCCCGGGGATGGTGGAATTCACGGGCCTGAACGCGCCTGAGTACACCCGTCGCGAAATTCACACCCAGCCCGGCGGCTACGTCGGCGATCCGTTCGCGGGGTATATGTACCGCTACGGCACAGACTGGGGCGTGCTGACGGGCCGCAACTATCAGGACGAGAGCCACAAGGCCCTCGCGGGCAACGTGCCGGTTCCCACGGACGGCAAGGTTAAGCGCGTCCTGGACCTTGGCACTTCGATCGGCCAGCTTGCGACGTCGATGAAACTGCGCTTCCCGGACGCGGAAGTGTGGGGCATCGATGCCGGCGCGCCGATGGTGCGTTACGCGCATTTGAAGGCTGTCGATATGGGACTTGCCGTGAATTTCTCAGATCGCTTGGCGGAGGATACCAAGTTCCCGGACAATCACTTCGACATCGTCACCGCGAACATCCTGTTCCACGAAGTCACCGCCGAAGCGGCGAAGAAGATCGTGGCGGAAGTCGGCCGCGTGTTGCGTCCGGGCGGCGTGTTTTATCCGACGGATTTCTACACCAATGCGCTGCCGCCGAGCACGGCGTGGCAGCACTTTCAGGCGTTCTGGAACCATCGCTGGAACAACGAAGACTGGATGCTTGAATACGCGACCGTCGATCTCAATGCCGAGATGCGCAAGTCCGGCATGACGATCTCTGCCGGCAACGAGACCACGTTTGCCCTGCGTCCGCCGGGCAAGAACGTGGTCGGGACGAAGGTCTAGAGGCTATTCGGCCGCGCCGCGGGCTTGTTCTGGATACAGGGCAAGCAACGCGGTGCGGTTGGCTTCGCACACGCCCCGCTCCGTGATAAGCCCGGTGACATAGCGCGCCGGCGTAACGTCGAACGCGACGTTCAAACCCGGCGATCCGTCCGGCACAACTTGCACCTTGTGAAGTTTCCCGTCGGCGCCCCGCCCGACCATGTGGGTGAGTTCATCGGCGCTGCGTTCCTCGATCGGGATCAGGCGTCCATCCGCGAGGGACCAATCGATGGTGCTCGACGGCAGCGCGACGTAGAACGGCACGTCGTGCGCGTGCGCCGCGAGTGCCTTCAGGTATGTGCCGACCTTGTTGCAGACATCGCCGGTTGCGGTCGTGCGATCGCTGCCGACGATGGCCATATCCACCTGCCCGCGCTGCATCAGATGCCCACCGGTATTGTCGGCGATGACGGTATGCGGCACGCCATGAGCGCCGAGTTCGTAGGCCGTCAGGGATGCGCCCTGATTGCGCGGGCGCGTCTCGTCGACCCACACATGCACCGGGATTCCGGCGTCGTGCGCCTTGTAGATCGGCGCAAGCGCCGTGCCCCAATCCACGCAGGCCAGCCAGCCGGCGTTACAGTGGGTGAGGATGTTCAAGCGCGCAGGTTTGCCCTTGCCTTCCCACAGGCGGCGAATGATACCGTGGCCGTAATCGCCGATGGCCGCACAGGAGGCGACATCCGCATCGCATATCTCCGCGGCCTTTTGGAAAGCAGCGGCGGCGCGATTTTCCGGCGCGACGAGTTGCAGGGTTTGGCGCATCTCGGTCAGCGCCCAGGCAAGATTGACCGCGGTCGGCCGCGTTGCGCGCAGCATCTCGCTGGCATCTGCCAGGTAGGAATCGGACGGATCGGCTTTCATGGCGAGCGCGACGCCATAGGCCGCGGTTGCGCCGATCAAAGGCGCGCCGCGCACGATCATGGTCTTGATGGCTTCGCCGGCATCAGCGGCTGTCCTCAGCGTGACTTCGGCGAACGCGAACGGCAGGCGGGTCTGGTCGATCACTTGGATGGCGTCGCCGTCCCGCCAGATCGTGCGATAGGGCCGACCGTTGATCTTCATAGGCCGAGAACCCGCGCGACGATGGGCTCGAGCTCCGCCACCACGCTCGGGTCGCGTGTTGCGGGCGACGTGATGATCGCGTTGTTCAGCGCTGTGTGGCAGCCCTGTTCGCACAGCCCACGACGTCCGGACAGCAGCGGTGCGACAGCTTTCACGAGCGTGCGGGCGTTGTCCGCGTTGGCGGTAAGGACCTTGACGATCTGGTCCACGGTGACGCTGTCGTGGCCGTCATGCCAACAGTCGTAGTCTGTCACCATGGCGACAGTGGCGTAGCAGAGTTCCGCCTCTCGTGCGAGTTTGGCTTCAGGCATGTTGGTCATGCCGATCACGTCGCAATTCCAGCTGCGGTAAAGCTCGGATTCCGCGCGGGTGGAGAACTGCGGCCCCTCCATCACCAGGTAAGTGCCGCTGCGCTGATGCTTGAGCCCCACCTGCTTGCAGGCGGCTTCGAGAGCGTCGCCCAGACGCCCGCACGTTGGGTGGGCCATGGCCACATGGGCGACCAGGCCCTCACGGAAGAAAGTCTTGGTCCGGGCGAAGCTGCGGTCGATGAACTGATCCACCAGCACGAACGTGCCGGGATCGAGGTGCTCCTTCAGGGAACCGCAGGCGCTGACGGAGATGATCTCGGTCACCCCTGCAAGTTTCATTGCACAGATGTTCGCGCGGTAGTTCAGGTCCGAGGGCGGCAGGCGATGGCCCCTCCCATGGCGCGGCAGGAATACCATCTTCTGGCCATTGAGGCGGCCAAATAGGAGTTCGTCGGAAGGATCGCCAAAGGGGGTTTCGACCTTGAGCCACATGGCCCCTTCAAGGCCCCCAATCTCGTAAACCCCCGAACCGCCGATCACCCCGATGATCGGTTCCTGCGCTGCCGCCACGTGCTGTCCCCGCTAAATTGTGCGTCGGACTTTGCCATACGGCCCAGGGGGGTGAAAGCCCGGCTTGCCCCCCGCCTCCGTGTCGCGTAATTGGCTTGTTCTCAACGGGTGGGTGGCCGAGCGGTTGAAGGCACCAGTCTTGAAAACTGGCGAGCCCGCAAGGGCTCCGTGGGTTCGAATCCCACCCCACCCGCCATAGTACTCTCCGCACTCATTCGCACTCATTCGCCAAGTCGCTGTCCGGCGTGATTTTTCTTGAGTCCGGACTTCGCAGGCCTTCGGATCAGTGCGGAACAATCCGCGACTACTTCGTGGGTAGGTTCGTGGGTTTGGCGGAGGAGTTCGTAGCGTGGCAAAGCTCGTCGACAGGTTGACCGATCTCAAAGTCCGCAAGCTGAGGGAGCCGGGCCTCTACGCCGACGGCGCCGGCCTGTACCTGTAAAAACGCGTCCAACATTGACCCCTCGCCAGATTGAAGGATGCCATTGGCAACACTCACAAATACGCAACTTGGGTGGGGTCACGATTGGGCGCGTCACGCGACCCCCTCAATTGCAATCTTTCAAAGCGAGATCAATGCATTGAG
>CANJPQ010000040.1 GCA_947476275.1 Fidelibacterota bacterium
ATGCAGATCGCCGTGAAGTGTTTGGCCAGACGCAGCGCCATCGGCACGGAGAACGCGCCCGACTGCGGCGACGGGTGCAGCAGAATCACCGGCGGCCCGCTGCCGACCCGGCGATAGTGGACCTGGCGTCCACCGATATCGACGAAGTGCCGGGTGATGGTCATGCGGTCTTCTGCCTCGGTAAGCTCAACATGAAAGCAAGTGCAGGCACCACCAGGGCCACGCCTACTAGGAACGGCGCGCTGGTGCCAAGCCGCGCGTACACCAGGCCGGAGAAGGCGGGGCCAATGACGCGGCTCAGGGCTGTCACTCCCTGATAGACGCCGAGCACCGCACCGCGCTCATGCGGCTGCGCTTCCTTCGATACCAGGCTCGAGATGCTCGGATTGAACAGGCCCGAACCTCCCGCCAGCACGCCGCAGGCCAGCAGCACCTCCGGCAAGCTCGTTGCTTGCGACAGCACGATATAGCCGACCGCCAAAAGCACCAGCGAGACGATCAACAATTTACGCTCGCCGAATTTCTTCGTGAGCTTGCCGATGCTGCCGCCCTGGATGATCACCGCCAGCACGCCGATGAAGGCGAGCAGAAAGCCGATGTCCTGCGGGCCGTATGAGAACTTCTCGTTCGCCCAGAGGGAGAAGATGGTTTCGAATTGCGCCCAGGCTGTTACCGACAGGAATCCCGCGACGGTCAACAGCATCAGCGTCCGGCGGCTGAAGGTCGTACGCAGGCGGTCGATCACGGAGCCGGCCGCCTTTGGCCCGGCCTTGGCGCGCACCTCCGGCGTCAGGCTCTCTTTCAGGAACAGGATCGCGCCGATGGTCGCCGCTGCCGTCACCGCGGCGGCGGCCATGGCAGGTGCGAAGAAATTCGCCGTGGCGACATCGCTGCCGCCCAGCACGCCGCCGATCGCCGGTCCAAATATGAAGCCGAGTCCGAAGGCGGCGCCGATCATGCCCATGCCCTTGGCCCGGGTCTCGGGCGTGGTGATGTCACTGATATAAGCCTGCGCCGCACCGATATTGCCGCCCATGATGCCGCCGAAGGCGCGCGCCAGAATCAATGCCGTCAGTGTGTCGGCGTAGGCGAGGAATACATACGAGACCGCAAGCCCGCCGCTGGTGACAATCAGGATCGGCCTACGGCCGTACTTGTCGCTCAAGCGACCCCAGATCGGCCCGGCGACGAATTGCGCGAGGGAGTACAGGCCGAGCACATTGGTGATCAGTTCCGGCCCGGCGCCGACCCGCTGCACATAGAACGGCAGCAATGGGATCAGCAGGCCAAAGCCCACTAGATCAACGAACACGATCAGAAACAGAACCGCCATTGCACCGCCCGTTATCCCGCTGCGCCCGACAAAACGCCGCGGTGCCACGGCTGCAACGTCCCTCGCGCGCCGCGCGCCATCAAGGGATTTTGCGGCCGTCGCGGCAGATTATGGCCCCCATGACCGGGTGCCGGCCGACGGCGGCACGGACCGCCGCAGCGACAGCCTGCTGGATCGCATCGGTGCGGCTTGCGTCCAGGCCAAAATTCAGACGATATGAAGGGGCGTTTGTACGGCCTTTTAGTCCGCTTCCGGGAGAGACCCTCATCGCCGCGTTGGAACATCCTGGGCTGTCGCCGAGTTCCCGGACCGGGGACGAGCAGCCGCTATTTCCGCCGCTGGAACCCTACGCCACAGGCATGCTGGATGCTGGCGGCCCCCATCGCTTGTATTGGGAGCAAAGCGGCAATCCCAACGGCGTGCCCCTAATCTTCCTGCACGGCGGCCCGGGTGCGGGCACCGCGCCGGCCTATCGCCGCTTCTTCGATCCCACCCACTACCGCATCATCCTGTTCGATCAGCGCGGGGCCGGTCGCTCCACCCCAGAGGCGGATCTGACCGACAACAGCACCGCCCACCTGATTGCCGATATCGAGAAGCTGCGCGCGCATCTCGGCGTGTCGCGCTGGATCGTGTTCGGTGGAAGTTGGGGCTCCACACTCGCGCTCGCCTACGGTCAGGCTCACCCGGACGCCTGCGTCGGCTTCATCCTGCGCGGCGTGTTCTTATTCACCGCGCCGGAAGTGTCCTGGTTCCTGGGCAGCCATCCGGACGGCGGCATGGCGCGGTTCTTCCCGGAAGCCCATCGCGCCTTTGCGCATTTTATCCCGGCGGCGGAACGCGAAGATTTGCTCGGCGCTTACTATCGGCGGTTGGTCGATCCGGATCCGGCGATTCACAGGTCGGCCGCGGCGGTCTGGTGCGCCTATGAGAATGCGTGTTCGCGCCTGATCCCGGCCGGCCTAAAGCCGACCCGCGGCGAGCGCGATACCTATTACAACGGCGCCCTGGCCATGGCGCGCATCGAAGCGCACTTCATGGTGCATCAGGGCTTCATGCGGCCGAATCAACTTTTGGACGGTATTGCGGTCCTCACCGATCATCCGGCGGTCATCATCCAAGGCCGATACGACATGGTCTGCCCGATCGCCGCGGCGGACGCGCTCGCGCGTGCGTGGCCCGGCGCCCAGTACCGCATCGTTCCGGATGCCGGACATTCGTCGATGGAACCGGGCATCCGCGCGGCCCTGGTCCGCGCCACCGAAGACTTCAAGAATTATCGCTAGTCGCCACACCCCCTGTCAGTTCTTGCAGGTTCGCCAGATCCGGTGTCGTGGCATTTAGAAGGGGTGTCGCGTTCCGGCGTGCCGGATGACACGACTGCTGACGAGTTCCAATACCCACAACCTCAAACCCCGTCCGGTTTTCCGGGCGGGGATTTTTTGAGTTCCCGGAACTGCGCAGATCGGAATCTCCACCGCGTATTTCCCGCGTATTTACGCGAGCGGCCGTTCACCGCGCGACGGGTCGGGGCTGGAAAATATTGCGCCTATTTTGCGCCTCAACAGCGCAAACGGCGTCGTCGCGGCCCGCTTAAGCGGCGCGGCGATTGGCCGAGGTTTGCGCCTTGCGACCACCATGGCAGAACCACGCCGCGCCGCCCTCGGGCGGGCGCATGTATTCGGCGAAGGCCGTGTCGTCCGGCACACCCATGTCGTGCAGGATGCCCTTCACGTTGGCGTCGGCCCAGCCCATCCAGAACGGTTCGCCGTTGTAACGCACCTGCCAGTCGTTCAGCACTTGATCGAACAGCTTTGAGTGGCCCGGCTGGGTCGGCACATCCAGGTGGAACATCACGCCGCCCGGCGTCAGCACACGCCAGGATTCCGACAGCATCGCCGGCAAGCCGCGCGTCGTGGTCTCGTGGCCGACGATGTGAGAGACGACCAGGTCGAAGCTCTCGTCCGGGAAGGACATGTTGGTGATGTCCATCTGCTTGAACTGCACGCCTACGCCTTCGTGTTCCGCCGTGGCGAAGGCAAAGCGCAGCAGCGGGGCGGCGCAATCCACCGCGACGACTTCGGCATCCGGATACACGCGCTTGTAGGAGATGGTGTTGCGGCCCGTGCCGCAGCCGATCTCAAGTATACGCTTCGGTTTGAAATCCGGGAAACGCGCCGCCACCATGTCGCGCACAAAGTCGCCGCCGCTGCGGCCGGCGACGGCGGTGCGTCCCTTGCCCTGGCTGTACATCAAGCCGCCGCCGTTATAGCGCGCGCCTGCCGTGATATCGCGATCGTGGGTTTCGAAGCAGAATCCGCCCGGTTGGCGATGGATCTCGGTCTTGGCGATGTTCGCCGGCAAAGCAAGTTTGGGATCGAGGTCGAGGCTGCCCTGCGTGTCGTTGCGATCCATGAAGGCGCTCGCGGTTGTCTGCAGGCGCGGCAACTCATGGACCAACGCGGTGTCGACGCAATCCCACATCATGTCCTGGCCGAGATAGGTCAGGCGCGCCCAAATCGGGTACAGCGGCTCCTTCTCGAGTTCGGTCTTGGCAAGCTTGCGGTCGTCGCGGTTCACGTCGCTCAACGCCCGGCCAAGTTGCTTCTCGAGGCGCGGCACGATTGCCGTCTCGTAGCGGCTGCGCAGTTCGTTCGCCACGCCGAAATTGGTCTTCTTCTTGAGCGTGATGATGAATGCCGCACGCGCTCGGTCGTCGTGGTCGAGGTTGATCGCCATGCCGGCGGACCCGGCAGAAGTCGCGGCAGCGGCGGGGACAGTTTTGCCGAGGGCGGTCATGGGCGCATCCATCAAGGTGATTCGTTCTTCGGATATGATAACTTATTCGGGCCGAAATTCGCCAAATCTTCTGCTAAGCCCACACCTTGAATCTCTCAATCTTGAAATCAGGGTATCGTTATATGCGGTTATCTCATGGAGTCTGGGCCCGCGGCTTCTGGACCCTGGCCATCGCGGCGGTTGTAGCCTTTCCGGCCAAACTCCACGCGCATCCGCATGTGTGGGTGTCGGGCACGGCGGCGTTTCATCTCGAAAACGCCGCGTTGGCCCGCGTCACCCTACGCTGGCAGTTCGACGCCTTTTTCAGCCAGGTGCTGATGGGCGATTTCGACAAGAACAAGGATGGCAAGTTCGACCCGGAAGAGACCGCGGCCATGAAGGCGCAGGTGTTCACCAGCCTCAAGGAATACGGCTACTTCGTGCATATGAAGGCAGCCAGCGGACCGGTCGATGTGAGCAGTATCGAGGCCTTCTCTGCCGTCGTGGACAAGGACGGGCAACTGGTCTTCACCTTCGATGTCGTCCCCAGCACCAAGCCGGACTTGCGCGGCAACAAGCTTGTCTTCGCGCTGTTCGATCCCACGATCTATGTGGATCTGGCACTTGAGGGCGATGTGCCCGTGACCCTCGACGGGACCGGCGCGCAAGACTGCAGCTGGAAAATGCGCGATCTCGACCAGATCACGAGCTCAAACGGCTTTGTCAGCCCGCAAGAGCTCGAGATTACCTGTAAGAACTAGATCACGCCGGTCTGCGAGAGCGTGCCCCCGAACAGCAATCCCCCCATCACCACCACCGCGAGCGAGCCACCGACCGCCATGGTCCGCCGCAAAGCCTGACGCGCCGGCGAGAGCTCCGCTTCGGCGCCGGTGACCGCCCGACGCAACACGATCGCACCGATGCCGAGGACGGAGATCGTGATCGCCACGCCGACCGCAATCGACAGCGCCGCGGCGATACCGAGCAGAAACACGCCATTTGCAAGGGCAAACAGCAACACCAGGATCGAGCCGCTGCACGGCCGCACTCCCGACACCACGCCCACCGCGATCACTTCGCCGTCGCGTCCGAAGACCTTGCGCGCCGTGCGCGGGAGCCATGGTTCCTGGTGATGGTGATGATGGCCGCCATGGTCGTGGTGATCGTGATGACGATGGTGATCGTGATCGTGCTGATGGTCATGGGCATCCAACGTGCTCGCTGTCGGGCCGTGATCATGACCGCAGCTGTCCTGCCCCTTCAGCGCCGTGTAGGTCATGTACAGGCCCATCGCGCAGATGATCGCGTAGCTGATCAGTTCCAGCGTCGTGGCGCGCGCCAGGATCTCCATTTGGCTGCCGCGCAGCAGGATCGCCATGATCCACACCATCAGGATCGCGACCACCGCTTGCGTCAGCGCGATCACACTTCCCATCAGGATGCCGGTGCGCAAGGGTGCGCGCCGCGCGGTGAAGTAGGACGCCACCACCATCTTGCCGTGGCCCGGTCCCGCCGCGTGCAAGACGCCGTAGAGGAAACTCACGAACAACACGCTCGCCGCCGCGAGCATGCCGCCGTCGCGGCTCGACTCCCGCAAGCGTCCGCTCAGGAATCGATTGAGGTCTCGCTGCCAGTCGGCGACCTGGCGGAAGACGGCGCGTACCGGCGCCGGCAGGGTCACCATCGGCTCCGCGCTTGGCTCCGCTACCACCGCTGCCGCGGGTGCGTCCTTAGGCTGTCCGACGCCGAACGGGTTCGGCTGCGCCAGCGCCGGCAGCGCAAACAACATCACGGCAACCGCAAGCGCCCGCAGGATCATCGTCATCGTCCTTTCTCTAACCAGGGGGAGTGTAGTGCATCGCCGAATCACATTGCAGGGTGCATGCCGCCGCCCCAAGCTTACCAAAGCGCAAGATTAACAATAAATATCATATAGTTATGTGTCCTCCCGCAGAGTGGCGGTTGGACGGGAAATCGCCAAGTTGTCCACTACTGCCGGTTCCCGTCGCGGAGGCGGCGTGTATAAGAAGCGCGACAGGTGAAGCTTGCCCAGGAGCAAGCCGACTCCGCGCGACCGCCTTGTCGGCGCTCAGGAAAAGAGATCGAACCGTTGTGATGCAAGTGCCTCGTTTCGTTGTGATCGCCGTGGTCGTCGCCGTGCTTGCCATCGGCGGCTGGTTTGCGTTCGGCCGCGGCCAGGCGCCCAGCGGCGCGCCCCAGGCCGGAGGTCCGCCGGGCATGGCACGGCTCCAGCCGGTGAATGTCGCACGCGTCCGCGCAGAAAGTTTCAGCGATCGTTTGGAGGCCATCGGCACCACCTCCGCCAATGAATCCATCACCGTCACCGCCAAGGCGCAAGGCATCGTGCGGGCCTTGCGCTTCGAGGACGGTCAGACGGTCCGCCAGGGCGATGAGATCGCGCTGATCGACAACGGCGAACAGGATGCGAAGCTGAACGTCGAACTCGCCAATCTGGAAGAACAGCGTCGCGCGCTTGAGCGCACCTCCGACCTCGCCAAGTCGCAAAACGTTTCCAAGTCGAAGGTCGACGAGCAGACCGCGGCGCTGCGCAAAGCGGAGGCGAATGTCGCCGCGGCGCGTGCGCGTATCGCCGATTACCGCATCGCCGCGCCCTTCGGCGGCATTCTCGGCACGCGCAAGGTGTCGCTCGGCGCGCTTGTGTCGCCCGGCACCGTCATCACCACCCTCGACGACATTTCGGTGGTGAAGCTCGATTTCGCAGTTCCTGAAAGCTTCCTCGCAGCCCTGAAGCCGGGCTTGGACATCGAAGCCACCACCACCGCTTACCCCGGCGAGATCTTCAAAGGCCAGGTCCTGGCGGTCGACAGCCGCATCGATCCGGTGACGCGCTCCATCGGCATTCGCGCGCGGCTGCCCAATCCGGATCTGCGCCTCCGTCCGGGCATGCTGATGATCGTCGACCTGATCAAGAACCGCCGCGACTCCCTGATCGTACCGGAACAGGCTTTGATCCCGGAGCCCAGCGCCCAATTCGTGATCGTCGTGAACACCGAAAACGTCGCCAACCGCGTGAAGGTCACCATCGGTCGCCGCCGCCTCGGCTATGTCGAAGTGCTGGAAGGGCTGCGCGAAAACGATCTCGTGGTGACGGATGGCACGCTCGACGTGCGCCCCGGCGCCAAGGTCGATGTGCTCAACCGCGACAAGCTCGACAAGCCGGCGTCTAGCGCTGGGCAAGCGCCGAGTTGATGAACTGCGTGCAAGGGCAGGGGGCTGATCCATGCTGCTGACCGATTTTTCCATCAAGCGTCCGGTGGTCGCCATTGTGGCGAGCCTGCTATTGGTGGTGTTCGGTGTCTTCGCGGTCGTGAAGCTGCCGATCCGCGAGACGCCCAATATCGATCAACCGATCGTGTCCGTCCGCGTGATCTATCCGGGTGCCGCGTCCGATGTGGTCGAGACCAAGATCATCAAGGTGATCGAGGACCAGATCAGCGGCATCGAAGGCATCAAGGCGATCAACTCGTCCGCCCGCGATGCCATGGGCTGGGTCAGCATCGAATTCGAAATCGGCCGCAACATCGACGCCGCCGCCAACGACGTGCGCGAACAAGTCAGCCGCGCCGCCAATCGCCTGCCGCCCGACGCGGAACCGCCGATCATTCAGAAGGCCGACCCGGACGCCGACCCGATCATGTTCGTCAACCTGACCTCGTCGACGCGCACGGCGATCGAGGTGTCCGACTACGTGAACCGCTACATGAAGGATCGCGTCACCGCCATCGACGGCGTGGCGTTCGCTTTCCTGGGGGGCTATCGCAAGCCGTCCTTGCGGGTGTGGCTCGACCGTCGCGCGCTGGCCGCCCGCGGCCTCACGGTCGTCGACGTCGAAAACGCCCTCCGCAAGGAGAACATCGAACTCGGCGCCGGCGTGCTCGAATCCGAAGCCCGCGACTTCACGCTGCGCACCGCGCGCTCCTACCAGACGCCGGACGACTTCGCCCAGCTCGTCATTACGCGCGGTGCCAACAACTACCTCGTCCGCCTCGCCGAGGTCGCCACCGTCGAAATCGCACCGGAAGCCGACAACTCGCGCTTCCGCTCAAACGGTGAAACCGCTGTCGGCATCGGCATCGTCAAGCGCCCTGGGGCCTCGACCCTCGCCGTGGCGAACGCCGTGCGCAAAGAGGTCGCGATCATGCGCGGCACGCTGCCGCCGGACCTCGACCTCCAGATCTCCCAGGACAATTCGGTCTATATCGCCGCGGCCTTGCGCGAAGTCGGCTTCGCGATGATCGTCGCAGCGATCCTGGTTGTCGGCGTGATCTACCTGTTCCTCGGCACCATCCGCGCCGCACTCATTCCCACGGTGACAGTGCCGATCTCGTTGATCGGCACCTTCATCATCATGTGGCCGATGGGTTTCTCCATCAACATCCTCACGCTGCTCGCGTTGGTGCTGGCCATCGGGCTCGTGGTCGACGATGCGATCATCATGCTGGAAAATATCCACCGCCGCATGAAGCGCGGCGAACCGCCTTTGCTTGCGGCCTTCCGCGGTGCGCGGCAAGTGGGCATGGCAGTTGTTGCGACGACGCTCGTGCTGGCCGCGGCGTTCATCCCGATCGGACTGATGCAAGGCATGGTCGGCCGTTTGTTCACCGAATTCGCCGTCGCGATGACGGCTGCGGTGCTGGTATCGATGTTCGTGGCGCTGACTCTCACGCCCGTGATGTGCGGCAAGATCCTCACCAACGACCTCGACGAAAGCCCGGTGGCGAAAAAGGCCCATGACGTGTTCGAGCGCCTGAAGGCGTTCTATCGCACCTCGCTCAATTGGGGCCTCGATCGGCCGAAGGCCGTGCTGGGGATGTTCGCCGGGATTTGTGCGGCGACGGTCGTTCTCTTCCTGGTGGTCCCGCAAGAGTTCACGCCGCCGGAAGATCGCGGCACCGTGAACGTTATGGTGCGTGCACCGGAAGGCTCCAGCATCGCCTACACCGACGCTCAGGCCCTGGCGGCGACCAAAATTCTCGACGAGTACGTCGCCAAGGGCGAGGCCACCCGTATCCTGCAAATGCTGCCGATGGGCGAAGCCGTCGCGGGCGGTTCCACCAACATGGGCAACCTGATCATGCGCCTTGCGCCGTGGGAGGATCGCAAGCGGTCCGCTTCGCGCATCGCGGCAGAGTTGACGCCGCGCCTGCGCGGCATCCCCGGCGCCCAGCTTGTCCCGCAACCCTCGGCGGTCATGGGGCAAGGCCACCTGGGCGGCGGCATGAATCTCACCATTGGCGGCAGCACCTATGAGGAGCTGAAGGTCTGGCGCGACCAGATTCTCCCGGCGCTGCGTCAAAACCCGCGGCTCGTGGCCGTGCGCTCCAACTACAACGAGACCAAGCCGCAGCTGCGGGTCCGCATCGATCGCAATCGCGCGGCAGACCTTGGCGTTTCGGTGAACACCATCGCCCAAACCATGGCGGTGATGCTCGGTTCCCGCAAAGTGACGACGTTCCTCGAAAAGGGCGAAGAGTACGACGTGATCCTGCAGGGCCGCCTCGAGGACCGCCGTGCGCCGAGCGATGTCACAAACATCTATGTGCGCTCCGACCGCACGCAGCAGCTGGTGCCTCTTGCCAGTGTGGTGACGATCGAGGAATCGGCCGGACCGGACTCGCTCAATCGTTTCGACCGCCTGCGTTCCATCAGCATCATGGGCACGCCGCTGCCGGGCTATCGCACCGGCGATCTGGTGAAGGACGTCGACAAGATCATCAAGGAAAAGCTGTCGCCCGCAGCACGCGTCACCTGGCGCGGCGACGCCGGGGAGATGAAAGACTCCGGCGCGCTCATGTACCTCTCGTTCGGCCTTTCTCTGGTGGTCGTGTTCCTGGTGCTTGCCGCCCAGTTCGAGAGCTTCATCCACCCGTTCATCATCCTGATGACGGTGCCCTTGGCCGTCGCCGGTGCGCTCGGCGGCCTGCTTCTGTTCGGCGGCAGCTTCAACATCTATTCCCAGATCGGAATCATCGTGCTCATCGGCCTTGCGGCGAAGAATGGCATCCTGATCGTGGAATTCGCCAACCAGCTGCGCGATTCCGGCTACGCTTTCCGCGACGCCTTGGTGGAAGCCGCGACAATTCGGCTGCGTCCGATCATCATGACCGCGCTTGCGACCGTCATGGGGTCCGTGCCCCTGGTGCTAGCGTCCGGCGCTGGCGCGGAAGGGCGTCAGGCGATCGGCGTGGTGATCTTCACAGGCGTCACCTTTGCCAGCTTTATTACGCTTTTGGTGATCCCGGTGTTCTATTCGCTGATGGCGAAGCGCACGTCCTCGCCGGGCACGATCGCTGCAAAGCTGGCGGACTACGAGAAGCAGTACGTCCGTCCGACCCCGCCGGGGGCCAGCCAGCCGGCGGAGTAGGCGCGATCGCACGTCCTGATCTCACGTCTACGTGACCCGTACATGTTACCCTGGCATACTGGCGGGGACGATCGGGGGTCGCGGTGAAGGAAAAAGAACTCCGTTTTGCGCTCGTGTGTTACGGCGGCGTCTCGCTTGCCGTCTACATGCACGGCGTGACCAAGGAGATCCTAAAGCTCGTGCGGGCGTCGGGCGCGTATCACGCGTTGGCGAGCCCGACGTCGCGCGCCAGGGGCTATGACGACGTCGCGGTAAAACGCAGCGACCAGACCGATACGGAGCGCGTCTACTTCGATCTGCTGCGCCAGATCGGAAAGAATCTCGATCTGCGGGTGGTGGTCGACATCATCGCCGGCGCGTCAGCCGGCGGCATCAACGGCGTGATCCTGGCGCGCGCGCTTGCGCACGATCTTGACATCGATCCGTTGCGGAACTTCTGGCTGAAATATTGCGACGTCACCGAGCTCATGCCGGATCACGTCAAGGCCGGTCCATGGCGCAAGTGGTATTTCCGCCCGTTCATCTGGTCGTTCCTGTATCGCTTCCGCAAGGACCTGGGCGACAACGAGGAACTGAAGGGCAAGCTGTCCATGTTCCTGCGCTCGCGCTGGTTCAAGCCGCCCTTCGACGGCTACAACCTCACGCGTGTGCTGTATGACGGCTTCGTCTCCATGGGCAAGCCGGAGAAGGTGGGCGACAGCCTCATTCCCGGAGGGCTGGAGCTTGACCTATTCGTGACGGTCACGGATTTCTACGGCTACGTTACGGACACGCCGATCCACGACCCGCCGATTATTCGCGATCGCGAGCATCGCCAGGTCATGCGGTTCTCCTATCGGCATTGGCCGAAGGGCGTGGAGGAAAGCAGCCTGGATCACGACGGCTTGCCGGCGTTGGCTTTTGCCGCCCGGTCGACGTCTTCATTTCCCGGCGCGTTCCCGCCGACACGGTTCGCCGAGATCGACCGCCTTATCGCCGAGCGCAACGTCAGTTGGCGCACGCGCGTCGATTTCCTCTACAAGAATTTCCGCCACTATCTCGTGGCCAACCTGAACCCGCGCGACGCGGCCTTCATCGACGGCAGCGTGTTGAACAACAAGCCCTTCGCCCAGGCCATCGCCGCCATCGGCGGTCGCCCGGCCTACCGCCATGTCGATCGACGCTTGCTCTATATCGATCCGCACCCGCGCGGTGCGGAAAGCCTCAACTGGGGGCGCGTGCCCGGCTGGTTCGAAACCTTCAAGGGCGCGCTGTCCGACATTCCCCGCAATGAGCCGATCCATGACGATCTGGCGTGGGTGAATTCCTACAACCGGGAAGTCCGCCGCCTGCAGACGGTGATCGAAAGCGCGCGCATGCACATCCGCGACATCGCCACGCGTATCGCCGGCGACGCGCTGGACGGGCCGCTGACCGGAAAGGACGTGGGCCGCTATCGCGATATGGCCAACAACAGCGCCCGCAGCGAAACCGGCTTCGCCTACGAAGGTTATTTGCGCCTGAAGCTCACGGCGGTGATCGAGGACGTCGCAGCACTCGTCGCGGAGATTTGCGGCCATGTGAAGGATTCGGTCGAAGCCTTGCGCATTGCCGCCGTGATTCAGGCTTGGGCGCGCCAATGCGGCGTCGAGCCGGCGGCGAAGGATCTGATGACTCACACGGAAGAGTTGCCGGTGTGGGTGCGCTTCCTGTTGCGTTTCGACGTCCGTTACCGCCAGCGCCGGGTGCGCTTCGTCATCCGCGCGGTGAATGAACTTTACGTGCGCCTGAACGAACCGGCCTTCGCCGGGCTCACGTCCGAGAAGCTCGATACCATCAAGGCCGGCCTTTACGATCTCCTGGGCCTGCTGCGCCCCATGGCAGGGCGCCAGAATACCTCTTCCGCCAATCTCTCTGAAACCGACGGCCCGGACCGCGGCGCCTTCAGCCTTGAGGCGGTGGCGGCGCTCAAATCCACCATGCGCGATGTGATCGCTAGCGCCGAGGATCCGGCGTTGACGGATCCGACTGCCGCAGCGACGTTCTTCGCGGATCGACTGTCGGCCGCGCTGGATCTGGTTGGCGACGATCTCGCCTTGATCGATCACAACGACCGCGCCGATGCGCTGCTCGTCAGCCTCGTCGGCAGCGAGAAACCCACGCTGGTCCCTGCTGCGCGCCGCGAGCTGCTCGAGCATTACGTCGGCTTTGCGGTATGGGACGTGCTGACGTTCTCCGTCACCAACTGGCGCGACCTTGATGAGTTCGACGAGATTCGCGTCGATCGCCTGAGCCCCGACGACGCGCAGACCCTGCGCAAGGGTGGGGCGACTGCGACCCTCAAGGGAATCCAGTTCTTTCACTTCGGGGCGTTCTTCAGTCTCGCCTACCGCCAGAATGACTATCTCTGGGGACGGCTGCATTCCGCCGAACGGTTGATCGATATCGTGCTCGACGCTGCGCGCATCGAAGGGGCGGCGGACGGCATCGATGCCCTCGCGCTCAAGCAGCAGGCATTCCGCGCGATCCTCGAAAGCGAATCCCGCCACTTGAGCGCAAGCCTGGATCTGATCGTGCAGCTGCGGCGCGAGGTGGATCGCATCCAGCCGGCTGCCGCCGCGTCAGCCGCGCCCCCGGCGGCCCAGGCGGCGCAATGAGTGCAGAGATCGCGGCCGTCGCCACAGCCGTGTGCGCGGCTTGGTCACGGCGGGATGCGCAAGCCCTGTGCGACCTGTGGGATTTCTCGGATGCGCAAGCCAGTTATCTTGCCGCAGAGAATGCGGCGCGTCTGATCGGCGCAGAGCCGATTCGTGCCTATGTCACCCAAGGTTGCCGCGCGCTTGAGCGCATCGAGATCCGTCCCGGCAACATCCATGCCCGCGCGCTGGCAGAGTCTCTCGGCCTCGCGTTCTTTCCCATGACCTGGAAGGTCCAGGCCAAGGACCGCGCCTCCTTCGGCGGCGATCTGCGCGTCACAATGTTGATGCGCAAGATTGGCAATTTATGGCGTCTGTTTCACTACGCCGAAGCTCCGCTCGCGCCGATCATCCAACTCCAGCGCTTCTATGAAGGCGTCGCCGCGGATGGGTTTCCGACATGAGCGCCGCGCTCGATACCGAACTCGTGCCGTTGATCGAACGCTACGTCGGATATTCCAAGACCATGGATTTTGCCGCAAAGCGCACCCTATGGGACGCGGACGATCCAGCACCGTTGTTGATGCCGGAGGAGGCGGATGAGCCTCACATCGGGTGGGATGCCATGGAAGCCTACTGGTCGAAATCGCGATCGGCCATGGCCAGCCTGGAGTCCCGCACGCGCAATCATCAGTGTCGACTGATCGCGCCGGATATCGCCCTGGTCACCTACGAGATGCGCTGGATCGCCACCCTCACGGGAAAGACCAAACCTATCGCGGCCGACGTGCGCGTCACCGCGCTTCTGCGCCGCAAGCCGGAGGGCTGGCGGTTTTTCCATCTTATGGAAGGGCCGGTCGATCTGATGGCGATGGCGCGCGAAGCCGCCGAACGCCACGCCCGCGGCTAGTTCTTCACATTGATCCGCGCGAACGGAATGATCGCATTCAGCTGATCATAGCCCTCGACCTTCGGGCTGATCGCATCGAGGCCGAGGGGTTCATACATCAGCAGCGTGGGCGCTTGCTCGTTGGTGCGGGCGAGGATCTGCTTGATCAGCTGCTTGCGGCGCTCTGCGCTGAACGTGCTTTTGGCCTCGTCCACCAACGGCACAATCTCCTTGTCGCAATACCACGGGTGCGCCCAGGTGCAGGTATATAGCCGATAGGGCCGCAGTAGATCGCCGGTCGGCAGGGTCTCGTACTCGAAGCCGAAGGCCTGGCCGGTCCATTCGCCTTGCTGCACGCCGCGCACCCACTGCGACCACGGCAGCGACCGCAGGACCACATGGACGCCGATCTTCTCGAGATCGGCGGCGGTTTGCTGCAGCGCCGCCTCCCAGTCCTTGCCGGATGTGCCGGCGGCGAAGGCCATCTCGAACGTGAGGTCCTTGCCTTTGCCATACCCGGCCTCGGCCAGCAGCGCTTTCGCTTTCGCCGGATCGTAGGGATAGCCCTTCAGAGTGGGATCGAATTCCGCATTGCCCCGCGCCGCGGTCTGGGTCGCGGGTGGGACCAGCCCGTGCGCGAAGGCGTCGACGATAGCCTGTTTGTTCACGCCGTAGTTCAGCGCCTGGCGCACGCGCACGTCCTTGAAGGGGGAGCCGTCGAGCAGTTGATTGAACGCAATCACATGCACCGACGTGCCCGGCCGTTGATACGTCTTGAAACCCGCGGCGGTCACCGCGTCCACGTCCTCGGCGCCGATCTCCAGCGCGATGTCGATCCGCCCGGACAACAGCGCCTGGATGCGCGTGGCGGTCTCCGGCAACGCGATGATTTCAAGACCATCGACCTTGGGCGCACGCCAGGATCCTTTGAACGCCGTAAACACGACGCGGTTCTTTTCCCACTTCTCGACCTTGAAAGATCCTGTGCCGACAGGTGCCAGCAGAAATCCGTCCTTGCCGACTTTCTTCCAATAGCCGGGAGGAATAATGGGCGTCACTGAAAGCTGACGCGCGAAGCCCGGATCCGGGAGCTTGGTCTTGAACTCGACCGTAAGCGGATCGATCGCGCGCACGCTGAAAATGCCATCCGCTTCGCGCGCGATGGCGTCTACCTGTGCTTCGGGTGTCTTCAGATACTCATAGGTGAACACGACCGCCGCCGCATCGAACGGCTCGCCGTTGGAAAACGTCACCTTCGGTCGCAGCTTCACGATCCACGTCGTCGGATCGGTGCTGGTCCAACTCAAGGCCAGGGCCGGCTCGGGCTTCGTGCCTTCGCCAAGTTGGGTGAGCATGTCCATATAGGCGCGCCCGGTGTACCAGGTGGTGCGCGCGGGCGACGCGAAAGGATTTCCGTTCTGCGGCGGCAGGGATGACAACCCGATGCGAACAGTTGCCGCATCGGCGGAAGGGCTGGCGAAACCCAGGGCCAAACAGGCCGTCAGTATTGCGCGCGCAAAGTGAATTTTCATGCGAAGGACTTTAATCGGCTGCCCTCGCGCATGTCCATTCTGCGCTATGAAATGCTATAGAAGGGCCTCCATGAAACTGCCCCTTTCCCTTTCCGCCGCACTCGCTGCCGGCCTCGCCTTCAGCACAACCGCTGCAGCGCAAGACGCTTTTGGCGATGCCTTCTGGCAATACCGCGCCTCCGCAGGCTTCGATTATTCCAGCGGCAGCTATGGCGCCGCGTCCAAGACCGACGTGACCTATAGTTCTGCGACGCTACGCGCCACCAAGGGTCCTTGGTCCCTCAAGGCTGTGGTGCCGTGGATGACGCTGTCGGGACCGGCGGTCCTGCTGGACGGCGCAGGCGGCGGCAGTGTTGCCACCGGCCAATCGCGCAATGTCGCGGGTCTGGGGGACATGGTCTTTTCCGGCGGCTACTCGCTGCAGAGTTGGTACCCGCGCGGCCTATTTGTGGATTTCACCCTGCGCGTGAAAGCGCCCACGGCCAGCGTCTCGAAGGGACTGGGGACGGGCAAAGCGGATGTCGCCGGCCAGGTCGATATCGCGCAGGCGTTCGGCAATTTCATGCCCTTCGCGACGGCGGGCTATCGCGTGACCGGCAATCCCGTAGGCTACAACCTGCGCAATGTCGTCTATGGCACCGCCGGCCTTCAGTACACGATCAACCAGCGTTTCACGGTTGGTGCGCTGTTCGATTATCGTCAGACGTCGCTGCCGGGGGCGGCAGATCCCAAGGAAGGCACGGCTTACCTCAACATCAAGATCGCGGAAGCCTGGTCTGCGAACGTTTATGGGCTCGCGGGATTCTCGCGCAACAGCCCCGACGCCGGCGGCGGCCTCGTCGTCACGTTCCGCTGGCCATAGTCGGCTGGACTAAACGCCGGTAAATCCGCCCGGACGCTCAACCGGCGGACGCTCGATCGTGGTCGGGCGCTCCGGCACGAGCGACTGCGGCCGGTCGATCTCGGGCCGCACCGGCGCCACGCGCTCAGGGCGTGCGGTCTCCGGACGCATCGCGGCAGGACGCTGTGTGCCGCGTGCTTTCATGATGGTCACCACCGTACGGAGCTTGGCGACAGTCGCCGCGGTGACGTGGCCGGAGCTGCTGACCTGGCCGGTGACGACGATGTGGTCATCGGCGGCCGCATCTGCCGGGAGGGCGCCGTTGATCGGCGCGCCGTGCAGCGTGAGCGGACCACGCTCGGGCACATAGCCTTCGAGCGAAACTTCGCCGACCTTGCCCGCGAACGGCAGGCCCGTACCACCGGTGATCACGTCGGGCACGAACTTGCCGGCAATCATGCGGCCTGAAACCATCACGCGTCCGCCGCTCACCGGCTTGGAGATCGCGTTGTCCGGCGTCAGAGCGACATCGAGCATGCCGATGCGCAAGCTGCTGTCCGTGACTTGTGCGGCTTCGCCGCGCACGACGATGCGGCCGTCGTCGCTATGTTGATCGATGCGGCTGGCGATGATCGTGCCGTCGGACAAACGCAGGCCCGACACACTCACGAGATCGCCCTTACGCAGAGTCTTAAACGCATCGGTTGCGGTCTTATCGCCGGCGAGGTTCAAGCGGATGTTCTGGCCCAGCACCGTCATGGTCTGCTCGATGTAATCGACTGCGGTGATCGGACCGCTGACGGCATGCTGGATGTCGAGCGATTCAAGATGCATGCGGCCGTCCTTCTGGCGCGCGACACCTTGGATCACCTGGCCGATGCGCAACTCATCGAGCGACGTCGGACGACCGTCGTTGACGACGGCGGTGGAGTGATCGAACTCAAGCTCCAGACCATTCACGATGATCGAGCCGAATCCGGAAATCGTGCCGATGATGCCGGTGCCGCCCAGGCCGTCGCCGGGCTGAACCTGCGCCATTTGAATGCCGGTGCCGCCGAGACCGTCACCGTTCTTCGGATCGATCGCAGCAGTCTGATGCGGAACGGTGGGGACAGACGCACACGCAGCCAACAGCGAGATCAGAGCGACCGCCGCGGCCGAGCGCACAGACGCAGCAACGCCCGCGGCAATCGGCCGCGGATCTTGCGCTCGGGTCCTGAAGGGTCCCTGTTTCATGCGTTCTGTTAGCCGGGCGAGTCTTTCGCCAGCGTATCTGCCCCTAAGCCTTTGAAACTGCTCGGACCGTTATAGAAATACAAGCCAAAATTGATGCGCCGGTCGGCACCCGGTCGGCCGGAGTCCTTCTCCGCCAATTCCAATGCCATCCGGTTAAGAGCCAACAAGGCCTGCATCCCAGTCCGTTCTGCGGCTTCAGCCAGCAACTTGGCCGAATCTTGTGTCAGCCCGGAGTAATGAACGCTGCGCTCCAAGAGCGGGTTGCCTTCTTCCATGACGTTGTGCGCCGCTGCCGCCACGTGATCCGCCACGTTTCGACCAAGGTAGAATGCCTTCTCTTCGAGGCCTTTCTGAGGCACGAACGCCATCTGGTTGAGCGCAATGCGTCCTTCGCTATCCAGGCGCGCAACGCCCAGACGAATCCAGTCATCCAGCACGGCCCGCGGGCGCACGTCGGTGGAAACGCTCGCGACGAGGGCGTCGAACGACGGTCCGGAGTCGGCGGTGCGCGGCAACGCCAGCGGGCGGCCGTTGCCATCGGTGGTCGCGGTCGAGCTGAGCCAGCGCGCAACAACTTGAGCGCCAATACCAATGCTTCGTGGTGCTGGCACATCCTCGATCGCGGCGCCGCGGAGTCGCTTCACATCTTTGCGGTGAACGCCAGTCATCACGCTGACGCGGCTATCCGTAGGGGTCTTCCCGCCCGAGTCGACGTCGTGGACCGCTACGCTGACGTAGACGTCCTTCAACAACTCGGTCATTGCGGCGAGGCCGACGCCTTTGGAGATAAGCAGCCGTACCACCGGCCGCATCAGCCGCTTAACGGCTGAAACCAACGGTTTGGCAGGTGCGGAGAGGCTGTCGTCGGCTGACATCGGTAAAGCGCACGTCCCCTACGCGAGGACTCCCCCGCGTTGCCCAACTGTTGTAGCATACGTGGGAAAAATTCACACAAATAATCTTGACTGAGGACGGAACAAGTTCATACTGCTTGCATGCGTGGGAATAGTTCCCACGTACAAGATAACTAAGGGAGCGCAGCCAGCCGACAGTCGCCAGCCCAGAGACCGTGTGTTCAGGAAGAGTTCGCGTTCGATTTTCTGACCTACCAGCGCTGACCCCGAGTCGATCCTACCCCGGCGCTGAATAGGTCCTCGTCTTCTCCCGTCCGTCATTAGCAGGCTTGCCGACGGGCACTCCGCTGAAGGCGGGCGGGAGAAGATTATTCAGAACACATCTATTTGGTACGGCGTCGGCGGATGAGTTCTCTCGCAACGGGACGCTGTTGCTATAGCGATCGCCGAGGAGATTGAGGTCAGGGTCGAATTTCAACCACCATCTATGCCCGTCCGCGCGGTGGAACCTACTTGAACGTCGACTTTAACCCCAATTTCCTTCGCTATGCGCTACAGGCGCGATAGCGCCTCCTCCAAAAATCAGATCACGTTCGCAGTCGCTTGAGATCGCGCACCAGGAATCGCCCTGGATGCAGCGCCGTGACGAGGTCGCGTTCCACCGGCCATGGTTCACCGGTGATGTGGCAGCACAGAATTTCCGCCGCCAGCGGCGCGGTCACGAGTCCGCGCGCGCCCAATCCGCTCAATACATACACGCCGGGCTGATAGCTCGCCCGCGGGTACCGCACCCAGGTCTGGCCGTGTCGTAAGCCGGCGTAGTCGGCGATATAGCGCGCGTGATCCGGAACCGGTCCCACCAGGGGCAGGTGATCGGGCGTCATGCAGCGCACGCCGACGCGACCGGTGGCCTCCCCGAGATTCGCATCGACCAGAAGATTCGGCACAGCGGCGGCGACGTCCGTCAGGTTGCGCGCATGATCTCTTGCGTTCACGTCGAGCACATCGTCCGGCTTCATCCAATCGAAGGTCGCGCCGAGGCAGTGGCGCCCGTGCACGGGCGGCGTGAGATACGCACCGGCGGAAATCACCGTGCGCAAAGATGCGCTCGCTGCCGTCGGCGGCAGCATGGTGATTTGCCCGCGCCGCGCCGTCAGCGGCAACCAAGGCGCGATGCCCATCGTCGTTGCATTCAAGGCGTTCGCCAGAATGACGATGTCCGCGGTGACGATCGAGGTGTTGCCCGCCATCACATGCCACGCGTCACCCTCACGGACGATACCGCTCACGTCCGCCCGCAGAATCGGCGTTTCTGCTTGCAGCGCTACGCACAACAATCGCGGCGAGAGACAGGCGCCTTGCGGGAAATACAAGCCGGGCCGATCCAGGCGGCAGCCCGCGATCGCACGAGCTTCTTCGGCGGTGACGGCAAAGAGATAGGGCGCGGGCAAGACCCCGCGTTCCGCGATCAGCTCCAACCGCGCGGCATCCTCCGGCGTGCTGGCCAACTGAAGAACGCCGCAGCGCTCGTGCTCGAAGATGCGCCCTTGATCGTTGAGCTCGTCAAGCGTCTGCAAGACATATCGCCAAGCCGCAGCGTGAAATCGCCCCTCGAGATGATCGCCCGCCGTCAGCCGCGGCATCATCACGCCCACCGGATTCCCCGACGCCTCCATCCCGGCCGCGCCGGACCTGTCGATCAAGGTCACGTCCCAGCCGCGGCGACGCAGCGCATGGGCAGCGGTTGTACCGGCGATTCCGGCGCCGACGATCGCCGCATGCGCGCGCGGCCGCGGCGGCGCAGGCGCGAACCAGGGCTGCGCACCTGTGTGCGCGGATGCGCTGGTCTTCACCCAGCGCGCCGACAGCATTTCGGAATTCTCGCCGTACCCCGGTATGCGCGAGACCGCAAAGCCCACCGCTTCTAAGTCCCGCCGCACAGAATCGGCGGCGGTCCAGCTGGCTAGTCGTGTGCCGTCATGAGACAGGCGCGCGACTTGGCCCAGGACCTCCGCTCGCCACATCTCGGGATTGCGATCCGGCGCGAAGCCATCCAGGAACCAGGCGTCCACACGCGCCTCCAGTCCGCCGAGCATCGCGCCGACCTCGCCGAACAGCAGCGTGAGCGCGACTTCATCGTCGCCGTCGCCGACGGACAGGAACAGACGATGAAAACCGCGCTGTGGCTCCGTATATGAGCGGGCGAGTGCTGCGCTCACCTCGCCAAGCGCAGGCCACTGGGCGAGCGCGTCTTGCAGTTCGCCCGACGTGAGTGGAAAGCCTTCCACCGCCACATAGTGCAGCCGCGCCCCAGGTGGTCGGGTGCGGCGCCACAGGTCCCACGTGATCAGGAAATTGAGGCCGGTGCCGAAGCCCAGCTCGCAGATGGTGAAGTGATCGGCGCCTCCCCACCCGCCCGGAAGGCCGCAACCCTGCAGGAAGAGATGGCGCTTCTCCGCCGGGCCATCCGCGCGGTCGAAGTAGACGTCGTCGAAGCGCCCGGCGCGCAGCACCGGGCCCGCCTCCCAGGCGGCCTCGGCGCGCGGCAGGCTTGGTCCACTCTTCACCCGGCCTCCATCGTCAAATTTTTCCTAACTATATCAGGGCTGTAGGATCGGTGTCCTTCCGCCGCGCCGGCAAGCAGGCTATTCTAACGGCAGAGACGTTTAGGGGAGAGATGCGCTCTCGTCGGGGCGTATGAGTCGGATCTGGCGTTTATGGCCCTGCGTCGCGTTCTTCTAGGCTTCGTCTCAGCGATCCTGTTTGGGTCTTGCCTGCTGCCACATCACGCGTTGGCGGCCGCGGCGACGAAGCGCGAGACGGCGCCGGCGCAAGACATCCTCACCCTCAGCGCGGGCGACGGGCTGCAAATCCCAGCCATTATTACGTCGCCCGCAACCGGTATGCCGAGCGGCGGGTCAATCGTGATCCATCTTCCCGATGGTCCCGGTGGATCGCCCACGCGCCGGACGGAAGCTTCGCGCTATCTCGCGGTTGCGCTCGCCAAGCTTGGCTATCCCAGCCTCAGCGTCGAGACGCGCCATGTAACGCAATTTCCATTCACGCGCTTCGAAGAAGCCTTCGCGGACGTGAAGGTAGCGGTGGACCTGGCCGCCAGTCGTGGTTTCCCCAGTGTGATCCTCGCCGGCTCCGGTTTCGGTTCCCTGCTCGCGGTGCGGTACGCCAGCGAAACGGGCGATGCGCGCGTGAAGGCCGTGATCGCGCTCGCCCCCAGCAGCGACCTCGGCGCCACATGGCGCGCGAAGGTGGGCGAAGACGTGTATGCGCGCATCGTCGACCAGGCCACCCGCGCGGGCAGCGATGCCGGCGCGGCGAATATGATCGATCTCGGCGACGGGCTCGTGTTCACGCCCACGGTGTTCCTTGATTGGTACGGCCCGACCGCCAAGACGTCCATGGCGGGCGCGGTCGGGAACTACGACAAGCCTCTGTTTCTGGGCGCGGGCGGCGATGATCCTTCAATTTCCGCGGCGCGCCTGCAGCGGCTGTTGCAGAACGCGTCGTCGAAGAAATCCATCAGCAAAGTTTATCCCGGCGCCAGCCATGACCTCAGCCGTGTTGCCGACGCAGTGGCGGGCGATTGCGCCAAGTGGCTGATCGATCTCGGCCTCGCGCCGTTGCCGAAGATTGCCACCACGCTGGTGGATGTGACCACAAGCGACGGCGTCGGACTTTCGGGCGTGCTTTATGCGCCGTCCATCGCCTCGTCGGCATCGTCGCGGCACCCGACGTTTCTGCTCGTCCATGGCTTCGGCGGCGACATCATGCGCTCCGCCACCCACGCCTTGGGCTTGCGCCTTGCCCAGCATGGTTTCACCGCCCTCGCGATCCGCACCCGCGGGTCGGGCCTGCGCAACACCATCTCCGCAAGGCTCGACGACTTGCCAAAAGATTTTGCGGCTTGGTCCGCGTTCCTCGGTACGCGCGGTGCGACCCGCGTCATCGGTGTGGGCCAAGGCATCGGTGGATTGTGGCTATCGGTGTACCTAAGCGAATCCCAGGATCCGCGCTTCCGCGCCGCCGTGTATCTCGGCCCGACCCGCGACCTGCCGGCGCAAGCGAAGCGCGGCATGGGTGAGGAGGCTTACACAAAGGCCATCCGCGATGCGGAAGCCGCGGTGAAAGAAGGCAAAGGCGCAAGCACACTGATCGACGTTGCACTGCCGACGGCGGTGTACGATGAAGACCCGCGCCAGCCCATGTTCCTCGGGCAACTGGGCACGGGCTACATCTACTCGTATGCAGACGCCTTCTTGAGCTATTGGGGGCCGAATTCGCTTGGCGCGCATCGCGAGCGCGTGGCGGAAATGAAGATTCCCATCCTCGCTATCGGCGGCTCGCGCGATCCCATGATGGCCGGCGGTTGGCTGGTGCAGTTCATCAAGGCGGCGGGCGGACCGTCCGCGTCGATCTTTTACGGCGGTCCCATCGGCGCCCCGGCGTCGTTCGACGGCTTTGAGAATCGCGTCGCGGAAGACGTCATCGGCTGGGCCGAGCGCGTGCCCTAAAGTTTCTTGAGCACTTTGGCGGCAAGATCTTCCGCCATGCCGCGTTCTTTCTCGCGGCCGGTCACCAGATGCACCGACATGCCAAAGCTCACATCACCCTTGCGCACGGCCACACCGTCGCCCCACCAGATCGACTCATCGCCGATCTTCAACGCCACCGGCTTGTTGTTGATGAGGTGCTCCTCCGCTGCGGCGCGGAAGCTGTTCAGGAAGCTCTTAGGTCCCGCACTGCCCTTGTCCCAAGCCATGGCATTGAGGATTGCGAACCGCGCGCCGCGCAGCGGCTTGTTGGGTTCGTTCACATCCTTGTCGGCGGCCACGCGCCACAGGCAGGTGGACGAATAGGCGCCGTCCTTTGTCCGCCCGCTGTCGCGCCGAACACCTTTTTCCACTGCGACACCCATGGCGGCCGACACGTCGGCGTCGGTCAGCATGTCGCAAGCGTTCAGCTCCTTCGCCGGCTCTGCGGCATATGCCACACCCGCCAGAAGTGCGCTCAAGGCAATCGTCCACAGCCGGTTCATGGTTCTCACACTCCGTTGGTTCGCGCAGAGTCTTAGTCCACTGAAACCGAAGGGGAAAGCAATTCCACGTTATTTCGCTGTTTGCATCGTGGGCGCGTGCGCGGCATGGTTCGGCGCATGAGCGCCCTTGCCGATATCGCCACCCGATTCCGTGCCGTCGCACCGGCGTGCGACTATTGGACCGTGCGCTGCATACGTCAGCGCAGCGAATCGTTGTCCGTGACGCGCGGTGTGATCGACCCGGTGGGTCTCGGCGACGATCTGGGCGTCATGGTGACGGTGCGCGCGAATGGCGCATTCGGGTACGCCGCAACGTCAGATGTCACGGCCGCGGGACTTGCCCGCGCCGGCGCGGAAGCCAGGGCCTGGGCGCAGCGCACAGCCGGGCGCGCGATCGCAGCGCCGATCCCAGCACATGGCACGCCGGCCCACTACGACCACGAAGCGCCGGCGGCACAGTCCTGGGCCTCGGTTTCGCGCGCCGACAAGATCGTACGGTTGTCCCACCTCGCTGCCGCGCTCAAGACCGACGACCGTATCGCCAATTGGCAGGCCGGCGTCAGCTTCACGGATGTGGAGAGCGTGATCGCCACATCCCATGACGATTTCATCCGTCAGCGCTATAGCCTGATCGTGCCGGAACTGGAGGCGAGTGCTTCAGACGGCGGAGAAACCCAGACCCGTACCTTCGGGCGCGGCGGCAATATCCGCCAGGGCGGGCTTGAGGTGCTGGACGAGATTGGGTTCTGGAGCACCGGGCCGCGCATCTCGGCGGAAGCGCTTGAGCTGTTGGGGGCGCCGGATTGTCCGACCAGGACGATGGACCTGCTGCTCGCGCCGGATCAGATGTACATCCAGATTCACGAATCCATCGGCCACCCCCTGGAGCTCGACCGCATCCTCGGCGACGAACGCAACTACGCCGGCACCAGCTTTGTCACGCTCGATATGTTCGGCAGCTACCAGTACGGCGCGTCGATGCTCAACGTGACATTCGATCCGTCACTCTTCGGCGAAGCGGCGAGCTACGCCTTCGATGACGACGCCACGAAAGCCGAGCGCGCCTACCTCATCCGTGGCGGCATTCTTGAGCGGCCCCTGGGCGGCGCGGTGAGTCAGGCCCGCGCGGGAATGCAAGGCGTCGCCAATGCGCGCGCCTGCAGCTGGAATCGGCCCACCATCGACCGTATGGCCAATCTCAACGTCGAAGCGGGCAGCAGCACGTTCGCCGACATGGTCGCGCAGGTGGAAACCGGCGTGTGGATGCAAACCAATTGCTCCTGGTCCATTGACGACAGCCGCAACAAATTCCAGTTCGGCTGCGAGCGCGGTCGCCTGATCAAGAATGGCCAGCTGGGCGCGGTCGTGAAGAATCCAAACTACCGAGGTATCTCCGCCACCTTCTGGCGGAATCTAAAAGCTCTCGGCGATGCGTCCACAGTCCGGGTGCACGGCACGCCCACATGCGGCAAAGGCGAACCGAACCAGGCGATTCACGTCGGCCATGCCACCCCGCCCG
Organism: Fidelibacterota bacterium; assembly: GCA_947476275.1. Lineage (GTDB taxonomy): Bacteria > Pseudomonadota > Alphaproteobacteria > Rhodospirillales > Rhodospirillaceae > SCTM01. The sequence goes on from CANJPQ010000040.1 coordinate 25,057, forward strand.
GCTTGTTCGCCGCGGTGGAAGTCTTCGGCGGCGGTTGAGCGCGATGCAGGATCATTTCTTCACCCTCTCCGATGCGGTCGCTGCGCGCTTGCGTGGTAACGAGGGCTTTCTCGCCACGTTTCGCGGCGAAGCGTCGCAGTTTGTGCGGTTCAATACATCCTCGGTACGTCAGCCCGGCACGGTCGAGCAACGCAACTTCGCGCTCGAGCTTTTCGACGGAAAGCGTCACGCCAGCGCGTCCATGACTCTGACGGGTGCGCAGAACGACGATCTGGCGCGCATCGATGCCGCCCTGACATCCTTGCGCGAGATCCTTGCGGTCACGGATGAGGACCCACTGTTCCTGATCAACACCACGCCGCAATCGAGCACCCGCGTTCTGCCGCACGCATTGCCGCCCCCCGAGGCTGCGTTGGACGCCATCCTGACCTCCGGTGCGGGGCAGGACCTGGTGGGCTTCTACGCGGCGGGGCCGATCCACGCGGGCTTCGCCAATAGTTTCGGTCAGCGCAACTGGGACACTGTCCATGCCTTCAGCATGGATGCGTGTTTCTACCTGCAAGCCGATCGCGCGGTGAAAATGGACTATGCCGGCACGGCGTGGGATCGCGATGCCTTCACGGCGAAGGCAGACGCCGCCAAGCAGCAGCTGGCGATCCTGGCCCGCCCGGCGCGCACCGTGAAACCCGGCGGCTATCGCGTCTATCTTTCACCCGCCGCCATGGAAGAGATCATGTCCATGCTGTGTTGGGGTGGGTTCGGCCTGTCGGACCACCGCACCGCCACTACGCCGCTGATCCGCATGCGCGAGGATGCGCGGTTGTCGCCCATGGTCACGATCTCCGAGAACATCGCCGGTGGTCTTGCGGCCGGCTTCCAGGGCGAAGGCTTCGTGAAGCCCGATTGCGTCACGCTCATCGAGAACGGCGTCTACAGAGATTGCCTTGCTTCGCCGCGGTCTGCGGCAGAATTCGGTGCGCCGCAGAACGGTGCGGAAGGGTTCGAATCGCCGGTGGCGCTCGATATGGCGGCGGGGTCTCTGCCGAGCGCCGATGTGCTGAAGAGCCTCGGCACGGGCGTCTATATCGGCAATCTCTGGTACCTGAACTACTCCGACCGCAATGCCTGCCGCATGACAGGCATGACACGCTTTGCCACGTTTTGGGTCGAGAACGGCGAGATCGTCGCGCCCATCAATGTCATGCGCTTCGACGACACGATCTATCGCATGCTCGGCAGCAACCTCGCAGCCCTCACGGCAAAGCGAGATGTGCGGTTGTCGACGGACACCTATGAGGCCCGCTCCCGCCGTGCCATGACCTTGCCGGGCGCGATTGTCGATGACTTCAAGCTGACGCTGTAATGGCCGCCACGCCGGAAGATCTGTTCGCCAAGCTGGCGGACCTTGGAATTGAGACCACGACGGTTACGCATCCGCCGGCCTTCACCGTGGACGAGGGCGAGCAGTACGTCGGGCATTTGCCGGGCGTGCATATCAAGAATCTCTTCCTCTGCGACGCCAAAAAGAAAATGTGGCTGGTGGTCGCGCCATGGGACCGGAAGGTCGATCTGAAGGCGCTGCCGGACAAGATCGGCGGTGGGCGCATGTCCTTCGGATCGCCGGACCGGATGCTGCGGGTGCTGGGCGTGACGCCGGGATCGGTGACTCCGTTTACGGTCATCAATGATCCGACAGCGCAGGTTCAGGTCATCCTGGACGCCGACATGATGAAAGCGGACCTGATCAACGCGCACCCGCTCATCAACACCATGACCACGACCATCCGCGCGCCGGATCTCACGCGCTTCCTCGCCGCGTGCGGACATCAACCGAGGCTGGTCGACCTCAGTTGACGTAGAGCATGCCGCCTACGGCGCGAAACTCCGCGGGCTTGATCAGTTCCGCATGCGCCACCTGCACGGAATGCAGCTTGCCCTCCAGGTTCTCTTCCCAGAAGCGCAAGAACTTCGCCAGCACCGGAAAGCGCGGCGCCAGGTCGAGCTCTTGCCAAATGTATTCCTGCAGGAATGCCGGGTGATCCGGCATGCGGTAGATGATGTGCGCGGTGGTGAGACGGTAGTTCTGGAGCTGAAGTTCAAGCGATGAACCGGACAACGCCATGATGTTCCTTCTGTGCTGCCAATCTCTGGCCTAACGCACAGGAATCGTGCCTGGGTCCAACTCCCACTGCAATCATTCTGACGTATTGCAGGTTGGCACTCTGCTGAGTCGAGTGCTGCTAGAACGTCAGCAGTTGTGGCGGATCGCCATCGCGGAAGACAGCGGTCTGGGTGTCTCCATTCACCGTCACGTTCACGGTGTTCACCTGATCCGGATTGGTTTCCATCAGAAGCTGGCTGTCGACGACAAGGCGTTTGGTCGCGGTGCTCTGGGCTTCGAAATAGGCCACCACCAAATCTTCCGCGACTGTGACGCGCGACCATGTCAGCGAGACGGCTAAACCGTTACCGTCGCGCAACGTAAAGGCGGTGCGCAAATAATCTTGCAGCGCGGCGTCGAAGGCCGGCCCGCTGCGCGCTGTCGTCGCGGCGTTCGTGCGCGCTTTTATCAGCGCATCGACATCTTGCGTGAACATGCGGTGGACCACATGCACTGCACCGGTATTCGCGTCGGCCTCGACAACGGTGAAGGCCGCATGGAAGCCGTGGGCATCTGCGGACGCGTTCAGCAGGAGAAATACGGCGACGAGTGCGCTGAAGCGCAGGCCCGCCATATCACACGGTCTTAGCGGTCAGCGCGGCCTTGACGCGGGCGGGTGACAGGGGGGCAGCGCGCATGCGTACGCCGGTGGCGTCGAATATGGCGTTCACCACAGCTGCCGGAATTGCGGCGGTGCAGGCTTCGCCGGCGCCTTCCGGGGCGAGCTCGGGTCGGTCGATCAGCACGATGTCGATTTCCTCGGGCGCGTCGGCGATATCCAGGATCAGGTAGGTCGACCAATCGCGACTGGTCACCATGGACTGGTCGAACAGAACTTCCTCATGCACCGCGCGGCTCAAGCCCTGCACCACATTGCCCTCGATGCAGTGGCGCAATCCGTCTGGGTTGATCACCTGGCCGCAGTCGTGGGCGACGACAAACTTGCGCGCCCATATGCGGCCGGTGTCACGGTCCACCTCGACCTGCGCGATCACGGCCACCAGGGTGTCGCCGCGACGTGCAAAGGCGAAGCCCATGCCGGATGGGTGCGCGCCCGCCATCTGCCGCCGTGCACCCGGCGGACCGTCAATCCACTTCGCACGCTCGGTTGCGGCCTTCACGGCGGCGACCTCGCGTGGATCCTTCATGTAGCGCAGGCGAAGGGCAATCGGGTCGACCTTGGCAGCCAGCGCGATTTCGTCGAGGAATGATTCGGACGCGAACAGGTTTTGCGGGCCCACCGGGTCGCGCAGATGCGCGCCGCGCAAAGGCGATGCGCCCGGCATCAAGGGCGCCACGCACTGCCACGCCAAGCGCCGGTTGGCGAACTCGTATACGTCGCTGGGTGACCCGAAGCCCGCCCCAGGCTTGTCCGGGAAGCCGATCAGCTTGCCGGCCAAGGTGTCGCTCGGATCGGCCTCGCTGACAGCGACTTCGACGCGGGAGAAGCCTTTGTTCATCACATCGTAGGCGACAATGTTGCCGTCCTTGTCGAGGCCAGCGCGCAGCGTGTGCACGGACGCAGGCCCCTTGGGGTCCCACGCATGACCGTCGTGGCGCATGCCCTGCACCCGCACCGGCTTGCCGACCGCCTCGGAGAGCAGGGCCGCATCCATCGCCGCATCGCCCGCATCGTTGCGGCCATAGGACCCCGGCCCCGGCATCCAGATCACGCGCACGGTGTCGAGTGGCCGCTTGAGAAGTTTCGCGAGCCCCTCTTGCTGGAAATGGGGCTTCTGGGTCGCGCTCCAACTCGTCACGCCGTCGGCGCGCACATCCGCCACGGCGCACGCTGGCCCCATGCAGGCGTGGGACTGGAACGGCCACGTGTACTCGGCGGTGATCCGCTTGGCGGCGCCGGCGAGTGCGCGCTCCACATCGCCGACCGTCTTGTCGACTGTCTCCTTGATCGCCGGCGCTTTGCGGATGTGATCGTGCAGGGCCGCGAATGCCGGAAACGGCGGGTCGACTTTGGACCAGGTAACCTGCAACACGTCGGCCGCGCGGATGGCATCCCATTCGCGCGGCGCGACCACGCCGAGAAAACCTTGTCTGTGCACGATCTGCACGCCCGGAATCGACGCGACGCTTTTGCGATCGATCTCCATCGGCACCGCGCCGGCGACGGGCGGCCGAATCACACGCCCATGCAGCATGCCGGGCACGCGCACATCGGTGACGAAATCCTTGGTACCCATCACCTTGCCGGGGATGTCAACGCGAGACACCGGCTGGCCGACGATCTTGTATTGATCGGGCGCTTTTGGCTTCGCGGTGCTGGTCAATCCCAGCGCGTTGCCGAGCTTGCCGTTCCAGCGAATCTGCGACTGGAAATACTTTCCACGCAGCAGCGCGGCATACGCGACCTTTTGCGCCGGCGCATCGACGACGAACACCGCGCCATCCGCGGTTGCTAAGTCCGCCGGCTTGCGGCGTAGATATTCCGCCGCGCGCTGGATCAAGTGATGGCGTGCTTGCGCGGCGGCATGGCGTAGGGCGACGCCACCCTGTCTCACGCCGGTGCTGCCGCTGGCGCCGCCTTGGTTGCAGGTCAGGCTGGTATCGCCCATCACGATGCTGACCGCAGCAACGGGCACGTCAAGTTCCTCGGCAACCATCTGGGCGACGGCCACATCCAGACCCTGACCTACATCGACCTTGCCGAAGAAGGCCGTGATATTTCCGTCTGCGCCGATGGCGAGCCAGGAGTCCAGCGATGTCGGATCGGGTGCGCCCTTGCGGTCCGCAGCGGCCACGCCGGTGGAGAAAAGCACCACCAGCCCGCCGCTCAGGCGCAGGGCGTCGCGGCGCGAGAGCGCGGTGATCGTATTCATCGTGCCATCGCCTGCGCCGCGCGCTTCACCGCGCGGAGGATCGCCATGTGCGTACCGCATCGGCACTTCAGGCCCGACAAGGCGTCGCGGATTTGCGCATCGCTCGGTTTGGACGTGCGGTCGAGGAAGGCTGCCGCCGTCATCACCCAGCCGTTGACGCAGTATCCGCACGCGGGCACCTGTTCGTCGATGAATGCCTGCTGTACCGGATGCGGCTTTTCCGTACCCAAGCCGGTGAGGGTGACGATTCTTGCATTCTCCGCAGCTTCCACCGGCAGCACGCAGGACCGCGTCGCTTCGCCGTCCACATGCACCGTGCAGGCGCCGCATTGCCCTTGCCCGCACCCGAAGTGCGGATTGCTGAAGTTCAGATCGTCCCGCAGCACATAGAGCAACGGTGTCTCCGGGTCGGCCTCGACCGTGCGATCTTTTCCGTCCACTGAGAATGTGAAGCGTTTGCTCATAGCGCCGTCCGTTCAGTCGATCCACGCGGCGCGGCACGCAGGTACTGCGCCGGCCAGGAAACAGTATACCTCAGCTCTTCGGCTGCGTGGAGCGGCCAGTATGGGTCGCGCAGGAGCTCCCGTGCGAGCAGCACGATATCGGCGTCGCCGTTGCGCACGATCTGGTCGGCCTGGGCCGCATCGGTGATCATGCCGACGGCGGCGGTGGCGATCGCAGACTCATGACGTACCCGCGCCGCGAACGGAAGTTGATAGCCGGCGCCGACAGGGATCGGCGCGGTCGCGACATTGCCGCCGGACGAGCAGTCGACGACGTCCACGCCGAGATCCTTCAGCGTTCGCGCAAGCGCGACAGAGTCTTCGATCGTCCAGCCACCTTCGGTCCAATCCGTCGCTGAGATGCGCACGAACAAAAGGCAAGTGTCGGGAATCGCCGCGCGCACGGCACTGACCGTTTCGCGCAAGAAGCGCGTGCGGTTCTCGAAGGAGCCGCCGTAGGAATCCGCACGGCTGTTGCTCAGGGGCGAGAGGAATTCGTGCAGCAGATAGCCATGGGCCGCATGCACTTCGATTACACTGAAGCCCGCCGTGACTGCCCGCTTCGCCGCGGAGACGAAATCATTGCGCACCCGCAGAATCTCCGTCTCCGTGAGGGGCGCGGGCGTCGGATAGCCATCGGTGAAGCGCGTGCTATCCGGCCCTACGGCGACCCAGCCGCCTTCGGCAGCCGGCACCGCGCCATTGCCGGACCACGGCCGGTAAGTGCTGCCCTTGCGGCCCGCATGGGCGAGCTGGATTCCCGCCACGGCGCCTTGCTGGGCGATGAAGCCGGCAATGCGCGCGAGCGGCGCGAAGTGTGCCTCGCTCCACACACCGAGATCCTGCGGCGAGATGCGGCCTTCAGGACTGACCGCCGCGGCTTCCGTGAACACCAGGCCGGCGCCGCCAACCGCGCGGCTGCCCAGGTGGACCAGGTGCCAATCGTTGGCGAAGCCGTCCTCGCAGCAGTACTCGCACATGGGCGAAACGCCGATGCGATTCGGCAGTGTCACGCCGCGTAACGTCAGGGGATCGAACAAGTGGGTCATAAATAGCGTCCGGTGCTAACCGATCTTGATCACGACTTTGCCGAGTTTTTCTCCGCTTTCCATATAGGCGATTGCTTCGCGCGCCTGCTCGAACGGGTACACGCGATCAATCATCGGCTTGATATTGTGTTGGTGCATCGCGACGAGCAAATCCTCGAACATCCGCCGGCTGCCGACGACGATCCCTTTGATGGTCAGGTCGCGCATAATGACCTTGCCCATCTGCTTCGGCGCAGGTGGCGGCGGCGGCGCAGGTTGATTGCGCGCAACGGCGTTGGCGCCGATGTACATCACCCTTCCGCCCGAGGCGCAGCATGTGATGCAGTTGTCGAGTTCGCCGAGACCGACGTTATTGAGCACGATGTCAACACCCCGGCCGCCCGTGCGGTCGAGCACTTCCTGCGTCCAGTTCGGACTTGAGCGGTAGTTGATGGTGATGTCGGCGCCCATCTTGTGCATCACTTCCAACTTGGCGTCGCTCGAAGATGTGACGATGACGCGGGCGCCGGACATCTTCGCCCATTGAAAGCCGAACACCGAGACGCCGCCCGTGCCGATCGTCAGCACCGTGTCGCCGGGTTTGACCTTGCCAGCGGCAATCACCGCGTTCCATGAGGTCAGCCCCGCGCTCTGGAGTGTGCTTGCTTCCTCGAAGGACATGTTGTCGGGAATTTTGATGATCGGATCGGCCGGCACCAGGACGTACTCGGCCAGGAAGCCGTCGATATTATTGGCGTAATCTTCGTTGCGCATGGACTCGTCCCACGCGCCGTCGAGCCAGCGCCAATAGTGGGTCATGGTCACCCGGTCGCCGACCTTCACGCGCGTCACGCCCTGGCCGACGGCGGCGATCTCGCCGGCGTTGTCGCTCAAGGGCACGCGCGTGTGCGGTTGGGGCTGTCCGAACATGCCGCCGCGCATGATGTCGAGATCGCGTGCGTTGATGCCGGTGGCGCGCACGCGCATGACGACCTGCCCTGGGCCGGGTGTGGGAATCGGTCGCTCGACGATATGGAGGGTGAACCCATCCTTATTGTCGCCGATTTCATAGACACGCATACGACCGGCTTTCATGGCGAAACCTTTGGCGCTGGGGGACGGGGCGGCGAGGGCATCGGTGGCGGCAAGGCCGGCGCTGGACAGGCTTGTCAAAGCGCCGCGTCGGGACATCGGACGAATTGTCATTGTTCTCTTTGGCCCTGCGTTGCGAGACCCGGATGCTACGTGGTGGCGAGCCCACAGTCTCGGGCGGGGTTGAGGTCTTGCAGATGGCGGAGGGGGAGTCCGCGGTACATAGGGAAAATTGTGTTTGTTTTCAATGGAATTTCCCTCCGTCCTGTCACTGGCCCCCAGTCATACCCACAGACGGGAGGTAAAAGAGGGGCAGCGGACCCCATATCCGCAAGCTGAATGGGTCCGAGAGGGGCGTAAGGAGCGCTCGACTCGCAAAGAGCAATTCGCAGCGGACTTTAGACCCGTCAATCAGGATCGAATCCTAGTCCCCCAGCCAAACTGTCAATCGGCAGCGAAGTGGGACCCCGTATCGGCATCCAATAGGGACCCCTGTCGGTATCGCCCGGAGGCGATGCGCGGAGCCCTTGCGTAGCGCAGCGCATCGACGGAGGGCGCTCTCAGGCGCCGGTTATTCTCTGTTTTTAAAT
>CANJPQ010000041.1 GCA_947476275.1 Fidelibacterota bacterium
CGTTGGCCACGACGCAGGTCGCCGGCCTGAGCACGACCACGCTGAATGCGCTCGAGACCACGGACCTGGTCGCTCTGACCACGACCGAGATCGGTGCGCTGACGGTGGCCCAGCTCGACGGCCTGACCTCGACGACGTTCGGCGCTCTGACCACGACGCAGGTGACCTCGCTCTCGACCACGCAGGTCGCGGGTCTGACCACCTCCGCGCTGAACCGGATCGAGACCACGGACGTCGTGGCTCTGACGACGACGCAGATCGGCGCCCTGACCGCGGCGCAGCTCAACGGTCTGGGATCGACCAACCTTGAGGCTCTGACCACGACGCAGGTGACTTCGCTCTCGACCACGCAGGTCGCGGGTCTGAACGCCACCGCGCTGAATAAGCTCGAGACCACGGACTTGGTCGCTCTGACCACGACGCAGGTCGGCGCGCTGACGGTGGCTCAGCTGAACGGTCTGGACACGACCAGCCTCACAGCTCTGACCACGACGCAGGTGACCTCGCTCACGACCACGCAGGTCGCGGGCCTGACCACCGGCCAGCTGAACGCGCTCGAGACCACGGACCTGGTCGCTCTGACCACGACCGAGGTCAACGCGCTGACGGCAGCCCAGCTGAACGGTCTGACCTCGACGACGCTCGGCGCGATCACCACAACGCAGGTGACTTCGCTCTCGACCACCCAAGTTGCGGCCCTGAACACGACTGCCCTGAACAGGCTGTCGACCACCAACGTCGTGGCCCTCACCACGACCGAGGTAAATGCCCTGACTGGGGCTCAGCTGAACGGGCTGAACTCGACCAACCTCAGTGCTCTGACGACCACGCAGGTCACCTCGCTTTCGACCACGCAGATCGCGGCGCTGACGACCGGCCAGTTGAACACGCTCGAAACGACAGACTTGGTCGCCTTGAATACGACTGAGATCGGTGCGCTCACGGCAGGCCAGATTGCGGGTCTCAGTTCGACCAACCTCGGCGTGCTCTCGACGACCCAGATCACGTCCCTCAGCACCACGCAGATTGTGGCGCTGACGACTGGCCAGGTCGGCGGGCTCAGCACGACGAACATCGCAGCTCTGACGACAACTGAAGTCGGCGCCCTCACCGGCGTTCAGGTGAAAGCGCTGACAACGACCGCGGTCCAACTCCTGAGCACGACCCAGGTCTTGTCGCTCTCGTCGACCCAGATTGCGGCTTTGACCACAGTTCAGGTCGCGAGCCTCGAGACGACGGACGTCAATGCGCTTACCACCACGCAGATCGGCGGCCTGACCTCGGCGCAGTTCGGCGCTCTGACGAGCACACAGATCGTGCTCTTCGACACCACCGAGATTTCATCGCTGACGACGACCCAGATCAAAGGTCTGTCAACGGCGGCGATCCCGGCGCTGACCACGACTCAAGTGACGGGCCTGACGACCACCGAAATCAGTGGTCTGACCACCGCTCAAGTCGCGGTAATCACATCGACGCAGATCGGTGCCATGAACGGCACGCAGATCGCGGCCCTGCTCACGGTGTCGTAAGCGCGGCGAGGTCGAACACTTGTGAAGGGGCCGGACCTATCAAAGGTTCGGCCCTTTCCTTATTCTCCTGCAGAGCAGGAGGGGCTATGCGGACGTTTATGGTTTTGACCGCATCACGCTTGAACGGGACCGGATACGCCAAGACCGCCTGCGGCCTAGCGCAGCTTCCGCATGAGTCGGGCGCCCCATGAGTCTCTCGTCCACCGCAGTCCTCGCGATCACGACGACCCAGATCGCCGCCCTGACGACCACCGCGATCGCGGCGTTCGACGCGACCGAACTCGGCTTCTTCACGACGACGACCATCGGCTCGCTATCGACCACGGCCGTCTCGGCGCTGGTGACTAGCCAGATCAAGGGGCTGTCGAGCACCTTCCTGCAGGTCCTGAATACGACTCAGGTATCCAGTTTGACCGCCACTCAATTCTCGGCGCTGTCATCCACCCAGGTGTCGGGCCTTGAGACGACGGACGTCGCGGTCCTCAGCACCACTCAGATCGGCGCGCTGTCGACGACCTCCCTGGGCGCCCTGATCGGCGGCCCTGGCGCGGCGCTGACCACGACGATCATCAGTTCGCTGTCCAACACTCAGATCACGTCGTTCACTCCCACCCAGCTCAACGCGCTGGGCTCGACGAATATCGACGCGCTCACAACCACGGCCGTCGCCGCGCTCACGGTCGCGCAGATCAAAGGGCTCAATAGTACCGCGTTCGGGTTGCTCAATACGACGCAGGTGACCGCGCTCGCAGCCTCGCAGGTTGCCGTCCTGAATTCGACGCAGATCGACGCGTTCAGCACAACCGAAGTCGCCGGCCTCACCACCACCCAGATGGCGGCGCTGTCGGTCAATCAGTTGCTGCTGTTCGACACGACCCAGATCTCGGTCTTGACCACGACCGAGATCGGCGTCCTGAACGGCACTCAGATAAAGGGCATCAGCACCAGCGGCATGAGTGCCCTGACGACGACCCAAGTCGCGTCGTTGAGCACGGACCAGATTGCGGCGCTCACCGTCGCTCAGATCACGGGGCTCAGATCCACAACCGTGGCCGCTCTGACGACAACCGAACTGAGCGCCCTGTCCGCCGCGCAGGTCAAGGGCCTCTCGACGTCGGCGGTGCGCGCTCTCGACACGACTCAGCTGACCTCGCTCAGCACCACGCAGTTTGCGGCGCTGACGACCACCCAGTTCAACGCGCTCAGCACCACGAACATCAGGCTCCTGACGACGACCGAAATCGCCAGCCTGCGGTCGTCGCAGATCGGTGCGCTCGGCTCTGCCATTGTCGCCATCCTGACGACCACGCAGATTTCGTCCCTGACGGCGTCGCAGATCCAGGGCCTGACGACCACGGAGATGCGCGCGCTCACGGGTCCGCAGGTGTCGGCGCTGACCACGACCGGGGTCGCGGCCTTTACGGCGATCCAACTCAGCGCCCTGACCACCACGGCGGTGGGTTCGTTCGATACCACCAGTGTTGGCGCGCTGAGCGTCACCCAGATCAAGGGCCTCAGCTCGTCCTTCCTGGCGGCCCTCAACACCACCCAGGTGACGAGCCTCTCGACGCAGCAAATCGGGGCGCTGCTGGCGACCCAGTTCAACGGGCTGAACACCACCAGTATCGCCGCGCTGACCACAACGGAGATCGCGGCGATTACGACGTCGCAGCTGCGCAGCATGAACGCGACTACCTTGCGCAGTTTGAACACGACCCAGATCAACGCCTTTGTTTCGACCCAGATCACGGCCCTGACCGCCAGTCAGATCAACGCCCTTTCCACGACGGTCATCGGCTCTTTGACCACCACCGAACTCGGCGCATTGACGCCGACCCAGGTCAAAGGTCTGAACACCACGACCGTCAACCTGTTGTCGACCACGCAAGTAGGCGCCCTGACGACGCTCCAGATTTCCGCCCTGACCGGATCTCAGATCGGCGCGCTCAGCACGACGAACGTCAGCGCCCTGGATACGACGGATATTTCCGGGCTGACCGTGAGTCAGGTCGCCGGGTTGAACACCACCCAGCTCGGGTTACTGAGCACGACGAACCTGGCTTCTCTAAGCACGGTGCAGGTGAGGGGCCTCAACACGACGGTGATGCACGCGCTCAACACCACTCAGGTCACGGCACTCACCAGTACGCAGGTATCTGCGCTGACCGCCGGCCAGATCAATGCCCTTACCACCGCCGACATCGTGGTTATGGCGACGACGGCCGTGAGTGCGCTGACGACGCTGCAAATGAAGGGTATCAACACGACGAATGTGGCGGCCCTGACGTCGACGCAAGTCTCGGCTCTTACCGGCTCGCAGTTGGCCGCATTGTCGATCCTCCAGCTCGGCGCCCTCGAGTCCACGGACGTCGGCATTCTGAGTTCCACCCAGATCGGCGCGTTGACACCCACCCAGTTTGCCAACCTCAGCTCGACCGCGACGGGCTCCCTGACGGTCCTCCAACTCGGCGCGCTCACGCCCGCCCAGTTGCGCGCCCTCACCACCGGCCAGATCGTGAGCCTGAGCACGACGACGATCAATTCGCTAACGACGACCGCCGTGACCGGCCTGACGGCCTCCCAGATCGGCTCCTTCAGTACTGCACAGATACTATCCTTGACCTCAACCGACCTGTCGGTGCTGTCCGTAGCCCAAATCCAGGGCCTGAAGACCACTCAGATCGGCGTTCTTACCACCACGCAGGTTCAAGGCCTGACAACCACGGAGATATCCGGTCTGGCGCAGGTACAGGTGGCGGGGATCACAACCACCCAGATCAATGCCATGAACGTGGCGCAGGTGGCGGCTCTGCTGTCAGTCCGTTAGAGCTAGCCGCAAACCCGGCCGGATACCAAAAATTAAGGCCACCGTCGTATTAAGCACTCTTGAACCACTCGCGATTGGGAGACGGATGTCCCCCGAGGAATGGAGAACCGATGCTCCGCACTGATCAGGGGGTGATTCCGGCGATCGAGCCGAACTCCGAGCTGAAATCCTTTATCGATGCCGCCAGCGGCATAGGCCCCGCACGCCTCCAGGAAACCGGCGGTTTCCGCCTCTCCTATGCGCTGCAGAAGCGTCTGGCGCGCGCGGAGTTGGTGCTGACGTCATCTACAGGCCACCGCGCCAGCCACACGCACTACGTTAAGCTGGACGAAAGCGGCAACGTCCTCGACCGGCCGCCGATTACACCCGACGTCGCCAAGTTCATCTTCGCGAATTTCGAACGCCGCGGGCACACGGAATCCTTCAACATCTTCGCACGGGATCTGGAGGAGGGGCGCCTGGCCCCCCGCCGCGCGGCGCCCGCCCCGGAAAGCGTGCGTCATACCCTCGGGACGACCGAAAATAGTTTTACCGCCACCGGCGCAAAGCTCAATGCGCACTGGCCGATCTTCCAGAAGCTGCGCGACACCGGCTTTGGCAGCATCATCCGCGCCACCCTGACCAACCACCAGGTGTGCTCCTCGCGTTGCCACTTCTGTTCGACGATCTCTCGCAATAAGCGGGATTCGGTCACGCTCGATGAGGCGAAAGCCTTCATCACCGCTTTGTACGACGATCAGGCGGCTTACAACCGGAAGCACTTCGCCAAATACAATGACACTTATAAGAATCTGACCGGTCATGATATTCGGCTGCGTGGCCTGATCCTGTCGGGTGGTGGGCAGCCGAACCTGTGGCCTCATTTCACCGAATTCGTCCGCTGGCTTTCGGAGCGCGAGATCGATCTCGGCCTGATCACCAACGGGTTCCCGGAAAAGATTCCCGAGGACGTGTACCGGCACTTCAAGTGGGTACGCATCTCGGTGACCCCGGCAGAGGCGTCGTCGTTCTATCCCGACGGCAAGTTCGAGCGGCAGTACATCCCCGCGATCCTCAAGAACAATCCCAAGATCACTGTCGGGTATTCCTATGTGGACGGCCCCTGGGCCGAGGATGGCATTCTGCGCCGGATCGACGCCTCAGCCCTGGAAAACGGCTTTGAGTACGCGCGCGTTTTGACCGACTGCAACCTTGGCCGCTCGGCACAGCTTCAGGCGCACCATAATTTGGCGGAAAAGCTGCATGGCCTCGGTCTCATCAACGATGCCGGCGTGGCGACGTCTCGCGTTTTCCAGCAGCTGAAGTACCACGGCACGGAAGGCGAAGCGCAGACACTGTGGGACAAGGGCCAGTGCATGCTCCAGTCCTACAACGTGTTCTGGGACACGACCGGCCATGAAGAGAACGGGCATTCCTACTGCTATCCCTGCGATTCCGTCACCGTGCTTGCCGACGACAGCATGGAAGTGACGCGCACGAATTCCGAGCGGCGCTTCAATTCCTCCAAGTGGGGCACGGTTCCGAACACGCAAGTATCGCGCCTGTTCACCGAGAAACTGCATCCGTTCTTCGACCCGCGCGAAATTTGTCATTCCTGCCTGTTCATGCGGAACAACGCGCAAGTGAAGAGCCTCGCAACCCGCGACAGCTACGACGACATCAGGGTGCCCGCCAATCTTCAGCACGAGAATTTCCCATGAGCGAGAAGCTTCGTCTGGTATCGGAAGGCGCACTCGCCTCGAAGCGCGTCACTATCGACGTGTACGACGAGGATTACTATGAGCGCGGCGCGGTCGTCGGCAAGTCGGGCTATATGAACTACAGCTGGATGCCGGAACTCACGATCCGTATGGCCCACTTCATGATCATGAATCTTGGCATTTCCCGGAACGACCATGTGCTCGACTACGGCTGCGCCAAGGGCTTCCTGGTCAAGGCCTTCCGCATCCTAGGCATCAATGCCGAAGGCGTGGACGTGTCCCGCTACGCCATCGACTTCGTCGATGCGGCTGTGAAGCAGCAGTGCCGGCATATCACCGGGCACGGTGATGAAGCCTGCTTCAGATCCGACTACGACCTGATGATCGCCAAAGACGTGCTCGAGCACATCGCCGAAGACGACCTGCGCGATCTCCTGTCGACCGCGCGCAAATCCTGCAAGAAGATTTTCGCGGCCATTCCCGTGGCGGCGGACGACACCTGCGGCAAGTTCGTCGTGCCGGAGTACGATAAGGACGTCACCCATGTCACGGCGAAGAGCGTGCAGTGGTGGTGGTCCTTGTTCGAAAGCACCGGCTGGCATATCGATCAGTTCGCCCATACCTTTCCTGGCATGAAGCAGAACTGGACCGACGCGTTCGCCAAAGGAAATGCTTTCTTCACTATTTCCGCAGGAAACTCCTAGCCTGCCGACTTAGAGCCCGGATGCCGGGAACGGTCGCGCCGGAGGATCGTGGCCGTGTCTGAAGTAAGCGACATCACCGCTCCCGCCACCCATTGGTGTCGCATCGTGATGGACCGCGAAACGCGGCGTTTGATGCGGCAGATCAACTATGCCGACATGTGCGCGCTGGAGATTTCCGGCACGGCTTGGCACGACTTCGGGTTCAAAGAATACGCCGTTGCCGTTTACCCGGGCTTCGACGTCTCCAAGCAGATCGCGGTCAAGTCAGATGGCGGCCCGTTCGATGTTGTGATCGCCGAGCAGGTAATGGAACACGTGCCGATGCCCTGGATCGCGGCACAGAGCATGTATCGCAGTCTCAGTTCCGGCGGCTATCTCCTAATCACCGTCCCATTCTTCATTCGGGTCCACGGTCATCCCAACGACTACACACGCTGGACGGAATCCGGTCTGGTCAACCTGCTGGAATACGGCGGCTTCGCGCCACAGAACATCCACACGGGCTCCTGGGGCAACCGTGCGTGCGTGAACGGAAACTTCAAGGGCTCGGTCTATCGTGGCGAGCCCTACGATGCCACCCAACATTCTCTTGAGAACGAGCCCGATGTTCCGTTGATGGTTTGGGCGTTCGCGAAGAAATAAGCCGCCAGGTTCGCCGTATCCCATGACCAACATAGACATCCACTACATCAATCTCGATCGTTCGTCCGATCGTCGCGCAAAGGTCGAGCAGAGCTTCGCCGAAAGCAAGTTTTCCTCCCGCTGGACGTTGACCCGCTTCGCGGCAGTGGACGCCACGTCGCCGCCGGTCCTCGCGGCGCTCGGGAACCTCAACGGCGCCTACAAGGGCAACTTTCTCAGCCACCTCGGCTGTCTGCGGCGTCAGGTCGACACGGATAGCCATCTGTATATTGCCGAAGACGACATTCAGTTCTGCGACAAAACCGGGCCGCTGCTGGAAAAGGTGATCGATGCCCTCGGCGAGGACACCTGGGATATAATCCATCCCGAGGTTTCGCTCATGAGCGCGGTAGAGTTCCCGCGCTTCTACAAGTTGCGCCGCAATACGACTTTCCGCAACAAGGTGCGCTTGATCGCCCTGGGCGACTTTCCGTACGCATACGCCGGCTCGGGCTCCTACATCGTCAATCGTAAGTCCAAGCGGAAGTTCCTCGAAGGCTTGGATGAGACCGTTGCGCATGCTGGCGGCAAGCTGGATGTCCCTTTCGACCTGTGTTTGCGCGGCCTGCTGCACTACCACACGCTCAAGGGTTTTGTGACGGTCCCGTTCCTCACTGCTCCATCGATCCATGCGGATGAGAGCTCGGCGCCCTACGGCAAGGAAGACCCGAATCTGGACCGCGTGAAGCGGCTGCACCTGGAGTTGATCAACGCTTACCGGCGCCTGGTGTGGGTCGGTTTCGACCCGGAGAAGGTCATGCCACCGGAGTTGCGTTCGGAAGGAGAAAACATCTTCCTGCTCACCGAACAGGATAAACTCTTCCAGAAAGTCATTTCGTGGCTGCTCTTCATGCAATACGAAGCCCGCTATCGGGAGTATGACCTGCTCCGATTCCTCGAAGAGGAAGTGCCCATCGTCTAGAAGGACAGACGATTCGGTCCCTAAGGCCCTGGCGCGTCTCTAAGGTCCGAAATTGTTGAGAGACTTTAGGACGTGAGCCCCTCCACCGCATCCCTTTCCGCCGAGCGCCTGACCCACCTGCAGCGGTTGGAGGCGGAGAGCATCCATATCTTCCGCGAAGTCGCTGCCGAGTGCGAAAACCCGGTCATGCTGTATTCGATCGGCAAGGATTCCGCCGTGATGTTGCGGCTGGCGATGAAGGCGTTTTTTCCCGCCAAGCCGCCGTTCCCGCTGCTGCACGTCGACACCGGCTGGAAGTTCAAGGCGATGTACGAGATGCGCGACCGTATGGCGCGCGAGACCGGCATGGACCTGCTGGTCCACATGAACCTGGAGGGCGTGGCGCAGGGAATCAATCCGTTCGATCACGGCTCGGCGGTCCATACCGACATCATGAAGACCCAAGGGCTCAAGCAGGCGCTCGACAAATACAAGTTCGATGCGGCCTTCGGCGGTGCGCGCCGGGACGAGGAAAAGAGCCGCGCCAAGGAACGCATCTTCTCGTTCCGCAGCACCAATCACCGCTGGGACCCGAAGAACCAGCGCCCCGAGTTGTGGCGGCTCTATAACGCCCGCAAGCATCCCGGTGAATCGATCCGCGTGTTCCCGCTTTCGAATTGGACCGAGCTCGACATCTGGCAATACATCCTGCTCGAGGCCATTCCCATCGTGCCGCTCTACTTCGCGTCGGAGAGGCCCGTGGTGAACCGCGACGGCACCTGGATCATGGCCGACGACGACCGCATGCGGTTTCGGGATGGTGAGACGCCGGTCATGAAAAACGTGCGCTTCCGCACGCTCGGCTGCTACCCGCTGTCTGGCGCTATCGAAAGCACCGCCGATACGCTGCCAGCGATCATTCAGGAAATGCTTCTGACGACCAGCTCCGAACGCCAGGGCCGCATGATCGACCACGACGGCGCGGCGTCGATGGAGAAGAAGAAGCAAGAGGGCTATTTCTAATGGCCCACATCGACAAACTCATCGCGACAGACATTGAGTCCTACCTGGAGAAGCACCAGCACAAGACGCTGCTGCGATTTCTCACCTGCGGTTCGGTCGACGACGGCAAATCGACCCTGATCGGGCGCTTGCTGTACGACTCTAAGATGGTGTTCGAGGACCAGTTATCCGCGCTGGAAGCGGATTCCAAAAAGGTCGGCACCCAGGGCGGCGAGATCGATTTTGCGCTGCTGGTGGATGGGCTCGCCGCGGAGCGGGAGCAGGGCATCACCATCGACGTGGCCTACCGCTACTTCTCGACGGAGAAGCGCAAATTCATCGTCGCCGATACCCCGGGCCACGAGCAGTACACGCGCAACATGGTCACCGGTGCCTCCACCGCCGACCTCGCTATTGTGCTGATCGATGCCCGCAAGGGTGTGCTGGTACAGACCCGACGACACAGCTTCCTGGCCTCGCTGCTAGGCATCCGCCACGTCGTGCTGGCGGTGAACAAGATGGATCTCATCGGCTGGTCGCAGGAAAAGTACGACGCCATCGTCGCAGACTATCGCGCCTTCGCCGACAAGATCGGCCTGAAGAACGTTCAAGCCATCCCGATGTCCGCCCTCAAAGGCGAGAATATCACCGAGGTGAGCACGCAGACGCCCTGGTACACTGGGCCCTCGCTCATGGCGCATCTCGAAAACGTCGAGATCGATGACGACTATCTGCGCGCGCAGCCGTTCCGACTGGCGGTGCAGTGGGTCAACCGGCCGGACCTGAACTTCCGCGGCTTTGCCGGTCCGATCGTGTCGGGCACCGTGACGCCGGGCCAAGAGGTCCGCGCGTTGCCGTCAAACCGCGTGTCGAAGGTCGCGCGCATCGTGACTTACGATGGCGATTTGTCCGCGGGCGTTGCCGGTCAATCCGTCACGCTCACGCTGACAGACGAGATCGACGTTTCACGCGGCGACGTACTGGTCGCGGTGGAGAAGCCGCTGGAAGTCACCGACCAGTTCGAGGCCCATGTCGTGTGGATGAGCGACGATGCCTTGCTCCCCGGGCGCCAGTATTGGCTGAAGCTCGGCGCGAAAGTGGTCGCGGCGCAGATCACCAACATCAAATTCAAGATCAACGTCAACACGCTCGAACATCTCGCCGGCAAGACCCTTGAGCTGAACGAGATCGCCGAGTGCAATCTGTCCACCGATCGCCCGCTGGTGTTCGCGCCCTACACCGAGAACAAGGACCTCGGCGGCTTCATCCTGATCGACCGCATGACCAATGCGACCGTCGGCGCGGGGATGATCCGTTACGGCCTGCGCCGCGCTCATAACCTGCATTGGCAAACACTCGATTTGACCCGCCAGGCCCGCGCGGCGGCCAAGAACCAGAAGCCCGCGGTGCTGTGGTTCACGGGCCTGTCCGGTTCCGGCAAGTCGACGGTGGCCAACGTGGTCGAGAAGAAGCTCCATGCCGAGGGCCGCCACACCTACATCCTGGACGGCGACAACGTGCGCCACGGTCTCAACCGCGATCTCGGCTTCACCGACGGCGACCGCGTCGAGAACGTCCGTCGCGTCGCCGAAGTGGCAAAGCTGATGGCCGATGCCGGGCTGGTTGTGATCGTGTCTTTCATCTCGCCGTTCCGCGCCGAACGCCGGATGGCGCGCGATATCATGCCCGCAGGCGAGTTCCTGGAAGTTTACATCGACGTGCCGCTGGACGTCGCAGAAGCGCGCGACGTGAAGGGGCTCTACAAGAAGGCCCGCGCCGGCGAGTTGGCGCACTTCACCGGTATCGACAGCCCCTACGAAGCGCCCGAAGCGCCCGAGGTGCATATCCATAGCGATCGGGAGTCGGCGGAAGCCGCGGCAGACGCCATCATCCGCGCGCTGCGGGATCGCGGCATCATCGGCTAGCGCGGCGATCGCCCCACGTGCCGCGCCGGCGCTAGGCCGGCCGACGCAGGATGTAAGACCAGTATTTGTCCTCGCCGATCGACAGGGTGAAACCGACCACCCAGCTTCGCTCCACGATCAGGCCGACCTTCTCGAACTGGGACACCCAAGAGGAGTTTGGAAAGACGCTGTAGTGGTTCTTACCGAATTCATGCCGCGCGGCGGTCTCCGGCGCCGGCACCTCCACATAGATCACACCGCCGGGTTTGCAGACGCGCTTATACTCCGACAACGTGAACAGCGGCATCACGCTGTGCTCCAGCACATGGCGGCACCACAGCACGTCGAACGACGCGTCCGGGAAGTCCATGAAGTTCTGGTCCATCTCCAGGACGTCGAAGCCCTTGCCGCGGCAGACCGCGGCATCGGACCCGAGCGTAAGCCCGGTGGCCTTGAGGCCGATCTTGTCGAACATCTCCAAGGCCAGTACCTGGCCGCAGCCGATATCCAGAACTCGCTGGCCCGCTTTCAGGAAGCCGTCCTTATGGAGCGTCTCGATCGTGGACGCCGTGATCGACGTGTGAAGCTCGGACGGCTCCTCCGGGTAGACGTCGCTGACCAAGCTGTCGAGGAACCGATCGATGCGGCTGAAATCGCGGCCGCGCGCCGGTGGCGAGATAGGTGCAGCTGCTGCTGGCGTCGGAACCACCAGCGGCTTGGACGCCACCTTCGGTACCCCGCCCGCGGCGACCGCTTGGCGCAGCGCGGTGGTGAGATCCGCAAAGGGCTCGTCCCAGGCACCGACGGCGGGTTGCCGGAACAGTTTCGCGTTCGGATACCACGGCCAATCGGTCCCGTGGTCGCCGAAGCGCCAGTCCGGGGCGCGCTTGAGGGGAATCCACGTCGGCACATCCAGCGCCCCCGCAAGGTGCGCGATGGACGTGTCGATGGAGATCATCAGGTCCAGGTTCATCAGCACGGCGGCGCTGTCGAGGAACGCGCCGGCGCCGGTATCGAAATCGGGCCCAAGGTCCTCCACCGGGAAGGATACGCCGCTGACGTCGCCGCCCTTCTGCAGGCTGATGAGGCGCACGCCCGGAATCGCTGCAAGGCTTGCGAATTTTTCGAGCGGGGCCGAGCGGCTGCGCTGGCTCGGTGTTTCGCCTTTGCCTTCCCAAACGATGCCGACCTTGAAGCCGTGCGTGCCGAGACGCTCGCGCCATTTCGCAACGCGCGCCGGCTCGGCGCTGAGATAGGGCATGGGGCAGGGCACGTTGTCCGGCCGCACGCCGAGCACGCCCGGAACGCTCATGATCGCCTGGAACGTGTCGATGTGCGGCACGATGCCGCCGAGCGGAATCACCTCGGACACCCCGGTCACGGTACGCATCACCGGGATCAGCGGTTCGTGGACTTCCAGCACCACGCGCGCGCCCATGGCGACGAGCACGGGCACGAAGCGTGCGAACTGGATCGCATCGCCGAGGCCCTGTTCGGCGTAGAGCAGCACGGTCTTGCCCTGCACCGGGCCGCCTTGCCACAGGGGGTGGGCATAATCGCGCGGCGGCAGGCCATCGGCCTTCCAGCGCCACTCATAGTTTTTCCAACCGATGTCGTAGTCGCCGTTGCGCAGTTGCGCGAGGCCCAGGTTCTTGTGCGGCATAGGGATGTTCGGCGACAGCGCGATACACGCCGAAAAGGCGGCAATGGCTTCTTTCGTGCGCCCGGTGGCCGACAGCACGGCGCCGAGATTGCTGTGCGCTTCCGCGTAGTCGGGCTTCAACGCGATGGCCTTGCGCACCATCGTTTCGGCTTCATCCAATTGCGCGAGTTCCAGCAGGACAGAACACATATTGTTCATCGCTTCCGGATAGTCGGCCTGCAGCACGAGTGCCTGGCGCAACGGCGCAAGGGCTTCCTCGAAGCGCTTCGCCGACGTGTAGGCGCTGCCCAGGTTGCTGTAGGTCATGGCGGCTTTGGGATCGAGTTCGATGGACTTCTTCAGCACCTCTACCGCCTCTGCCGGCCGCCCCAGCGTCTTTAGCACGGCGCCGAGGTTGTTGTAGGTGATCGCTTCGGTCGGGTTCAGCGCGACAGCTTCGCGGAACGCAATTGCTGCGTCTTCCAGGCGTCCTTGCTGGTGTGCGGCAATCGCCTTGTTGAAGGTGGCCACGAACTTCTCCGTATGGCCCCGTGACGCGGTCATCTGCGGCGGCTGTTGGACTTGATTTCGTTTCTGGCGGGCCATGATGTCTTCGCGTGCGCTGGAGGTTATGGGCAAGTGGCAGAAAGGGTGCGGTAGAGCTGGGCGACTTGGTTCTCCCAGGACAGGGCCGCCATCGCGGCGGCACCCGCGGCGCCACGGCGGCGGGCGTCTTCTCGGTCGGTGAACGCTTGTTCGAGCTTGTCGACGATCTCGTCCACGTCGCTTTCGCCCCATCCTTCGGTGCCCAGATCGGGGACCGTCACCGGCGCCTGCCGCGTCAGGATATAGGGCGCGCCCGTGGCGACCAAATCTTTGTGGCCGGTGTTGTTGGATACGATCGTCGGCACGCCCGACGCCATGCATTCCATGGCAACCAGGTTGGTGCCGCCTTCACACCGGTTCGGGAACACGGCCACGTCCATCTCCCGCAGCACGCGCCCCATCAGGTGATTGGGCACACCGCCGAGGTCGAGGAACTGTCCCTGCTGAAGGCCGTTCGCCGTAAGCCACTTCGGTAAATCGACCTTGCCGTCCGGCTCTAAGGCGATCGGGACGATCTTGGACTTGAGGTTGAGGGTCAGCGCGCCATGCTGCCAGGGCGAACTCCAGCCAGTGATCAGAATCGCTTCGGGATGACGCGCGGCGAAAATGCGGAACGCCTGGACCACTAGGTCCTGGCCCTTGCGCAGTTCCATCTTGCCGCCGCTGAACACGGTGAAACGATTCGACATGCCGCCGAAGCGCGGGGCGGGATGGAACAGGGACGGATCGATCCCCTGGATCACGGTCGCGACGTTCGTCACGCCTTTGCTGCGTAGGATGTCCTCGCCCCAGGTCGAGCCGGTGACGATGACCGCGAAGTTGTCGCAATAGGCTTTCGCATGCGGCAGATCCGTGTCCTCGAAGAACGTCACGCCGCAGGTGGCGGTACCCTTGAGATAGGTCCCGCCGGCATGGGCGGAGCCTGAGAACTTGTTGCCCATGGAATGCAACGTAATGCCGTTGAAGCGTTCTCCGGCTTCGGCCATGGCGATGAGGCGGGCGCGTTCCTGGTCTGACGCCACCAGCACCGGCGCCAGGGCATTCAGCCGCAGGATATCCATGCCGGTCAGGCTCTCTATCTGGATATTGGCGCCGCACACGGCCTTCGCACCGCCCGACACCCGCGGCCAGTGATACAGCAGGTTCAGGCCGTAGACGCCCCAGCCGTAGAGAGCGGAAACGCCCCATTGAAAGAATAGGGAATGAGACATGGGGCTTCGTGGATCCAGGCGCTGAGCGGGCTTCGGTGATAAATCATTTTATTATCAATGACTTATATCTGGCCCGCCGGGGCGGCGCGCAATCTTGCCGGCAAACCGCAAGAACGATAACGGGCGCGTGCTTAACCCATCGTTATCGCGACCCCGATGCCCGGCGTATGCGCGCGGCGGCGTAACGCGGGATTAAGGAAGTCTCGCTATTTCTCGCCGTCGCCCTTTATCGCATCGTTAAGGCCCCAGAATGCTCGGCGAATTGTTCTCCAGTGCCACCAACCGCGCCATCGAGAAGCAACTCTCGGGCATGGAACTTCTCAATGTCATCGGCCAGCTGACCGCGTCAGGTCAACGCAACCTGGTCGCGGCGCTCTACCAGACCTGGCTTGAGCACAATCAGGACAACGCCCTCGCACCGGCGATCTACTTCAACTACGGCGTGGTGTTGAGCGAGGGCGGCGATGTCGCTGGGGCAAAACTGGCGTTCGAGAACGCCATCCGCATCAATCCGGATTTCTATCCGCCCTATGTCAACCTCGGCGGCCTGCTGGATCGCGTCGGCGCGGGCGGCGAGGCCGTTCAACTCTGGTATCAGATGGCCGCGCGACTGCCGGCCGTGAATGGTGACAATGTCCAATACAAGACCACGATCCTGAAGCAGATCGGCCGCGTGCTGGAACGCGGCAACCTGGACCTACACGCCGAGGACGCCCTGCGCCAATGCCTCGACCTGAACGCGCATCAGCCCGATGTCGTGCAGCACTATGTCAGCCTACGCCAGCGTCAATGCAAATGGCCGATCATCGCGCCCTCGGGGCAGATCGATCGCAATACCCTGCTCGGCGGCATCTCCGCCCTGTCATTGGGCGCCTATACGGATGACCCGGTCCTGCAACTCGGCAACGCCTACATGTATGCGCGCTATGTCACCGGCTGCGCAGCGAAAACCTACGTCAGCTCGCACGCCCAATTGCTTGTGAACCCACCGGCGCGCCGCCGCGTCGCCTACCTCTCGTCGGATTTGCGTGAGCACGCCATCGGCTACCTCACCAGCGAAGTCTACGAACTGCATGATCGCAGCAAGGTGGAAGTGTTCGCCTACTACTGCGGCATCAAATCTCCCGACCAACTCCAGCAGCGCATCAGGAACGCGGTCGAGCATTGGGTCGATATCTCAGACATGACCGACGAGCAGGCCGCGCTGAAGATGATCGAGGACGGGATCGAGATCCTGGTCGACGTCAACGGCTACACCAACGGCCAGCGCAGCAAGCTTCTCGCCATGCGTCCCGCGCCGATCATCGTCAACTGGCTCGGCTATCCCGGCACCTTGGGCACCGCGTATCACAATTACATCATCGCCGACGATTTCATCATCCCGCCGACTCACGAGATTTACTACTCGGAGAAAGTGCTGCGGCTGCCGTGCTATCAGTCGAACGATCGCAAACGCACGGTGTCGGAGCGCAGGCAAACCCGCACCGAAGCCGGATTGCCGGAAAACGCTTTCGTCTATTGCTGCTTCAACGGCCTGCATAAGATCTCACGCTTCACATGGGCGCGATGGATGAGCATTCTCACCCAAGTTCCCGACAGCGTGCTGTGGCTTCTCGACGGTCCTCAGACCACGAAGGATCGGCTCAAGGAACTGGCGCAGCAGGCGGGTGTCGCGCCGGACCGTATCGTGTTCGCCGCGAAGCTGCGCAATCCGGATCACCTGGCGCGCTATCCACTCGCCGATCTGTTCCTCGACACATCGCCCTATGGCGCCCACACCACATGCTCCGATGCTCTATGGATGGGCGTGCCGTTGTTGACCGTGCCGGGGCGCTCGTTTGCCTCGCGCGTTTGCGGTAGCTTGAGCCAATCCGCCGGGCTCGAAGAAACCATCGTCAAGACCCCCGCAGACTACGTGCCCGCGGCTGTGGCCCTCGCCAACGACCCGGCGCGCCTCAAAGCCCTGCGCGAGAAACTCATCGCCAACCGCGATACGTGCGTGCTGTTCGACACACCGCTCCTGGTCAGGCGAATGGAGGACCTGTTCGCCCGGATGTGGACGGACTACACCTCCGGCAACCTCCCGATCCCGGATCTCACCAACCTTGACGTCTACGAAGAGGTCGGGATCGAACTCGACCAGGACGAGGTCGAGATGCAGGCGGTGCCCGACTTCCATGGCCTTTACCGCAAGGCGCTCGCCGCCAAGGCGGAGTCGATTTTCGTGCACCGCGACAACCGCCTCTGGCCCGGCGCGTAGCATTCGAACGGCGCAGACCGCGCCATTTGACGGCGTGTGATCACAGCCGTACCGTTGCCGCTTGTCTCAGGCAACGGGCGCTATCTTCATGACCGAGTCGGCAGTGGCTCCTTCCGGCACCGCAATTCTCGCTCGGGCGGCGTCGCAAACGCGGTGGTCTGCCTTGCCGGCCGATGTGCGGGCCATGGCGCTGGATCTATTCGCGGACGCGCTCGCCATCATCGCCGCCGGTAGTGTCCACGACGACATGCGCCGTCTCGCGCGGCAGATCGCGCCAAGCGACGGCCAGTCCACCCTCATCGGCGAACGACGCGGCGTGACACTGCGCGAGGCGCTGCTGCTCAATGCGGCCACAACGACCGTGCTGCAACGCCAGGATGGCTATGCCCATGCCAAGGGCCATCCTGCGAGCCAACTGACTCCGCTGTTGCTCGCCCTCGCAGAAGCCCGCGGCAAGTCTGCCTCGGACATGCTCAGTGCCTTTGTCGCCGGCTATGAAGTGGCGGCCCGCGTTGGCCGCGCCTTGGGCGGGGTGCCCTCGTGGCTGCACGACAACGGCAATTGGGCCCTGATCGGTGTGGCCGCCGCGGCGGCGCATCTGCTCACCGGCGGCGACGCCACGCGAATCGCAGCCGCCATCGACAGTGCCGCGTCCCTGGGCTTGGCATTCGATCGCTTCACCACCGCCAGCGGCGCGACCATCCATCATCTCTATCCGGCCATGGCCACGACCGATGCGCTCACTGCCGCCGAAGGCGCCGTCGCCGGCCTGACGCCGCGCCCCGGCGCCCTGGAAGCCTTCTATGGTCCGCGTTTCGGAACAGCGTTCAATGCCGAGCACCTGCGGTCGGGGATCGGTGCCGAAGGGTGGAGCAGCTTTGAAATCCTCAACGGCTATTTCAAGCTCCACCCGAGCTGCGCGCATCTTCACGGCGTGAACGATGCGGTCGATCAGCTCATGGCTCAGGACGGCCTGACGGCGGAGAGCTTCGCATCCATCGACGTCGAGACCTTCGGCGAGGCCATGGAGATCGACGCCCATGCGCCCCACAACGATCTCGCCGCGCGCTTCAGTGCCCGCGCGACGGTCGCCGCGGCGATCGTTCACGGACGCCTCGACGATCCGGGCCTGAACGACCTTGCGGCGCTCGCGCCGGTGATGGCGCGTATCAGCGTGCGGCACGATCCGGCGATGGATCGCCATATCCCCGCCGGTCGGCCGGGTCGCGTGACGGTGAAATTCCGTGACGGGCGCGCGGCGGTGCGGGAAGTCATCTTCCCCCGCGGCACGTTCGAAGTGCCCGCCAGCGAAGCCGAGCGGCGCGAGAAAGCGCAGCGTTTGTTGACGCGTCTCTATGGCCCGGCGCATGCGGGCCACATCCTGGCGACCTGCCGCGCGCTGGGTGACGGCGGCACGCTTGCGGCCCTGACCGCCGCGCTCCGGTCTAAGGCTTAGCCAAGACCGCGATAAAGTAACCGTTGTGCCAGTCGCTGTACTTGCCGGTGAGTACAGGGTGGATGTTGTCGAGCGAAGTACGGATTTCCGCCGCGTACCGTACCGTCAAGCCGCACTGTTCGATCGCGCGCAAGGTGCCTTTGCGCACCGGCGACCAGTTCCAGTCGTCGACAATGAACACGAATTCCGGATCGAGGCACGGCAGCGCCATGGCTAGCCCGTCGTGCTGGTCCTGCTCCTGGTGTGGGCCGTCGAACAGATAGACGTTGTAGGAATTCATCAGGGTGTAATCGACCTTGCGGAAATCCGCTTCGATGAACGTCACTTCCGCACCCACCGTGCGAAACAGCAGCACGTTCTGGATGAAGTGGTTCTTGGGTCCGCCGAATTGCGACCAGTCGTCTACCGCCACTGCGGTCACTTTGTTGCCGTGGATCGCTGCGCACAGGGTCGAGCCGGCCCAGCTGCCGATCTCCAGGTAGCGCGCGTTCGGCACCGACCCGACCAGCTTGTTGATGAAGTAGCGGTACTTCAGGCCCGACATGCCGTCGACCGCGTAGATGCCGCTGTGGTGGGTCAGTTCGGTCTGCAAAAGCGCCGCCGACAGCGCCGCGTCGGTCAACGCGGCAAGCTCCGATCCGGCGGCATTCTTGGTGACGATGTTCGTGACCAGCATGGCTCAGGGATAAATCAGAATGGCGCCTGCGCAAAACAAAAAACCCAACCGCTCGGGTTGGGTCTTTCGTCAGCCGCCAGGCCTCAGGCTTAGCGCTTGATCTGTAGGAGTTCGTCGAGCATCTGGTCGGCGGTGGTGATGACTTTCGCCGAGGAGGAGTACGCGCGCTGCGTCGTGATCATGCGCGTGAATTCCGTGCCCAGGTCGACGGTCGACGCTTCCAGCGCCGCGGCGTTGACTTCGCCCGAACCGGCATCGCCCGGCTGACGCAGGGTCGGGTTGCCGGAGAAGTCGGTCGAGATCCAGACGTTGCCCGACAGGGACTGCAAGCCGTTCGGGTTGGTGAAGGTTGCGAGCGGGATCTGGTACACCGGGCGGGTCACGCCGTTGTCGAAGAGTGCCGTGACAACGCCGTCCTTGCCGATCGACACGCCGGCAAAGTTGCCGAACTTCGCGCCGTTCTGCTGGAGGAAGTTCAGCTGGAAGTCGCCCGACAGCTGCGTGATGCCGTCCGGGGTGTTGTAGTTGCCCTGGCTCAGGATCACCGCCGGGCTGTTGGTATTTCCCGACTGCATCGGTTCCGCACCGTTGGACCACTCGATTTCGAGCGTGTTCTTCGGGTTCGGCGCTTCGGCCGCGTCGCGTCCGAAGAACTTAAGCGGGGTGCCGTTGCCGTTGAACTCGATCGCGCTGGTCAGGCGGGCGACGGTATTCGGCGGGCCGACGGTGAGGTTCACTGCACCGTAGGTGACGTCGAGCGGCGGGATGGTGTAGCCCGCCGGGTCGCTCTGCGAGACGAGTTGGGTGCCTTGGCTATCCACCACGTTCGCGTCGAACGTGAAGTTGTCGATGTTGGACGCCTGATCGAAGGTGATGCCGTTTTCGCCGGCGATGTGACGTGCCCAGGTGCCCGGTGGCGTCAGCGCCGTCCCGTACACGGTGGTGTCGCTCAGCACGCCGTCCAGCTCCGTCGCGATCTGGTCGAGGATCTGGCTGATCGTACGGCCGGCGGTGTTGACAGTGAGGTTGCCGCCAGGTGCGAACGGCGCGGTGGAGTCCGGGTTCACGGAGTCCAGGTTGATGACGACGTTCTGGCCGGCGGCGCTGATGTTGATGGTGCCGGTGATGGCGCCCACCGCGGTGCCGCGGAAGTCGAGACGACCGGCGGCCTGGTACACTTCGGGGTTCTGCGCGGCCTGGGTTTTCTGAACCACAGTCGCGGCATTCGCCGGCGGCTCAAGGTAGCTGTCCCACTTGTTCGCAGCGGTCTTGGTGTAGGTGATGCCGATATTGTGCGGGTTGCCCAAGCTGTCGTAGATCAGCCCGTTCACCTGGTTGGTGGTGTTGATGGCCGCGCCCGAGGGCAGGTTTGCGCCGATCGACAGCGTGGTCGTCGGTGAGGCAGTGCCGCCGATGGTCTGCAGATTCAGCGGCTGCAGGTTGTCGCTGTTGATGACGTTGTTGTTGATCAGCACCTTCTCGCCGTCGGCCTTGATGTAGGCGCGCATGAAGGTGTTCTGGCCGACGTCGATGGTCGAGGCGCCGGCGCTACCGTCATACACGGTCAGCGGCCAGCCCTGCATGTACGAGCCGGAGGAGTTCTGCAGGAAGCCCTCGCGGTCGACCTTGAACGAGCCGGCGCGGGTGTAGGTGAACAGGCCGTTGTTGCCGGGCTCCGCGACCTGGTTGGTCACGAAGAACCCGTTCCCGGAGATCGCGATGTCTGTGCCGGACGTGGTTGCCTGCAGCAGGCCCTGCAAGTCCACCGCTTGGCGCGGCGCGGATTGGACACCGCCCGGCGAGTACTGGGTGGTGGATGTCTGTGCCGTGATCAACGTCTTGAAGTTGACGTTGGTATTCTTGTAACCAACCGTGCTGACGTTGGTCACGTTGTCGGCGATGGCGCCCATCGCGCTCGATTGCGCCTGGAGTCCCGATACGCCCGAATACAAAGCACCGAACAGTGACATCTTCCGTCTCCTTCGTCGTACGCGCCCTGGGTAGGGTCCTGGATTGATACAGGGCGCGAGTTAAATTCCAGTTGCCGTGGTCTATCCGACCGCGACGACTTTGCTGATCGGCACGGATACCGTACCCATCCGCAGCAGGGTTTCGTTGGTGTCCGGGTCCGTGGTCACGGACGTGACCTGGCCGTAAACCGTCTGTTTGACTTCCACCGGGGCGTTGTCCTTGCCCAGGGCCGTGACCGTGACCGAGTAAGCGCCGTCCGGCATCTGCTGGCCGCCGCTGCTCTTGCCGTCCCAAGCGAAGGCGTAGGTGCCCGCTTTGGTCTCGCCGATCGCGGAGTCGACCACATTGCCGTCCGCGTCGCGGACGACGATGGTCGTGCTCTGGCTGTTGCCGGAGAGCGTGTAGGACGAATGCAGCTCGCTGTTCTGCAGCGGTGCGGTATCGCTGGTCGCCTGGATCGCCTTGCCGACGTAGTTCGACGAGGCCGACAGCACGCTCTGCTGGGTCAACGTGATCAACGTCGACAGGTTGGCGTTGATGTTGATCTGCTGTTCCACCGCCGAGTACTGCACGAGCTGGTTGGTGAACTCGGTCGAGTCCATCGGCGACAAGGGGTCCTGGTTCTTCAGCTGCGCGGTCAGCAGCGTGAGGAACTGGGTCTTGTCGGCCGTCAGCTTGGCTTGGTCCGCCGTCGACTTCTTGGCGGCGTTCGAACCTGCAGCTGCTGTAATGGCGCTGGCGTCAGCCATCGGTTTTGTCCTTAGGCGTAGGTATCGACACCGCCGCGCATGTAAGCCGCGCGGCCGTAGTCAAAGGATTCGGTATCTGCTGCGACGTCAGCTTCGGTTCCGCCGTTACCGCCGGCGGCATTGCCGCCTTCGGACTTGGCCAAACCGTTGTTGCTGTCGCCGCGCAGGGAGAATTCGAGATTGTTGGCATCGGCGCGCAAGCCGGCATCGGTCAACGCGCGCTCGAGGCCATGGGCGTCCTGCCGCATCAGCTGCAGGGTCTGCGGATTATCGGCGATCACCATCGCCTTCACCTTGCCGTCGTGGGCCATCTCGAGCTTCACCTCGATGCGGCCGAGATCGTCCGGACGCAGCTGGATGGTGACGTTGTCGAGACCGGCCTTGGTGGCGCGGGTGATGTGGACCTTGATCTGCTCGAACACCTGGCTCGGCGTCGGCTGCTTCGCGCCTTCGGTGCTTTGCGTGCCGTTCGCCTGGTTGGTGCCGCTGGCATTGTTGAGGTTCGACTGGCCGAAAGCGTTCTGGCCCATCTCGCCCTGGGAGTGCGACGAGCCTTGCGCGGCGCTGGTGCTGCCGATCGCGGTCACGCCGGTGTCGGCGGCCGCGGCGACGGGCGTCGGTGCGCTCAGCGTGGAAGTCGGGGCAACCGCAACCGCGGCAGCAGCCGCGGCCTGCGGTTGGGCGGTGGCGGCAGTATCGTCGCCGGCCAGCGCATTGGTCTCGGTTTGGGCGGCGCCGCCGTTGGCAAGAGACTCACCGGCGTTGGCGGCCATCGTGTAGCCGCTGAAGTGGTTGTACGGATTGATCGACGGCGTCGCGGCCTTGGGCGCTTCGACGGTCACGGCGACCTTGATCTGATCGCTGTTGCCGAGCAAGCGCGACATCGCATCGGACTGCGCCTTGGCGGCCGGGGTCTGTTCGGTCTTCGCGGCGGCATGGGTCTCTGCCTTCGGCGTGTCGTCGACCACCTCTTCGGTCTTCGGGCCGGTAACGGTCTGCACCGGGCCTTGCGCCTTGACGACCTTGTCGGCGACCACGGTCTGCGCGCTGGTGTCGACCACTTCTTCGGTCTGCGCGACCACGGGGGCGTCGGACGTATCGTCGGTCGCGGCGGCGGTCGCGACCTGGGCGGTCGGATCGGCCAGCACGATCTGGGTGTCATCGGCGACTTCGGCCTGAACCACCGGGCCTTCGGTCACGGCCTGGGCCACAACGGCGACCGGCGTGATGGTGTTGGTGCTCATCAGCTGCGCCTGAAGCGCGGCCATCTGCACGGTCTGCGTCGCGTCCTGGCTGTCGCTCGCGGTCGCGGCCTGATCCTTGGCGTCGGCGGCGTCGGCGGCGTCATCCTTGGCGTTCTTCGCGTCCTTGTTGTCCGCGGCCTTGTCGGCCTTGGCGTCGGTCTTGTCGTCTTTCTCGACGCGACGGTCGTCGCGCGGCTCAGGCTGCTTCGGCTCCGGCGCGGTGCGGACGTCGCGCACGATGTTGGCGTCGAGCGGGCTGGCCGTGCCCTTGAAGTGGGCGGCCATGTTGCGCAGCAGCAGCTCGAACGCATTCGAGGCCGAGTCCTTCTCGGCCTGGGTCTGCGTTGCAGCGGCAGCCACACCTTTGGCGGCCTGGGTAGCGGTCGTCGCCGTGACGGTCGTCATCGTTTCCATTCGAGGCTCCATCGCGAATGCCCAAAGCGGGCGGGTCGCACACTCATCCGACGGAATAGGTAGCAAGGGCCGTGCCAAACCGGGCGGCGCCGCAACTTATTGATTTAACTTGTGATTTTTAGAGGCCCGGGAGGGGGCGGCTGGCCGGGCGGGCCAGAGGGGCAAGAATTGCCGGGTCAGGACCGGCAAGTGATTCCGCGTTTAGAGCATGATGTCCAGGAAGCCGCCGTCCGCGATCTGGCTGGAAAAGGCCTGCAGATAGTTCTGCTGTTGGCGGGACAGCTGGTCGAGATTGTTCTGCATCGCCTGGACCTGCTGGACGTATTCCGTCTGCAGCTTCTGGCTTTCCTCAAGCTGAGTGACCAGCGCCTTGGTGTTCTGCTTATTGAGGGTGTCGAGGGCGCCATCGACCTTGCGGGTGTCCATGCTGACCTGCCCGGCGGCCTGCTGCACCTTCGAGCTGGCGATGGTCAGCTGGGATTCAGCCTCGTTGATGTCCGTGAAGGCGCGCTTGCGGCCCGCGTCGGTGGCAAGGCCATCGTAGAACCACGCCGGCATCAGGCCGAGGCCATTCTTCTTAAGCGTGCCGTTGACCGTGATCGGCCCGGACTCTGGAACGATGGTGACGCTCATCGTAATCGCGCCGGTCTTTGGGTCGTAGCTCGTGACCGACAGGCCGTTGGTATAAGAGGCGGTCTTGTCGATGGTGATGGGCTTGCCGTCGTCACCGGTCAGGGTGACCTTCTGCTTCTGGCCCTGCAGCTCGGAATATTGGCTCAGCGAATTGGTGCCAAGGTCGGGAATCCACACAGAGCCGTCGGTCGCCTCGATGCGATAGTCGCTGCCGGCATAACCGCCTGTCAGCGTGGTCTTTCCGACGCCCAGGTCGTTGCGGTACTCGATCTTATTCGGCGTGTAGTCGACGCGATTGATGCTGCCGATCAGATTGAAGGCGCGGCCCATGCGGTCGGCCTCGCCGTTGATCGACAGCAGCTTGTTGTTGAAGATCTCGACCTGCGCCTTGCGGTTTTCGCCCGCTGTCCCGGCCAAACTCACCGGCGTGCGCATCTCGAGCAGCAGGTTGGAAATCGACTTGATCGAATCCTTGCTGGAATCCACGGCGGCCTTGGCATTGAAGATGTCGGCCTTCACCGTGATCCAGCGGTTGCTCTCCGCTTCGACGGTTGCCTGCTTCTGTTTGTAGGAGTCGTCGATCGTCGCCTTCTTCTCGGCGAAGCGCGCGGCGGTCTGACTCTGAATCTTTTGAATCATCTGGTCCTGTTCCGACGCGTACGTCGGGAACAGGCTGGTATTGCCAGTATAGGCGCCTAGAACGGAAACCAAGATCCGCCTCCGGAAGAGACCTTCGTCTCTCTGTGCCAACCCGTCTTTCGGACGGGCTTGCCGGCTTGCGCCTTGGAAAGGCATCGGCCGACGGGGGTAGCTGTAACACCGCTTGCGCGGTTTTCCAATCTTGCACCTTGCCAAGGCGGGCTTACCAACTGGTTAATACTTTCGCCACGCTTGCGACCACCGACGCCCAATCCCCCCTTTGGGGCTGTCGGAACAGGCGGATGGAAGGATACCACCCCGTGGTCGCACCCTCCGCCAGCCAGCGGTAGTCCGGGGCGGCAGACAGCAGCAGCCAGACCGGCGTCCCCAGGGCCCCCGCTAGGTGGATGACCGCCGTATCGACCCCGATGATCAGGTCGAGCTGGCCGATCACCGCGGCGGTGTCGGCGAAGTCGTGCACCGTGTCTTCGCAGGCGAACACAACCCGCCCCGTGGGAAGGTTCGCGGTCTCCGCCGCACCCGGACCGACTTGCAGACTCACGAAATCCGCATCGGTGGCGTCGCAGAGGGGGGCCAGCAGCGCCGCGAGCATGGAGCGCGCCGTGTCGATGCGATTGTCCGGCGAGCCGGCCCACACCAACCCGATCCGCCGCCGGCCGCGCGCCGGCAGCGTCAAAGCAGCACTTGGCTTCGGCGCCGCGAGATAGTGCGGGAAGGCGGGGATCGTGTCGGGCGTGGTGGCGAATATCCGTGGCAGGGACATGAACGGTATGTGGGCGACCACATCGGACACGTGCGCAGCGTCGGTCACGACGTCCCCGGGAATCAGCCCAGCGTGGATCGCGTGGGTGAAAAGCCCGGCGAGCGCCGGCGGCGCCTGAATGACAAGGCGCCCGCATCGTTCTGCGGCCAGCTTGGCATAGCGAACGAATTGAATGCCGTCGCCCATGCCTTGCTCGGCATGCATGAGCAGGGTGCCTGGGATCGGCTTCCCGTCCCACAGCGGGGCCGCGAAGGTGCGGCGCCGCGAACTGAACGATGGCATCTCCCACCGCCACTCGTACTCCGTCCACCCCTCGGCCCAGCGTCCCGAGAGCAGCAGAAGCCAGGCAAGATCGTAGTGCGCTTCCGGATTGCCCGGCTTCAGGGCAAGGGCTGCGCGATAGCACGCTTCCGCTTCCGCCAGTTCGCCGCCGGCCACCAACGCCACGCCCAGGTTGGTCAGCGCATCCCAGCGTTGCGGTTGCGCTGTGACCACGCGGCGCAGGTACGGGATCGCCGCCTCCGGCTGATGGAGACGCACCAAATGTGCGCCGAGATTGTAGTTTCCGTCGATGAAGTCCGGGTCGAGCGTCAACGCGCGGCGCAGGTGGATTTCGGCCTGTGTCTCTTCGCCCATGAGGTCGAGCGTGTTGCCGAGGTTGCTGTGGATCACCGCGCTTTCGGGCGCATGGGCAAGGGCTGCGCGATAGGCGGCGGCGGCTTCATTGTTGCGCCCGCAGCTACGCAGAAGCACGCCGAGATTGTTCATGATGTCGGGATCGTTGGGTGCAAGCTGCGCGGCATGCAGCCATGCGGTGCGCGCCGCGTCGAGATCGCCTTGGGCTTGCGCGCAACGCCCCTGCCAGGCCCATAACTCCGCACGGTCTGGGAAGACGGCGGTGGTCTGCGCCATCACCGCATGGGCTTCCTCCCATCGGCCGAGCGCGCCGAGCGCGCGGGCCAGCAGCAGGCGCGGCTCAGGATGCATTGGTGAGGCGTTGGCCGCGGGCAGGAGCGCGGTGGCTGCGGCATCGGGCTTGTCGAGGGCCAGCGCGATCACGCCGAACCCGCAGCGATAGGCCAGGTTGTCGGGTTCCGCCGCCACGCACCGTGCCATCAGCGGCATGGCCCGCGCCGGATAGCCAAGGTCGCTGGTCACCAATGCCAGCCCGTGGATGGCGGGCAGGAAGTTCGGATCGGCCGTGGCAAGGGCGCGATAAGCATCGCCGGCTTCTGCCAATCGTCCGGCGCGATGCAACTCGGACGCTGCCGCAAGGGCGGCGCGAATGGACGGCGAGCTTGCTGAAGGGGTGGTTGGCGGCATAATGATCGCGCAGCATGCCGAAGAACAGCCACGAAGGCGAGATCATCGCGGGCCTCCTCACCGACGCGGAGGGGGCGATCGCGCAGGGCGCCTTGGCCAAGGCGTCGGCGGTCTATCGCGGCATCCTGACGCTCGACCCAGATCATGTCGTCGCCCTGCGGCAGCTCGCGGCGCTGGCCATCGAATTCGGCGATCCGCGCGCGGCGGCAGAATTGTTCCGCCATGCGGTGGCGCAGGACCCCCGCGATCCGGACCTCTACCACGGCGTCGGTACGGCGTTGCGGCTGTTGGGCCAGGAAGCGG
The DNA here is from genome assembly GCA_947476275.1 of Fidelibacterota bacterium. Lineage (GTDB taxonomy): Bacteria > Pseudomonadota > Alphaproteobacteria > Rhodospirillales > Rhodospirillaceae > SCTM01. Next base: position 27,163 of record CANJPQ010000041.1, read on the forward strand.
AGGCGCTGCTCGCCTATGAAGGCGCTTTGCGGGCCGATCCGCGCCACGCGCCTGCACTTCACGACCGCGCGAAGCTGCTCGAGACCCGCGGCGATCTTAAAGGCGCGGCTGAGTTCTATAAGCGCCTCGCCGACGCCCATAACAGCCACTTCGGGGCATTGTTCAATCGCGCCGTGGTGCTGTTCCACCAGGACAATCTTCTGGCGGCGGAGCGATGGTTCCACGCCGCGGCGCAAGTCGATCCGAAAGATCCGCGGCCGCTCATTAATCTGGCGATGATCTATCGCATCTGGGGCTACTTGCCGCAGGCGCTCGGGTGCCTCGAACACGCAGTGCAGCTCGCGCCCGACCTGCCCGAAACCCAGTGGAACCTCGCCAATGCGCGTCTGGTCACCGGCGATTTCGTGCAAGGCTTCGCCGGATATGAATGGCGGTTCCGGCGCGCGGAGTTCACGGACCGCGCGTTTTCGCCGCCGCGCTGGCAGGGTGAAGACCTTGCCGGTCGGACCCTGCTGATCACCGCCGAGCAGGGCCTGGGCGATGCGATCCATTTTGTGCGATTCGCAGCACCGCTCGCGGCGAGAGGCGCGAAGGTCATCGTCGAGGCGCCGGTCGGCCTCGATCGTCTCTTTGCGACGGTGCCCGGGGTCGCGGGCGTCACGCCGTGGGGTCACGTTCCCGAAGGCGTGGACTTCGTCCTGCCGATGCTGAGCGCGGCGCATATGCTGGGCACGACCTTGGAAACCCTCCCGGCGCGGACGCCTTATATGAGCGTGCCGGATGGCACCAAAGTGCCGCCGATCCGCGGCGAGGGCCTCAAGGTCGGCGTGGTCTGGCGCGGCAATCCCATGCACGACAACGATCGGCATCGCTCCGTGCCGCTCACGCTGCTCTCGCCGCTTGCGGACGTGCCCGGCATTTCCTGGTACGGGCTCCAGACCGAAAACGGTCTGGATGAGCCCAAAGGCACACCGTTCGAATCGCGCATGACCATGCTCAGGCCCTATCTCACCGACTTCGCGATTACCGCGGCGGCAATGGAGAAGCTGGATCTGATCATCTCTGTGGACACCGCAAGTGCGCATCTTGCCGGTGCGCTCAACAAACCGGTGTGGACGCTGCTGCCGCAAGGCAACGACTGGCGCTGGCTCCATGGCCGCGACGATAGTCCGTGGTATCCCTCGATGCGGCTGTTCCGTCAGCGCCATCCCCGCAACTGGGGACCGACCGTGGCCGAGATGACCGAGGCCTTGCGAACGCGCGCCGGCTCCGTCACCCTGCCGACGTGAGCGACGATATCGCCCTTCTGTTCGCCGACGAACTCGCCCGGCCCGCCGCCGCGGCGCGCCGCATCGTGTTCCTCTCGGCGATGTCCCTGCCGCAGATGCAGCAATACGCCACCGGAAACTGGCAGGTCTCCGCCGGCCCGGGCTTCGAGAGCGCAGCAGGCATCGATCTCGCCGCCGTGCCCGCGACGTCTGCGTCGGAGGATCAGGTTCACGACGCCGATGTCGTCTCCCTCGAAACGCCGACGTGGACAAAATCCGCTGCGGCCCTAGCCCGCTGGCAGCCGCGGGTCGTCAAGGTCAACGGTGCTTTTCACGGCGACAATGCGTTGGTTGGCGAACAAGCGGCGCGTGCGCTCGCTGAATCCGGTTACGAAATCATTGGCTGCCATTGGCGTGCCGACAACTCGTATGCGCTAAGAAGCCTTTCCCGCATAGAGCGCCTCGCGGCCTTTGGCGCGCCGGACTGGAAACATCTCGACCTGATCGCCACCAAGGATGCTGACCTCATCCGCACGTTACTCACGGTCGCACGACTCTATGTCGGTGAGGAACGACGCATCGCAGATCTGCGCGTCAGTCACGCTGTGCGGGGCGATCACATTGCGCGGCTGGAAGACGCCCTGATGGCGCACCAGCGACCGCGCAGCTAAGCGCGCCGCTTAGCGAGGGCAGCCTTGAGCGCATCGCCGACCACGTCGCCGATGCCTTCGTCGATGGCCGCGCCGAATTGGCGCATCACGTCCGTCACCGCTTCGCGCATCTCGCGGCGCAATGAGTCGTCCTTGAGCAGGCGGGTCGACAGCGTGATGTAGTGCTCGGTGGTGCGCGTCACCATCACGTCGAGGCCCAGGTCGCGCATTAAGCCGGAACTTTGCCGGCACCGCGCCGTATGGCCCTCGCGCACGATCGGCGGGCAGCCGACACTCAGGGGATCGATCAGCGACACGGCGCCGGAATAGGGGAAGCTGTCGAGGTACAGGTCGGCGAGGGCCAGCACGCCCAGGATCGGTGCGCGGGTCGGCTGCGCCTCCAGCACGTGCAGGCGATCCACGCTCACCTCGTGCGCCGCGAAGCGGTCCTGCACGAAACGCAGGAATCCGTCCTTGTGCGGATAGTGCGTCGTCCAATTGGGATTGAACGGATAGAGCATCAGATGCGCCCCCGGCGCCCCCGCCAGGATGCGCGCCCACGCGTCGATCAGGTCCGGACCGATCTTGAAGAAGTTGGCGCCCGATACCGCCAGCACCGCGGCATCGGGGACGCCGATCTGTTCGCGGGTGAGCGTCGACGGCGTGACCTTCGCACCGCTCAGGACATAGTGGTTGGACGAGCCCGGGAACAGCAGCAGTTCCTCGGTGTAGTCGCTTTGGGCGTCTTCCGGCTCGTTCAGCACGCCGTTCAAGTACACGTCCACCGTGGCGAAGCCGGTGGTGATATTGCTCGCATGCATCGCCGCCTGCAGCGGGGCCAATCGCTGCGCCATCAACAGGGTCCATGGGAACCGGCAGGTATTCGTCAGGTTCGCGCCGGCCATCAGGATGTCGAGTTCCTGCGCCACGATGATCTGCGCCGCGCGCGGGATATCCGCAACCGGCAGGGCGACGAAGTCGTCCGCGAGATCTTCGAAACCGGCGCTGACGGAGGCCTCCGCCTCGTCGGGCACGAACGCGGTGACCTGGAACGCGCGCCGGTCGAGACCCTTAAGGTGCCCGCGCAGGGCCGCGGTTTCGCTGAAGGCGCCGGGGCACAGCACCCCCAGCCGGATGATGCCGTGATCGCGCCTCTGCGGCACCACGTCGTTCGCGAGGCCGAAAGTGTCGAGATACAGGCGGATCAAGCCGGCGCGCTTGGTGGCAAGGTTCCTGAGCGGCACGTCTTCGGCGTAGATCGACATGGCGCTGTAGCCGTCCATGAAACCTGTAAGGATTTCCTCCCGGAAGTCCTGCTCGTCGATCACTGTCGCGGCCTTGTGGATTTCCTGAACCGTCGCTTCTACATGGGCGAGCGCGCGCCGCCGCGCGCCGTCGCGCGTGAAGAACATCGGCACCGCCAGCTGCGTCTTCACCACCGTAGCGATGAGCGGCGTGGGCACATCGACGATGTCGAAGGAGCGGTCGATGGTGTGCGGGAAGGTGAACAGGTTGAGGGCCAGATAGGCGCAGACCTTGCGGCCGACGTCGTGTTCCACGCTCAGGATGCGGTGACAGCGTTCCGCGACCGCCTGATCGTTCTTGGTCATGGCAAGATGGCGCACGCCGGAATTGATCATGGTCATGAGCGCGTCGCCGGATGGATTGCGGCACAGCTGCGCAATGCGCTCGACGCGGCCTTCCAGGCAGATCTCTGCCAGGTTCAGTCTGAGATCGCGTAAGCGGGCTTCGGAAGTCTCGTCCATCATCTGCAATCTAACGGATTTGCGAGCGCAGATTCCAGGATTGCAAAAGTCTCCGTCAGGGCCGCTGCGCCAGCCGCCATGAAGCGCGCGCCGTTTTCACCCTGCCGGCGCCGTGCCGCGGGATCGGCCAGCAGCGCGGAGAGCCGCGCGGCAAGCTGGGCGGCATCCGCCACGATGTTCACCGCGCCGGCCGCGCTGAGGTCTGCCGTGAGGTCGCGGAAGTTGCCCATATCCGGGCCGCAGATCACGGCGCAGCCAAGTTTCGCCGGCTCCCCCGGGTTCTGGCCGCCGCCGACGGCAAACGACTTGCCCATCACCACCAGATCGCAGGCGCGGTAAAGCACGCCGAGTTCGCCGAGGGTATCTGCGATGTAGACCTGTGTGGACGGCGTGATCGGCTGCTGCGCGCTCCGGCGTGCGACCGCAAGGCCGGCCGCCGCGAATGTCTTCGCCATGGCGCCCGCCTTCTCCGGATGTCGTGGTGCCACCAGGCTTAAGAGGTCGGGGAACGTGGCGGCGAGCGCCTGATGCGCTTGCGCGACCACCGCATCCTCGCCGGGATGGATGCTCGCCGCTAGCCACGCCGGCCGCGCGCCGATGGCCGCCGTGAGCGCCGTGGTAGCTTGGACGTCGTGAGGCAGCGGATCGGCGGCGAGCTTCAGATTGCCCGCGGCAACCACATGATCGGCCCCGAGCAACGCGTAGCGCCGCGCGTCCTCCGCGCTTTGGGCGATCACGGTCGTAAACGCCGAGAGAACGGCGCGCACCGTGCGCGGCCACCGGGACCAACCGTCAAAAGCTCTGTCCGAGATTCGCGCGTTCACCAGGAAGGCGGGGATGCCGCGTGCGGCGATCGCGCCCAGCATGTTCGGCCATAGCTCGGATTCACTCCACAGAACCAGGCTTGGCTGCCAGTGATCGAGAAAGCGCTGCGCCCACGCCGTATGGTCCAGCGGCACGAACTGATGGATCGCGCCGGCCGGCAGCCGCTCTGCCATCAGTGCGGCTGAGGTCAGCGTGCCTGTGGTCAGCACCACCGCCAGGCCGCGCGCGCGCAGGGCGCCGATCAAGCCGAGGATCGCCAGGGATTCCCCCACGCTGGCGGCATGGCACCACACCAGGCGGCCCGCCGGCCGCGGCGTCGCGGCAATGCCGAAGCGTTCCGTAAGGCGTTGCGCGTCTTCCTTGCCGCGGCGGACGCGACGCGCCAGCCACCCGTGCGCCGCCGTCGCGAGAACGCGGGTCGCCACACCGTAAAGACGCAAGGTGATGGGACGGGACGGGGGGCGCGTCATGGCAGCGAACGCGCGCGACGGAACGCGGCTTCGATGCCGCGGGCGGCTACTTCGAATTCAGCAGCAGGTCGACGAGTTCGATGGCCTTCGGCGCGTTGGCGGCGCCGCCGGACTGTTTGGTGATCCACGCCTTCGCGGCGGCGGCATCGACCGGCTTGTCTTTGAGCATCATGCACAGGATCGCCTGGGTCGCGAACAAATTGGCGGCCAGATCATCGATGGCGCCGAGCACGGTGTCCATCTGCGCGTTGTGGGTGCGCCCCATCTTCTCGAGATCGTCGCCGACCCGCGTCAGAAGGCCTTGGACCTGGCTCAACATAAAATCAGACATGACGTGTCCTTCCCCGCGAGAATCGGCTCAGCCGTGGCCAAACCGGGCCACACCAGTCTCGCCACAGGTACGGCCCATTGGTAAATAACATTTTAAGCGTTCTTTTTCTCTTCAGGCGTTAAAACTCTCTCGCAATGATCAAAACACTCGGAATCGGCTGGCA
>CANJPQ010000042.1 GCA_947476275.1 Fidelibacterota bacterium
ACGGGCAAGACCAATGCGCCGACGGTTCTGGTGATCCAGGAAATCTTCGGCGTGCACGAACACATCAAGGACGTCTGCCGCCGCTTCGCGAAGCTCGGCTTCTACGCCATCGCGCCGGAGCTCTATGCGCGCCAAGGCGACGTCTCCAAGCTCTCCGACATTCCGGAGATTCTAAAGATCGTGGGCACGGTGCCGGACGCACAGGTGTGGAGCGACCTCGATTCCGCCGTCGCCTTCGCCAAGGCCGAGAAGGCCGACACCACGAAGCTCGGCGTTACCGGCTTCTGCTGGGGCGGCCGCCAGACCTGGATGTACACCGCGCACAATCCGAACGTGAAAGCGGGCGTGGCATGGTACGGGCCGCTGTCGCCCGCGCCGAAGGAAGGCGTGAAGAATCCGGTCGACGTCGCCGACAAGATCAAGGGCCGCGTGCTCGGTCTTTACGCCGGCAAGGACGGCGGCATCCCGCTGACCCAGGTCGATGCGATGCGCGACAAGCTTAAGGCCGCAAACGACACCGGCACACGCATCGACGTGTATCCGACGTCAGAGCACGGCTTCCATGCGGATTACCGTCCCAGCTACGACGAGGCGTCCGCCAAGGACGGCTGGAAGAAGCTGCAGGATTGGTTCAAAGCCCACGGCGCGGTTTAAGCCTTAGACCTCAAACCGAAACGCCCGCCTCGAAAGGGGCGGGCGTTTTCTTTAAGTGGTCGCCGTCGCGTAAACCGACAGGTCGAGGCCGCCGTCGAGGGGCGACGAGTCGTCCAGGGGCAATTGCGCGGGCGCCGGCGCCGGCGCCGCCTCCAAGGGCATGCGCTCTTTCGCGACCACCGCCATCTGGAACGCCTGGGTGATCTTGCGGAGCAGATCGATCTCGCTCACGCCCGGTTCGTCGTAGTGATCGGCCATTTTCACGATGTTTTCGGACAAGTTGCGGCACAAGGTCACGAGCTGCACGTCGCGCAGGCGCTCGGCCACGAGAGAGGCCTCCTGCAGCACATCGGCCAGCATCAACAGGTCCTTCTGCAGTTCGATCGTGATGAATTTGCTGTCGTAGGCGCGGATCGCGCGGCCGCAGACTTCGCCCAACTTCGAACTTTGGGAGTCGAGCTGGGCTTTCAGGACCCGTTCGAGCGAGCTGTGGATCGCCGCCCTCAATTGGTCCTTGTCGAAGTCCTTGCCGTTGGCCTTCTCGAGCAAGGTGTTCAGCACCGGAATCTTCTTCGCCGATGTATGAGGTTCGGTGCGCCGGTCGGGCCCGACGTATTCGCCATGGGCGATGAACGGCTGGCGGTGGAAGGCGACCAGGTTGATGCGTTCGCGCACCCGCTCCGACGTCACCGGCTTCACCACGACGTCGTCGACGCCCGCCTTCATCGCATCGCCCAGCGACTTCCGGCGGGTGGGATCGACCAGCATGGTGATCAGCATGAAAGGATTATCGCCGAGCTTCTGGTGGCGAATCTCTTTGATGATCTCGAACACCAAGGGATCGAAATCGTCCGACAGCACGAGCATGTCCGGCGGGCTCTCGAGCAGCATCTGCTTCAGGGCATCCGCCGTGGCGGGACACACCACCGCCTTGATGCCCTGCGCAATGAACATGTCGCGCAGTTGCTGGCGCTCGTAGTAGTTCTTTTCGCCGACGTAGACAGTGACCTTTTTAAGGGCACTGCCATCAAGGCGGGCCATCACACGTTCCTCAGCACATTCAGGGCTGCAGCGTTGGTGCCGCCGGAGAACAGGCGCGATCACCGCGCCGGAAAGCGCGGTCGTCCCCCAAGGCGGTTACCGGCAGGAGTTGAGATTCTTCGTGTCCCGCACAGCTACAGGCCGTGGCGCATTGTCGGTCATCGGCAGAGCTCCCGCAAGGCGGGCGGCCGGGAAGTTTTGTGAAAAGTGGCGACTAACCGGCGTTTTGCTGGGCGGCCTTGGCGGTTTTCGCCAGCTCGAATGCCTTGGTGAGCTTTCGGAACGTGCCGAGCTCGTTGTCGGTCGGGTTCTCGTAGTGTTCCGCGGCTTCCTCTACCTGGCGTGCAAGCTGGTTACAGATTTTCGCCAGTTCGGGTTCGCCGATGCCTTTCGCGGTCCGGCCCGCATCCTCCAGCACGCTGACCAGGATGAGCAGGTGCTCCTCGACGGACTTGTCGATGCGCTTTTCCTCGTAGGCCTTGAGGATGAGATTGCAGATGTAACCGAGCTTGAGGCCATGGCTGTCGAGCCGGGCGGACATGACGTCGTTCATGCAGCCTTCGACCTGCCGCACGAGATCGGCCTGGCTGAGCTTCTTGCCCTCGGCCTTGGCCTTCAGCGAATTCACGACATTGAGCTGCTTGATCGCCGACGGGCGTGCGTCGCCCTGACGGCGCCGTTCCGGACCGAGGTAGTCCGTGGTCGCGATGAACGGCAGCCGGTTGAAGGTGAAGTGACTCACGCGTTCGAGCAGGCGTCCGGGCGAAACCGGCTTGATCATCACGTCGTCGCAGCCGGCGAGGATCGCTTTGCGCGTGCTGACGTCGCTGTCCGCGCTCACCATCATCGTGATCATCACGAAAGGATTGCGCCCCAGGCGATACTGGCGGATGTCGCGCACGATGTCGAAGATGTTGGGTGCGACGTCGTCGGCCAGCACCAGGAGGTCCGGCGTGACTTCCTTGATCGCCGACGTCAGGTCGTCGATGCGGTTGAAGTTGCGCGCACGGCGCAAGCCCTCGGCGCGCATCATCGAGCGCATGCTTTCGCGGATCTGCTCATTCGGGTCGCCGATATAGATATCGACGTCGCCGAGCGCGTTCTTATCGAAGTTCTTGAGACCCAAAACCGCGAACGCCTTCCAAAGCCCTGCGCGTCCGGACAAACCGGAAGATTCAACTATTGCGCGCGAGGAAAAATACCATTCAAGGCTGAAAGATACAGCGCCAATTATTCGGCGTCGCGACTAATTCCATGCCTCGTGCCAAGGAGGGAGGGGTATCAAGACCTTGGGGATAAGCCAACCACCTTGGTTGGGTTGGGTCCGGGCGTGCCTATTCCAGCGATTTCTCTCCGCTCCGCGTCGCCAGACGCCTGGGCGCGAGCATGCGCATGAGGAAGTCGCCGATGGTTTCGTTGAATTCCGCATGAAAACCGGCCCGGTCGAATCCCGCATACGCACCACACAATTGGGGCGCCTCAATATCGGGGACGATCGATGCAAGCCGTCCCGCGACGCCCGGATCACAGGGGGCCAAGAAATCAACGTGACGCGCGCCGGGGACCATGCGCACCTGCGGCTTCGCGCCGAGGCGGTCGCGGATCAGCTTCAGGACCGCACGCGCCGATACAATCTCATCCTCCGGAGCGACCCACATTTGGATCGGGATGCGGATCTTGGACAGGCGCTCAGGAACCTGCAGGAACCCAAGTGCCGGAGCGACAATGATCGCTGCGCCGATGCGGGGTTCGCGCGGCCATGCAGTGGGGGCTGGCCGGTGCTCCCATGTGGCGACGGCGCGATCGAATCCTTGACTGCAAGAATAATCCCCGCGGTGAGCGGAACAGTAGCTGATCGCGCGCGCCACGTCGGGCGTGCCGCCAATGAGGGTTAGGGCGGTGTATCCGCCCATCGAAAAGCCGAAGACGGCAATGCGTGCCTCATCGATGTGTCCGCCGGCGCGCCAGGTATTCGTGACGAAATCGAGCATCGTGCGAATGTGGCGCGGTCGATCAATCAGCCACTCGGCACTACCGACGGCGCTGACGTCGCGCGCATTGTCGCCGGTGTGGGTGACCGCAGCGGCGACGAATCCGCGGCTGGCAAGTGCAAACGCCGTGTCCGCATGGCTCGTATTGAGCCCGCCGTTGCCATGAGAGATCAGGACGAGGGAAAATTTCCCGACGGGGAGCTCCCCGGCCGGTGCGATGCTTTGGTCTAGGAATCCGACCTGTCGCACGAGGGTGGGGCTGTCTGTGGGATACCAGATCGCGACCTCGATATCCGGGTGCCCTGCGTCGCCAACCATCAGCTTCTCGAAGCCGACGCCAATTTGGCCACGCGCGGCATCTTGGAGTCCATCCGCGACAGCGTTCGTTGAAAGTAAGAGTCCAGCGAGAATGATCCCGCGCAACCCGCTTCTAATTCGCTTCAAAGTCCGCTGCGGGTGCGCCACTTCGGGGTTTCCGCGTCGAGTATGCTTTCCAGGGTCGCGATCCGCGCTTCCATGCGTTCCAGCGCCGCGATCATCTCGCTCGCCGCCTGATCGTCCCCGGGGGAGGGCGTGGTGCGATACAGCTTGGCGATGCGGTACGCGAACGTACAGATGATTGCGACGATCGGAATGCATAGGGCAACGATCGGGATAAGGACGAAGCTCACGGCCGGCCCGCGCCGCGCAATTCGCGGTCCATCTGGAATTCGCGGCTGGTGACGACGGTCTCCATGGTGCGCAGGCGCTGTTCCATGCGCTCGAAACGCGCTTTCGCGTCGGCGAAGCGGTAGGACGGCGTGACCGACTCATGGGTAGGCCAATCTTCGGTCCGCACGCGGTCGCGGGCGAAGCGGCTGCCGGGCTTAGGGTCCAGCATCCAGGCCGCGACGATGTAGGTGACGATCATCACCGGCGCCCAGAAGGCCGTTGCCACGATCCAGCAGATGCGGACGGCTTTCACATCCCAGCCCATGTAGTCGGCTAGGCCTGCGCACACGCCGGCGATCTTGGAGCGATCCTTGTCGAGATAAAGGCGGTTGGGGAAAATCATGATGCGCGGTCCTTCCAACGCTCTTTCCAATTGGGTGCTTCCACATCGAGAATCCTCTCGAGGGTGTTGATGCGCGTTTCCATGCGTTCGGCGGCGCGCGTCAGCGCCTCGAGCGCGCCCTGCTCATCGACGCTGAGCTTTGCGTTCTCCTGCTTGCGATTGCGGTAGTGCGCGCCGATCCAGATCGGCGCCACCACGCACATGAACAGGATGGTGGGCACCTTCAGCATATGAAAGAACGCCACCAATACGGCTGTCAAATCCACGCTCGTCTCTCCCCAACCTCGTGCCCCGGCTTACGCGCCGCTGCTTACGCGGTGCGCTTGCCCAGGCTGTCCTTCAGCCGCTGCAGTTCCTCGTCGATCTGGGTCTGCGTCTGCAGATCGGCGATCTCGTCGGCCAAAGTCTTCGCACCCTTGCCGAGGTCGAAGGCTTCCACGCGCCCTTCCATGTCGTCCAGCTTCTTCTCGAAGCTGCCGAAGCGGCCCAAGGCGCCCTCGACGCGGCCATCGTGCAGGGCAGTCCGCGCCGACAGGCGTGCGCCGGCGGTTGCGGCGCGGGCCAGCAGGGTGGTCTGCTTCGCCTTGGCTTCCGACAGTTTCGCCTGCAGGCGGGCGATGTCGGTGTCGAGTTCCGACAGGCGGTCCTTCAGCACCGCATCGTCGGCGTCGATCATCTTGGCGAGGTCGAGAATCTTGGTCTTTTCGACCAAGGCGGCGCGGGCGAGATCCTCGCGGCTTTTCTCGAGCGCGAGCTCTGCGCGCTTCTGCCATTCCTCGGCGGTCTCGGACAAACGGTCTAGGCGCCGCGCGATCTCCTTGCGGTCGGCGATCACGCGCGCCGCATCGGAGCGCACGTCGACCAGCGTGTCCTCCATTTCCTGGACGATCAGCCGGATCAGCTTGGCCGGGTCCTCGGCCTTATCCAGCAGCGCGTTGATGTTGGAATTCACGATGTCGCTGAGGCGGGAGAAAATTCCCATGGCGGTGCTCCGTTGTGGGGTCTGGCTTAGGTGGCGAACGGCGCGAGGGCCGTCGTTGTGAGGGTGGCAACGCTGGCCGCGGTCATGACGATGGCGAACAAGGCCGCCGCCGCGCGCTGCAGGAGGGAGTCGTAGGGTCGGAAAAGATGGCCCCGGTACATGGCGTGATGCCCCTTCAGGTTCGGCACGCCCCCTTGGCGGCCTCACCCGTAGGAATTGCAACAGGCGTGCCAACAGCTAAGCCATTGATATGCCTCAAGAGGCGGTTGGTGTGCCGAGAGGGTATAGCTAATAGTTAGCGTAATTTATCATAAGTTAGCGTAATATGGCGCATGGTTCACCTTCCTGCGCCCCTTGGCCAGTCTCCGGCTTTCCACGCCCACATCGACCATCTCTCCCGGGTGGCGCCGCTCGACCGTCCCGTGCTGCTGATCGGCGAGCGCGGTACGGGCAAGGAGTTGTCGGCGGCGCGGGTGCATTTCCTCTCAAAGCGCTGGTCCGGGCCGTTCGTGAAGCTGAATTGCGCGGCTCTGCCGGAGAACCTGTTGGAGGCGGAGCTGTTCGGCGTCGAGCCCGGCGCGTTCACCGGCGCGACCAAACGTCGCCAAGGGCGCTTCGAGCTCGCCGACGGCGGCACGCTGTTGTTGGACGAGATCGGCAATGCGCCGCTGGCGGTGCAGGAGAAGATCCTGCGGGTGATCGAATACGGTGAGTTGGACCGCCTCGGCTCGTCGGAGACGATCACTGTGTCCGTGCGTGTGATCGGCGCCACCAACGCCGATCTGCCGGCGCTGGCGCGTGCGGGCACGTTTCGCGAAGACCTGCTCGATCGCCTGGCGTTCGATGTGCTGACGCTTCCGCCGTTGCGATCGCGCGAGGGCGATGTGGCGGCGCTGGCCGATCACTTCGGCCGCGCGATGGCGGCCGAGTTGGGCTGGGATGCCTTTCCGGGATTCACGCCTGCCGCCGCGGAGCGCCTGGTGCGCCACGGCTGGCCGGGCAATGTGCGCGAGTTGAAGAACGTGGTGGAGCGCGCCGTGGCGCATTGCGCTGATCGTGCGCGCGCCATCGATATCGTGCAGTTCGATCCCTTCGCCTCGCCGCATCGGCTCGTCGCGCCGGCGGCGGGGCGCAAAGTGTCAGAGGAGGTCGCGTCCGTCGCCGCGGCGCCCGTCAGCACCCCCGACGCGCTGCCGGACGATTTCCGCAGCGCGGTGCGTGCGTTCGGACGCGACCTCCTGTCCCGCGCGCTGGCCGAGGCGCGCCACAATCAACGCGCAGCGGCGCAGCGGTTGGGGCTGACCTATCACCAGTATCGGAACTTGCTGAAGACGCATGGGGTGAGTGAGGCGCGGCGTGCCTCCTAGAACCGTGGTCATCCCGGCGAAGGCCGGGATCCGCTTCTCGACGCTCAAGATCGACTCGATTGGCGAGTGCCCGCTGATGAGTGGGCCTCGGCCTTCGCCGGGGTGATAGGCTGTAGGTTTCGCGGCGCCCCGCCCTACGGCGCCTTGTCGTTCAAGCTCACCAGCTCATAGCGTCGCTCGCCCATGTAGCCTGACAGCACGGCCATGAAGAGGCCGTCGTCGGTGCACCACATTTGATATTTGTAGGGAACGTCTCCGAGCTTGCCGCCGGGCGGGAAGGAATTGGTCGTGAAGTGCAGGCAGTCGAACGTGCCGGCTTGCACAGTGATCCTTTCGCGGCCGAGGAACTTGATGGCGAGGTGGGCGTGGGCGAGCTTCGGCCCGGTCGCGCCCTGCTTGTTCAAGGTCGGCAGGAGGAAGTCCTTCACCACGAACTCGCCGGGCCCTTGGGCGAGGGGGTAATTGGCGATCATCCATGCATCGCCGACGATGGAGTGATTGCAGAAGCCGACCGGCCCGCCGCTCAGGGGATGGCGCTGGCTGATGCGGCCGTCGGCGGAGGTGTCGCCCTCGCATTCCGCTACCGTGTCGCCGAAGCGGAACCAACTGCCGCCGGTGACGAAGGGCGGCTTGTCACCCGTACGGATGCGCACGTAGCAATCGCGCGGTCGCATGTCTTTCGTGCCGTACTGCGTGATGTCGCGCTGCACGAACGGCGGTTCCTGGATCTCGCACAGGGCACGCTGCATCAGCGTGCCGTCGCTGTCCTCGGTGATGGTGAAGGTCTCGAAACCGCGTTTGCGACCGAGGTCCTCGGGCTTATCGCTGAGGTAGGCGATGGTGCCGCTGCGATAGCGCGTGATGCTCATTGGTTCACCGTGCTGCCAGCGGGCCAGCGGTCTTCGTCGAGGAATCCGCGAATGAAGAGTGCGGCTTCTTGGGTGTGGAGGTCGATGAAGCCGTGGCCCCAGGCGGGCAGGTCGAGCACGCGGCCGTTCTTCAGGTAGGGCAGAATGCGCGACGTGAACTTGGTCAGGTCGTCATTGGGATTCAGCACCAGGATGGGGGCTGTGACCTGGCCGATATTGTCAGGGTAGGAATAGGAGAAGGCAGCGCCATGGCCCCAGCGGCGCCGCGCACCGCCGCGGATGGCGTCGGGGAAATGAGCCATGATCATCTCCGCGGTCTGGCCGGGGCCGCGGAATTTCACGAAGCCGTTCCATTGTTTCATGATGTGGCTGCCGTCCAAGTCGGCATCGGGGGCGGCGTTGTCCTCTTCCATCATTGCCATGTCCTCCGGCGCATAGACCGGCGCGGACACCATGACGACGTGCTTCACCTGGCGCTTGCGCCGGCGCGCAAGTTCGACGGCGATCTTCGAGCCGGTGTGATAGCCCATGACGTCGATCTCGTTGAGGTCGAGGGAGTCGATAGCCTCGCCCATGGCCTCGGCGTAGTCGGCGATGGTGGGCGGCTGCGGCGGATGGTCCGACATGCCGAAGCCGGGCGTGTCGATCGCCACGGCCAAGCGGTCGCGGCCCATCTCGCCGAGCCAGGTCTCGTACACCACGCCCGACAGCGGGCTGAGGTGGAAGCAGATCAGCGGACGATGGGACCGCCCGCCGCCGGCCATCCGGATATGCATCTGTCCGAACGGCCCGTTCACATAGGCGCGGCGAATTTTCGCAGGCTCCATCCCGAATTCCTTTTACTTCGACGCTCGCACCGTAGCCACGGCGCGAGAGGCTGCCAACCCCGCGGTTGGTTGCGCCTCGATCCTTGCGCTAGACTGCGCACAGCCACGAGGTGCGCCATGCGGCGAATGCTTTTCCTGCTCGGATGTTTGTTGTGCGCGCCGGTGTTCGCAGCGGCGCCGGGCCTCGACGATCTGCTGACGGCCTTCAACGGCAATTTCGACAGCAAGATGCAGTGGGACATGGAGGACCACGCCGATCTGCTCGAGCGCGACCGGCATCCCTGGGTCATGGCCGTCCACACCTTGATTCAGAACTCAGCCCTCGGGCCGGGCGTGTTCTACGTGGAGGAGTTCCGCAACGCCGATCCGAAGAGGGTGGTGCGCCAGCGCGTGGTGCGTTTTAGCGCCGAAGGCGACACCGTGCGCATGACGCAATTCGGCCTGAAGGACGCGGCCAAGATGCACGGCGCATTCCGCACGCCGGAGAAACTGGCGACGCTCACGGCGGACGATCTGTCGCCGATGCTGGGCTGCGATGTGATCTGGCGCTATGACGCCGCTGAAGTCTGGGAAGGCGAGATTCCGGGCAAGACGTGCCCCGCCGGCGCGTCGGGTCGCGCGCGCTATGTGCAATATCGCGTGACATTGTCTTATCCGCTGTATCAGCGGGTGGATCGCGAGCTGTATGCGGATACCGATGCGTTGGCGTCCGGCTTTGCGGACGAGCTGCCGACCTTGCACGCCCGCGTGCGCTACGTGCCGTGATCGCGGCGCTGTTTGCACTCGGTGTCGGCGCCGCGCTGGCGTTCGGCCCGACCGCAAATCCCGCCGAGGCCATCGACGAGGCGGCGTGCGTCGGGTTGCCGCTGCGGACATTCCCAGCCGAAATCGTGGATGCGAAGATCGTGCCCCGCGCGGGCGCGATGCCGTCGCACTGTCACGTCATCGCGGCGATGGATGGCGCGCGGATCGAGATCAGGATGCCGATTGCAACGTGGACGGGCGATCTGCTGATCGCCCGCGATCAGCGCGTCGCGGATTTCGGCCACGGTGTTGCGATCGCGTGGAGCACTGACGCCACGCCGGAGCAAGTACGCACGCTCGCGACTCAAATCGCAGTCGCGTACTACCCGCGCCCGCCGGCGCGCGTGTTGCCGTAGCTCAAGCACTGCTGTCATACCCCGGTTTATCCGGGGCATCCATTTTTCAGTCGGCACGGCATGTGCGTGTGGTGCAATGGATCACCCGGATAAACCGGGTGATGACGGCGGTGGGTGGGAGATGCGGCGCCCCTATGCGCCCGGATCGACGAAGTCGGTGTTGTGCTTTGGGAAGGCGATGCGGCCTTTGAGCATCCAATCCCAATACAGGATCGGCAGGCCCGTGGTCTTGATCAGCCAGTTGATGTGGTTTTCCTTCGCCGGGTTCAGCGGCAGGGTCGGCGTCGGTTTGCCGCCGTAGATGAACTCCGCCATCAACGTCTTGCCGTAAGCCGTCGTGAGCGGGCAGGACGCATATCCGTCGTAGGCTTCCTCAACCGCGCCGCCGGCGAGCAGGTGCAGGATATTGCGGACCACCACCGGCGCCTGCTTGCGCACGGCCGCGGCGGTCTTGGAGTTGGCGGTCGACGCCGCATCGCCCAGGCCAAAGACGTTCTTGTACTTCACGTGCTGCAGCGAGTTCGCGTGCACGTCGGTCATGCCGGCGGCATTCGCCAAGGGGCTCGCCTTGAGCTGCGACGGCGTGGTCTGCGGCGGTGTGACGTGGAGCATGTCGAAGGGCAGGGTGATGCGCGTGCCCTGCTTGTCGCCGCCGACGATCTCGAAGGTCGCGGTCTTGGCGGCGCCGTCGATCTCCACCAGGTTGTGTTGATACTGGACGATGATGTCGTGGCCTGCCGCGATCTTCACCAGTTCGCGCGCGTAGAACGGCACGCCGAAGATCGCCGGCGTCTGGGTCAGGAAGCGCACTTCGCAGGTGTGGCGGATGCCGCGGCGGCGCAAGGAGTCAGCGGCGAGATAGGCGATCTTCTGCGGCGCGCCCGGGCATTTGATCGGCATGGGCGGCTGGGTGAACAAGAGCTTGGCGCCGGCGCCGACGTTCTTGAGGGTCTCCCAGGTGTACTCGACCGTGTCGGGCGAATAGTTGCTGCACACGCCGTTCTTGCCGAGGTTCTCGCGCAGGCCCTTCACGCCGTCCCAGTTCAGGATCAGGCCCGGGCACACGACGAGATAGTCGTAGGTGACGGTGTTGCCCGAGGCGAGCACGACGCTGTTGCTGTCCGGCGCGAAGGTGGAGACGCTGTCGCGGATCCAGGTGACGCCGTCCGGGATGAGTGTGCTTTCGTCGCGGCGGGTCTTCTTCAGGTCGTAGGCGCCCGCGCCGACCAGAGTGAAGGCCGGCTGGTAGTAGTGGACCGGCGAGGGCTCGACGATGGCGATGTTAAGAATGTCGTGATTGTCCTGCGCGCGTAGCTCCGCCGCCACGGTGATACCGGCGGCGCCGCCGCCGACGATCAGGATTTGATGATGTGTGGTCGCCATGGGGTCCCTCCGCGTGTAGCGGCGCGCATCAGACCATCTTGGCGGCAGGCCGACAAGACCGCGGGGGATTACGTTTCCGCTGACGCCGGTGGCGGATAAATGTGCTCCCGGCCGGACGGATCGGAGACGACCGTTCTGCCGTCCGCGTCTTGCCCGAGCCAGGGCGTGGCGACCGGCACTTTGCCCGCACCGCCGGGGATGTCGAGGATGTAGGTCGGCTGCGCGAGGCCTGACAGGCGGCCGCGCAGGGCTTTTACCAGCGCCTGGCCTTCGTCCAGCGGCACGCGGAAGTGGCTGGTGCCCGGCGCGAGGTCGAGCTGATGCAGGTAATAGGGCTTGATGCGTGCGGCGAGCAGAGCACGCATCAGGGTTTCCAGCGCTTCCAAGGAATCGTTCACGCCGCGCAACAGCACGCTTTGGCTGATGAGCGCGAGGCCCGCGTCGGCCAGGCGGGCGCAGGCGGCGCGCACTTCGGCGGTGAGTTCGGCGGCATGATTACAATGCACGCCGACGTAGACCGCCTTCGTGGTGCGTTTCAGGGCGGCAACGGTCTCCGCGGTGATCCGCTCCGGTGCCGCGATCGGCACACGGGTGTGCACACGGATGACCTGGACGTGCGGGATGGTATCGAGCCGCGCCACGATCTCGCCGAGCCGGCGCGGCGACAGCACCAAAGGATCGCCGCCGGTGAGGATCACCTCGAAGATCGCCGGCGTGGCGGCGATATAGGCGAGCGCGTTGTCGAGATCGGCAGCCGAGAGCGTGCCGCCCTCAGGTCCCACCACTTCGCGCCGGAAGCAGAAGCGGCAGTATACGGCGCAGGCATGGGTCGGCAGCAGCAGCACGCGGTCCGGATAGCGATGCACGATGCCGCGCAGCGGCGCATGGGTGTGATCGCCGATGGGATCGCTGCGCTCTTCCGGCGCGGTGATGAGCTCAAGCGCCGACGGCACGAACTGCTTGGCGAGTGGGCCGTCGCGGCCGGTGGCGCGAATCAGGTGATGCAGGGCCGGCGGCACGGCGACGGCGTAACGCGCGGCCACCGCGCGCAACGCTGTGGCGTGCGTGTCGTCGATCAAGCCCGCAGCGGCGAGGGCCTCAGGGGTGGTCAGGGTCGGGACGGCATCCATGGCCGATGCTGATCGGCCATAGTGCCGTCCAAATCAAGCCCTATCCCAGCGCGGCGGACTAGGCCGGCTGTTCGTCCGGCGCGGCTTTCGAGCCGGGGAAGAACACGATGGCGGCGGTCGCCAACAGCAGCGCGCCCAGCATCATGAGCAACTCGAACGTATGATCCTGGGGCGTCAGCCAGATCTCCTTGAGGGTCCGCCAGCGACCGAGGATCTCCACCGAGTTCCAGGTGATGATCGCGGTCGGGATGGCATAGCGGATCGCCGAGGTCATGCGCGAGAACTTGGCAAGACGGTTGAGCAGGAACACGGCCCAGACGGTGTTGGCGAAGAAGATGGCGTAGGTGATCGGGTGACGGTCGCCGAGGATGGAGGGATCGTAGATCGCAAGCAGCACCAGGTAGCAGAACCAGGTGATGTAGATCACTTCCATCGCCGTGATGGTGGAGATGTTGCGCTGATAGTTCACGGTCGCGCGGCCCACGGGGAGGTGGAGATTCTTATGCATCCACCGGAACGCGTTGCAGCGGGTCTCACGGTTGAAGAAGAAGAACGCCAGCGTCGACATCAGCACGCCGACCGACGAGGACATGACGAGGTACTCGGGCTTGGTGACGACGCCGTTGCCGTAGTTCATCGCCGGAACGCCGAGATGGTTGGCATAGTAGACGAAGGCGAATTCGACCCAGCCGTCCCAGATGTAGGAGCCGCCGAAGAACCCCAGCCATGTCGCTGCGACTTCGTTGTTTGCGTAGCGCACGCCCAGGTACACCAGCACGCAGCCCAGTACGCCCATGCCGATGGCGACGTGATAGACGTACGCCTGCCCGAACAGACGCTCCATCAGCACCATCTGCGTATGGCCGAGTGCCTGCACCAGCAACACGAGCAGAAAGGCGAGGGCGCCGAGAAACGGCGGTCGGTAAAGACGAGCGAACATGCGGGCCTCCAGAGCAAAATTTCGGATACAGTGTTGTCCGAAATCATGCGCGCGGCAGGGTCGTTGCGCTACGGGAATGTGAGAACAATCACTTCATCGAGTGTTTGGAATAAGCGAAAGAGATTGTTCGAAGTCGCTCCAGGCCCACCGTGCGGCGCGCGCAACTTAGCCTTGTCCGATAAGCCTTAGTTGCTCTCGCGGTTACGCCCAAAGCCGCCGCGGCCGGGGCCACGGCCGCCACCACCTGGAGGCTGCGCGGCGGGATCGCCGCCCGCATTCGGCTGGCCCAGGTTGCCTTGCCCTACGTTGCCTTGACCAAGATTTCCCTGACCGACGTTACCGTTGCCGTTGGGGTCGGGCATGGGGGGCGCCGGCGAACGCGGGCCGCCGTTCCAATTGCCGCGGTTGCGGCGTTCCATGCGCGCTGCATCGCTATCGGGCGCTGCGACCGTCGGCGCGCCAAGCTGCGGCGCCTGTGTCACCGGGTTCGGCGGCGATGTCACCGCATTTGGCGTTTGCAGCGTCGGCGCGAGCTGCAGCGGGGCGCCGCCGTTCTGCGCATTGTTCTGGCCGCCGTTGTATCCACCGCCATTCGGACGGCGGAAATCGCGGCCCGACCACGGACGGCCGCCGCGGCCGTTGTCCTGTGTCTGCACGCCGGGTTGTGCCGGGGCTTGCGCCTGTGGCGTGGTGGCGGGCGGATTGGTGATGACGATGCGGTTGGCGTCGTCGCGGCTACGCGCATCGATGGGGCGACCTGGGCCACGGTCTGGGCCACGGTCGTTGCCGCGCGCCCATCGTCCGCGTTGCTCGTCAAACGGTCGCGCGTTCGCGAAATTCGGACGGTCGTTGTTCGTGTTGGTGATGCTGATCGATACGCCGCCGCGGCCGCCGTTGCCGCGATTGAGGTTGCGCACATAAGTGGCATTGCGCGTGTACCACGGGCGGAAGGTTTCGCCGGGTGCCAACGGTACCCATTGGCTCGGGCGATCGTGGCGCGAGCGGAAGCGCCAGGCGTCGTTGCCGCCGAAGCCGACAACGGCAGGCGCGAACACCGGACGGCGCACGCGTTCACCCGGCGCCCAGCCCCACCGGCCGCCGATGTAGGCCCAGCGGCCGTAATGGAACGGCGCAAAGCCCCACGGCTGCGCATCAACCCAGGTCCAGCCCCACGGGTTCACCCAGATCCAATCGCCCGTGGTGTATGGCGCCCAGTCGCTCGCGACGGTGCCCGGATACCAGACCTTTCCGTATTCGGCGCTGTCCTGCCACACGCCGTTCGCGTCGAGATCCTGATAGCCCGGTGTGCCGTCGCCGACGTAGCGGTCGGACGTGCTGGACGCGAGGATGCGGTCGCGGCTGCGCGACCAATCGTCGATCGCCGTCAGTTCTGTCGACGCCGGCCGGACCTGGCCCGCGTCGTTGACGTCGTAAGCGCTGCCACCGGCCACGTTCTGACGGCCGCGGCGCGTCTCGATCTCGGCGCGGCCGGAGAAAGCAACCACGCGGGTGACCTGGGATCCGACGCCGGCATCGATGCGATAGCTGCCGGGCTCTTTGAACGTCACGCGGCCGTCCGGCGTCTCGATCTCGACCGCTTCCTGGTCGAAGATCGTTCCGACGTGAACGGCGAGCCTGCCGTCTTCGAGGCGCGCGGCGGTGGCGTCGTCGTCAAGCGACAGCATGGTGACGGTCGTGCGGCCATCCAGGCGTAACGTGGTGCCGCCGAGTTCGAGTTCGCTCCGGGTGCCCGGTGCCGTGGCAAAAGACTGGCCCGGGCCGACCGGATAGTTGATCTGCGCGTCGGACCAATCCGCATCGTCCGGATTCTTGTAAGTCATGCGCCCTTCGATGACGCTGACGCGCCCCGCGTGCGACGGCGGTTCCCGATCGTCGTTGGCATCCTGCGCGGCCGCGCCCCAGGCACCGAGCGCCAGAAGAGCAGAGCAGGCCAGGGTGGTCACGCGACGCCCGATGCGGGTCATGCTGGTTCCTTTTTCCCGGCCGAATCGCCGGATGATGCAAAACGTAGTTCGTCCGTGCGGCGAAAGTGAGGCTAGAGAATTCCCCAAGTCGCCCGCTTTCGCACTGCTACGCAATCGGGGATACTCAATGTTACAGGGGCCTTATCCAGATGAAACCCGCCAACCCGATCTTCGCCGATATGGGCACTACGATTTTCGAGGTGATGTCGCGCCTCGCGGCGGAACACGGCGCAGTTAATCTCGGCCAGGGCTTTCCCGACGGCAACGGGCCGGACGACGTGCGCGACCGCGCGCAAGCGTTCCTCGCCGACCGGCCCAATCAATACCCTTCCATGTGGGGCGTGCCCGAATTGCGCGAAGCTGTCGCCGCGCACAACACGCGGTTCCACGGCCTCAGCGTCGATCCGACGCGCGAAGTGCTGGTGACCTCGGGGGCGACGGAAGCGCTGGCCAGTTGTCTGTTCGGTCTGATCGCGCCCGGCGACGAGGTGGTAATGATCGAGCCGCTGTACGACAGCTATCTCCCGATCGTGCGCCAAGCCGGCGGCATTCCCAAGCTGGTGCGCCTGCAGCCGCCGGGCTGGACCCTGCCGCGCAGCGAACTCGCGGCGGCCTTCTCGGCCAAGACCAAGCTCATCATCCTGAACTCGCCAATGAATCCCACCGGCAAGGTGTTCGATGCCGACGATCTCGGCTTCATCGCCGGGTTGCTGGTGAAACACGATGCCTATGCGGTGTGCGACGAGGTTTACGAACACCTGGTGTTCGACGGTCGCAAACACATCCCGCTCATAACCCTGCCGAACATGCGCACCCGCTGCCTGCGCATCGGCTCCGCGGGGAAAACATTCTCCCTGACCGGGTGGAAGGTCGGCTACATCACCGGCCCGGCAGACCTGATGCAGCCGGTCGCCAAGGCCCATCAGTTCCTCACCTTCACCACGGCGCCAAACCTGCAACGCGCCGTTGCCTACGGCCTCGGCAAGGACGATGCCTACTTCGCCGGCCTAGCCACAGACCTGTCCGCCAAACGCGACCTGCTTGCCGCGGGGCTGAGCAATCTTGGCTTCAAGGTGTTGCCGACCGCGGGCACCTATTTCATTTGCGCGGACTTCACGGCGTTATCGGGCAGCGAGGACGACGCGGCGTTCTGCCGCCGCCTGACCATCGACGCCGGTGTGGCGGCGATCCCAATCAGCATCTTCTACGAGGGCGATGCACCCCGCTCGTTCATCCGCTTCGCCTTCTGCAAAGACACGACGATGCTGACGGAGGCTTTGACGCGCCTGGCCCGCGCGTTCCCGCAAACTGCCAAGGCGGCACGCGTTTAGGGTCTGCGCCAGCGTCCGACCCCGCTTCCTTTAACCATTTCCGCCACCGTTTGATGTAGACTGCGCCCTACAAGCTGTGGTGGGGGAGCAGGGAAATGGCTCTACAGATACGGGTTTTTGCCGTGGCCGGGATCGCTTTGGCGGTCGGCCTGGCGGGCTGCGGCGGGAGCAAGAAGGCGCCGGTGATGTCGTCTACGGCGACACCCCAGGAACTCGCCGTCACCCCCGTGGTTGCCGCCGGCACGGCCCTGCCCGCGGGGTACAAGGTCGATTCCGGACGCACCCTGATCTTCGGGACAGACGAAACCTGGACCGGGCGGCTGTCCTACACCACCAACACGTCGGCCGATGACGTGTTCGATTTCCTCCACCGGGAGATGCCGAACTTCGGCTGGACCGAGACCACGGCCATGCGCTCCGACATCAGCCTGATCAGCTGCGCGTCCAACAACACCAACCGCGTTGCGACGATCCACATCGAGCGCGGCGGCGCGCTGGGCATCAGCGGCAACACCCGCGTCGATATGGTGGTGTCGCCCGGGACGGCCCGCGCCGCGCCGCAGACGGGCGCCCCCCGCGCGCCCGCACGGGCGCAGGCGGCCGGTCAGCCGTCTGCGCCGCTAAGTTCCCCGGTCCAACGATAATCACAACAACCTGCGCGTCCCGGCTGCGTTCCTGAATAGGACAGCGGCAGTGGAGCAGTGTGTGTGCGGTTTGGCATTCCGGTTGCAATTGCGGGCGCGCTCTTGTGCGCCCTATCGGCTACCGCGGCGGATGCGCGTGAGTATGTCCTTGGGGCTGGCCAAGTTGCCGTGGGCAGTGTGATCCACATGACCGCCCGCCCGGGTGACACCGTCGCTGCGCTGGCGCGGCGGTTCGATCTCGGCTTCACAGAGGTGATGGCTGCTAACCCGGAACTCGATCCGGAAGGGCCGATCACCGGTGCTGACGTCGTCCTGCCGGCGTTTCACATCCTTCCCGATGCCCCGCGCATCGGCATCGTCGTCAATCTCGCCGCCCAGCGCCTGTTCTATTTCAACGGCGATCGCGTGATCACCTTTCCTGTGGGCGTGGCGCTGGCCGGCCATGAGACGCCGCTGGGTGTCACGCAAATCGTAGACAAGCGGCGCGACCCGGTGTGGCGACCGACGCCCACCATCCGCACCGATCAGCCCTGGCTCGCGGAAATCGTGCCGCCGGGTCCGCGCAATCCGCTGGGAGCCGCCGCGCTGTATCTTGGCTGGCCGGCCTATCTCATCCACGGGACCAATATGCCGGAGGGCATCGGCCGATCCGGCAGTTACGGCTGCTTGAGCCTCTATCCGGAAGACATCGCCTCCCTGTTTCGGATCGTGTCGGTTGGCACGCAGGTGCGCACCGTGCGTCAGGATGTGGCCGTCGCGTGGGCCAAGGGGGCGTTGATCGCCCAGATATATCCGAATGAAGAACAGGGCCGGGCATTGATTCCGGCCAGCACGGTGAGCCGGACCATCACCGCGCAGCTACGGTCGAAAGTCTCAAGCGAAGCGCGCCACCGAAAGGTGGCTCCGGACCTCAAGGCCCTTGAAACCGCCCGCTGGGAGCGCAGCGGCCTGCCGGTCCGTCTGACGCCTTAACCACTGTAAAGGCAGCATAAAAATCGTTTCGATGGCAACCCTCCCGCGGCCTTGTGCGTAGCTAAGGCAACATCGAGAGAATGAATGCTGCACTACATTTGCACCGTGTTCGGCGTCGACAAGAACGTGCTGCGCGTCGAACCATTCGACGCCGACAACGATCAAACGGCACGCGACCAGGGCGTTCTATTCCAACTCACCACGCGCAACGGCGCGGCTTTCGAAGTTTGGGCGGGGATGCGCAAGGTCGCGTGCTTTTACGGCAAGCGTGCCGCCTGGTCGACGCGCGACCGCAAGGTCTCGGGGACCTCCGGCGAGATGACAGCGGTGGTGCGGACATCAGGCCGTCGCAGCGTCAGCGCAGTCGCCTAAGCATCGCGGTCTTCGAAAAAGGCACCGCCGGCTCCAAATGAGGGGACGGAGCCGGCGGCAAGCGCTCGCGCCTCGGGGCAGAGAGCGTGCGCGGGGGCACTCTACGCTCTCACCCTTGCGGGCAGCTTGCGCATCTAGCGCGATTCGCGCGTGCGTCATATGGTCAGGGGCATGGGGCAATCTGAGCATTTTCAAAACGGTGTGCGGCGTTTCGCGCTCGGATTGTACGAAAACGCGCACCAGCTTTTCGTGCAGGCGCTGACGGACGATCCCGAGGACGCGGAGGCGCGGTATTTCCTGCATCTCTGTCGCCGGTGTCTCGCGCCCAAGCCGATCAACCGTCCGACCCTCGTGTGGCAATTCGATCCGAAAGGCGCGTGGGAAGCAGATTGGCTGCGCAACTTGTTCGGCGATGCGATCGGCAGCGAGGTCATCGACAACACATGGACCCGCATCGCCGATCCGATGATCGTGGTCGACAATCGGTTGGTGACGGAAAAGGCGCTGTACTACCGCGACGCCTTCGCGCGCGGCGCGCGCATCATCCTCGTGCACTTGAGCGACGAAGCTTTCCGCGACGATCGTGGCCTTTATCGCTATTGCGACGCGGTGATACGCAATTATCACACGCCGCTGATCCAGGATCGCCGCGTACTGACGATCCCGCTGGGGTGCAAGGCAGGCTTCGTGCGCGCCGGCGCCGCACCCAAGCCCGCAGCCGCGCGGGCGCATCTGTGGAGCTTCGCCGGCGACTTCAAGAAGCTCACCCGCGCGGCCATGCGCACGGCGATGGAGGACGTCGGCCCAGGCCGATGCCATGCCATTGAAGGATTCGGCACGCCCGACAGCCTGGCCACCGCCGACTATCGCGCGCTGTTGGACGAAAGCGTGATCGTGCCGTGTCCCTCCGGCTGGTCGAATCTCGAGACCTTCCGCGTCTACGAGGCGCTAGAAGCAGGCTGTATTCCGATCGTCGAGAAGCGCCCCGGCTTTGACTATTTCACCGAGTTGTTGGGGCCGCATCCAATACCGACGATCTTTTCATGGGACGATGCGCCCGCGTTGATCCGCAGCTGGCAGGCCCCCGGGACGATGGAGCGCGTGCGCAGCGACTGTCACGCCTGGTGGGAGGCGGCCAAACCGCGCATCGCGACGACGGTGCAAGACACGATCAAGAAAGTGCTAAGCTAACGCCGCATTCTGATGGAGACCTCGATGGCTGCCCTCAATCCCGCCGCTGCCCCCATGACGCCCGCGGAAGTGTCCGTGCTGATCGAAAACGGCAAGTTCGTCTTTCGCGCCGACGACGGCCACTGGATCTATGTGTCGGATGCGGACAAGCCCGGCGAGTCCGTCTGCGGGGAAGGCTGCACGAAGAAGTGGCGCCCGGTCATGGCGCCGGGGGACGGGCGGCCCGTGGGCGCCTGGACCACGGTTGCCCGCAAGGACGGTAAGCAGTGGGCCTACAAGGGCCGCCCGGTTTACACCTTCGCCGAAACCAAGATCGTTCCGGCCGGCACCGAGCCCGGTTGGCAGGTCATCAATCCATAAGATGGCAACGCTCCGGACGCTGATCTTTGCCCTGTGCGCGGCGATGCTTCCGGCAGAAGCCTTCGCCCAGGTTGCGGCGCAAAATCCGCCTGTGAGAAAGTATCACGGCTTCTGCTTTCCACCCGACCACGGCGACTACCGAAAACTGCCGGAGTTCATTCCCTTCAGGTCGATGGACGATTGCCTGAAAAGCGGTGGTCTACCGCCGCCGCCGCGCAAACAACTCGGCCGGTAGCGGATCGCCCGTGGATTGGATCAAACGTCCCAACAATTTCACGGCGCGCGACAACCTAAGCGCTGGCGCCGCGCCTGGAGGGATGGCAAGTTCGGCCCTTGCCGATTTCCGGAGCAATGCGCGCCACAATGGCTGACTTGCTTGAAGGACTAAGGTGCCTGCTGGTCGATGACGACCGCGAAATCGTCGTCATGATCGAGAGCCTGCTGCGCGCCATCGGCATCACCAAGGTCTCGACCGCGTCGGACGGAACCGAGGCCGTCGCAATCCTGACGAACGCGGCGCAAGTGATTGACTTGACGATCTGCGACCTCGACATGCCCAACGGCAACGGCTTGCAGCTGCTGCATGCCATCCGCTCCGGCCAGCTCCGCAACGTGCGGCCGAACTGCTCCTTCATCGTGCTGACGGCGTTCGCGTCGCCGTCGCTGATCGCGCTGGCGGGAAAGCTCGACGCCAACGGCTATCTCATCAAGCCCGTCACGGCGGATAAGCTGAGAGACGCGATCACCAAAGCGCGCAGCCGGGTCGCTCCGCTCGATTCCGCCAAGTATGCCCACCTCATCATCCCCGACCGCGTGAGCTGATTACCGCGGCGCCGGCGTGTGATCCTGCACGGCCTTCTCGATGCGCCGGTCCGGCACCAGCCACATCAAGGCGACCGCGACATACAGCGCCTTCGAGCCCCAGGGCGCCACGAACGCCAGCGCCATGCCGCCGAGATAGAACAGCGGCGAGAGCTTGCCTTTGATGTCGGCACCCAGGGCATGGGCCAGCTGCGAGTGCGGGCCGGCGATGTGCACGATCAGGCTTTGCAGGATGTAGTAGGCAATCGCGGGCATCAGCAGCACGAAACCGTAGACCGCGACGGGCAGGTTGGCGTCATGGTTCTCGCCCATCCACGCCGTCGCGAACGGGATCAGGGAGAGCCAGAACAGCAGATGCATGTTCGCCCACAGTATACCGCCGGTCACCCGCGGGCAGGCGTGCAGCAGATGATGGTGATTGTTCCAGTAGATGCCGACGTAGATGAAGCTCAGCACATAGCTCAGGAACAGCGGTGTGAGTTCGAACAGGGCATGGAGGGTGGCCTCATGGGGCACCTTCAGTTCCAGCACCATGATCGTGATGATGATCGCGATCACCCCGTCGCTGAAGGCGCTCAATCGTTCCGGCCGCATGCCCCGTGTCCCCCGTACCTGCCACGCGCGCGATCCTAACGTATCCCGTGCGCAGGGTCAGGGTCGCTGTCAGGACCCCAGATGTCAGGACCCCGTGAGGGGCGCGACAAACTGTTTCAACGCATCCAGGGCGGCTTCGGGCTGATCCGTCAGGACCGCATGGCCGGCGCCTGGGATGACGCGCACGGTCACGTTCTGCGGCGCCGCCCGCCGAATGTGATCGAGTTCGGCGCCGTCGATGGTGCGCGCAAACAGGTCGATGGCGCGGGTGTCGCCGATGTGGATGTCGCCCGTCATCAGAAGCGTCGGCGCAGTCGCGGCCATCACGAGCGGCAGATGCGACCGTCGTACCGGCAGTTCTCCGGCCGGGCCAATCCCCAACACGGCTTTAGAAAGCGCGGGCAAAAATGGATTTTCGAGACGCTCGACCATCAACCGGCGCACGCCGGCGACGAGATGCGGTTGGGTGGCGGGTGAGAGCGGCGGATCGACCGCCATCACGGCCACCACGTTGGCGGGGGGATCGGCGGCGATGGCGAGCGCGGCTAATCCCCCTAATGATTCGCCGACCAGGATGACCGGCAGGTCTGTCGCCCCGGCCACCGCGGCGCGCAGTTCCGCGACAAGACTCTCGAAGCTGATCGTGGCTGGTGTCTGGCTCTCGCCTTGCCCGGGCAACTCGACCAGGACGGTCTCGAAGGCACAGGAGACTGCCCCGATCCACGCGGCGAGGGCGGCAATCGTCCGATCGATGCCCGGCAGCACGATCACGATGGGGCCGCCGGTACGGCCGGAGCGATTGGCACGGTAGACCCGCAGCCGCAGCTGTGCGCCTTGCACCCATCCGCCGCTGACGTGCAGAGGTTCTGTCATTTGGTCCGACCGATCACACCGCTGCATATCCGTGCGCGGTGCCGTTTCCAAGGATCATCGGCGAAATGGTGCTGCCGCGCAGGATTGAACTGCGGACCTCCCCCTTACCAATACTCTGCTCCCTTCCTTACAGGGGTACACCGTGCCATACTGGTTTTCAAGACCTCAATAAATCCTCCATTTTATTGCCTTTCCAGCAGCACTTAGACATACCAGTCCGTACGTGCCGTGATTGCCCGGTGATTGCCCGAAGGAAAAGTGAAAGTTATATGCGCCATAAGCTCACAAAGACCGTTGTGGAAGCTACGAAGGCAGGCAAGAAGCGGGTTTTTATCTGGGACAGCGGCGACGGCTCGACCAAAGGCTTTGGCCTCAAGGTCATGCCCAGCGGCTACAAGGCCTTCATCTATCAGTACCGCATGGCCGGTGGTCGCCGTGCCATTACCCAGCGGTATACTATCGGGGAGCTATCAACGGCCCTGACTGCCGCCAAGGCCAGGGAAATCGCCGAACAGCTTGAGCGTGATGTAGCTGCCGGTGTCGATCCGATTGCCCGCGACCATGCTGCGAACGAACAGAAAAGAGTGGCAAAGGCGGCTGCGGTGGTCGCCCAGAAGGGGCGGGTGGAATTGGTAGTCGAGGGCTACCTTGAGGCGTTGGAGCGTCGTCAGAAGCCGCTCAGGACCCTCGACGAACGTAAGCGGCTTCTCGCGTACGAGATTACCGGCACCGACGAAAAGCCCGGCCCCTGGCGCGGTAGGCTGATCACCGAGATCACCACCAAAGATGTTCGCGACGTCCTCAAGAAGATGATCAAGCGCGGCGCGATGGGCTCAATGAAGAAAGTGTTGGGCGCTATCCAGCAGGTTTTTGATTTCGCGATTAGCGAGGATTTTCGGAAGGACAACCCGGCCGCAGAGATCGATCTCAGAGCAATGGGCTACGTAGCCCGCTCACGCGATAGGTACCTGACACCCGAGGAGTTGAAGGCAGTGTGGCTCGCGGCAGACCGTACCCCATACCCGTTCGGTCCATTCTTCAAGCTGCTGATCCTGACCTCCCAGCGCGAGAGCGAAGTGGCTGGCATGGAGAAGGCAGAGTTCATGCCCAACACCTTGACGCCCTGGAAAATTCCTCCCAGCCGGGCCAAGGGCGACCTTGGGCACATTGTGCATCTCAGCCCGCAGGCTCTCGCTGTGATCAAGGAATTGCTGCCGAAGACTAAGCGGCTGCTCTTCACGACGACGGGCAAGACGCCAATTTCCGGCTTCAGCAAGGCAAAGATCGCGCTGGACGAAGCGAGCGGCGTCCGTGACTGGGTATTCCACGATCTTCGCCGGACGTTCACCACTCACGCGGCGGAGGTCCTTAAGGTTCCCCCACATGTGGCTGACAAGATACTGAGTCACAAATCCGGGACGATCAAAGGAGTTCAGGCCGTCTACCAGAAAGCCCAGTTCCTCGACGAACGGGAAGCGGCGCTGAACGCCTGGGGCAACTACGTCGAGGCGCTCGTGACGGAGAAGACGGCAAACGTCGTACGTATTTCGGCGGGACGACGATAAACTCGCTGCGAGATCAGCGGGGATAGGGCCTGCAGCCCGACAAGCGCGGTACCGCACCATGCTTCCTCGCTGACACCATGCGGAGCACCAGCGGAGGTGCATTTGCCCTATATATCTCTAGCGGAGCGTGAGAGGCGTCGTTGGATGATTCCGCGCGAGGCTCTCACGCACGTACGCACCATCGAGCATTGCACAGCCGAAGAAGCTGAGCAGCAATTACGCAAAGCGCTTCGCGACGGTAAGCTGATTGCGCGCTGGGATGAGCCGAACAGCATGGCCGCCGACAATCCGGCGCTTATCGCTCCGTTCCGTGTCTGGGAGGGATGGCTTGAAATCCATATCGACTGGGATATCGGCGAGATCGCAGACCCTGCGTACCTGTTAGTTGGCTGGATCCAACACAGAACATCAGAACTTGGTCACCTGCCAAAGAATGAACTCGAGGCAGAACTAGAGAGATCGAATCCTCCCTACCATGAGAGCGCGGAGCGCATCGCCAAAAATTATGGGTTCACGTTGCCCATACGGCGCTTCCTATTGCAGCGCTCAGACGTGCATTCACTATGGTCGAGACCCGACACTGAACCAGCCGTAGCTAGTGAAACCATTTATAAAACCGGTGTAGCTGGCAAACCTACCTCTTGGCACTTAGTCGAAGCTGAAGTCCGTCGACGTTGGAATTCTGGAGAAGGGCATGAACGCTCGACAATCGAGTGGGCCCGCGAAATGGATCAGTGGCTTACACAGTCGCATCCTTCAGCACCACCACTTAAGGAAAAGTCTCTCAAGAACCATCTCGCGCCGCTACTGCGAGAGATCAGCGCGGGCGTCAAAGCTCCTTAGGCTCTCGTGCTTTTGTGGCCGATGCGGCGGTCGCGGCTGTACTGACCGGGGGCAGACCCCGCGCGCAGCCTGAAGGATTGCTACCCCCTGCCCGATATAAAATCTGCGGCCCAATATCGGGCATCTATATCGGGCTCTTTATGTCCCGCAGTTTGCTTTCCGTAACAAGCGCCACGCATCACCACGGCGCAACATACGGAGGCGATATTGAAATCACCGATCAAACAGCGGGCGATTGCCGAACGCGCCGACAAACTGAAGTGCGGCTTACCGGTGGAATCCGTTCCTGCCGACGGCACCGCCGATCCCTGGCTTCGCCGTCCGGCCGCCGCCAAACATCTCGGGATCTCGACTAGCTTACTTGAGAAGCTTGATGCCCTCGGTGACGGGCCGCCAAGCGCCAGGATTGGGCGGAGCCGAATCTATCGACGGAGTCATCTCGACAAGTACGCCGAGCAGCGGCTCGTTAATCCCGCAACTTGACGAAACAAAACCCCGGGACGCTGGCAGGCGTCGCCGGGGCAATTCGTATGCGCTCAATCCCTCCAAGGAAAAAGCATGAAAAGGGTACACCATCAGCTTGACCTGTTTCAATGGGCCGACCGGCAGCTTCGCCTGCATCGGCAGATTTCTCCGCTCGCCCGCCACGTCGCCCATCGCGCTCGCGTCAGTGATCTCCATGCAGTGGCCTTCATCGAAGCGAATGGCCTCCGCCATGACTAACCGGCGCGTCCTTGATCGTACAACGCTGCCGACACCGATGGTGTTGGTCACTATGTCTGGCCTCCGATTCAGAAGACGACGGGGCGATTGGCTCGAGGTTTACTGCCCCGTGCACAAAGGGGGACGGGAAGCTAATCCGTCGATGGCCGTCAATCTCGTCGACGGACACTTTCGGTGCTTCGCATGCGGTGTAAAGGGTGGAGATGTCGTCGCCCTACACATGCTGATCACCGGCTTGGGCTTTCGCGACGCCGTCGCTGCTCTCGGAGGGCGCTTTCATGGATGAAGCGCCGCTCAAGCATATCGACGCGGACGCCGAGCACCGCAAGCGCATCGAGTATGCCCTGAAGATCTGGGGCCAGGCGGTCGAGTTCCGGGGCACGATTGCCGAGACCTACCTACGCCATCGCCACACTGAGGTGTCCGCTCGTGTCGTCGACCTTAGGTTTCATCCGCGCTGTGTAGCCGGTGAAGGTAGGCGTGTACCGGCGATGGTGGCACTCATGCGCAACATCATCACCAACGAGCCCCGTGCAATTCACAGGACGTTTATCAAGTCCGACGGTACCGGCAAGGATGATCTCGTTGGAGCCTGTCCGAAGGGCAGGAAGTTCCTCGGCCCCTCAGAGGGGGCCATGATCAAGCTCGCCGACGATGCCGACGTAACGCTGGGCCTTGGCATTGCGGAAGGAGTCGAGAACGCCCTGACCTGGGCCGCTGCGGGTTGGTGGCCGATCTGGGCCGCTCCTGATGTTGAGCACGTCAAGAAGTTCCCCGTGCTCGATGGAATCGAGACGCTGACGATCTTCGCGGACAACAAAAAGGCCGACGACGTCGAGGCCGCTCGCGAATGTGCGATTCGGTGGAGCGCAGCCGGGAAGCGTGTCGAAATCCTCAAGCCCCGTGAGGGTACGGATTGGAATGACATCGGACGGGAGATTGCATGATGAATAAGGTCTCGCCCGAGGATTTGGCGGCTCACGGCACCCGTGAGACGTTCGAGCCGGACGACAGCAAGGGGAGCGCTGAGCACGCTGACTATATCCTCGATCCAAAAGCCCCCTTGCGGACCGCCAGACACCTAGTTGAACTGCGGTATACGCACCGGGGCGACCGAACCCTTCAGCATCAGCAGGGCGTTTTTCTCGCGTGGACTGGGACGCATTACCGCGACGCGGCTGAAGAGGAGCTCAGGGCCGAGATCTACGCCTTTCTCGAAGAGGCGCTCGTAGCAACCCCGACAGGACCGCAACGCTTCAATCCGACCACAAATTCCGTGAATCAGGTGTTGGATGCCTTGCGTGCTGTGTGCCAACTCGAGGGAACTATACGGCCACCTGCTTGGCTTGACGATTTAGCAAGACCGCCTGCCTCGGGAGTGATTGCGTGCCAAAATGGATTGCTGCACTTGCAAACCCGCACATTGCGAGCGCACACGCCGATATTCTTTTCGACCACGGCGCTTCCTTATGACTTCGATCCAGATGCACATACTCCGAAAGAGTGGTTGAAATTCCTGAAGACGATCTGGGACGCCGACCCCGAATCTTGGGCGACACTACAGGAGATTTTCGGATACTTTCTCGCCGCCGACACTGGCCAGCAGAAGATCTTCTTGCTCGTAGGTCCCGCACGTAGTGGCAAAGGCACAATTGGCCGGGTGCTAACAGGAATGCTCGGTGCTGATGCGGTCGTCTCACCTACACTGGCTAGCCTGGAAACGAATTTCGGCGTCGCACCCTTAATCGGCAAATCGGCCGCCACCATCGGTGACGCTCGACTTGGCGGACGGGCGGATCAAGCCAAAATTGCCGAGCGATTGCTATCAATCTCCGGTGAAGACAGCCAGACCATTGACCGCAAATATTTGCCAGCCTGGACAGGACGTCTCACGACGCGGTTTCTGATCATTTCAAACGAACTGCCGCGCATCGCCGACGCCAGTGGCGCTCTAGCGTCGCGATTCATCGTCCTGAATCTCACCCTGTCATTTCTTGGTAAGGAGGATCGCGGCCTGACGAATCGCTGTTTGACTGAACTGCCGGGTATTCTGAACTGGGCGCTGGATGGGTGGCAGCGATTGAGTGAGCGCGGTTATTTCCTTCAACCGACTTCTTCCTCCGAAGCCATCCAGCACCTGGAGGATTTGGGAAGCCCGATAAAGGCTTTCATACGCGAACGCTGCGATATTGACCCGCGCCGATCCATCGCGGCTCCCAGACTTTATGATGCATATAGGGAGTGGTGTGTTGACCAGGGCCGCGACCACGCTGCTACCGTGCAAACATTTGGCCGCGACCTGCATGCCGCCATGCCGGGCCTTAAGACGTCGCAGCCGTATGATGATCAGGGCCGACGGGACCAGCGCGTGTATATGGGGATCGGACTGAGGTGAGCCTTTGGCACGCGATGGCACGCGATCCACTCAATTGTGTACACCCTACTACTCGAATCCCTTTCTCACGCGCGTACGATAGTCAGTCACGCGTGCCATCGCGTGCCAAAGGTCGTGCGAGGATGGGCGCGTGCGACGGAATAACATCGCGCCAACGAGTGGCCCCCGACACAGAGCAGCATGACCGCCATCAACATCACCGTCACCATCGTGACCGGCACCGTCCTTCGCGGTCCTGTGCTGCCCCGCCCTCGAATAGCCTGTAGACTCAATTACAAAGTCCGCCGGTGAGTCTCTCGGGGCGGGCCGCTACTCACCCAGCGGCGGGCACGGCTTGCGATTCCACGACTCCCGTGGCGCGTTCTGGAGGCAAGGGTGGTGACATGGAGAAGGTCATGTCATCGTTGCCAGTCGTCTACGACTGTGGCGGTGTTGACTGTGTTGATGTCGGCGGAAAGTCCTAGGCGCGAGGGGGGCACCCCCCGCTGGCTGGAGGGCGAAGGGACACCTCCCTTTGCCTCCCCACTCCTCGGCAAAAATTTTTATAAAAAAATGACTCGAAGCCCATATCACAAGGGGATTTTGATACATCCCGTCTACTCCGGTCCGACAAAGGTCTAGCGGCCTATCGCCATTGTCAGATCAAATATCTTAGGATTCCCGCACATGTACGCGCATGAGCGCGCGCGGGCGTTATGGACTACGAGGATGACAGCTATACCTAAACCCCTTCGACCGCGATGCGGAGCCCGAACGCGACGGGGAACATCCTGCGTGGCACCGGCGGTCTGGGATCGCCTGAACAATGAACCCCGCAATGGCCGGTGTCGCATGCACGGTGGACTGTCTACGGGTCCACGAACCCCTGAAGGGCGTCGGAGGAGCCTGGCAGCCTTGAGGTGTGGAAGAGCGATTGGTTAGAGCGCGAGAAATCTGACCTACGTGATGGCGGCCAGCACGTTGGAAACTCCGGATGGCGGAAATACCTTCCGCTGATATGCGCGCTAACTTACTGACTTCACGCCGGAGTTTTTGCCAGATCGTCGCCTGCCCACAAACGTACCCATGGATTCCCCCAGCGAACTCCAAGGTACGCACGCGCGAGATGACCCGCGTTAAACGGGCAGGGCGCATGACGATCCGAGACGGTTCCTGCCGATTTTTCATCCTAGGACTCGTGCCCCGGGGACCCCGCGATGGAGACTCTGAAGAGAGGACCCGATGGGACCCAAGACGCACAGACGGCGTTGGCTCCGCGACCTACGGGCCCAGAGCTGTGCGCGCATCTTCGCCAAGACACTCCAATCTACCGGGCATATCCGGTGGAGGGTATGCGACTTCGCCAGAGGCGTCCTCCCTACAAGGAATTCTAGGATACTTCGATCCGACTTTGATGCGAACGCATGCACTAATATTTCCAGCCATTGCGCAGTCCGTCATGGTCTTGCCGTATGCACGACAACGCCGCGCTGCATCGCATAGCTCAACGAATCTGGCTTCTTTCAGAGTCTTTGCTTGCTGTTGCTGCGCCAGATCCGCCGTAGCACGTTCTCGCGTAGCCGCCTGCTTGTCCCGTATCTCACGAAGCATTTGCTCTGTGATGGTCGGCGCTAGCCATTCCCAACTTGAAGGCAACCGTACGGCGAGCTCCAGCAACGATTGACCGTCGCGGTCGAAGACCACGACCCCACGTATCGGATCGGAATTGGCTCTTAAATTCCCGCTCGTACCCAATCCCTCCGTCTGCCGCGGCGTCTGATACTCCACAATATGGTCACTCAAATAGTGAAGCTGATCACCCGGATAGGGAGCAAACGTGAAGTCGATGCCCGATGAAAGTCCCTCCTTCATGACCCGCTGCACAAAGGCTTTCTCCGCAGGAAAAATGCGTGCTGCGATCTGTGCGGCGTCGAACCTACCGCTTGTGTCAGTGTAGGTGTCGCTGACCTGGATACCCGGGCCAACGACTCCTTTCCAGGACCCGGACATGACAGTTTCAGGATTGAGTGGAGTGGGCGTCACATACAAGGTGTCTGCATTCGAACCGTATACGCCAAAGCAGGTCCACCCGCGGGGCCCGAGAATGCCCGGCCCATGCTCCGCCTTATAGTACGCAAGCTGATTTGCGAATTCCGCTGTCAGAGTGACTTGCTTCGGTTGCCCAGCCGGAGCTTCGAGTAAAAATGCCTGGCCATCTGATTTGCACCCAACGAAAGGGACTGTCGACAGTGTCTGGGCGTGCGCACCAATATCCGAGGCCCCGATTAACAAGAGGGTACCAAAGAAGGTGGAGCGCGGGCGCAAAGCTCTACGCATGCGACGCCAAAGGATCGCCACGCTGCACGCGGTCGAGAATGGATACATGGCCGTTTTCCGACTTGCCG
The DNA here is from genome assembly GCA_947476275.1 of Fidelibacterota bacterium. Taxonomy (GTDB): domain Bacteria; phylum Pseudomonadota; class Alphaproteobacteria; order Rhodospirillales; family Rhodospirillaceae; genus SCTM01. Next base: position 30,453 of record CANJPQ010000042.1, read on the forward strand.
GGTTGCGCCAATTGTCGAATGTAACTTAAAAGCGGTCGCCTTAAAATCATCATGAGCCAGCATCCGGCTCGATGAAGCGGACGTACAAGGGCAAGCTTCGGGACATACTGGCGAGGAGTATGCGCCGCCTAAGGGCTTCGCGCCGCCTCACACAGGAGGGGCTTGCCTTCGATTTAGGTATCAATCGGACGTATCTGAGTTCGGTCGAGCGGTCCGAACGCAACGTCTCCGTTGATAATATCGAGCGGATATCGTCGCGGCGATCCATTCGAGAAGCGCCGTCGGCTCATGGACGATTGAGGGAAGTTCTGCGGCACCGTCGCAACGGCCGGAACAGTCATAGCAATCAATCGGCGAGGCGCGGCAAAGCGCTGAGGTCGGCCTTTCTCTGTTTGGCGCGGATAGGCCGCCACTATTCCGATGGACTCAGCGAGCTTGACGCCCAAATCCGCGAACCACCCACCCAATGAGCTTTCCGCCCCCTGCGATTAGGACAAGCGGGCTTAACGCAAGAACTAGAATACTCAGGATGTCCCGCTGTAATTGCCATTTTCTGAGCGCACGCCGCGCAAGGCGGTCTCTACGCACGCTGGGAAACTCCAAGTCCTGAGCAGGCTCTCCTTCAATTTCGGCAGCAGGCTCTCCTTCAATTTCGGCATCTGTGATGAACAAATCCTGGACCGCTCTCAGCGAGAGGCTAAACGTATGACTCAGATCCTCTGTGGGACTGGCTTTTCGATTATCTAGGACGGCGTCGCGCAATCTGGCCGGCTCGAAGATAAGAAAGCCCAAGACAACAATGCCGACCCACGCGATGGAAACACGTATCAAACCACCCTGCCAATTCATCCAACCCCCCTCGTACTTCGTTTGTGTTCCCTATTAATGGAACCGTCGGCACAAAATTCCGATTGCACACCAAGACCCTACTTAAGGGGAATGCAAACCCCGCTGTGAATCTTCGCCGCCATAAAGTCCTTCACGCTCTCAGGGTAGTTGTATTTTTTCGGATGCGCTTTGGCTCGATCAACCCAGGCATTAAAATCATCTGAGCGCAGATGTCATCCGGCGGTTCGGTCGTGGCGTTCGAAGTCGCGGGCGGCAAGACGGCGGCATTCAAGGCCCTTAACAGGCTCAAGCTGATCGACATCTCCAACAATCTCGGAGATGCGAAGAGTCTGATCTGTCATCCGTACACGA
>CANJPQ010000043.1 GCA_947476275.1 Fidelibacterota bacterium
AAACAGATTGGCCCCCACGGACCAGCCGAACAGCCTCTTGCTTGAACTCCAGCGTGTAACGCGCCCGCACTATTCCCGTCATGTCCAATCCTCCAAAGCTGATTATATACATTCAGCCTTGGGAGACGTTTTTCAGGGGCAAGGTCATCTTCCAGTCTTGAGGATGTTTCGGGCGATCACGCTGCGCATTGCTTCGGACGATCCTTCGTAAATACGCATCGGCCGCACATCGCGATAGCAGCGTTCGAGAATCGTCTCGTCGGAAAGCCCGGCCGCACCGTGAACCTGGACAGCGCGATCGGCAACACGTCCGGCCATTTCAGTCGCGAAGGTCTTGATCATCGCCATTTGCGTGCGGACGTCCTGCCCTTCTTGTGCCCGCCATGCCGCGTCGTAAACCATCAGACGCGCGGCATGAAGTTCCATCGCAGAGTCCGCAATCATCCACTGAATCGCCTGCCGTGAAGCCAACGGCTGGCCGAACGTATGACGCTGCTTTGCGTAGTCAACCATCAGGTCGAGACAGCGGCTTGCGATGCCTAGCGCCCGCGCCGAGATGGAGACCCGCCCACGATAGAGTGCAGACTCGCTGGCAGCCCAGCCATCGCCCGGCTTACCCAAGAGCTGACTCTCGGCGACAAAACAGTCCTGCAGAAACAGCTCAAATGTGGGCTGACCGTGAATCATATTCTGCTGTCGACCAACAGAGAACCCGGGCGTTTCCTTATCGACGATGAACCAGGTCATGCCTTCGTGCCGCTGCGTGCCTTTGATCCGGGTGAGCACGAGGACGAACCGCGCGCTGTCGGCGTTAGAAATCCAACATTTTGTCCCGTTGAGAACCCAGCCCCCTTCGACCTTGCTCGCGGCGGTCTGAATGCCAGCAAGGTCGCCAGCGGCTCCGGGTTCGCTGAAGGCAGCTGCGCCGTGAAACTCGCCGCGCATGGCCGGCAGAAGATATTTTTCCTTTTGCTCCTCCGTGCCGAGCTTATAGAGCACTGGAAAGAACAACGAACTCCACAGGCAACGGCCGGCCGTGCAGCGATAAGCCTCTTCGATCACAACGCAGTGATCCAAGATGCTAAGATTTGCGCCCCCCACTTCAATCGGCGCTTCCATCGCCCAGAGACCCATGGCGCGTACTTTCGCCTCGAGCGGCTTGCGGATATCCGCAGGCAGTTCGTGCGAGTTGGAACGGTTAGGCAGGCTGCGCTCAAGAGGCATTAGCTCCGCTTCGACGAAGCGATGCACCGTTTCCCTTAGGATGCGAGTTTCTTCCGGAAGATTGAGGTCCATCATGCATTCTCCGTGACGCGGTCGGCGGACGAATGTTGCGCAGTGGGGGCCAGCGGCGCAGAGAGACGCGGCAGCCCCCAGCTCGCTTGCCACGGCGCCCGCAGGTAGCGCTTGCCGGAAGGTCCCGTTTCAACGATTTGGAGGGACTGAACCTGTGGATGGTAGAGTAGATCCCGCAACTCCGAGAACTCGACTGCCGTCGCTCCGTTGCGATTGAAAATGGCGATCGCCTCCTGCGATGGAATCTGCTTCAGATATTTTTCCCATACCGCCTGCAGGTCCCGGGCAAGATGCCCCATACCGACGGTCTGACGTCCATCTTCCATGAAACGCGGATCGCTCTGAACCTCGTCGTACATTCCGAGTTCCTTGATTAGGGTGATGAACTGGCTCTGATCGCGCAAATTCATCATAGAAACAAAGATATTGTGATCCTTGGTGCGATAGCCGTGCCGCGGTGTGTCGGTCTCACTTGTGCAGTAGGAGTTTCCCAGCCATGCATCCGGTCGCGTCATGGCCGCCCATTGCAGGGTGCGTTGCGCCATGAGGCTTCCGAGCAGACTGACGGCAACTCGCTGGCCCATTCCGGAGCGGAAGCGCTCGAATAGTGCGGCCAGGACAGCAATAAACCCCATGCCGGCGGCCGCCGAACCGGCGATGTCCGCGCCGACCCGCTCAGGATCTCCGTTCAGATGGCCCAACGTGCGCAGGTACCCGGTCATTGCCTGGATCGTCAGTTCCGAACCGGGTGACTGGGCCATAGGCCCTTCCTCTCCATAGGCGGAGAGCGAAAGCCAGACCAAGCGGCGATTCTGCGAGATCCTCAATTCCGGATCGATCCCCTGCGCCTTAGCTCGACCTGGCCCCCAATCCTCCAGTACCACGTCGGCGGAATCGACCAGCGACGTGAACCGCTCTCGCCCGAGTGTGTCTTTCAGATCGAGGACCTGTCCGAGCTTGTTGCGGTTGAACGCGTCGAAGAGGGCGCTTGAGGCACCGTCGGCCGTTGCTGGAGATAAGTGGCGGGACCAGTCGCCTTCGGGCGATTCCACCTTGATAACCTCTGCGCCGGCCTCGGCAAGTAGAAGACCGATAAGCGGTCCTGCATACCCCTGTGTCGCATCGATCACGCGAATGCCGGAAAGCGGCATTCGCGAATTGGCTTCGTCGGGGACAGTGAAAGGGTTCTCTGCGCGCGGAGTAAACCCCTCGGACGCGATCGCCGCCGTATCGGCCCCCGGCGCGGGGACTTCGGGACTGATAGACGCAGGCGTCCTCGAAAATCGCCACGGCAACCCGCCGACATACATGGGACCAGTGTGATGTGGCTCGATCATCGCGAGCAATTGGTTCGCTTCTATCTGGCGATGGTTCGCAATCTGGTCGAAATCAAGACTGTATCCGAACGGAACCCCATGCCGCTCGAACGCCACAGTCCACCACCGCGACGGATACTTTGCGATTTCCGTCGCAAGAATATCGGCGAGCGCGGCGCGGTTGACGACGCGATCACGATTTGTTGAAAACCGAACGTCGTCACGCAGGATCGATAAACCAACCACATCGCACAAGGCCTGCCATTGCGCCGGCGTCTCCGCGACGACCGCGATGATCTTTCCATCCCTGGCGCGAAAACACTGGTTCGGCGCACTCGCAGTGGCAGCGCTCGCCAAACGCTGAATGGGTAGTCCGTCGGCTAGACACTCGGCCGCGCGGCTGGATTCCATCGTTAGGGCCATCGCAAGATGGCTGGTACGCAAGTGGCTTCCGGCGCCATATCGCACACGTCCGATAAGGCCGAGAAGTGCGATTCCCGCCATGTAAGTGGCGCCGCTCGGGTCGATATGGGTATACCGCAGCATCTCTGGTTCGCCGCCGGGTACGCCGTTCAATGCGGCAAAGCCGCTAAAGGCTTGCAGGTGCGGATCGACCGCAGCCATGTTGCGCATCGGACCGCTGTCGCCCCATCCCGAACTCGAGACATAAATAAGGCCCGGGTTTCGCTCGCTCAGCCTCGCATAGCCAATCCCCATCCGATCCGCGACGCCGGGTCTATAGTTCTCGACCAAGACATCGGCCTGATCGGCGAGACGATCGAGGATCGCCTGATGTTCGGGGTTCTTGGTGTCCAGCGCTACCGATCGTTGATTGACATTGGTAGCGATATAGCCAGTAGCCCAGCCCTGCTGACGGGGATAAGCCATACGCGTGGTTTCGCCCGTCGGGCGCTCAACCTTGATGACATCCGCACCGAGGTAGCCCAGCAACGTGGCGGCCCATGGCCCGACAATCGCGGTGCCGGCATTCAGAACCCGGACGCCCGCAAGAGGACCGGGATTTTGCTCTCGATTACTCAGCACGAAGCCCTCTGTACAAAAACAATCCTCGTTGGTGCGATCTTGACCGCTTGGCATTCGATTGCACAACCAAGCTCCCCGATTCGCTCATAAAGTGAGCTAACCTAGCGATGCATCGCGACTGGGCCAGACTTCTCGATCATGTCGCCAATTTCAGTTGCCGCCGCTTCCAGCCGCGGGAGAATCGCTTTGATCTCGCGCTGGGTGAGCCCACTGGTGAAGAAGCGCATCGCAAGCGTCGCGAAAGGCCGATTCTTTGACAAAATCGGCACTGCGATACCGCTACGATCTCCGTTCGTCACGGTCCCGTAACCTCGATTGCGAGTTGCAGTCAGAAGCCTGCTCATTGCGCGTTCGTCTCGCGCGATCCGATCTTCGGTATGGGGAGAAGTGCGCGCGATAAGGTCCACCAGCATTCGGCTCGTCTGAGCCTCGCAAAATGCCAAGTAGACGGAACCGGAGGCACTCGCCACCATGGAGACGCGATGACCGACCGGAAACCGGTTTTTGGACAGCGGACTCTGAAAGTCCGTATTAACGCGGACGAGCATGGAAATTCCTGAGGGTGTCGAAACCGTCAGCGGCCACAGGAGGGTGCGGCCGAGGCGCTCCAGGACTGGCCGCCCGACATCGTTGACCCAGACTTCTTCGCTATAGCCATCGGCCAGGGCGAATACCCGACGTTGTAAAAAGTATGCGCCGGTATCCTCATCACGCGAGATATAGCCCATATTCCGAAGCGTCTCGAGCATCCGAAATGCCGTACCGCGCGTCAGCATGGTGATCTTCGCGACCTCATTCGCGCACAGTCCCGGCCTGCGATTGATCAACTCAAGAACAAGCAATCCGCGCTCGAAAGCCTGGATCGATCGGGTCATGAACCGGCTCCCCAGCGAATGCAGGCGCTACCGTGACGGATTTTCCTCAAGGTCACGGGCAATTCGAAATCCAAAGATATTTGACGCCAGACCTACGATCATGCCGCATGCGAGCGCCAACAAGAAACGACGGGTGGGAAGAAGCAACTTCAGTCCTCCCAATGGCAGGCCGCAGCCTCTACTGATGATCATATCCTTGGTCTCATGCGATACCGGGACGAACCCAGAAATAGCTCATAATATGAGCTATTGCGAAACATGCTCTATCCTGCTGCTGGGCCGACGGCATCTACTCTCTCGGGACCGACGAGTGTCCGAATCTGTTGTGAAATGAGCGCTATGTCGGTTTTTGCCACCTTACGCGACAGCACTTTTCGGTGGTTTTGGCTCGGTATGTCCCTGTCCACGACCGGCTACTGGATGCAGACCATCACGGTATCTTGGCTGATGCGCTCCTGGACGGAAGGCGATGCCGTTATGGTGTCGCTGGTCCAGACCGCGATGTTTCTGCCTGTGTTCCTTTTTTCCCTGCCAGCCGGCGTTCTCGCCGATCGGGTCGACCGTCATAAACTGCTAATCGTCGTCCACCTCGTGATGGGCGCCACGCCCCTGGGTATCGCAGCGCTCGTTGCATTTGATTGGCACCATCCCATCGCATTGCTCGTCCTTACCGCGATCCTTGCCGTCGGAAATGCCGTCAAGCTACCGAGCCAATCGGCGATGGTCCCCGATCTGGTGGCGGCGGACCGCCTTGCTGCCGCGCTGAGCCTCAATAGCATCGCGGTAAATGGCGGCAGAATCGTCGGACCGGCGATCACCGGAATCTTGATGCCGTTTCTAGGCGCGGCACAACTTCTCGTGCTCAATGCAACTACTTATCTCGGCTTCGTGGGCGTCCTTCTGCACGTCCGAAACGTCGTGCCGAAGCACACGTCTAGAGTTCCGGGGCGACTTACTTCGGATGTTGCCGCGCTCTTCAGATATGCCCGTGGCGAGGCCGCCTATCGCGCCATTCTGTTGCGGGGCGGATTCTACTTTGCGACTTGGTCCCTAACACTTGTCGTGCTTCCTTTACTCGCAAGAGACGCGGCGGCCTTCGGCCAAATCTATGCCTACTTCGGCGTCGGCGCGATCGGCGGAGCTCTTTTCGTCGCGCGCATCCGCGCCCATTTTGATCCATCTGCCACCCTGGGATTCGCGATCGGGCTAAATATTCTCGCCATCGGCCTTATTCCGCTATGGCCTACGACCGGCCCGATGAGTGCACTCATGCTGCTGACTGGTATCGCGTCATTCATGGGAATGAATTCGCTGCAGCTTTCGGCACAAACTATTCTGCCGCGGGAGTTTCGCGGGCGCGGACTTGCGCTCATGAACATGATTTTCATGGGCGGCACCGCCGCTGCGAGCCCGATCTGGGGTAGCATCGCTCGGGCGACATCGGCTACCGCGGCAATCTACGCGGCATGCATATTTTCAATTGTAGCTTTCCTGGCCACGCGGCATTTGCCTATCAGCAAGCCTGTGCCCTAAGGCGCCACAAGCGCGACCGACGAGTAAACACCGGTCGCATCCTGCCGCACATCGCCGTGCGCTCAGGATAGCCTTATCGGGAGAACAAATCTATTTGGCGGGCATCGCAGAAAAGCTCTGCTTCCAAGCAGGAGTGGCGGGCCCTTCGCCATTGTAGACGGTAAACGCCCTGTTCGCCGCACCTGCATTCGTAAGGGCTTCAAGCGCCACTATTCCGACGTCGCCGCGGCTGATCTTAGTTCCGCCCTGATACTCGGCACGAGGAATCAATTTGATTTCTTTAACGCCGCGGGGATCGTCCGTCATTGCCGACGGGCCGATGATGACGTAGGGAACGCCTGAGGCAATCAGCACCTCTTCTGCCTTTCCCTTGTAGATCAGCACATCGTTGCCGATGTAATTAAGAATGTGATTCTTCTTTCCGGACACGGAAGAGGTGATGATCACAAAGCGTTTCACGCCCGCTACCTTCGCAGCAGCGGCGAGATTTTCCGTGCCCTTGAAGTCGACGACTTCCGGCTTGTTGTTACCCATGATGCCGGTGGCTGCCACTGCGTCAATAACGAAGTCCACCCCTTTCATGGCTGCCACCAATGTTTCGGGCTTTGTCACGTCGGCTTCGACCCACTCGGCGACAGGTCCAAATTTCGCGGCAGCCTTCTTCGCGTCTCGAGACATGGCTCGAATCGTGAATGGGCCGCCCTTGAGCACATGAAGAATTGCGCTGCCGTTACTTCCCGTGGCGCCGGCGAGAAGGACAACGGGCTTTTGTTCGGCATCCTGGGCAAACACTTCGAAAGTGACGAGTAGCATCACGACCATCGAATACAACAGAAGGCGGATCATGGAATTGGCCTCGCGGAAATAGAACATGAAATCACGGTACAAACTCTTTCGAGGTTAGGATCACGGAGTAGAAGCGAGAGCTCGGGCTATACGGAAATCCTTGACCGATAAGCTTACGTTACTCCGTCGTTTCCAGCTCTCGTTTGGCAATGCCGAAACCGCCCTGGACATCCTCGTAGCGTCGACCGAGCATCAGAGCGATGCCGCCCCAGCAAGCACTGACGGCGACGCCGAATATGGCTATTCCACCAACGCCCAGCCCCACCGTCTGTAAGCCGGCAGTTACCCAGGCGGATGAGAGATCACCGACACGGTAAACCACGGTATCGATAACATTCTTCGCTTTATATTTGCTCTCTTGATCAACCACCGTGAACAGCATTTCGCGACCTGGCCGAGCAATGGCGTATTCCGACACCCGACGCACCACCTGGACCGCCAAGAGCACCATCAGTATCGGCGAAATAGCCACAGCCACAAACGCGAACACCATGATCACTGGATTGATTATTAAGGTAGTCGTGATTCCGAAGCGCTGCGCGATACGCCCCGTACCAAACAGCTGCACCAGAATGGCGCAAGAGTTGACGATGAAGTCCACCATCGCAAAGGCCTTGGTGCGGGCCTCCCGACTTTCGAACGCTTGCGAGATGAGATCTGCCTGTTGGAAATAGAGGATTGTCGAGACCCATGTCAGAAGCAGGACAAAACTCGCGATGAACAGGAGATAGGGCGATTTAGCCAACAGCCGAAAGCCATCGAAGAGATTGCCCCCAAGCTTATGATCGAGCCGTGAGGTCTGGCCGTCTGGTTCGCCAGAAGCCACCCGAAGCTTCTCCTTCTCCAGCTGCCGCAAGAACAGGATGGCAATCCCGAAGCCGAGGCACGAGCAGAGCAGCAAGGCATTGTTTCCAAGACGTTCCGCGAGAAGCGCGGTCAGACCAGGTCCGATCGCCGCGCCGACACTGCCTCCGGCGGAGATGAATCCGAACAATCGTTTAGCTTGAGACCTGGAGAACAGGTCTGCCATGAAACTCCAGAATACCGACGTGATAAACAGATTGAAGACGCTGACCCACACGAAAAACCCAGCGGCGATCCAACGATCCTGTTCAACCGTCTCGAACAAGGCGTAGAACGCCAGAATTGTCAGAATGAAAAACCCATAAATCCAGGGCAGAAATGTCGACAACTTGATCCGTGAGGCAAAGGCAGCGTAGATCGGGGCCGCGATCAATGTGCCGATGGTTGTTCCGGTGTAGAGTTCTTGGAGATTTTTGGCGCCGTACACGGTACCAAGTGCGTCTCGGACCGGCCTCAGAATGTAATAGCTGCCGAGCAAAAACAGAAAGAAGAAGAACGCCAGGACAACAGCCCTCAGCTCGTGAGCTTCTACCTTGACTGCTGAGCTTAGTAGACGGGCGAACACTTTCGGCCCACGGCTGTCGGTCATAGGTTATCCTTGCGGTGGGCGGCAGGGTCTCTGTGACCGTCGCCTAGCCAATATTCAGACGCGTGATTCTGAGTCTGTCAAAAAGACGGTCGGGGAAGACATTTCCCCGACCGATCATTAGAGCAGCGATAGGTCCGTGCGCTAGAACCGGTATGTACCGGTCACTCCGAACTGCCGGCGCGGCGCATAGGTCACTGTGAGCACCGGCGTCAGAGTGTTCAGGTTCGAACTCCCCAACCCAGCACGGCTCGCCATCTTCTTGTTGAACAAATTGGTCGCCCAGAACGTGAGGTCGATACGGCCGTCCTGAACGCCGAAGCGACCGTTGAAAGTTGAGTTGTTTCCGACGTAGACGCGATTTAACTGGTCGCCGAAGAACTTTGACCGAAACACCCAGTCGGCGTAGGCGAACCATTGCCAGTCCTGGACCAGATGGCCGGTATACTGGAGCGATGCACTGGCAGTGTGGCGCGACGAATCCTGAAGCCGATTGCCACCAATATTGTTCGAGCAAGCGAACGAGGCATCCCTGATGTTCGAGCACGTGCTGGCTAAGGAAGCATCCGTCGCATCGTTCTTGTACTTTGCATCGTTGAAGCCGTAGTTCGCCGTGAACAGCCACCCTTTGGACGGTGCAAAATCGAACTCCGCTTCGAAGCCCTTGGACTTCACCCCGCTGACATTGGCCGTGTAGGTGACCAGCGTTCCATTGAGAAAGGAGAGAATCTGCAGGTTCGACCAATCGACATAGAAGGCGGATAGATTCAGGTGAGCGCGATTTTCCATCAGGCTCGTCTTGAGGCCGATGTCATAGGTCCAATTGTTCTCGGGCTCGTAGGTGCGCGCTTTCTGATCGGAGATCGCCTGGTTGATTCCACCCGATTTGGTTCCCTTACCGGCGGTCGCATAGAGCAGCGTGGACTCGTTCACGCGATAATCCAGCGTGAAGCGCGGATCCCAGTAACTCCAGGTTTTCGTCGAGTAACCGTCGCCCGGGCCGGTAGTTGCGTTACAGGCGGGAGTACCAATATTGCCCTGAAGGGTAGTGGAGAAGCAGTTGATGATTCCAAGGTTGGAGCGCTTCTCATGCGTCCAGCGGACCTCGGCTGTGCCACGCAGCGCATCGGTGAAGCTGTATCCGACCTGGCCGAAAGCAGCGCTACTACGGTTGGATTCTTTGTCGAGAGTCAGGGTGTTCCGCAAGCTTCCGTCCGTGGTCAACAGGAATGCATTTGGAACGTTTGTCGTAAAGAACGATGGTCCGAAGAACACCGGCGGCGGCTTCGCGCTGAATGCAAACGGGATCGTGACGAGGGTCGCGCCCGCGGGCACCTTCGCGCTGCCGGGAGCAGTACCGCTACCGTCAACGACTGCGCCGCTGCGGTTATAGTCATGCGAATTGAAATAAGACACGCCGGCGAGCCACCTCAAGCGCTGCCCGTCGGGAGACTGAATCCGTAGTTCCTGCGAATACTCTTTGAGATCGAGTTCGGAGGTATTTAGGAAGGTCGGCAATTCGAGCCCGGTTGGAAATCCGGTCACGACGCTGGCTGGCCAGCCTTGAAGAACCGTTGGATTTAGACCGGGTGCCGTGGCGGGTCCTGTTGCGTAGATGTAGCCCTTCTCGCCTCCCGGTGATCCATCCAGATCGAACTGACCGGTCGTTTTCAGCGTGTTGTATGCGGTCGTGGATGTAATCGTGAACGCGTCCGGCAGCGTATACGAAACCGTCAAGTTATATCGCCCCGCCTTCCGGTCGAGGTTGTAAGCGCGCGGATCGGCGCCCATATCGTTTGACCCAGCCAACGGCACTTGACCGCAGAAATATTGTGGGCCGTTCGGCCGAGTTGAACCATTGCCGCCTACGCCGCAATTATCAGGAAATTTGGCGTTCGCCTGATCATTGAACCGATCCTTGGTGTAGTAGGCGGTTGCGAGAATCTCCAGGTTCTCGCTGGGAGTAAGCCGCAGCGCACCTGATCCAGTTTGGTACTTGTGTCCACCCAGTCCGCCCGGGACGACTTTGCCGCCAGGTCCACCAAGACTGCGACCAAGGGCGTCATGATTGTCATAAGTGCCATCAGTGTTGTCATAGGCGCCGGCGATCCGAGCCGACAACTTGCCTTCGATCAGCGGGCCCGAGAGGGAGGCACTTACCTTCTCGGTGTCGTTTGGCCCTGCAGTTCCTGAAATCTTACCTTCAAACTTATCCGACGGCTTCTTGGTGACGTAGTTGATAGCGCCGGAAAAGGTATTGCGGCCATAGAGCGCACTCTGCGGGCCCTTCACTACCTCGACCCGGCTGATATCAAACATCTCGAGTGTAATTCCGGCCCTGCCAGACACGTAGATGCCGTCGATGAACAAACCGGCAGAGTTGTCGAATTGGCGGCTATTCACGCTCGAAAGCCCGCGGATAACCGGGATATTAATGGTCGATCGCGCGTCCTGAGTGAATGTCAGGTTGGGGGTGATGGATGCGAGCGAACTGAGGCCTGAGATTCCCCGCCGCTCAAGCGTCGTCTCGGTGAAGGCGGTGATTGGCAGGGGTACATCCGCGATGTTCTCGCTCCGCTTTCGGGTCGTGACCACGATCTCCTCAAGCGTCACGAAAGTCGGGCCTTGCGCGTGCGATGCCGCTGGCCAATTTGAAACGGCCAACGCGAGAGCGGCCGTTGCCGTCAACAATCTAGCTTTCATGTCTCTTCCCCTTTTGGTCCCCAACCGAAACGACGACACGCGATTCTTCCGAAGGCGCATTTTCACTTGGCTGCAATACAGGAGGCTGAAGGCGAATTGGCTCAATCGATCTTCGGAAGTAGCTCATAATGTGAGCGGTCACTTGCTGCGAACGAGGCAAGGCGAGACGTTTCTCCCGCCGCTCCAGTTAGCTCATTTTATGAGCTACTGCCCACATTGCGTTGACCGCGACGGTGGAGACATTCTCTGATCGCTCCACGTTCGCCGCAATACCACATAGCAATTACTTTCATCAGCGCCCTCGGGAGGCCATCCATGAAGCTCACCATTGCCATCGGTTCTATCGCCGCAGCACTTCTCGCGGGGACAAGTATCGCCTCTGCGCACATTGTCATGACCGACATGGAAGCGCCCGCCGGCTATGAAACAACACTGACATTGCTCGTGCCACATGGTTGCGGCGCGTCGCCGGCAACTGAAGTCCACATCAAGCGCCCAGACGCAGTGCGCACGATCGTGCCGGAACAAAAAGCAGGCTGGGAAGCGACGACAAAAATGCGTCAGCTGGACAAGCCTGTGAAGGCCGAAGGTGGCCGCGAAGTCAGCGAGGTCATTGACGAGATTTCTTGGAAGGGCAAGCTGCCGGCAGGCCAAATCGCGAAGTTCGGCTTCTTCGCCAATCTTCCCGATAAGGTCGGCGAACGCTTGTACTTCAAGACTATCGTCAAATGCGAGCAGGGCGAAGAACGCTGGGTTGATACGGTCGCTGAAACCGACGAGATCTGGCGGGTGTGGCTGACGGACAAGCCCTCCCCCTTTGTCGTTCTCAAGAAGCCCGACCACCCGCAACTCGGCGTCGATTTCGAGACTCTTAAGAAGGCTCGCATGGAAATGAAGACGAAGGCTGGAAAATGAGATTAGTAGCGCTCGCCATTGTCGCTGGGTTGCTGTCCGCGTGCAGCTCCGGCGGGATGAGTTCTGAGAAGTCCGGCGGCGTGCTAATCTTCGGCGCGTCGCGGGCTTCGGGACTGGAGGTCGCAAAGCTACTGGCCGCGCGTGGGGAGGACGTGACTGCGTTTGTCCGCCCAACGTCCGATCGGACCGCATTGAACGCATTGAAGGTCCATTACGCGACCGGAGACGCGCTGAACCCGGCAGATGTCGCTACTGCTTTCAAGGGCCACAAATACCGCGCGGTCATCTCAACTCTCGGCGGCAAAGGCGGCGAGCCGGCGCCCGACTTTGAAGGTACGAAGAACGTCGTCGACGCGGCCAAAGCCGCCGGAGTGAATCGCATGATTATCGTGACTGTGCTTGGCCCGGGCGACAGCATGAAGATCGTACCGGAGCAGCAACGCCGCGGGCTCTCGAAAGTCATCGTGCTCAAGGAGCAGGCGGAAAAGTACCTTGTTGAAAGCGGTCTCAAGTACACGATTCTGCGCCCCGGCCAGCTCACCAACGAGGCTGCCAACGGCAAGATCACGCTGAGTGAGGTCCCATTGTCCGCAAAGCCGATTACTCGCGCAGATCTGGCCGCCAAGGTCGTCGAATGCCTCGACAGCAAGAAGACGATTAGAAAGTTGTATTACCCCGCGAGCACCGCTAACTGATCTGTACTGGAACGGACGAAGCTTGATCGAGATCGCACGTTTCAGGAGTTTCCGGAAGCAACGAGCCCCTTCGCGGTCGCAAAGACCTTCAGGCGGTGCACCTCCTTCGATGGAGGGACCTTACTCCGTGGCCGCGCAACATTTGGGACAGATCTCCGCGCTGCGATTCAGAGACCGAAAGCAATAGGGTATGCGCTCGCTATTTGCACTCGTCCCAACAGCACTGATTGCCTTCGGCACCCCCGCGGTGGCGATCGAGAACCAGACTCTTGCAGCGGTCCAGGCGCGGCTTTATCCGGGCGCACAGCTCACCCCCGCGGATTTTGCTCTGACCGAATCTCAGGTTGAGCGCTTGAAGCAAGACTACGATGTTCCATTTATCCGCTCACAGTTCAAAGCCTGGCGCGCGCCAATAGGGGGCTGGCTGTTCTTCGACCAAGTCTACGGTTTGCAGGACATCGTCAGCTATGCGGTCGCGATTGACGCGGAAGGCGCGGTGACGGGCATTGAGATTCTCGTCTGCGCGGAGGGTTTTTGCGATATCGCCAAACCCGAATGGGGCGCACTTCTGATAGGCAAGACTTACGGAAAGTGGAGCCCGAAGACCGGCGTCACGACCATCTCCGGCGCAACGCTTTCGAGCGTCCACGTCACCGAAGGGGTTAAAAAGCTTCTTGCGATTCACGCCCACTATTTGCCGAAGGAGAGGCCGACGCCTTGAGTGTCGGAGCCAGACAGCGACTACCAGCACAGATGCCACCGCACATTCACTACTGACCGAACGGGCATCTCGTCCGAAGCCCGATCGATCTTGTCCATTTTGCCAGCCAAATGGTTGCTGCGTAAAATCCGGCAGCATCGCGATTGCGTACAGTAGGAATAGTAATTACCTGCGCCCTCTCTAGTTTGCGCGACATGGACACCAACCATCCAAAGGGACCCAACATGGCCAATGCCGAATCAAAACATCTTTCCGTAGCGACGGAAGCGATTAAGTCCGACGTCAAGAACGGCGTATTCTTGGGCAATGGCGTTCTGGACAACGTGGTGAGTTGTCTGATCGCGATGAGCGCGGAAATGTGGTCGACCAAACGGCGGCTGAAAGTCGTCGAAGCCGTGATGGCCAAGAAGGGCATTACGTCGGAGATGATCGAGAAATACGTACCGTCGGCCGAGGAGCAGGCGATGTGGGAAAAGGACCGCGATCGCTTTATCGAACTGGCCCTCGCCCCTTTAGGGAACGAAGGCACCCGCGGCATCGCGGCCGACTTCCCAAAGCGCGGCTAAGCTGACCTCATTCAATCATAAGGAAAAATAACTATGGTGGCTCGTCGTACAATATTTATAGGCGCTGCGGCATCGGTCGCAATTGGTAGCATGCTAGAGAACAACATCGCCGAAGCTGGGGAATCCCTAAAGCTTCCGCTAGATATTGCGCCGCGGGGCCGGGACGGACGGCTCACGCGCTTCGGATCTCTCGATCTGGAAAGTCAGCAGGACTTCACGCTTGGCTTCCGCCTGATGCACACCAAGGCGATTGCGGCCTCAGCCAACGAACAGTTTAACCGACTCTTGGCTACGAAGGGCATCGACCCGACCACACCAATGACCCGTCAGGAAATGCTGGCACTGGTTGAGAATGAGACGGGGATCAACATCTCAGCCAAGACCTGGCTCGCGAACCAGCAGGTGACCTGGAAGACCTTGCAGGACTATTTCCATGCCAACAGCGATCTCTATCTCTCGGAGATGGAAGCCAACGACAAGACCGGCCCTGGAAGCCTCGAACTCAATCAGACAATGGAAATACCGAGCTATACGCGGCATGAGATTCACATCCAGCCGGGTGGATACGTCGGAGACGAATTTGCCGGGTACATGTATCACTACGGCACCAACAGCTTTTATATCAACGTCATCGGCCACAACGAACAGGATCAGATCCACAAGGCCACCGCGGCGCGCTTCCCGATCCCTGAAGACGGCAAGGTCAAGCGCATCCTCGATTTGGGCTGCGGCGTTGGTCAGATGACCGTAGCGCTGAAGGAGCGGTTCCCGGACGCGGAAGTATGGGGCATCGACGTGGGCGCTCCCATGGTCCGCTACGCCCATATGCGCGCCAACAAACTCGGCGTGAAGGCCAACTTTGCCCAGCGACTTGCGGAGGACACCAAATTCCCCGACAACCACTTCGATCTCGTTGTCAGCTACATCATTCACCACGAACTGCCAGCCGAAATCTCGCGTAAGGTTGTCGCCGAGGCTGCGCGCGTGACACGGCCAGGCGGTGTTTACTACCCTCTCGATTTCAATTCGGGTGGTGTCAAGTCACCGGCTCGCCTTCAGTATTTTCGTTGGTGGGATCATCGCTGGAATAACGAGGTGTGGAGCTACGAGTACCACGAGATGGATTTCAACGGAGAAATCTCCAAGCGCTTCACGATGCCGAAGAATTCTGTCGCCGCCCTTCCCGGATTCGGCGCGCGGCACTCCATCAAGACGGCATAAAGGCGCTCGGCTGCTGACAGATAAGGGACAGACTCCGGCTTCGCCGGGCTCTGTCCCTTTTTTCTTTTCATGTTTTCAACGACCTGAACAACGAGGGGACCAACTCGCATGTTCAATATGATATTGGCGCTCACTGCAGTGTTAGTATCACTCAGCGGCAACGTCGCTGCGGCAGATAAGGGCACCGTTCTTGTCGCTGGCGCGGGGAAAAGAGCGGCACGCTGCTGATCAACATCCTAGTCAATCTCGCTCACAGAAGGTTAGTTACCAATCTTGTGACTTAATGCACGCTCCAACGATCGAGGGTTTCATGAAGCAGATTCTTGCCCTCACGGGCATATTATTTCTTCTCTTTCACGTTTCATTCGTCAACGCTGCTACGCCCTGTGATGAGATAGTGGCGCAGACCTTTCACGGCATGACCGTGGCAACAATAGGGAGCGTCGCCTCATCTAGCGACACGCCCGCCTTCTGTCGCATCAACGGTACAATCGAACCCCAAATCGCTTTCGAAATGCGCCTGCCAACACAGACGTGGAATGGCAATTTCTATCAAGCAGGATGCGGAGGCTTCTGCGGCGATTTCAACGCAGATAAGGCCGGATACTCGAACACGATCGTGGAAGCCGTGAAGCGGGGGTATGCCGCTATCATCGTCAACAACGGTCACACAGGAGGACTCGCCGACGCGTCGTGGGCCGTGAACAACGAGACGGCCCTTCAGGTATACGCGGATACAGGCGTTCCGCTCGTTGCTGACGCTGCACGCCAACTCATCAGGGCGTTCTACGGAAAACCCCCGCGCCGAGCGTACTTCGCTGGATGTTCCAACGGCGGGCGGATGGCGGCAATCGCCGCGCAGCGCTATCCGCAACTCTTTGACGGCATTCTCGCGGGCGCGCCGGTGATGGATCTTACTGAAAATGGCGGTTTGTATGGTTCTTGGATCGTGCAGAAGAACCGAGCGCCGGATGGCGGGGTGATCATTGACTCCGCGTTCAATGTAAAGATTCCAAAATTGCGAGCAGAAATCGCGCGCCAGTGTCCCGCCGCGATGGACCGAACCGGTGCGATCGTGACTGACCCGCGCGCCTGCCGGTTTGAAGCGGAACAACTTCCAGTCTGCGCTTCAGGCGAGCACGGCGCGTCATGCTTCACCGACCGCGAGCGAGCCGTTCTGGCCGCGTGGTACTCCGGACCGCGCGACAGCGCCGGAAATAAACTCTTTGCCGGGACACCCCTCGGCTCCGAGCCTTTCTGGCCGGTGTGGCTGACCGGAACCGCCAAATCGCGGCCGGTCGGTATGGACCTAGGGAGCGGCTATCTGAAGATGGCATTCAGTCCGAAGGATTTAGGACCTGCCTTGGACTCCAGCCACTTCAACTTTGATCGGGATCCCCCGCGTCTGGCGAGCCGTGCAGGGGCCTTCAATGCGATGGACCCAAACCTGTCCGCTTTCGCGAAGGCCGGTGGCAAACTGCTGATGTACCAAGGGTGGGCCGATCCGGTGGTGCTGCCAGAAACGGCGGCCCGCTACTACGACGCCGCAGTTGCCCAGAATGGCGGCTTGAAAAGCACGCAGGACTTTTTCCGCCTGTTCATGATCGCCGGGGTGGGTCATTGCTGGGAGGCTCCCGCCGAAGCGCCTGATCAGTTCGACCCGATCGCCGCACTGGAAGATTGGGTCGAGCGCGGTCAGGCGCCGAATGCTATCCCGATCGCACAGAGTGACCGATCAGGCAGCGTCGTACGCCGCGCGTTGCTGCATCCGTATCCGCAACTCGAAACGTTGGATCCGTGATTCTTGGTAACTTTCCAGCTGCCCAGCAGCCTTTCTCCGTCGCCCAATGCCTCTCGAACGGTCGCACGCCGCAGCCTTTCTCAATCCGGCCTCACTCGAATTTCGTAATGGTTATGCCACGGCCACACCAGCGCAGGATGCGCGCACGAAAAAGCCTACAAAGCACTTGGCCTAGTGCGACGATTTGGTCAACTTTGCCGATAAGCACCCTAGCCCTCATTGGCGTCTTTTCGAGGCAGCGCTGGCAGTTCGCGGATTCTGGGGCCGCCCTCAGATAGACGGCCTTTCCGGTTAGGCGCTATGAGACCAGAAACGAACGTCGATTCGTCGCCAACACGTTTAACAGCAATAATCTGCGCCAACCGAATGGTCGAATGGAGCGGGAAGATGCCCGAAATAACTCCCGTTGAGATTGCTTGGCACCAGCGCATTGAGACCATGCTCTCTAAGGACGTCGCGACCGCCGAAGATATCCTCTCCAAGTACGGTTTCACCCCGACCGATGCACTGAACTCCGTGAAAAGGATCACTGGCTCGGGGGTTGGCATTGTGTTCCAGCCTGGTACACCGAGCGTATTTAGAGATCCAACTCACCAGTGCTGTTATGCGCTTCGGCTATTGTTGCTGGTGCAATCTATCCGGGACGCCGATCCTATTGCGGTTCAGATCGGCAGGCTGTGGGGACGGGCGGCCATGGGACTGGAGTTCCCACAAATCGCCAAGGCCATGCAGAGCTGGTGGCTCACATCCCACCGCGGCATCGGTGGTGCAAAGGTGAATGACCTCACCCAGACGCTGGCGAAAATCTTGCGCGACAAGCCCGACGCGGACAGAAAGTACGTGCTCGATTATCTCACAAGTGAGGCCGCAGAAGACGCGTTTTCCCAGACAGAAGATCCGACGATTCACATTACCGGGGTAGAAATCGACGAGACCGCGGGAACCCTCAGCTACGAGAATCGCGCCAGAAAACTCAATAAAATCAAACTTGCGTCACTAGATAGGAGGATTCGAGACCTGCGACGCGGATGACCGCGCGCATTCCATCCGCCGGCATCGCCGAAGATGAGTCCACCATTGGATTCGCCGGAAGCCGAGCGTGTTGCCTACTACCGAACCCAGACGCACATTCGCTCTTACGGGCCTGCCAGAGAAGCCAGGCTCAAAGGCCGACCATTGTCAGGGCTCGCCGGCCGATACCGGATTGCGCATCTGGCCGAACGGCACCTCGGCATCGTCGATCATCACGCCGTAATCGCCGACGATGGCCACCCCCCCAAATCATAAACCGGCCTCTCCCCCGCCAATAGCCGAGGGCGGACAAACGCCGCGCGATTCAGCTTGCCCCGACGCCCTCTTGAAGTTGGTTCGGTTGTTGGCACGCACTGCCGCCCGTGACGCCCTCCAGTCGGCCCCGGAGGAAAGCAAGTGACCTTGCCCCCATCCCCACCGCCGACGCTGTACACAGTTCCTGAAGTCGCAGGTTTGCTGAAGGTGAGCATCAAAACTGTCCGGCGCTGGATCGATACCGGCGATCTCACCGTCCATCGCTTCGGTCGCCAACTTCGTGTCACTGAATCCGATCTCTCGGCCTTCATTCGGCAGCGCCGGGAAGCGTGATCAGTTATGTCCGTTCGGTTCTACTTATCTATATTTCGCGTACGTCAAATAATGACGTTGTTGTGCATACAACAGTCGTGATCAAGCACTGCTATATTCATTAATTGGAACTCCAGTCCACTACTGACCTCATGAGGTGTACTCGTGACCACACACATCAAGTCATTATCGACAAAAACGCTTGAGCCACAGGCACTTCTTGGCCCAACGCTTGCCGATGTTTTGGTGCGGATTCCTGGGTTAGCAGAGGTCTCCGTTCAGGCGCGCCATAACATGACATCCGCAATCAACACTGTTGCGCGCGTCCTTGACCGCCCCCCCTTCCTGGTGCCGATCGCCGCGCCGGCGCTGCGGAAGTTGATGTCGGAGGCTCAGCCAGCGGCGGTGGGCTTATCGCCCTCGAGGTGGCGAAACGTTAAGTGCGACGTCCACCGGGCTATTAAAATGTCGGGGCTGAGTACTGCGGCGAAGACGGCAGTGCTTCCTCTCAGCGATTCCTGGACACAGTTGGTCGATCGGGTAGCAGACCGTTTTGCGCGATCCGTGATCCGGAAATTCGGTCGGTTCTGCTCCAGCTGCCAAGTGGCGCCCGAGGATGCCGACAACAGCACGCTGTCCCGGTACCTCGAGTACCTGGAAGCGAACCAACTGGCCCGCGTACCGGCGCGGTCGGTGGGGGTGCTGGTCCGGGCCTGGAACAAGCACATCGCAGGAAGTCTTGTGGGCCTCTATCACCCGCTGACTCCTCTGAATCGAAGCCGCAAGTACGCCCTCGACTGGGAGGACTTGCCGGCATCCCTCAGCGCTGAGGTGAAGGCCTTCCACGAAGCCCAACTGCATCCCGACCCTTTCGAGCGGTCATCGAGAAAAGCGGTTAGTCCCCATACCATTACAAACCGGGACTTTTTGATACGGCGGCTGGCGGCCGCACTGGTGGTCCGGGGCATCGAAAAGGACGACCTGCAGAGCCTTGGCGATCTGTTCCGGCTCGAGCGCCTCAAGGAAGGGTTGCGCTTCTTCCTAGAACGGGAAGGCGACCAGCCATGCACCCAGGTACCGCACTACATCAACCTGGCCTTGGTCATTGGCAAGCGCTGGATCCACCTTCCCGACGATCAGATCGCCGAGTTCAAACTGCTGGCGCGTCAGTTCCATCGTCCACAGAACGGATTGACTGAGAAGAACCGTACGCGACTGCGCCAATTCGCCGACGACAAGGTCATTGCCCAGTTCCTGGGTCTTTCGCGCCAGCTCATTGCCAAGGCGCAGAAGATGCCGTTGTCCTGCCGCAGTGCTCTCCTGGTGCAGACCGCGCTCGCCATAGAGATCCTCACGTTCGCGCCTATGAGAATCGGCAATCTCGTTGGATTGAACCGTCAGCAGCATTTTCACTGGGCCCGGCACGACGGGAAACGTGTCCTGCACATCGTGCTGCCAGCAGATGAGGTCAAAAATACCATCGACTTGGAGTACCCCTTGCCACCCGACCTTAGCGCCATGCTCGACACATACATGACGACCTACCAACCGTTGCTGGCTCGCGGCCGCAAGTCGGGGTTTCTATTTCCGGGAATGAAAGGGGGGCATAAGCAGCAGGCGGGCTTTAGCCGGAAGATTTCCGCAACAATCTTGCAGGAAACTGGCCTGAAGGTTTATCCGCATTTGTTCAGACACTTCGCGGCCCTGATGTTCCTCATGCACCATCCCGGAAACTACGAGGAGGTCCGTCGAATTCTGGGACACAAGCGGATCGAGACGACTCTGCGGAACTATGCAGGTATGGAAACGGCTGCCGCGCTTCGCCGCTACGACGAGATCGTGCTGGCGCGCCGGAACGCCCCACTCGTTCTCAGAGGGCACAAGAAGGCAGCTGCATAATGTCCGTTCCACAAATCCGGATTGTGCCTCTGTCTGATTGGCCTCCGCTTGATCAACAAGCTTGGGCCAATGCAGTTCATCGCGCCGATGTCCTCGACAAGCCGGGCCCCCTCGCCCACCTGTCTGAGGAGCAGTTGGCGAAGAAGCAGTCGGCCTACGGCCGGTGGCTGGGTTTTGTTGCCGAAGGCAACTCGACGTGCCGCAACCTCAGCAGCATGGACGCCATAACACCGACAAATGTCAGGGCGTTCATCAATAAGCTGCAGAGCTTGTTCGCCCCCTATACCGTGGCCGGTTACGTCACCGATCTTGCTGTCGTCGTCCATTCTTTCTGGCGGGATGGAGATTTTGGCTTCCTTCGCATCGCTGCCACCAATCTGCGCCGCCAAGGCCGACCGGCGAATGACAAGCGATCCCGCCTTCGGCCATCCTCAGAAATTTACCAACTGGGATTTGACCTGATGCACGAGGCAGAGCGGTGTGCTGATGCCTTCGGCGCCGCCGTAATCTTCCGTGACGGCCTCATGATTGCGCTTTTGGCGGCCCGCCCCGTCCGCTTGGCCAACCTCGCTTCGATTGAGATCGACCGTCACCTCAGCCGCCATGGGAGCGACTATTGGCTTACCTTTCCGGCGCGCGAGATGAAGACCCGCCGGCATTTGGAGTTTCCATTGCCAAAGAAGCTGAGTCTGGTGATGGAGTTGTATCTCACGAAATACCGGCCGATCCTTACGGCTGGGAGCGGACGCTGGACCCGCGGAAAGCATTCCGGTCTATGGGTATCCGCCCATGGGTCCAAGCTGAGCGCTGATCGGATCTATCAACGCATTGTCGATCGGACCCGCGAGCGGTTTGGACGGTCAATTAATCCGCACTTGTTCCGGGATGCGGCAGCGACTTCGATTGCGATCGAGGACCCAGGTCACGTCGGAATTGTCACCACCATCCTGGGACACTCGACCACGAAGACGGCAGCGACCTATTACAATCAAGCGAACAGTCTGGAGGCGACGCGAAGGCACCAAGCTGTTGTGCAGCACCTGCGAACACAAAGTGTTGGGAAGGCATGACCATGCAAAAGGCCGTCATTTACGCGCGATACTCCAGCGAGAACCAGCGCGAACAATCGGTTGATGACCAGATCGAAGTCTGCCGACGCTTGATTGAGCGCCAGGGCTGGCAACTGACAGAAACATACGCCGACCGCTCCATCAGCGGCGCCAACGCGGCCAATCGTCCCGCGTTCCAGAAGATGATTGCCGACGCCGATGTGAACGGGTTCGACGTCATCGTTGCCGAGGCCGTCGACCGGCTTGGGCGCAAGCTGTCCGATGTTGCGGCGCTATTTGATCGACTGACCTATCTGGGCATCAAGGTGCACACGGTTTCTACGGGTGAGGTTAACGCCATGCAGGTGGGCATGCTGGGCACCATGGCCCAGATGTATCTCTCGGATCTGAGAGAAAAGACTTGGCGGGGCCAGTTGGGTCGGGTGCTGCAAGGCAAGATTCCGGCCGGCCGGGCCTATGGTTACGACGTCATTCCTGGCGATAACCCCGATCAGGGCGGAGACCGCCGGATCAACCCGGCCGAAGCAGCCATCATCAAACGGATCTTCACCGAATATGTCTCGGGCAGGTCGGCCAGGGATATCGTGAAGTCCCTCAATGCTGAAGGCGTCCCCGGGCCCGAAGGCGGCACGTGGCGTGACTCAACAATCCGCGGCCAAGTGCGGCGCGGGACGGGTCTTCTTAACAACACCCTCTATATCGGTAAGCTGATTTGGAACCGGGTCGCCTATGTAAAACACCCGCTAACCGGCAAGCGTCAGGCGCGAGTCAATCCCAAGGAAAAATGGGAGATCAGTGCGGTCCCTCACCTCCGCATCGTCGACGACGCTTTGTGGGAGCGGGCCAAAGCGCGCCAGGCCGATATGCGGCTGGAGATGGCGGCGCAGCCGAACGGAAATCCTCTGAACGGGGCCCGTCGCCGGCAGTTTCTCTTGAGCGGTGTTTTGGTCTGCGGCGTCTGTGGCGGCGGCTACACCATCGTTGGACCGGATTGGTACGGTTGCTCGACCTATAAACACAAGGGGACATGCACTAACCATCGCGGCATCAAGCGGCAGGCGCTCGAGAACAGGGTGTTGTCAGGACTCAAGGCGAAGATGATGGCGCCGCAGATGGTCGAGGAGTTTGCGCGGTCGTATCACGAGGAAATCAACCGGACTGCCCGCGAAGCAGATGCGCGGTTGGCGCAGGACAGAAAGCAGCTGGCAGAAGTCGATCGCAAGGTGGCGTCCATCGTGACTGCCATCGAGGACGGCGGATACAACAAGACCCTGAAGGCGCGGCTAGACGAGCTGGAAGCCAAGAAATCCGAGGTCGAGAAGCGCCTAGCCGGCGCCACGACGTCGCCCGTCCGGATCCATCCCAAACTGAGCGAGCTTTACCGCAAGAAGGTTGAAGACCTCGCCGCCTCGCTGAGTGACGAGGGTATCCGGCGTGAGGCTGCAGACTTGCTGCGCGGCCTGATCGACAAGATCGTGCTGACGCCGTTGCAGGATGGCTTGAAAGCCGAATTGCACGGCGACCTCGCGCAAATCCTTGCGCTGACGGCGGAAAGCTCCACAAAATCAAACGCCCCAGCTTTTAGCCGGGGCGTCGGATCATCGGTGGTTGCGGGAGCCTGCAAACCACGAGAATCACTGATTGTCCCGATTTCGCTGTAGGTCCAAATCGGGAGCTGGCAACCAGCGTTACTTGCAACTGGCTGAAGCCTGGTTATGACAGCTTGCGTCAACCAACGCCCGGCCTTCCGCCGACTTCGGGCGCATTCCTGCATTTATCGCCCCGTTAATGGCGCAGAGTTCGTATCCCTGGCGCCCCCCCACGCAAACATTGCCTAAGAATCAAAGAATTTGGAGCTTGAAAATAAATGGACGTTGAACTGCAAGGTCTCTCCGAGAGTGATTCCTACTCCCTCTTTAGTCAGATCATTATTCCTCGACCGATTGCCTGGGTCTTAACCGACAACGGCGTAGACCATGGCGACGAACGCTGGAACCTCGCGCCCTTTTCTTATTTTAATGGCATCACTAGCGACCCGCCGATGGTGATGTTTTCAATTGGTGATGGCATGGCTGGAAAGGTCAAAGATACGCATCGAAATTTGAAAAGTAACGCTAACTGCGTCATTAGCTTAGCCTGTGTCGACCAAGCGAAGGACATGCAAAATTCCTCGGAAGATTTGCCAGCGGGTGAGAGTGAAGCTAAGAAGTTCAACATCGCGCTGAGCGAGTGGAACTGGCCAATCCCGCGCGTGACAGCAGCGCCCGTGTCCATGGGGTGCATCGCTCGGCAGTTCACACGCGTGGGCAACACAGAACAAATCTTAGTGTTTGCCGAGATCACCCGCCTGTGGGTCCGCGATGATGTGGGGGCACTCGACGCGAAAGGTCGTTTGCGGATTGATGTGGAAGCATTTAACCCGCTCGCACGCGTGGGCAAAGGGGCTTACGCACGATTAGCAGAAGTTTTTAGGGTCTAGAGCGTCGCTCTGGGGGCAGCCAAATCATGGCAGACAGGTTGAAGGCAAGTTTTGGTCAGAGGCTGACGGAAAAACACTACGCCCATCTGTCGCCGAGACGATCCGCGCCAACTTCCCGACGCTGGGTGTCGTCCCGAAGAGCAACGTGCGAAGCCTCAACAAGCGCCAATGACCGGGCCGTTACGTCGGTCGGGAAGCTGATCCGCTGAAGGAAATCTCCGAAGAGATTGAAACGCAGTTAGCGGCTGCAATGGGTGGAAAGAAGGCTACGAACGCGCGGCGTATCGGAAAGCGGTAGCTAGGGCGATGTAACGCCGCGCATAGCCTAAACCCGGAACCGCCTACTCGAAGGGAGATCTGGCCGAATCGGGAGCCCCCATGCGGGGCGCTGAAGCGCTTTCTTGGCCGGGCCCGATTACTTGCCCCAGTCAAGTTTCCGACGCCGGGCTGCCGCAACAAATATGCTTGCCGCAGCAAGCGGCAGCGTCAGCACCGCAACGACTGATATGGACTTCCCGACACTGGCCGGATCTCGGAAGCCGTAATCATTGATGAGTCCCACAATGACCGGCCCCGTCGATATGCCCACCAAACTAAGGACCGCATAGTAAATGGCGGTGACGCGCCCCCGCAGTCTGTTAGGAATAATTTCCTGAAGCGCCGCCGATGATGCGCCGCCGGGAGCATTTGAAAAAGCAATCACGACCGCCATCATCGCGAGGCTTGTGTTGCCAGTCGGCATCAGTGTCGCCGTCACGGCTGGAACAAGTAGCGTGAGAAACATCAGGGCCAAGGTCAGGAGATTCGCGTCGCGGCGGCCGCTCTGCCATAGCGCGCGGGCCAAGAAGCCGCTGATCAGGCCGCCGACAATCGCAAAAGCGATCTGCGTGAGGCCGAGCTTGAGTCCCGTCTCTGACATCGTCCAGCCGTGAACTCGAATGAAATACGTGGGCATCCAGGAGGTCACGGCGTAACCGAATGTCTGGAATAGGCAGTAGCCGAAGAAATGCGGAAGCAGGATCGCGCGACGCTCGACTATGGCGCGAAGTAACTCTCGCCCTGTCGCCTCGGGCTCGCCGGCGTCGTGTCGCAGCGGCTCGGGAACTGCGACGAAAACAAGACTTACGAGCAGACCGGGAAGCCCGACGGCCATGAACACAACCTGCCATGGCTCGACGAGGCCCAACAACGGGACGGCGATCTGCTCGGTGCCCCGGAGCGACAACGCGAGCATTCCGCCCGCCATGAGCGCCAGGCCTCCCCCCATCCCACCTGCCATGAGGTAGAGGCTGAGCGGCAGGGTGCGACGCGCCGGCGGGAAAGAGTCCGCGATCAGCGAGGGCGCCGTGGGCGAGAGGGTAGCCTCGCCAATACCGACCCCCATGCGCGAGATGAATAATTGCCCGAACCCGGTCGCTAGACCGCAGGCCGCGGTCATGATCGACCACACCGCAATTCCCGCCCCGATTAGCCAAACGCGCCTGAAGCGATCGGCCACCCAGCCGAAGGGCACCGCCATGAGAGCGAAAAAGAGGCCAAACGCTGTGCCCTGAATGAGCCCAACCTGCGTATCGCTGAGGCCCAAGCTCGACTTTATCGGCCCGACGAGAAGATTCAGTATTCCGCGATCGATGTACGAAACGATGAAGGCAACGTTCAGCAATCCCACCAGCAGCCACGCGCGCGCTGCCGGAGGCCAGGAGCTGGCGGCTGTCGCCGGTCCGCCGGAGTTAGAGCTCGGAGAACTCACCGCGTTTCAGGCGTTCAAGCGCTTGGCGAAGAATCGGCGTTCGCGCCATTAGGCTCGATCGCGCCGACCGCCGCACCAACCGCCAACACCTGACCCTTTTCGGCCATGCGCCGCAGGACGCCGCTCGCGGGCGCGAGAACCTCCATCGTCGCCTTTTCGGCCTCGACCGCGTACACAGGCTGACCCTCCACGACCCCAGCGCCGTCCTCGGCCAGCCATTCGGCCAGCGTCCCTTCTCGCATCGAGATCGCCAATTTGGGTAGGTAAAACGTCGTCATGCCATCGACTCCAGGGTCGTGGTGGTTGCGCTCAACGGCCAACCGATTTCCGCGCCGCGGACACAACGCGTGCCGTGTCCGGGAAGTGGAGGGACTCAAGAGCCGGTGTGAACGGAACGGGCGTAAAGGCTGCGCCGACGCGCCCCACAGGCGCAAGCAGCGAACCGTGCAATTCTTCGTAAATGAGTGCGGCAATCTCAGCACCAACGCCACAGAACTTTACAGCGCCGTGGACGATTAGCGCCCGCCTTGTCCGGCTCACTGACTTAAGAATTGCAGCGCGATCAAGCGGAATGATGCTGCGAAGGTCAAGCACTTCAGCCGAAATATCGAGTTTCGCGAGTTCCTCCGCAGCGACCAGGGACTCGCGCACTGTCCAGCCATAACTGATGATCGTGACATCCGTTCCGGGTCGTTTGATGTCGGCGACACCAATCGGCACTCGATAGTCGCCCTCGGGGACCATCCCTTCATCGAAATACGCCCGTACGGGTTCGATCACGACGACCGGGTCGTCGTCGAATATGCTCGAAAGCAGCAAGCCCTTGGCGTCGGCAGGCGTCGATGGCGCCACGACCTTTAGTCCCGGCGTATGAGCCAGCCATGCCTCAAGAGACTGAGAGTGCTGCGCTCCAAATGCACCAATATTGCCCGCCATCGCAGTGCGGATCGTCATCGGAACGCCGGTACGGCCACCCGACATGTAACGTAGTTTTGCCGCATGATTTGCCACCTGATCCATGCAAACCATCAGGAAGTCGCAAATCATGATCTCGGCAACCGGCCGAAGTCCGCCAAGGGCCGCGCCGATTGCGGCGCCGACGATCGCCTGCTCCGCGATGGGCGTGGCGCGCACCCGGGTCGTGCCGAAACGTTGCGAAAGTCCGACGGTCGCCTTGAGCACGCCGCCTGCCGGATCCGCGATATCCTCGCCGAGCGTGAACACGCTCTCGTCAATGGCCATGGCTGTGGCCAGGGCATCATTGATCGCCGCACACATCGTCATCCGGCTCTCGACCTTCCGGGCGACCGTAGCGGGACGTGGCGGCGCGGTCTCGCTCAGATCTGGATTGATGGAGGAGTCCGCGAAAACATCGACATAAAGTTCGCTCTCTGAAGGTCGAGCGCTGGCAAGCGCGAACGTCACAGCGTCGTCGACCTCCGACTTTGCGTCGCTGTCGATAAGCGCGATGTCATCCTCGCTCGCGCATTTTGTCGCAATGAGTTGAGCGCGAAGCCGTTCGACCGGCCTGCGCGCTCTCGCAATCCGGAGCTTTTCCTGGTCCATGTGGCTTTGATCGGCGCCAAACGAATGTCCTTGCAGCCGGTGAGCGACACACTCAAGCAGCGTTGGCCCCCCTCCGCTCCGCGCTCGGCTGACGGCCTCCAAAGCTGCCGGAAACATGGCCGACGGATCGGTGCCATCGAGACGATGTCCAGGCATATCATAGGCTCTTCCATACTGAGCCAACGTCTCTGCCCGGGTGTACTCAGCGTACGCAGTGTATTCTGCGTACTCGTTGTTTTGGCAAAGGAATATGACTGGGAGTCGCCAGAGTGAGGCGAGGTTCATTGCTTCGTGAAAGGCGCCGATAGACGTAGCGCCATCGCCAAAGCTTACGACGCAAACTTGGCCGGTACCTTTCATCTGCGCGGCAAGCGCGAGACCGTTAGCGATAGGAAGGCCAGCGCCCACGATACCGGTTGTGACCATCAGACCCGATTGTGGATCTGACAGGTGCATGGGCCCGCCTTTTCCTTTTGAAGTGCCCGTGACGCGGCCGGCGACTTCCGCGATGACTTCTCGAATCGGAGTACCTTTCGCGACGATGTCATGGATTCCGCGGTAGGTTGTGACCATCAGATCGTCTGGCCGCAACACCTGACAAACCGTCGCCGCGATAATTTCCTGGCCGCCACAGGGATAGTACTGGAACGCCAACTGCCCTGCGCCGAGCATCGACTCAATGCGCTGGTTGCACAAATCGATTCGGCGCGCGGTGCGATAAATGCCAAGAAGATCCGGCACGGAGCTGGTAACAGGTGGCGAAGATGTCATGGTAAGGTTGCTCCAGGAGAACCACGCCTCATGTCAGCCCGTCGCTCACGCGGGCATCTTTGCCGTCAGCCGATCGACGCGGCAGACGATGCCATTGCGAGCAAAGGTTCCGCTGTGCGTAAGCTTTTCCGCATTATAGTGCCGGACGAAATTTACGCTGTTCGGAATGTAGTGAACCGTAAACGACTTGCGCGATGTGGTTTCGCTACTTGGCTTATAGGCCCCGTGCACGGTGCCTGAATTCCAGAACAGAACGTCCCCTTTCTTGAGCTCGGGCGAATAGAGGTCTCCGGCGCGAGCTGCCACATAGTCTGCGAGCAATTTCTCGTAAGACTTGAAGTCCCCCAGCTGTTCGGCTGTGAGGTCAAAGTGCTTCTTGTGCGATCCGGAAATGACGTAAAAACGGCCCGCCTCGGGCGCGATATCCTCAAGCGCGATCCATGCGGCCGTCAGGCGGCGTTGGGGATCGGAGTCGAGGTAGTAGCAGTCTTGATGCGGAGCGGTGCCGGAACTTCTATCGACAAAGGTCGACATGACGAGAGTGTGCGCGTCGGAGCCATCGAGTGCGAGGAGCTGCTCTTTGATTCCGTCGCACGTCATCATTTCAAGAGCGGTTTCCGCGATCGGGGAAAACTCGTCTCGCAGCCACCCAAGAGAATGCACGTCGAAGACCGGATCTTGCATGAAGCCGTTTACTCTTCGGAGCGGCCCATAACCAAGAGTGCTGACAATGGGGAATTGAAGTTCAGGCTGCAACGCCGCGACGTCGGCAAACGTGCGTAAGAATGCGTCGATCTTCTCGGCCGCCACGATTCCGCGGGCGACATGATAGCCGTCAGATTCATATTTGCGCCGTGCGTCCGACATCACCGTCTCCGTTCAGGCGACCAGCTTGGCTGGCGGCATATTCAGGTCGCGTTGGATTAGGCAGGGCGGCCCCCGCTCGACCAACCAAGGAAAGCCCTACTTTTTTTCAGAAGCGGATGCTTTTGACTCTAAGTGATCAAAAATCACAATTCAACGAAGCGTCCACCAAAAACTTCTATGTGAATTTCGAATTTCGAAGTCCGAGGGCTGGCTACCCCTGAGTGGCCCGCCGCCGAGGCCGGCGACGTATGTGAATCAGCGGCGAAGTGGGACCCCCGCGGGGATCAATCTAACGCGCTGATAATGTGCAGTATCATGGCGCGTTCCTGGCGTTCCTGGCGTCCCTATCGGTGCCGATTGGGACCCCACCACTATTCGAATTAGTGTCAGCACATCGATCGATTGAACCGCCCTCACAGAGGTGGTCCGCTTCGGTGCCCAAACACATCTCGCTTTGACAGGAGAACGGCGCCGTGAGTTTGTAGCATCTGGCTTGTATACTGGAGGGTCAGCATGACGATTTCCCCGATTTCGCGGCGCGGTGCATTGTCGAGCCTGACGGCCGCCGGCATCACCCTCAGCGCGGACGCCGTCGCGGCCGCCCCACCCTCCAAGACCCGAGGTTCCACGATGAAAGCCGGACGAATGCGTGTCTA
>CANJPQ010000044.1 GCA_947476275.1 Fidelibacterota bacterium
AGCGGCACCGCATCGAGAATGCTTTTTGCAGGCTCAAAGACTTCCGGCGCATTGCCACCCGCTACGATAAGCTGGCGCGAAACTTCCTTGCATCCATCCACCTCGTCGCAGCAATCGTTTGGTGGATTTTATGAGTCTGGACCCTAGTAAGCCGTCCCGTCCTTGCGGAAGAAGCCGATCTCTTTGCTGCCCTCGCTCTTGGGCTTGGCGACGAGATCGTCATCCGGATAGTGCGCAACCTCCGGCCAGCTGCGGTCGCCGATTTCCAGGAACGTCACCGGCCTCGACGACTTGTTCAGCAGGCAATGTCCGTTGGCCTTGCCCTTCGGGAAGCCCGCGCACATGCCTGCCTTCAGCACCTGCTCGCCCTCATCTGTGACGAGCGTGGCTTCGCCGTCGACGATGTAGATGAACTCGTCTTGGGCTTCGTGCCAATGCCGCAGGGCGGAGCCCGCCCCCGGTTCGAGGGTGGTGAGATTGACGCCAAAGTTCGTCAGGCCAAGCACGGCGGTCAGGCGACGCTTGAAGCGGCCTTCGGTGATCGCACGCAAGTGCGCCGGATAGCCCGACCCTGAGGTGGTCGGCACAGTCATCGGATCGAGTGCAGGTGTCTTCGGTGACATCGGGCCTCTCGTCAGCCAGCGTTCAAGAAAGTGCCTGCCATATAGCCGACCCACACGGCCCCCAGGCAGGCAACGACGGATAAGATGATATTGAGAGCGGCCAAATTCCACTGATGGCCCTGAATGAGGGCCAGCGTCTGGAGGCTGAAGGCCGAGAAGGTGGTGTAGCCGCCGCAGATGCCCACCATCACGAACTGCTGTGCCGTCGGGCCGCTATCGAATCGGCCTTCCGATCCCATCGTGGCTGCGGCGACGCCGATGAGGAAGGAGCCGACGATATTGATCACCAGCGTGCCCCACGGGAATTCCAGCCCGGCGAGGCGGGCGACCAGCCCGTTGCTCCAGTGGCGTCCCATGCTGCCGAGCGCGCCGCCCAGGCCGATCCAAAAATAGGTGCCCATGGCGCGTCCTTAGTTCGGGTCGTTCGGGTCGCGTTGAATCAGGTTGATCATGATGCCGTCCGGATCGAAAAAGGTCATCTCCGGTTGGCCCTTCTTCTCGTTCACCTGCAGATGCATGGGTGGGCACAGGATGGTATGGCCGCCGGCCCTGAGTTTCTGGGTCACCGCCTCCAGATCCGCGCAATAGAACACCAGGCAGGTCTGACCGATGTGGGCGCTGGTCTTGTCCACCTCCAGCTTCGGGGGTTTGGGATTGCTCAGCTCGAACAGGCCGACCATGCCCCGGTTAAGGCCCTTTTCGGCCTTCAGGATGCGATAGCGGGTGCGGGTCCCCGGCGGCATCCCGAGGAGCTTGGGCGCGGTCTCGTGGACCAGCTCACCCTCATTGTAGAGCTCCGTCAGGCCGAACATCTCCTTGTAGAAGGCCGTGGAGCGCTCCAGGTCGGAGACCATCAGAGCGGTTCGTACCATGGTTGAAACGTCGGCCATGCAACACCCCTTGGATATGTGACGCCGGTAACTCTCGCATGCTCCCGGCGGCCTTTCCAACCTGCCGTGTGCAGGCTATATCCCTCGCTCTCGCATACTTTAGACAGGTCGCCATGGGCCGCACGTTGATCGACAAGCTCTGGGACGAACACGCCGTCGCCGATCTCGGCGATGGCGCCACTCTGCTCTATATCGATCGCATTTTCCTGCACGAGCGCACCGGCTCGGTGTCGCTGAAGGAGCTGAAAGCGGCGGGCCGTCCCGTGCGCCACAAGGAGCAGGTGTTCGCGACGATGGACCATATCGTCGACACCTTTCCCGGCCGGACCGACAACACCAAGATGCCCTCGGGCAAGGATTTCATCACCACCACCCGCGCCGCGGCGCTGGAAGCCGGCATCAACCTGTTCGACATGCACGATCCCCGCCAGGGCATTGTCCACGTCACGTCGGCGGAGCAGGGGATCACACTGCCCGGTTTCACGCAGGTCTGCCCGGATAGCCACACCTGCACGCTTGGCGCGCTGGGCGCACTTGCCTGGGGCATCGGGTCCACGGAGGGCGAGCACGCGCTCGCCACCAAGACGCTCGCCGTGAAGAAGCCGAAGAACATGCGCGTGACATTCACGGGCACGCTCGGCACCGGGGTTACTTCCAAGGACATGATCCTGCACCTGATCGGCAAGTACACCGCGTCCGGTGGGTCGGGCTACGCCATTGAGTTCACCGGCCCGGCGGTCGCCGCCCTGCCGCAGGAAAACCGCTTCACGATCTGCAACATGGCGGTGGAGTTCGGCGCATTCTCCGGCGTGATTCCGCCGGATGAGACCACCTTCGCCTGGATCAAAGGCCGGCCTTACGCGCCCAAGGGTGCGGATTGGGACAAGGCCGTCACGTACTGGCGCACGCTGAAGAGCGATCCGGACGCGGTCTTCGATAAGGAGATCGTGGTCGACTGCGCCGACATCGTCCCGACGGTCACCTGGGGCACGAGCCCCGGCCATACCGCCCCGATTACCGGCGTCGTGCCCGATCCCGCGTCCATGATGGACTCCTCGGTCCGCACGTCGTGGCAAAAGGCGCAGGAATATATGGATGTGAAACCGGGTCTGGCGCTCGAGGGCCTGCCGATCACCTCGGCCTTCATCGGCTCCTGCACCAATTCGCGGCTCGAAGACCTGCGCGCTGTTGCCGCCCTGGTGAAGGGCAAACACGTCGCGCCGGGTGTGAACGCGATCGTTGTTCCAGGGGCTACCTCGGTGAAGAAGGCCGCCGAAGCGGAAGGCATCGACAAGGTGTTGATTGAAGCCGGCTTCCAGTGGCGTGAGTCCGGCTGCTCCATGTGCTTCTTTGCCGGGGGCGAGGCTTTCGGCGAGCGGGAGCGCGTGATCAGTTCCACCAACCGTAACTTCGAGAACCGCCAGGGCCCCAAGACCCGCACGCACCTGGCGAGCCCGACCACGGTTGCGGCCTCCGCCTTGGCCGGCAAGATCGCCGATGTGCGCAAGCTAGGGCAGGCTTAAACCGATGGAGAAGTTCACCACCCTGACCGCCGTCGCCGCGCCGTTGATGCGCGTGAACATCGACACGGACGTCATCATCCCCAGCAAGGAGATGAAGGGCGTCACCAAGACCGGTCTCTCCGTCGGCATGTTTGCCAACTGGCGTTACAGCGACCCCGTTGCCCGGGTCGAGAACCCGGACTTTGTGCTCAACAAAGAACCCACCCGTCACGCCAAGATCCTTCTGGCCGGCGCCAACTTCGGCTGCGGGTCCAGCCGCGAGCATGCGGTGTGGGCCATGGCGGAGTACGGCTTCCGCGCCGTCATCGCGCCCAGCTTCGGCGCGATTTACTACGGGAATTGCGTGGTCAACGGCATCCTGCCGGTGGTGCTGCCCGACACGGCGGTCGAGGCCCTGGCTAAATGGACCGAGGCGGATCCGGCCAAGAATCTGATCACCATCGACCTCCCGCAGCAGACGGTGAGCGGTCCTCCGGCTACACTCCATCGATTCGAGATTGGAACCGCCGACAAGGAAATGCTGATAGAAGGGCTGGACCCGATCGGCCTGACCCTTAAGCGTGAGCCGCAAATCGCCGCATTCGAGGCCAAGGATCGCGAACGCCGTCCCTGGGTGTATCTCTAGAAACAGTTTTGATTCGTCAGGTAGGTCGTTCGTGTCCGCTACAGCAAAAGAGTTCGCCGAGGTCTATCGGCGGTTCACCGCCCCCCTCTCCAAGCGTGTCGATTGTGGCAGTAAATGCGCGCCTCACAACGGCGGCATTCCGTTCTGTTGCGACGTCGACAATGCCATCCCGCTCGTCGACAAGGGCGAGTTTCAGCTGCTGAAGTCGCGCACGGACATGTGGACGCGGTTGCGGCCCTCCACACCGTCGCAGCGCAAGGAAGTGAAGGACCTGGAATCGTCCGACTCCTGCGCCGTGAAGTGCAAAGGCGTCGCCCATTGCGAGCGCGATAACCGCTCGCTGGCCTGCCGCGCGTTCCCGTATTTCCCGTACTTCGACGCCGAAAAAAATCTCGTCGGCCTGGCCCACTACTGGGGCTTCGAGGGTCAGTGCTGGGTGATCCACAATCCGGAAGTCGTCGACAAGAAGTTCGTGAAGGAGATGATCGACTCCCACGAATATCTGTTCCTGAAGGACCCGGATTGGGCCGAGACGTTCGCCGAGAATTCCGCTTCCATGCGGCGCGTATACTCCCGGCGAAACAAGAAGTTCCTGATCCTGCACCGCGATGGCAACCAGTACTGGGTCCTGCCGTACTCCGGTGGCAAGATGGTGCTGGCCAAGACGGCAGACGTCGACAAGCTCAAGAAGGGCTATCCGGACGCTCCCGCCACGACCTAGGCTTGCCGCGCGGGGGAGTGCCGGTTGGATCTTTGGATCCCGATCACGATTGCCGCAACCGTAATCCAAAACGTTCGCGCCGTCGGGCAACGCTGGCTGCTTGGCCGCGTGAGCGTTGGGGCCGCGGCGTATGGGCGCTTTTTATACGGATTCCCGCTCACCCTTCTCTTCCTGATCGCCGTTTGCGCGAGCGATGGCCGCGCACCGCCGGCACCTTCGCTGCCGTTCCTCGCTCTCGCCACCATCGGTGCCCTGAGCCAAAGCCTGGGCAACGCGATGTTCGTGCGCCTCGTGCGGTCGAGCAATTTTATCGTCATGACGACCTACTCCAAGATGGAGACGGTCTTTTCTCCGGTGTTTTCGTTCTTCCTGCTGGACGACCGCTTGAGCGTTGCCGGCGTGACGGGAATCGTCGTGGCGGTGCTAGGCGTGATGCTGATGGCGTCCGCCCGCAGCGCCAGCAGTCTCAGCGCCCTGATCGGTGCCTGCCTGCGGGCGCCGGCCTCTCAAGGCATTCTCGTCGGCGCGATCTATGCCGTCACCTCGACTTCATACCGCGCTGCGGCCTTTGAGGTCGGCGATGTGGGCTTTGCGATGCAGGGGCTCACGCTGTTGGCCTGGGCCACGGGCATTCAGGCGGTCGCTGGCGGTATGTATCTCGCGTGGCAGCGCTCGCCGGTGCTGTCGGAGGTATTTCGGGAGTGGCGGTATGTCGCGTGGATCGGCATCACCGGCGTGTCCGCGTCTGCATGCTGGCTGTGCGCCTTCGCACTCCAGAAGACCGGCTATGTGCTGGCGGTCGGTCAGATCGAACTGGTGTTCGCCTTCGTCGCCTCGCATCTTCTGTTCAAGGAGCGCGCGCATCGCAACGAGTTGGTGGGTATCCTGGTCACGGTCGTCGGCATCCTGCTGGTCGTGATGGCGCGTTAGGAGGATGAAAAGGGGAGAGTCATGCGCGTGCTGAAGTGGATCGGCGGGGTCGTCCTCGCGCTCATCGTGTTGGTGTTCGGTGCGCTGCTGGTCACGCAATGGCAGATCGCGCGGCTCGAGACATTTTCACCCGAGGACGATGCGCCCGGCACCTATGTCACCGTCAACGGCAAGAAACTCCACGTGCAGACCATCGGCGATCCCAAGGCCGATCCCACCGGCGCACCGATGGTGTTGATCCACGGCGCCGAGCCGGGGGGACTGCTCACCTGGTCGCCGTGGGCGGTCCGCTTCCTGGGTAAGCGCAGTGTCGTGATGATCGATCAGATTGGCTTCGGTCACTCCGAGCGCCCGACAGCGCCGGGGCCAGACCTCTCCATGCAAGCGCGGGCGAAAGACATCGTCGCGGTGGCGGACCAACTGGGTATCGCGCAGTTCGATCTCGTCGGGTTCTCCTACGGCGGCCATATCGCCGCGCAAGTGGCGCTGGATGCACCGGACCGCATCCGCAAGCTCGTCTTTATCGGCGCGGTGATTTATGTCCCGAAGTTGCCGCCGGTGATGGATGTACCCCTGTTGGGCCGCGCCATCAGCTTCTACATGTGGGGTGGCGCGCCGTATGGCGTCACCTACAATCGCTGTATTGCCACCGGGCAATCCCCCGATACATGTCCATCGCTGCGACTCGCGCGCGTCAAAGTCATGACGGATGCAATGGCGGCGGGTCTCTCAAGTGGCGCGCTCGATCCGACCTTGGAAGACCGCGTCGGCAAGATCGCCACGCCGACGTTGGTGAACTGGGGTGCCAACGATCGTGAAATCCCGGTGAAAGATGGCGACCGGCTTGCGCAGGCGCTACACGCCCGTTTGCGCATCATCGCCAATGCGGGGCACTGG
Source organism: Fidelibacterota bacterium (assembly GCA_947476275.1). Taxonomy (GTDB): domain Bacteria; phylum Pseudomonadota; class Alphaproteobacteria; order Rhodospirillales; family Rhodospirillaceae; genus SCTM01. Next base: position 6,210 of record CANJPQ010000044.1, read on the forward strand.
GCGCACCAGGACGCGCCGGACCGCACCTTCGACGCCGTGATCGGATTCTTGGGCGGGTAAACCGACCCGCCGCGATAGAAATCGCTGTCCCGCCCACTTGCCGATCTCTCCTCGCCGAGAACGGGGCTATGCTGTGTCGACAAAGGCAACAGCAGAGGGGAGTGCGGACGGTGAACAGAAGGGACAGCTTCAAGGTTTCGTTGGGCGCATTGGCGGCGAGTGCAGTCGCCCCGGCGATGGCCAAAACGGCCGCCGTAGGTGAAGCCCCGAAGGACCGCGAGCCCTTCGTGCAATATGGCCGCCCGCTTGCAACGAGCGATGACGCCAATCCGCTGGGCGTCGCCAAGGTCGCTTTCAATATGGTCTCGCCGGATCTCGCCGCCAGCAAGCGGCTCTACAAGGAGTGTCTGGAGTACGACGTCGTCGACGAAGGCGCGACGTCCAAGGGCCAAAGCGATGCGCCAGGCATCGGTGCGCCTGGCCGCAAGTACATCAGCTTCCAGGTGCCCGGACGCGCCAGCAACGTCATCGTGCGTGTGTTCGAAGCACCGCCGGGCGCGGTCGACAATCGTCCGCGGCCGACGTCCACGGCGCTCGATCCCGGTCTGCTGGTGATCGAGCAGGGCACGCCCGATCCGGCGGAATCCTACTACCGTTTTAAGAGCTTCGGCGTGCCGACCATTACGCCGCCGCGCTACTATTTGTATCGCAATACCAACGCCAGCAACGGCGATCCGAATGGCCGCGACTTCGATGTCATGAGTTTCACAGCCTTCGGTCCCGGCGGCGAACAGTTGTTCACCACCGCGCAAGTCAGCAGCAACCGCACGATGCCCGCGCCCGGCGCGCGCCTGCATTCGGGCTTCGGCGGCACGAGCGTCACGAGCCTCGACGACCGTCCAGTCCTCGCGTTCTACGAAAAGGCGTTGGGCCTGCGGCAGACAACCGTCATCGGCAGCTACCAGAACAACAATAACGACCTCGTCGGCGTGCCGCGCGGGTCGTTCCACACCTGGGCGCAGGTGGCCGCGCTTGGCGAGGTCTGGCAGTACTGGGCGGCGAAAGGCACGTGCTATCCCACGTCCCTCGACCGCAAGGGCTATGCGATGGTCACCATGCAGGTGAAGGAGTTCGACAAGGCCAGGAAGATGTGCGCCGACAACCGCATCAAGATCGTCGGCGAAGGCGCGCTGCCTTTGCCCGGCCGCAAGCCGACGCAAGGCTTCTACGTGCGCGGCGCCGTGGGCGAGTTGATTGAAGTCATCCCGGCCTGAGGCACGTTCGAGCCCACAAATAAGAAAGCCGGCCCACGTGGCCGGCTTTTTTTGTGGCTTACAGCTTCACGGTCGGCGGCGCGTTACTCAGTCCCCAGACGGAGTAAGGGACAAGCTTGCCGGAGAAGGGGTCTGAGAACAGTTGGTCCTCCAGCCAGTTCTTGCGCATCGCTTCCTGCGCGGCGATGTCTTCCGCCGTGACGGGCAGGTCCTTCTGCTTCTCGAGCAAATCCAGGAATGCATCCAGCATGGTCGTGAAGGCGTCCTGCACCATCGCCTGGGTCTTCTCGGTGATCGCGCGTTCCGGCGGCGGCAGAAGTGTGAAGCCGGCGCCCGCCGGATGGCGGCGATACGGATTGTCCTCGCGCTTGCGCAGCACGCGATCGCGGTAGGGCTTCGCGTCCTCGCCGTGCGTCTTCATCACCGCATCCATGCGCGCGCGGATCACGTCAATCTCCGCCGGGTTCTTCGGGCCTTCCAACACATCCATCCAGCCGCCGACGCTGGAACCGCCGTCCTTCATGTACTGGAAGGTCATGGTGAGGTGCAGGAACGGCGTCTTGGCGTTCTTGGCGTGCACGTCGATCTCGAGATAGCGGTTCCACTTCGGCGCGGTCAGGAACGGCGGCATTTCGGCGGTGACGATGTCGGTGAAGAATCCGGCTTTCTCCACCACGGGCCCGCGCGCGACGTCCACGCGATAGATGCCGGTGTCGATCTTGATGTCCTTGGTCTCGAGCGTGTTGGCCTTGCCGTTCAACTTCGCGACCCGCGCGAAATAGTCCTTCTGGGTCTGCTCAATGAAGGCGAGCTGCTTCTTGGCCAGGGCCTGCTCGCCCTTGGTGAGCGCCGCCATGTCGTCGCCGGGAATGATGTCCGCGGCGCGGGCCGGACTTGCGGCGGCGGCAAGTGCGGTGGCCATCACCGATCGGCGCGAGAGCGTGGACATGGCTGTGCCTCCCCTTGATGCAGGGAGGTTAGAAGGCCGCCGAAAAGGGATGCAATGGGCTCAGGGCCTGCACGACTGCCCTGCGGCGACTATCGCAAGGATGTGAGCGCCCGTTCGCCCCGAAGGGTGTGCAGCCACGTGGCCGGGTGCAGCAAATCGCCTTCGCCGGAGAGGGACCAGGCGATGAACTCCGCCCGGCCGACCACGTTCTCCGCCGGGATGAAACCCATGCCGATGTCCTTAGGCCAGCGGCTGTCCAGGGAGTTGTCGCGATTGTCGCCCAGGGCGAAGTAGTGGCCCGCGGGCACCGTGTAAGGCCCCATGTTGTCGGCCATGCTGTCTTTGCGCAGATCGAGCGTCACGTAGGTGCGCCCACCCGGCAGCGTCTCGCGAAACCGCCGCACGGTGCGCATGTCGCCCTCGGGTGCGCGATAGGTAAGATCGTCCATGCGCTCCCGCGGCACCGCCGCGCCGTTGATGTACAGCACGTCGTGCTTCATCTGGATGGTGTCGCCGGGCAGGCCGAGGATGCGCTTGATCACATCGGTCTCGCCATCGCTCGGCTTCTTGAACACCACGATGTCGCCGCGCGCGATGGGGCTCTCAAGAATGCGTCCCTCGAACAGCGGCGGATTGCCCATCATCGAGAAGTGGCTGTAGCCGTAGGGCCACTTGCTCACGAACAGCCGGTCGCCGACCAGCAGCGTCGGCACCATGGACTCCGACGGAATGTAGTAGCTCGCAAAACACGTCGTGTTCACGACGAAGGCGAGGGCAAGACCCCAGAGGGTGGATTTGAGTTCGTCATAAATGCGGCGCATGAGAGGAACTTTACCCAAGCCCGCGCACGGCACACGTGAAGAGAGTGAAAGAATTCTCTCAAACCCGTCGCATCGGAGATGTTTTGAAGTTGTCCTTTAGCAACGTTCTAACTTCATCAGCTGTCTTTTCGCCTGACAGGAAAGCCTGAAAGAGGATGCTTCCTTGATCGTTCAATTCAATGTTGCCCGTAGGCGCAGAGAGAATATCTCGAAGGTGGGCCATCGTACTTTTGAGACAGGCCTCAAGTTCTGCCCACCACTTCGCGTCACGCGACGTTCTGGATGGACGTTTTGGAGCATGCAGATAGTTGTTTAGGCGCCCGTACCCGTCGCTTAGCACATCTAGATCGGGCACAACGACGGGGCCGGGATATGGCAAGAATTCCATGAAAATCGCGAAGAATTCGATCTTCTTATAGAAATTTGGTTCCTCAGTGAGAATGGCTTTCCTGAGATCGGTCGCGGAATACAAACGTTCGAGCTTGGCGGGAATCTCAGCGGACTTTATGAGCACCAGATACACAAAAAGCTGGCGCTCGATGCAGAGTCGAACGTCGAGAGCGCAATAGAGAAGCGATGCGAGGTCACCGGTGGCCTGAGCGTGCTCCAGCCGCTGAAGCGCACGCTCTAAAGCATGCGCTGGTTCGAACGGATCGCTCTCGTCATCCATAAGCTCCGCTTCTACTCCCCCTCCGCCTGCGCCGCCTTCATCATCGCGTCGACCACGGCTGCGCTGTAGCCGAGTTCCGTGAGCACTTCGCGGGTGTGCTGTCCCTGGCGCGGGATGTCGTGCGTGACGCCGAAGCGTTTGCCGCCCATCTCGACGGGCAGGGCCGGCAGTTTCATCTTCGCGCCTTTCTTCTCGCCGTCGACGACGGTGAGTGGCACCAGGCCGCCGGCGGCGTTCAGGTGCGGATCGTCGAACATCTCGTGCGGCTTGGCGATCGGCGCGAATGGCAGCCCGATGGTCTCCAGCTTCGCCATCAGCTCGGCCTTGGTGAAGGTCTTGAACAGCTTCTCGATCTCGGGCTTGAGACGGTCGCGCGCGGCGACGCGGCCGTTGTTGGCGGCGAGGGTCGGGTCGGCGCCAAGCTCCTTCAGGCCGAACGCCTCGCAGAACTGCTTCCACTGAGTGTCGGACACGACGCCGACGAACACCTTGTCGTCGTCCTTGGTGTCGAACACGTCATAGATCGCCCAGGCGGAGATGCGCGCCGGCATCGGGTTCGCGGCGCTGCCGGTCACGGCGAACTGCGCCATGTGCTGGCCGACGAGATAGATGGTGGTCTCGAACAGGGAGGCGGTGACCATCTGGCCTTTGCCGGTGCTCTGGCGTTCATGTAGGGCCGCGAGCACGCCGATCACGCCGAACATGCCGCCCGTCACGTCGATCACTGAGGCGCCCGCGCGCAAGGGGCGGCCCGGCGGGCCGGTCATGTACGCAAGCCCGCCCATCATCTGCGCGACCTCGTCGAGGGCCGTGCGGTTCTCATAGGGCCCGGTGAGGAAGCCCTTCTCGGAGCAATAGATCAGCCGCGGGTTGGTCTTGCTGAGCGCCTCGTAGCCGAAGCCGAGCTTGTCCATGGCGCCGGGGCGGAAGTTCTCCACCAGCACGTCGGCGCGGTTGATCAGTTCCAGGGCGGCCTTCTTGCCCTCCGTGGATTTCAGGTCCAGACAGATGGAGCGTTTGTTGCGGTTGTACATGGGGAAATAGCCGGCGCCGGAGCCCTTGAGGCGGCGGGTATTGTCGCCACCCATGGGCTCGATCTTGATCACGTCGGCGCCCATGTCGCCCATCACCACGCCCACGGTCGGCCCCATGACCATGTGGGTGAACTCGACCACCTTAAGTCCGGCCAGCGGCAGCTTTGCACCCGACATGAAAATCCCCTTGGTATAGAACGACTTAGCCGACGGTTCGGGCTGTATGCACAGCTTCCGATCGGTGGCGGAACGTACCGCCGATCTTATATATTGGGAACCCTTCTCCAGGGCGTCCGGCCATGTTACCCCAGCGCCGTTTTCCAGCTTCGGGCGGGCCCCCACTCATGCACGACGTTATGCACGGTATCGACATATTGGTCAGCGAGGTCGGCCCCCGCGACGGCCTGCAGAGCATTTCGTCCGTGATGTCCACGGACGCCAAGAAGGCCTGGATCAAGGCCGAGGCAGACGCTGGCGTCCGCGAGATCGAAGTCGGCTCGTTCGTGCCGCCGAAGCTGCTGCCGCAGCTCGCCGACACGGCAGAGATCGTGCATTACGCGCGCAGCATCCCCGGCCTGCAGGTCGCAGCCCTTGTGCCGAACCTGAAGGGCGCGGAGGGCGCCATCGGCGCCGGCGCGCATAAGATCACCATCCCGCTGTCCGTGAGCGAGACGCATAGCCTCAAGAACCTGCGCAAGACCCACGAGCAGGTGTTCGAGGAGATCCGAAACATCGTTGCGCTCATCAAGGGCCTGCCGGCGGATGTGCGCCCGCACTTCGAAGGTTCGCTCTCTACCGCCTTCGGCTGCACCATCGAGGGCGACGTGCCCGAACGCAAAGTTGTGGAAGTGGCGGAGAGGCTGATCGCGCTCGGCTGCGACGAAGTCGGGCTCGCCGACACCACAGGCTACGCCAATCCGGCGCAGGTGAAGAGCATGGTGAAGGCCATCTGGGCCGCCGTCGGCCGCGATAAGCTCACCGGCATCCACGTACACAACACGCGCGGGCTCGGCCTCGCCAACGTGCTGGCGGCGCTCGATCTCGGCCTGACAACCTTCGATAGTTCTCTCGGCGGCCTCGGCGGCTGTCCGTTCGCGCCGGGCGCATCGGGCAACATCGTCACCGAGGACCTGGTGTTCATGCTCGATTCGATGGGCCTGAAGACCGGCATCGATCTCGAGAAGCTGCTCAAGGTGCGCGAGATCGTGAAGGCCGCGGTGCCCGATGCCATGTACGGCTTCACGCCGGATGCGGGCCTGCCGAAGGGCTACGTGCAGGGTGGAAGCGGCTGGGGCGTGAGCAACAAACTCGCCGCGGAATAGTCCCTAGACCGGCGCCGGCTGGAACGCGCCGGTGTGGTCCATGATGTGCAGGGTGCCGGTGCCGAGGTCGAAGTACCAGCCGTGCAGCGTCAATGTGTTGCCGAGCACAGCTTCCTTCACCCACGGAAAGGTCATCAGGTTGGTGAGGGATTCCTTCACCGCCTCCTGTTCCACCAGCCGCTGAATGTCGTCTTCCGAGGCGCTGCCCGCGACGGCAATGGCGCGATCGCGCGCCGGCGCCACCATCTTCATCCACGCCGCCACGAAGTCGGTGGCTGCTTCTTCTTCATGGCGGATCAGCGCGCCGATGCCGCCGCACTTGGCGTGGCCCATGACGATGATGTTCTCGACCTTGAGCACTTGCACGGCGAATTCCACCGCCGCCGAAGTGCCATGGTAGTCGCCGTCCGGATGATAGGGCGGCACTAGGTTCGCAACGTTACGCACCATGAAGATGTCGCCGGGATCTGCGCCGAATTTCAGCGACGGATCGATGCGGCTATCGGAACAGGCGATCATCATCGCCTTCGGATTCTGCCCCGCCTTCATCAGCCGTTCCAGCATGGGCCGGTGCTGGCTGTAATAGTTGGAGCGGAATGTTTTGTAACCTTCGAGGAACTTCTGCACAGCCTAAGTCCTGGTGCCGTTACGGGAGCGCTGTGTAGCGGGTGCAACGCCGCAGCGCAATATGGGCTTGTTTCCACCCCCGGGGCCACTTACGTGTCGCCTGTTGCCTACTCTCTCCCCACAGGACCCCTGACATGATCACTAAAAAACTTCCCGACGTCATTTTCAAAACCCGCGTTCACGACGCGACCATCGAAGGCCCGAACCCGTTCCGTTGGCAGGACCGCACCACAGCCGATCTGTTCGGCGGCAAGCGCGTGGTGGTGTTTTCCCTGCCGGGCGCGTTCACCCCGACCTGCTCGAACAAGCAATGTCCTTCCTACGATCTTGCTCATGCCGAGATGCTGAAGCTCGGCATCGACGAGGTCTACTGCATCAGCGTCAACGATGCCTTCGTCATGTATCAGTGGGGCAAGTCGCTCTCGCTGAAGAACGTCAAGTTGATCCCGGACGGCTCCGGTACCTTCACCCGCCGCATGGGAATGCTGATCAACAAGGAGCATCTCGGCTTCGGCTACCGCAGCTGGCGCTACTCCATGGTCGCCAATGACGGCGTTGTCGAGAAATGGTTCGAAGAACCCGGCATCAACGACGTCGGCACGGACCAGGACCCTTACGAGGTGACGGATCCGGAAACCATGCTGGCATACCTGCGCAGCGTGAAGCGGTAGGCGTTAGCCCACCACCTTCGTTTCGGGACGGTCGGTGCCCTTGGTCACTTCCTCGTGCCACTTGCCGTCCCGATCCTCGTACCGGATGCCGGTCGTCTGGCCGGAGACGTGCTGCTTACGCGCGACGGACTCCGCCGCCGTGCGCGCCGCGTCATGGGACGGAAAGGTCTCGGAATAGACGCTGTTCGCCCGATAGGCCCATCCGCCATCGTGCTCGACGATCTCATAAACGACTTTGGTCATAGCGGCGTGCACCCATTGATTACTCTCAATGAGTAACAACCGGCGTCGCAGAAGAAGGTTACGGCAGCGCGCCTTACGGCTTCCGTGCGCAGCTCACGAACCAGGCGACCGTCTTGTCGAGCTGTTCGAATTTGCCCGTCCAGATCGCCTCGCGCGGGAAGCCCGCATCCAGGAACATCTGCAGCGGATCGTTGGTGGCGTAGGCTTCCCAATAGGGCTCGTTGTTGTTCTTCAGGTCCCAGCCGGACTCAAACCGGCCGAATGCATCCTTTTCCGCATAGCGCAGCGGAACGTCCTGGTGGATCGCGATGCCGCCGGATTTCAGCAGGCGATAGCTTTCCTTGAACATCGCCGCTTGGGTCTTCTGCGGCATCTCGTGCATGGCGTTGTGGGAGACCACGAAGTCGAACGAGGCGTCGGGGAAGGTTGTCGCGCCCGCATCCATCTGATGGAAATGCACCTTGGCGCCCAAGGCTTCGGCGCGCGCATGCGCGTAGCGCAGCAACGCTGCGCCGACATCGACCGCATGCACTTCGGCTTTCGGGAACGCGAGCGCCCAAGGCGTTGACGACGATCCCGCGGAGCAGCCCATGTCGAGAATTCTTGTCGGCGTGAAATCCGGGAAGCGCTCTTTCAAGAAACGCTGGATCACCTCCGCCTTGCTCTCCATGGTGCCGATGCCGCCGCCCATGGAGTAGAGGTTGCCGCCGCCCTCATACAACGCGCCGGCGATGACATCCTGCGCGCTCAGGTCTTGCGCATAACCGCCCGGCTGGAGGTGGATGTTGATTTCACGGATACCCGCAGGAACTTTGAAGTTCGGGTCGAGGGTCAGCGACCCTTGTGCCGCCCCGTGCAAGCGATCGTAGGTCGCCGCCAGTCGCTCTTCCTGCCGATAGATCGGATCGCACACCGCATCCCACATCATCTCCTGGGCGTTGCGGTTGAGCGCGGAGAACATCAAGTAGTCCGGCTCTTGCCACATCGCCGAGCCGATTTCGTCGGGGCTTTGCGGGCTGCGACCGTGTTGTTTCTCAAAGGCCGGCTTTGCCTTCTTTTCGAACACCGCACGATTACCTGTGCGCACCTTGCGGCCGATGTGGGTCTTCAGGCCGAGGACATACTGCTGGCGCGCCCGTTCGTCGTGATCGGGCGTCGAGAGCATCTCGTGGGTTGGGTTGCGTGCCATGCAGCTATTAAAGCAAGACTGCGGCGTGCTTGCTAGACCCTAGCGAGCACCCTTTGTTCGAGGCGCGGCAGAACGAGACGTGCGGCGACCGAGTATGTGACCGCAATACCAATCGATACCCAAATCACCTGTTGGGGCGATTGGAACAGATTCCGGATCGCCGGAATGCGGATCATCGCTTCAGCGGTCGCCGCCGCGAGCAGGCCAACGTAAGAGCCGCACATGAACCGGTAGTGCAACTGCAGCCAGTTCTTCTTGCGCCGGAAAAGCGGAATCATGCCGATCAGCAGCACCACAAAGCTGATGAGCGCTAGCACGTGGAACGGCCCAAACGTTCCGAGTAGGCGGTACAGGCCGAGGGTGCTGAAGTTTACCATCAACATTGCCAGGACATAGGCCACGCCGAGCGCGCGGTGCGCCAGGGTGCCTTTGACGTCGAGCAATACAAATGCGCCAAGCACCATGGAGATAACAGCGGAAGTAACGTGAATGCTTGCGAGTGTGCCCATGACTTGTCTCCTGATCAGCGTTCGGAAGTCGGCGCCGCGTCGATGATGTCGCGCAAGTAGGCCACGTGCGCGGCGAAGGCCTTGCGGCCGGTGCGGGTCAGCGCCACCGACGTGCGCGGTTTCTTGCCGACAAACTCCTTGGTGACGTCGATGTAGCCCGCGCTCTCGAGCGTGTTTAGGTGCGCGCCGAGGTTTCCGTCCGTGGCGCCGGTGATGGCGCGCAGCTGGCTGAAGTCGGCGGCTTCTGATGCGGGCAGGGCGTTGAGCGCCGCCATGATCTTCAGCCGCACCGATTGGTGGATGATCTCGTCCGGGCCGCTCATGCTATGCCCGCCGCATCCAGAGGCCACCCATCATCATGGTTGCGCCGCCGGCAAAGCAGATCACCGGCACCTCATACGGCACGTGCAGGAAGTGTGCGGTCAGCGCTGTCGTCACCAGGATCGCGGCCATCACGACATACCGCAGGCCGATCCATATCCCGAGCGACGCGAAAATCGCGGAGGTGAGGATGGCGGCGAAGGTCATGCCTTGCTGAGCCGTGCGCGCTTCGAAAACGATGATGGTGAGAAACGAAAATAGAAAGATGACAGCGCTGGTCGCGGTATATCTCCACGCCCATTTGCGTCCCGCCGCGGCGCCATTGTCCGTCGCGGTCGTGCTGATCCGCCGCATGTTCGTGTATCCGATATAGATGCTCGCCAGGACGCCCACGGTGTCCAGGACCAACCACGCGATGCTGGGATTGGCCGGGATGGGCACCGGGATCAGTCCCCCCACAAGCCAGATCGCGCCCCACAGGAGCAGATACGGGCTGGCCATTTGGTAGACGAACAGCGCTCGGCTCTGTTCATGGGCCGTAGCGATGTCTTTCAGCGCAGCGGCGGCATCGGTTTGGGTCAGCGTCATGGGGGTCTTCCTTACTCTGTAGGGCAGAGTATGGCCGACCAGAATTACTCTGTCAAGCAGAGTACTCTACTTAGACCGGCTTGTCGCACACCCGGCCGTGCTTGAGGATGTCTTTGACGCCCGTGTAGCGCAACTTGAAGCCCGCCTCTTCAATCAGCTTCTCGATATTACAATGCACGAACCCATGCGCATACGGCTCGCCGTTGTCGGAGGAATCCATCAAGCCGATGAACCCGCCGTAGCCCGGTTCCTCGGGGCGTGAGGACGGGAAGTCGAGCATCGTGAAGGTTCCGCCCGGCCGCAGCACGCGCTTCACTTCCGCCAGCACCTTCTTGATCACCGGCAGCGGGATCTCGTGGAACAGCAGATATGAGGTAACAATATCGAAGTGCCCGTCCGGGAAGGTCATCTCTTCCGCCGGCATCTGGGCGAAGTGCAGATCCAGGTTCTGCTGGACGGCGCGCCAGTGCGCGTACTTGACCATGGGCGCGCTGATGTCGATGCCGTGCGCCTCGGCGTCGGGAAACCGCTTCTTGGTCTGGCTCACCATCTGGCCGACGGAACAGGCGATATCGAGAGTACGCGTCACCTTGCCGTCGCGCGGCGTGGACACGCGCGCGACGTGGCTCGCGTGCATCACGTCGCCGGCGTTTGCGCCGCCGAAGAAGATGCTGGTGCCGTAGTCGTAGTAGAAGCCCGACAGCGCATGCCCGGTGTAGCCGTGCGGCGTGATGTGGATATCGACCGTGGCGTAGTCCGGGTACTTGAAATTCGGATCGAGGGTGAGCGTGCCCGGCCCGCGCGTGGCCGCGTCATCCAGCCAGCGCGTCAGTTCTTCTTCACGCACGCCATAGGATTCGATGATGCGCTGCTTGTAGCGTTCCTGCGCCGATCGCTTGAAACGCAGATAGGCGGCAACCTCGGGCGTATCGAAGATGACCTCGCGGATCTTTGCGACGTTCTCGTGTGTATGCACCGGCTTCAGCCCGGCCGCGGCGATGGCCTTGTTGCCGAGGTCCGAGATCGGCCGGTGATGGGCGTGCATCACGATGTTGCGCGCGTCGCACATGAAGTCGAGGAACGCTTCGTCCGCGCGTTCGGTCAGCGCCGGCACGTTGCCGAGTTTGCCGCGGTCGATCACGGAATTGCTGATGGTCATGGCTGTCCTCTCGGTCCAGTCCAGATTATGCGCACGGCTCAGTAGAACGCCAGTCGGCCGATGGCCAAATCCACGTCAAAGTCGCGCATCCAGCCGAGCAGGCCGATGCGCATGAGCCCGTCGCGCCGCAACTGCCGGTCGATATTTGCCGGCTGAAACTCCGCCCACGGCAGGCGCACCGTTGTCCAGGCGGCCGGCGCCACGAAACTCGCCCGATAGGATTGGTCGTACCAGCGGACGTCGGTCGTACGGAGATGGGCATTATAGGTTTCCCCATTGCCGTACACGTCGAAGACAATGCCCGCAAAGCGGGTGGCATCGCAGGCGCCGTCGCGGGCGAGATCGAGGGCCATTTGCACGAACCCGCCGCCGCGGGTGTCGACCTTTCCGGTCAATCGCAGGCATGGGCGTCCGGCGATAACGGCAGGCGCCGCGCGGCCGTTGGAACGTCCGCCCATAACGCGGTCGGTGAAGCCTTCCCACCGGGTGCCGATGCGGCTGACGCCGTCCGGGCCGGTGAAGTCATCGATCAGCATCTCGCTCGTGGCATGTGCCGTGGGCATGAGCGGCAGCATGAAGGCGGACGCGGCGAAAGCAAAGGCGCTGCGGCGGTCGGCGAGTGCCATGGCGTGTCTCCATCAGGCGAACGCCCTGTGCTCGGAAGTACGACGAAAAACCCCGCCCGGATCGCTCCGGGCGGGGTTTAAGTCGCTCACAAAAAGCGAAGTCGCTTATTTCATTGCCACTTTGAGCATCTGGTCGAGCTTGTCGAGGAAGCCGTTGGTGGTCATCCAGGCCTGCTCCGGACCCACCAGGATGGCGAGGTCCTTGGTCATGAAGCCCTTCTCGACCGCTTCGACGCAGACTTTCTCAAGGGTATCGGCGAACTTCACGACGTCCGGGGTGCCGTCGAACTGGCCGCGATACTTCAGGCCCTGCGTCCAGGCAAAGATCGACGCGATCGGATTGGTCGAAGTCTCCTTGCCCTGCTGATGCAGGCGGTAGTGACGCGTCACGGTGCCGTGGGCGGCTTCAGATTCGACGGTCTTGCCGTCGGCGGTGAGCAGGACGGAGGTCATCAGGCCAAGGGAGCCGAAGCCCTGCGCGACCGTGTCGGACTGCACGTCGCCGTCATAGTTCTTGCACGCCCACACGAAGCCGCCGTTCCACTTCAGCGCGGAGGCAACCATGTCGTCGATCAGGCGGTGTTCATAGACGATCTTCTTGGCGTCGAACTTCGCCTTGTATTCCTTCTCGTAGATCTCTTGGAAGATGTCCTTAAACCGGCCGTCGTAGGCCTTCAGGATGGTGTTCTTCGTGGACAGGTACACCGGCCAGCCGCGCGCCAAACCGTAGTTCAGGCAGGAATGCGCGAAGTCGGCGATGGACGCATCGAGGTTGTACATGCCCATGGCGACGCCGCCGCCGGGGAACTGGAACACCTCGTACTCGGTCGGCGCGCCGCCGTCGTCCGGCGTGAACGTCATCGTCAACTTGCCCTTGCCGGGCACGCGGAAGTCGGTCGCCTTGTACTGATCGCCGAAGCCGTGTCGGCCGATGACGATCGGCTGTGTCCAGCCCGGCACCAGGCGCGGTACGTTCTTGCAGACGATCGGCTCGCGGAAGATGGTCCCGCCGAGGATGTTGCGGATCGTGCCGTTGGGCGACTTCCACATCTTCTTGAGATTGAACTCCTTCACCCGCGCTTCGTCCGGGGTGATGGTGGCGCACTTCACGCCCACGCCGTGCTGCTTGATGGCGTTGGCGGCATCGACGGTGATCTTGTCGTCGGTCTTGTCGCGGCTCTCCATGCCCAGGTCGTAGTAGAGGATGTTCACATCGAGATATGGCGTGATCAGTTTCTCTTTGATGAACTGCCAGATGATGCGCGTCATCTCGTCGCCGTCGAGATCGACGATCGGGTTCTTCACCTGAATTTTGGACATATGATCCTCGGGGATATGGCCGGCTTCCGGCACCCACCCCTCGAAAGGGGCTCCGGCAGCCGAGGACCAGCGCGTGTTATGGGCAACCGCAAGAGCACAGGGCGCGGTTGCGGCGGAAATTAAGGCATCGCCGGGCAGACGCCAAGCCGGGAATCCGCTCGCAATCTGTGGACTTTCGCGTCGTCTACGGCGGGCTGAAGGCTTTGATGCCCTCGATCTCGAAGGCCAGCGGGGTCTTGGGGTGGGCCAGTTCGGCTTCCAGGGCCGGGATCACGTCCTCGGCCCGGTCGACGACGGTGATCAGGGCCTCGTGCCCCCGGTGGGCATAGCCGTACGCGATCATGTTGGCGAACAGGGCCACCACGTGGTCCCAGTATCCGCCCGCATTGAGCAGGATTATCGGCTTGTTGTGACGGTGCAGCTGCCGCCAGGTCACGATCTCGAAGAATTCCTCCAACGTGCCCACCCCGCCCGGCAGGATGCAGAACGCATCCGCCCGCTCGGCCATCAAGCGTTTGCGAGTATGCATGTCCGGCACGATCACCAGCTCGGTCGCCCCTGTATGAGCAAGTTCCTTGTCCTTGAGGAAGTCAGGGATGATGCCGATCACGGTCCCGCGATCCGCCAGGACCGCATCGGCCACGGCCCCCATCAGTCCCGTGCGCCCGCCGCCATAGACCAGGGCGGATCCGTGTGCCGCCAGCTGCGTGCCAAGCGCTGTCGCAGCGGCTCTATGCGACGCATCGGTCCCCGCTTGGGAACCGCAAAAGACGCACAGGGCGCGAAGGGCAGGGGGGCTCGGCATGGGTCCTGCAAGAGTTGCGGATTTTGGGCAAGGAGACCAGCGCTCTTGCCACGCTTTCGGGTTCTTTGTACAGCTGATGCGCCTTGCAATTCAGTCCCATAGGGGAGGATTTCGTGACTTATTTGAAGCAGCTGATTGGTGGCCTGTCGCTGGCCGCCGTGATGACCCTGCCGCTCGCAGCCTCCGCTCAGGCTCCTGAGGCGCCGAAGGATCCGGTGCTGGCCTATCGCAGCGCGGTGATGAAAGGCTTGGGCGATAACGTCGCCGCCATGGGCGCCATTCTTCAGAAGCGGGTGCCCTACGACCAGAACATCGCCCTCCACCTGGAAGGCATCTCTCTCGGCGCAAAGGCCGCGCTGAAGGGTTTCGAGACCAAGATGGTCGGCGGCACCGCCAAGGAAGAAATCTGGACCAACTGGAAGGATTTCTCCGAACGCTTGACCGCCCTCAGCACGACCGCGGACGCCCTGGCGAAGAAGGCCAAGGCCGGCCCGGTTGACCCGAAGGAAGTCATGGGCGCGCTCACCTGCAAGAGCTGCCACGACACCTATCGCACGAAGTAAGGCGCTGAGATCCCATGCCTGATCTGCGTGGGATTATCCTCGCTTTCTGCCTGATCTCCGGCGGCGCCACCCTCGCAGCAGAGGGTGCGCCGCCGACTGATTCTCCGCCGGCCGCTGCGCCCGCGCCCGAAGCACCTGTCGATCCGATTGTCGCGCGCGGCAAATACCTCGCCGCCGCAGGTGACTGCATCAGCTGCCACACCCGTCCCGGCGGCGCGCCGTTCACCGGCGGCGTCGGCTTCGAGACGCCCTTCGGGTCGATCTATTCGTCGAACATCACGCCGGACAATGAAACTGGCATCGGCAAGTGGACCGCCGCCGACTTGCGCAAGGCGATGCATGAAGGCATCGCACCCGGCGGCAAGCATCTCTTCCCCGCGTTCCCCTACACGGCCTTCACCAAGGTCACCGATCAGGACGTGGACGCGATCTATGCCTACCTGCGCACGTTGAAAGCCGAACGCTACCAGCCGCCGGCGAACGGCCTGCTGTTCACCATGCGCTGGCCGATGATGTTCTGGAATGCGCTGTTCTTCGAGCAGGGCAGGTACAAAGCCGATACGTCGAAGTCGGCCGAGTGGAACACCGGTGCCTATCTCGTCGAGGGTCTTGGCCACTGCGGCGCGTGCCACACGCCGCGCAACATCTTCCAGGCCGAAGTCGCCGCGCGGGCATATGCTGGCGGCGTCATCATGGACCATGTCGCGGAAGGCAAGTCGCGGCGGTGGTCAGCAGTCAATCTGACGTCGTCCAAGACAGGCTTGGCCTCATGGCCGGTCGAAGAACTGAAATCTTATCTCAAGACCGGCGCGAGCGCCGTGGCCGGCACGTTCGGACCGATGAACGACGTGATCGTCAATGGCAC
This sequence comes from Fidelibacterota bacterium, assembly GCA_947476275.1. Lineage (GTDB taxonomy): Bacteria > Pseudomonadota > Alphaproteobacteria > Rhodospirillales > Rhodospirillaceae > SCTM01. Next base: position 21,766 of record CANJPQ010000044.1, read on the forward strand.
AAGCCAACTGACGGACGCAGACGTGCAGGCGATGGCCGTCTACCTGAAAGCTCTGCCCGCGCGCGAGCAGGAGGGACAGCCCGTGTCCGCCGCTGAGGCGCAGGCGGGCAAGCCGATCTACGACAAGCGCTGCAGCGAATGTCATCAGGCCGCCGGCGAAGGCGGGCTGTTCAGCGCGCCGCCGCTGGCCGGCAGCGCGATCGTGCAGACCGCCGATCCCGCTTCGCTCATCAACGTTATTCTCTACGGACCGCAGATTCCAAAAGGCGTCGATTTCGGATCATGGGAAACCATGAAGTTCTACGGCGATGTGTTGTCCGATGCCGACGTGGCGGCACTCTCCAACTATCTCCGCGGTAGTTGGGGCAACAAGGCCCCGGCGGTCACCGCCGCCCAAGTCGCCGCGCAGCGTTGATTTTCGCGGCAAAGGGCTCATAAGGAACCCCGGGGCGCCGAAATCCTGCAATTCCGCAGGAACGGCCTGACCGTCTTGTGCAGTGACGATGCTGGCTTCGCCGTTTGCGCTTCTCATTCCGCTCGTCCTCGCGTTCATGCTGTCCGCCGGTATCCGTATGGGGGCCGGGGCGGAGCGCGCCGCCCGTTTCGGCGGTCTTGCGCTGCCGGTCGCGTTCCTGATCGGCTGGGCGTTGATCGTGAAGCCGGGTTGGTTCGCCTATGACGCCCTGGGCCGGATCGGACACATCGTTCTCGGTGCGGCCCTGGCGGGTTTGGTCTGTGACGCCTGGTTGAAGGGGCGCGTGTTTCTCACCGTCGGCACACTCGGGGTGCTCGTTGTCTCGGCGTGGGCAGAAGTGAACGGCGGCGTGTCGCCGCTCCGCGCGCCAAGCCTGCCTACGTTGGCGGCGTTCGCCGCTGCCGTTGGTATCGGTGCGATCGTGCTGTGGCGTTTCGACCGCCTTCGCACGGCGGAACATGCGCATATGCCGCCGGTGGGTGTGTGGTTGATCGTGAGCGTGATGACAACGCTGTCGCTGCTTGCGGTCGCTGCCGCCGCAGGCGATCAGCCCCTGCGCCTCAGCGCTGCGGTGCTGACGGCTGCGCTGGTCGGCTGCGGGACCTGGTCGTGGCTGTCGCGGCAGGACGTCATCGGTGTGGCCTTGGCCCTCAGCGCTGCCATGGCGGAAATGGCGATTGCCTGGGCTCTGTTTGAGCGTTCGCCGTTCACCGGCGTTGGCCTGGTCATGACCGGCCTGATCCTTTTCGCGGACGGAACAGCCAGTCGCGTCCCCCTGCCCAAGGCGGGGGTCAGCCGCTTCCTCGCACCCCTGGTCCTGGCCGGGATCGCCTTAATTCCGCTCGCTCTGGGTGCCATTGTTACGCTCGTGATGCATCCGGCGACGAAGTAACCGATTGATTACAAATATTTTGTACTTTCATGGTCAGTCGCGTGTTCCCATGGGCCGCTCCGATATGCAAAATCGACCTCTAGTTTCGTTGAATCACCGGCGGGTTGCGTGAATCGTCCCCTTGTCATTGCGGTGGCTGGCATCGTCGTGGTGATTGCCGCGCTGGTGTTCAACTTCACCCTCCAGACCAATCCGCAGAACGCTGCGCGCCGCGGTGGCGCCACGGTTGTTGCGCCGGGCGGGCCCAGCTTCGATGTGGTGCGCATCGATCCGAAGGGCAGTCTGGTGATGGCCGGCCGCGCCGCGCCCAATGCCACCGTGATTATCCTCGACGGTGAAAAGGAAATCGGCCGCGTTCAGGCTGACGGCCGCGGCGAGTGGATTTACGTCCCCAATCAACCGGTCGCACCCGGCACGCGCCAGTTCTCCCTGCGCGCCAAGGGAACCGACGGCAAGGAGATGCTGTCGGAGAAGGTTGTGGTGATGCAGGTGCCGGAACGCAACGGCGAAGTCTTGATCGTCGAGCAGTCCCGCAATGGCGGGAATAGCCGTGTGTTGCAAGGCGTGAATGCGGAACCGGGGGTTTCGACCCTCGCCATCGAGGCGGTCGACTACGACGCCTTCGGCAGGTTCTCGGTCAGCGGCAAGGCCGACGCGGGCGCGACCGTGCAACTCTATCTCGACAATCAAATCGTTGGCAAAACCACCGCCGGCGAGGACGGGGCCTGGACGCTATCGCCCACGGCCCGCATCGCCGAAGGGCCGCACAATCTGCGCGCCGATCAGCTCGGCAGCGGTAACAACATCCTGGCGCGGGTGGAGAACCCATTCACCCTCGATCCCGCCCAGGCCAAGCTCGCGCCCGGAGACGTCACCATCATTAAGGGCAACAGCCTGTGGCGTATCGCCCGCCGCGCCTACGGGCAGGGCGAGCTGTACACCGTGATCTACGACGCCAACCGCGAGCGCATCAAGGACCCCAATCTGATCTACCCGGGCCAGGTATTTGCGATGCCGTCTCAGAAAAAGGGCCCATAAGCGGCCCGATGAATGAGCAAGGGAGCCGTCGCCAACCAATCCGCCGGCTTGAGCGTTCTGACCACGGAGCCTGACGCAGGCCCCGGAACGGTGCTAAGACAAACGCGAACCAACGGACAGAGGACCATCCGCCCGTGAGTGCGCTCGAAACGAAGTCCACCCATATTACTTGGAAGCACTACCTCCTGCCGCCGCTCCATCCGGAGGGGCCCGGATTCGTGGCACTGTTCGTTGTCGCCACCCTGATCCTCTATTGGATCTGGCATCCGCTTGGTCTGATCGGCCTCGGCGCGACGGTCTGGTGCTTCTATTTCTTCCGCGACCCCGACCGCACGACGCCGGTGCGTCCCGGACTGGTGATCAGCCCGGCGGACGGGATCGTGCAGATGATCGGGCCCGTGGTGCCGCCGCCGGAACTCGACATGCCGCCCGCGCCGGTAACGCGCGTGTCGGTTTTCATGAGTGTGTTCGATTGCCATGTGAACCGCACACCCATCGCAGGCACGATCGTCAAAGAGCAATACATCCCCGGCAAGTTCCTCAATGCCACGCTCGACAAAGCGAGCGCCGACAACGAACGCCAGGCGCTGCACATCCGCACCTCCGACAACAAGGATGTCGGCGTGGTGCAGATCGCGGGCCTCGTGGCGCGCCGCATTCGGTGTGATGTGCGCGCGGGGCAACAACTCGTCACCGGCCAGCGCTTCGGCATGATCCGCTTCGGCAGCCGCCTCGATGTTTATCTGCCGCCCGGGGTGTCGCCCTTGGTGTGCGTGGGGCAGCACGCGGTCGCGGGCGAGACGGTTATCGCCGATCTTGCGTCCAACGAGCCGCAGCGCGAGGGCGAGGTGCGCTGATGTCGCCTGACGGTCCGCCAGAGGGGGAGGACCCCGCGAACGACCGTCCCGAACCGGCAACTCGGCGCACGCGCTTCGGCGGCCGTTTCCGCCGTGGGCGGCGGCTGAAGATCAACACGCTGTCCTTCAACCGAATCTTCCCGAATATCCTGACGCTGCTGGCCCTGTGCGCGGGACTGACCGCGATCCGCTACGCCTTGGCAGGCAAGTTCGAGCAGGCGGTGATGGCCCAGATCATCTCCGCTGTTCTGGACGGCGTGGATGGTCGTGTGGCCCGTTTGCTGCGTGCCACCAGCAAGTTCGGACAGGAACTCGATTCCCTCGCTGACGGCATCAGCTTCGGCGTCTGTCCGGCGCTGGTTCTCTACCTGTGGACCATGAATACCGTCGGCAGCATCGGATGGGCGCTATGCCTGCTGTATGCCGTTTGCTGTGTGCTGCGGCTCGCGCGCTTCAACACCATGGTCGGCCAAACGGACGTGCCGCCGTGGGCACATAATTACTTCACCGGTGTGCCGGCGCCGGCGGCTGCGGGCCTGGCGATCATGCCGATGATCCTGTGGCTCTATACCGAGAACGATGTCTTCCGCAGTCCTGTATTGCAGGGTGCGGTATTGCTGAGCGTCGCGATGCTGATGGTCAGCCGTCTGCCGACGTTCTCCGGCAAGCATATCCGTCTCAAGCCCCAATGGGTGCTGCCGGTGATGATCGCCATCGGCGTGACCAGCGTGTTCCTCGTCTCGGAAACCTGGGCGACCTTGAGTGTGCTGGGCTTCATCTATCTTTTCGCCATCCCGGTGGCGTTCGTGCGCTTCCGCAAGCTCAAGCGTGCGCCCGCGGTGCATGCCGCTGCGGTCGACGCAATCGGCGAGGTCCACGAGGACATTCGGTGATCGTGTCGTGATCGCCAAGGCGGGGGACGATCCGCTCGATCTCTCCCTAACGGCGCTGTGCGCAGCGTTGTCGAAGGGCGTGTTCACGCCGGAAGATGTGGCGGCCAAGGTGGTCGTCCGCGCCCATGCGCTCAGGCATCTCAATGCCTTCATCACAGCTCCGGGTGAAAAGTTCATGGCCGATGCCCGCGCGGCGGATATCACCAAGCTGCTCGCCGGCGCGCCGATTGCAGTGAAGGACAATCTCGACACCGTCGACTACATCACCACCGGCGGCACGCCGGGCTTGACCGATTGGCAGCCGGTGCGCGACGCGGACGTCGTGACCAAACTGCGCGCAGCGGGCGGGCTAGTCGCCGGCAAGACCAACCTGCACGAACTGGCGCTGGGCATCACCGGCTCCAACAAGACCTTCGGCGACACCGGCAATCCTTACAATCCGCGCGCCATCAGCGGCGGCTCCAGCGGTGGGTCCGCGGCGGCGGTTGCGGCGCGCATCCTGCCCGCGGGCCTCGGCACGGACACGGGCGGCTCGGTGATGTTGCCGGCAGCGATCTGCGGCATCTGGGGATTTCGACCCACGGTCGGCCGCGTCAGCCAGCGCGGGATCATTCCGCTGTCCAACAGCCGCGATACGGCCGGCTGGTTCGCGCGCGATCCGATCGACCTGATCTTCATGGATCAGATTCACGCCGATCTGCGCGCCGACGTGAATTTCGGAAATCTCGATGGACTTCGTCTGGGCCTGCCGCGTGCGTTCTTCCAGGAGGATATCGAAGGCGATGTCGCGGATGTGTTTGCTGACGCGGTCGCACGTCTTACGAAGGCCGGCGTACAGTTCGTCGCGGCAGACGTGCCGGGGCTTCCGCAACTCGCGGACATCTACATGGCGCTGGGCCACTATGAACGGCCGCGCGATCTCGCGATGTATCTTGCCAGTCACGGGGCGAAGCGCACGCTTCTGGACGTCACCGACGCTGCTGTCTCGGCGGCCATGCGCAGCACGCGCCAGCGTCTGATGGACGGCGAGAAGACCTCCGCCGCAGAGTATCGCCGCATTATCGAGGTGGAGCAGCCCAAGCTGCGCCAAGCCTACGCCTCCTACTTCGAAACCCACCGCGTCACGGCGATGTTCACGCCGGCGTCGCCGGTCGTCGCCAAATCCGTCGGTGACGACGGCAATGTTCTGGTCAACGGCGTGCCTGCGCCTGCGCTCGCCTATGCCCGCTACACCCTGCCGCCGACGACGGCACAATTGCCGGGCCTGAGCGTGCCGCTCGCGCTGACGCAATCGGGCATGCCCATGGGCGGGCTATTCATCGGCCCATCGATGTCCGACGGCGTACTGCTGGGCCTCGGTCCCGCGCTCGGCAAGGTGCTGCCCCCGCTGCCTGCACCGAAACTCAAACTTTAGTCAGGCCTTCCCGGTCGCTCCGGCGATCACGCTTGCCGGATCCACCACGTCGCGCAGCGGCTCGCCGGCAGTGAAACGCTTCAAATTAGCCAGGAACCACTCGTCGGCCCGGCGGGCATAGCCCTCGCTGCTCGGCGAATCATGCGGGCTGACCTGCACGTTGGGATGGTCCCAGAACGGGCTGTCCGCCGGCAGCGGTTCTTGCACGAACACATCCAGCACCGCGCGCTGCGGCTTGCCCTGATCCAAGGCCGCCAACAGGTCCGGCTCGTTGACCAATCCGCCGCGGGCAACGTTGACGAAGATCGCGCCCGGCTTCATGGCCGCGAAGGCGCTTGCATTTGCCATGTCTTTGGTCGCCGGAGTGAGGGGCAGGGCGAGTACCACCACGTCTGCGTCCGGCAATCCCTGACGCCAATCGCTGATCATCGCGTCCGCCAGTTCATGCGTGCCGGCACTCCGACGCACGCCGACAATCCGCGCGCCGAATGCCCGCGCGCGCTGAGCCACGTCCTGGCCGATGGCACCGAAGCCCACGATCAGCCAACTGGTCTTCGCCATTTCACGCGCACGCAGGCGGTCCCACCTGCGTTCCGACTGTCGCTTGCGCTGTTCGGGGCCGCGCTTCAGCACGTCCATCACCGCCCAGATCACGAATTCCGCGATCCCGAGGGATTGCACATGCGTCGTGCTCAGGGTGACGCCCTTTTCCACTAGGCGCGCGAACATCGGATGATCCAGACCGGCCGCCGCCGAATGGGCCCATCGGATCGTGGGCGATGTCATGATGGCGCCGAAGAAAGCCTTCGCAGACGGCGCGCCGAACACGTCGAAATTGATCCAGGCGGCGTCCAGCGCGGCTTCCTCCGGTGCGACGGGTGTGCCGGCGAAGGTCAACGTGCCGGCTTCGTCCATGACGACGCAGTCCGCGCCGGTGAGTTCGTCGCCGACGCGGTCATAAGACGCCTTGTAGACCAAGATGCGGGGCTTACTCATGGTTCACCCCGCCGCGAGGCCAAGCCCGCGATATGCCGCAATCGATTTGTGCAGGTGGAAGCAGCATGGCGTCACCCCGAATGTTGTTGCGCAGGCGTTACGCGCGCTCTCGACCACCGGGACCTTTTCCGGGCCCGCCGCGTTAGCTCCACGTATTTCCGTAATCAAAGCACATAGGACCCTCTCATGCCAAAAGCGACGATGGACGCCATCGCCCTTCTCAAGGCCGATCACCGCAAGGTGGAAGAACTGTTCGAAAAGTACGCAAAAGCCCGCGGGAAGAAGGCCGAGATTGCGCAACAAATCTGTTTGGAGCTGACCGTCCACACTGCCATCGAGGAAGAGTTTTTCTATCCGGCCTGCCTGGAAGGGGTCGAACACGACATGCTTGACGAAGCCCAGGTCGAACACGACGGCGCCAAGGTGCTGATTGCGGAGATCGAGGCCGGTTCCCCCGACGATCACTACTACGACGCCAAGCTCAAAGTGCTGTCGGAAGAGACTAGGGTCCAGACTCATAAAATCCACCAAACGATTGCTGCGACGAGGTGGATGGATGCAAGGAAGTTTCGCGCCAGCTTATCGTAGCGGGTGGCAATGCGCCGGAAGTCTTTGAGCCTGCAAAAAGCATTCTCGATGCGGTGCCGC
>CANJPQ010000045.1 GCA_947476275.1 Fidelibacterota bacterium
AGCGGTTGGATTTGCTCCCATTGCTCGTCATTGAGCCAGAACAAGTTGCTTCTCATCATCCTCACCCTCGCCATAGACTGAGGGACTCAGAGAATCATTATCCGATTCAACGCTCAATACTTTACTTTTATTGGGTTTTGACCCTAGTTTCCCAGCGCGCACGCCGTCGTCATGTCGGTGATCACCGACGCCTGCAGATTGTTCACAAAATGCTGCGGGACACCGGTGAAGGTGTTCTCGACCTTTAACGTATAGTGATACGAGCCCGACGGCGGCTTGATGCGCGCCGCGGCTTCCATTGCCGATACGCGTACCGCAGCTTGGCCGCCGGCATCGATCCGCGACGTGGTGGAGGTGCCCATTCGCGCTCCGCTGCTTGCATCAAAGATCCCGATCATCAGCACCATCGCCGCAGGGCCGGTGTTGTAGATCATCACGATGCTTGGGAACCCGTCTTCCAGAAGAGACGCGCGGGCAACGAGTTGCGGGCGAATGGTGTTGCCGGTGATTGCAGAAAAGAACCCGGGAGCCGCCGAACTATGGCGTTCCCAGTGTTTCCGGGGCTGTCCGCCACGCGCTGCCGTCTTGCGCGGCAACACGCCCAAGCTCGAACAGCGACGTCATACGCTTCTGATCGAAATCCAGCGAATCGTCCGGGACGCCGCTCGGCAAAGTCGTCAGGGACAGTTCAAGGCCGTTGGTCCGGGCAAAAACCGTGGTCGCCGCGATCGCCACGCGCGTGCGCGATTTGGTCATGGTTTCGAAGCTGCGCGCGACGATGGGAAACGTCGAATGGCGCGTCACGGCGAATTCGCCGTCCACCCGGCCGTTGATCAGCAGATACAGACGCGCGCGATAGGCCGGCGGCGACGCTTCGCGCCATAGCAGCATCGTCTCGGGGACGGCAAAGAACGACGCCACGGTGGCGCCATCAATATGCATCTCGGCGAATCGGTGTGACCCGGCGGCGACGTCGATCATCACCGGCGGAAACACGCCCGGCACACTTGCCGAAGCGATCAATATTTTGCGGTACAGGCGCAGCGCCGCGGGACCGCCGACGCGCGCGATCGCACCCATGTCCCACAAGACCAACTCTTGGGTATCCAGGTTGGTGGTCGCAATCAGAAGACGCCGGCCCTTCGCATCCTCGACCGCGACAGCTCGCATGAGCGGCTCATCGATGAAGTCATTGACCAGCCGTTGGAGCGGCTTGGCGCTGTAGAAACTGGTTCGGAAAAGCGCGAAAAGCCCCTCGAATGACAGCAGGTCGGCGGAGCCGCCGCCGGTATAGGCGTGGCGCAGGGTCTCATCGAATTCCGCGCCGAGAAAGGCGAATGACGCGCCGAGCGCCCCCGTGCTCACGCCGGCCACGACGTCGAAGTTGGGTCGTCGGCCTGTCTTGCTCCAGCCGTAGAGCACGCCGGCGCCATAAGCGCCATTGGCGCCGCCGCCGGAGAGGGAGAGCACGACGCTCGCGCGTCCCCGTGCGGTTTGCGCGCGCTGGAATTCTTCGCTCAAACGCAGCGCGACCGCAGGATCTGAAAGCCGGTAACGGACATTTGGGAACCCCACCGGCACCGCCAGCGCTTGATCCGCGCTGGTGAACGGCGCACGCGGGATCGTCGTGCAGGCTGCAATGCCGAAGGCAACCACAAACGCAAGGAAGACGCGGCAAAACGCGGGCATCGGCCTAGCCCTGCCCGATGTCGGCGGTGGCCGCTTGCGGCGCACATAGGCTCAAGAGCGCGCGGTAGTGGTCACGCACACGTTCCAAGTTCATGCGATTCAAGAACGACGAATAGGCGATGTAGGAAAGAACAAACCGCAAGTCTTTCGCCCATGGTGGCAGGAAGCGCGGGAACGTACACAGCCCGTGTGCGGCCAGCGTCGTGATGGCGGGCATGTCCTCGATGTCTACCTTGCCGGCGAACAGAAGACGGATGCAATCCACGCGCGTTTCCTGCACGGCGATGCGCAGGAAATTGTGCACCTTCACCAGCCCTTCGAGATAGACCGAGTCCTTCGTGAACGGCGCGCGGCCGGTCACAAGCCCGCCGCGCACCACGCGGCGCGCGTTCTCGAACGCCTGAAAGTCGTCGCCCATGCGCTCGCGGAAGTAACGATAGAGATCGAGGAAGTCCGCACCGTCCATGGACATCTGAATGGCGATGGTGCGATCCGCCAGCCGCAACAGGCGGCTCGGATCCATCGCACCGGAGATCAGCTCTGCAAACACGGCGAGACCTTCTTGCGTGCGCGTCGTGCCGGCGTGGCCGGCGCCGAGGATCGGGAACGGCTGCGTGGCGCCGTTGATCGAAGTGCCGATATGCACAAACGCTTCGTGCTGGATCAGCTGCGCGAGATCGCGGTCGGAGAATGTCGCGTCGGCCCGCAGGCGGATGTAGCTGGAGCCCGCCAGCGCTTTCGCCGAGAGGTGCGGCACCACCTGCACCGCCGGCGCGTTCTCGCCGAAGTGGCGTGCGAGCACCACGCGCATACGCTCGGCCAGCTCGTCCGCCGTGAAGCGCTGGAGATCGCCGCCGTCCATGGTGACATTCAAATTGGTGAATGCGCCGAGCACCGAGTCGAGCGTGCGCGCGAGATCGAGCGGCCGCACATCGCACCCGAGGAGCTCGGTCTGCGGCGAGCCGAAGAGCTCCAGTGAGTACTTGAAGAAATCCGCGGTACCGATCGCGCCGAGCATCTGGGCGGACGTCTCGATCACCCCCGCCATGCGCCTGAGCCAGTCATGCACGGCCCCGGTACCGTCGGTAAGGGCGCGCGCCGCAGCCACACCCTCGCGCACCGGAGCGACGTCCAACGGGGTGTAGGTGACCTGGGGCAGTTCCTTCGCACCCTGGGCGAAGAACCGTTCCGCCACCTCCGGCCCCCAGGCAACCGCACGGAGGATCCGAACCGGCCGCTCCGCCTTGCGCAAAAGGACGGCGGCTTGGCGCAGCTTGTCGACTTCTGCGAGGGAAAGGCGTTCCGCTGCCGGCGGGAGGGGGATATCGGTGGTCATTGCGCCATCGGCACCCACAGGCGCTAGCCCTTAAGCCTTTGCAAAGACTTCATTAACTTCTCGCCGCCGCAGAGGCTCTTGGGTGCCTGCCGCCGCGAAAATCGCCCCCGGCGGCATTGACTCAATGGAGGCCCCAGTATATTCACCCGTCTCCCAAGCGGGGGCCGGTCGTCGGCAACCCGCTGTTTTCGCGTAATTCCAGGGTCTTAAGGCCATGTTCGCAGTAATCAAGACCGGCGGCAAACAGTATCGCGTCGCGAAAGACGACGTGATCGCTGTTGAAAAGCTGGCCGGCGATGCCGGTGCCACCATCGTGTTCGACGAAGTGCTGATCCTCGGCGCTCAGGTCGGCACCCCGCGCGTTGCTGGCGCCTCGGTCACGGCCGAAGTCATCCGCCAGTTCCGCGACGACAAGAAGATCATTTTCAAGAAGCGCCGCCGTAAGCACTACCGCCGCCGCAACGGTCATCGCCAGCACCTGACGCTGGTGAAGATCACGGCCCTCGGCGCCTAGTCGCGCGCGCAAAGCACGTAAGGATACGCCCTCATGGCACATAAGAAATCAGGCGGCTCGTCCGAGAACGGTCGCGATACCATTGGCAAGCGCCTTGGCATCAAGAAGTTCGGCGGCGAGCACGTCATTCCGGGCAACATCATCGTCCGCCAGCGCGGCACGAAGTGGCACCCGGGCAAGAACGTCGGCCTCGGCCGCGACTACACCATCTTCGCCGTCGTCGAAGGCAAGGTCACCTACCAGACCTCGTCGAAGGGCCGCGTTTACGTGTCCGTCGACCCGATCCCGGAAGTCCAAGCTGCAGAATAACGGCGGCTGAGCGGTCGCCGGGCGATACGCCGGGCGACCCCGCACACGAAACAAAGGAGACGGGTATCGCCCGTCTCCTTTTTTATTTTGCTATACAGGCACCATGAAATTCCTCGACCAAGCCAAGATCTACCTCCGCGCCGGCGACGGCGGAAACGGCTGCGTCGGGTTCCGGCGTGAGAAGTTCATCGAGTTCGGGGGTCCGGATGGCGGCGACGGCGGGACCGGCGGCGACATCATTTTCGAAGCCGCGCGCAATCTGAACACGCTGATCGACTTCCGCTACCAGCAGCACTTCAAGGCGGAGCGCGGCGCGGACGGCTCAGGCAAGCTAGCCGCCGGGCGCTCTGGCAAAGACCTCATCATCAAAGTGCCGGTGGGCACGGAGATCCTGTCGGAGGATCGCGAAGAGGTGCTCGCCGATCTCGACACGGACGGCGCGCGGGTCGTGCTGCTGAAAGGCGGCAACGGCGGCTTTGGCAACGCTCACTTCAAGGGCCCCACCAACCGCGCGCCAGAACATGCCAACCCCGGCCAGGAAGCGCCCGAGGCCTGGGTGTGGCTACGCCTGAAACTGATCGCCGACGTCGGGCTCGTCGGCTTGCCCAATGCCGGCAAGTCCACGTTCTTGTCGATCGTCACCCGCGCGCGGCCCAAGATCGCGAGCTATCCGTTCACCACGCTGCATCCGAATCTCGGTGTCGCGACGGTGGGCGAGCTTGAGTTCGTCATCGCCGATATTCCCGGCCTGATCGAAGGCGCCCACGAAGGCAAAGGCATCGGCGACCGCTTTCTCGGCCACGTCGAGCGTTGCTCTGCGTTGCTGCATCTGGTCGATGGCACCGAGGAAGACGTGGCGGGCGCCTACAAGACTGTGCGCCGGGAACTGAAAGCGTATGGCGCCGAACTGACAAAGAAGCAGGAGCTTGTCGCACTCAATAAGTGCGATGCACTGGACCCGGAGACGCGCGCGGAGCGGCTTGCCGCTTTGACCAAAGCCTGCCGCCGCAAGGTCTATGTCCTGTCCGGCGTGTCGGGCGAGGGACGCGACGACATCATTAACGCACTCGCCAAGAACGTCATCGATGCACGCGACGCGGAGGAAAAATGACGAGCGCCAACGCCCTCGCCACCGCGCGACGGCTGGTCGTAAAGATCGGCTCATCCCTGCTGGTCGATGAAACCAGCGGCGCGTTGCATCAGGCGTGGCTCGATGGCGTGTGCGACGACATCGCCGAACTGCAGAAGGGCGGCCGCGATGTAATCATCGTCACGTCCGGGGCGATCGCGATCGGCCGCGGGCCGCTCGGCATGCGCGGACGGAAATTACGCCTGGAAGAAAAGCAAGCGGCCGCCGCCACCGGCCAAAGCCGCCTCACGCAGGCCTATCAGAATTCATTGGATCGCCACGGCCTCACCGTCGCGCAAGTTCTCGTGACGCTGGACGACACGGAGAATCGCCGCCGCTATCTCAACGCGCGCAACACGCTCGATACGTTGCTGAAGCTGCGCGCCGTGCCTGTGATCAACGAGAACGACACGGTGGCGACCGCGGAAATCCGTTTCGGCGACAACGACCGTCTCGCCGCCCGTGTGGCGCAGATGATCAGCGCGGACACACTCGTGCTGCTGTCCGACATCGATGGACTCTACACCGCCGATCCGCGACAGAATGCCGACGCGAAGCTGGTCCATGAAGTCCGAGAGATCACGCCGGCCGTCGAAGCCATGGCCGGTGTGGCCGGCAGCGATCACGGCTCCGGCGGCATGGTGACCAAGATCATGGCGGCGAAGATCTCGCTGCAAGCCGGCTGCCGTATGGCGATCGCGCCGGGCAAACCCATGCGGCCCCTGCGCGTGTTGAACGATAACGGCCGCTGCACATGGTTCCTGCCGGCGGCGGAGCCGCGCGCAGCCCGCAAGCAATGGATCGGCGGCGGTCTCCAGCCCGCCGGGGTCCTCACGGTCGATGAGGGCGCGGTCGCCGCACTGCAGAACGGCAAGAGTCTGCTGCCCGCTGGCGTGACCGCCGTTACCGGCCAGTTCGAACGCGGCGATGCGGTGGAAGTGCGCACCGCCGATGGCCGCGTCATCGGCCGCGGCCTGACGGCTTACGCTGCTGCCGACGTACAGGCGATCAAAGGCCAGCAATCCGACGACATTGAAAATATCCTTGGGTTCCGAGGCCGGAGCGAGGTGATCCATCGCGACGACTTGGCGATTGGGATTTAGACATGGACGGGAACACAGCAGACACCACAGACGTCGCCGCGTTGATGCATGACATCGGCGCGCGCGCCAAGGCCGCGGCTCGCAATCTCGCCGGCGCGTCGCCCGATGCGAAGAACAAAGCGCTGATCGCTGCCGCCGCGGCGATCCGCGCGGATGCAGGCGCGATCAAAGCGGCGAACGCGAAAGACATGGACGCCGGCCGCGCCAAGGGGCTTTCAGCGGCTCTGCTCGATCGCCTGGAACTCAATGACGGACGGATCGCGGCCATGGCCAAGGGTCTGGAAGAGATCGCGGCCCTGGCCGATCCCGTCGGTGCCATCATGGCAGAATGGGACCGGCCGAACGGCCTGAAGATCGCGCGCGTGCGCACACCGCTGGGCGTGATCGGCATCATCTATGAGTCGCGCCCCAACGTGACTGCGGATGCGGGCGGGCTGTGTTTGAAGGCCGGCAACGCCTGCATCCTGCGCGGCGGCTCCGAGAGCATTCATTCGTCGCGCGCGATCCATGCGGCGCTGCAGCGCGGCCTGACCGCTGCCGGATTGCCGGAGGACGCTATCCAGATGGTGCCGACGACGGATCGCGCCGCGGTGGGTGAGATGCTCACCATGACGAAATACATCGACGTGATCGTGCCGCGCGGCGGGGCGTCGCTGGTGGAACGCGTGATGCGCGACAGCCGCGTGCCGACGTTCCAGCACCTGACCGGCCTGTGCCATACCTACATTCATGAGCGCGCCGATGCCGATAAGGCGCGCAAGATCGTACTGAACGCGAAGATGCGCCGCACGGGCGTCTGCGGCGCGACCGAAACACTGCTGGTGGATTCCGCCGTCGCTGCAAAGATGCTGCCGCCGATCTTGAACGATCTCATCGCGGCTGGCTGCGAGGTCCGTGGCGACGAAGCCGTGCAGGGCATGGATAAGCGCGTCCTGCCTGCCACGGCGCTCGATTGGGACACGGAGTATCTTGACGCCATTCTGTCCGTCAAGATCGTGTCCGATCTCGATGCGGCGGTCGCGCATATCCAAGCCCACGGCTCCGAACACACCGAAGCGATCCTCACCGAGGATACGGCGGCGGCGGAAAAGTTCATGGATGCGCTGGATAGCGCCATCGTGCTGCACAATGCCTCCACCCAGTTCGCCGACGGTGGCGAGTTCGGAATGGGCGCAGAGATCGGCATCGCCACCGGCAAACTGCATGCGCGCGGACCCGTCGGCGTCGAGCAGCTGACGACCTTCAAATACAAGGTCCGTGGCACCGGCCAAGTTCGAGCATGAGCTTCGCGGCTGAATGAACACCCTGCCGCCTCTGCTCCCTCCCTTGGGCGATCGACGCCACCAACGTGTGGGATTGCTCGGCGGCTCATTCAATCCCGCGCATGAAGGGCACCTGCACATCAGCGCGGCGGCACAGCGCGTCCTGGGGCTCGACCAGGTGTGGTGGCTGGTCAGCCCCCAGAACCGATTGAAAGCGACCAAAGGCATGGCGCCGTTCGCGCGTCGCTTGGCCGATGCGCGGATGCTGGCCGCCACGCAACGGATCGTTGTCAGCGATATCGAACAGACCCTGGGAACGGTCCGTACCGCCGATACTTTGGCGGCCCTCAAACGCCGCTACCCCCGAATCGCGTTCGTCTGGCTGATGGGTGCGGACAATCTTGCGCAAATCCCACAATGGTGGCGCTGGGCTGACATTTATCGCCTGGTGCGCGTTGCGGTTTTCGACCGCAGTCCGTATTCTTACCGCGCCTTGGCGGGTGCGGCGGCGCAGCGCTTTGCCGCGGCACGACGCGAGCCCAAGCGATTGTTTGCGGCGAGGCTTCCAGCCTGGAGTTGGGTGCCCATTCGCCGCCATCCAGCGTCCGCCACGGCCATACGCGCCAACGACAGAACAGTGAGCAGCCGGAAACGTCCGGCGAAATAGGAGAGCGTCATCCCTACATCTTCCCCGCGTCTCACCCTTGATAAATTGGTCAAGACCATCCTTGCGTCGCTCGACGACGACAAGGCGCAAGAAGTCCTCGACATCGATCTCGTCGGCAAGACCACGATCGCGGATCGCATGATTGTCGCCTCGGGCACCTCGGGCCGCATGGTGTCCGCCATGGCGCAGCATCTCATGACCAAGCTGAAGGACCTCGGCGTGAAGCCGCGCGTCGAAGGCGAACAGCACGGCGACTGGGTGCTAGTGGATGCTGGCGACGTGATCGTGCATCTGTTCCGCCCGGAAGTGCGCGCGTTCTACTCCATCGAGCGCATCTGGCAGAATGCGGCCTTGACGCCGGCGAAGGTCGAGAAGCCCAAGAAGCCGAAGAAGGCGATGCCGAAGAAAGCACCGGCGAAGAAATCCGCACCGAAGACCGCGCGTAAGAAGGCGGCCGCGAAGGCGCCCGCGAAAAAGGCACGTCGCTGAGGTTTGGCGATGACTCACGACTGGCGCCTCCCGAACGAGTCCGAAGCCTATCGCAAGGCGCGCGACGAGCTTCTGGAAGCCGAAATCGCCCTGCGCCGGCAAACCGAAGCGGTCGCCGCGGCGCGCCGCGCGCTTCCGCTCGGCGGCGAGGTGCCGACGAATTACGTCTTCAAGGAAGGCGACAACGCGCGGACGGTGACTCTGTCCGAATTGTTCGGCGATAAGCAGACCCTCGTCGCCTACAGCTTCATGTACGGCCCGAACATGGATAAGCCCTGCCCCATGTGTGCGAGCTTGATCGATTCGCTCAACGGATCCGCCGGACATATCGCGCAACGCGTCGGCTTGGTGGTGATTGCGAAATCGGCCATCGGCCGCATTCTCACCTTCTCGCGTCCGCGCGGCTGGAATCGCCTGCGGCTCGTGTCGTCGGCCGACAATTCCTACAATCGCGACTATCTCGGCGAAAACGCCGAGGGTCAGCAGATGCCGATGCTGAACGTATTCGCCAAACGCAATGGCAAGATCCACCACACCTTCGCCACCGAGTTGATGCTGGCACCGTCGGACCCCGGCCAGGATTCCCGCCATGTGGACGGCCTGTCCCCGTTGTGGGGTCTCCTGGACTTCGCGCCCGAGGGCCGCGGCGACTTCCGCACCAAGCTTCAATACACGTGAATATCCTGATCGCCGCCATCGGCCGTGCAAAAGCAGGCCCCGAGAAGGACCTGACGGAAGACTACATCGCGCGGCTGCCGTGGCGTGTGAACTTGAAAGAGATCGAGATCAAAAAGGAAGCAGACGCCGCTACCCGCAAGGCAAAGGAAGGCGCCGCATTGCTGGCCGCCGTTCCCGCCGGCGCGCGCGTCGTCGTGCTCGATGAACGCGGCAAGGCGCAAAGCAGCGCGCAGTTCGCAAAGCGCCTGGGGGATTGGCGCGACGGCGGCGTGCGCTCGGTCGCGTTCCTGATCGGCGGCGCCGACGGCCACGACGAGAGCGTGCGTGCCCGCGCCGAGATGCTGCTGTCCTTCGGCGCCATGACGTGGCCCCACATGATGGTGCGCGCAATGCTGGCGGAGCAGATCTATCGTGCGCATAGCATTCTCACAAACCACCCCTATCATCGCGCATGACGCCGGACGATCTTCTTAAGCGGCTGGCGTTCATCGCCGCGCCCCATGAGCGCAGCGCGGAGTTGCGCGGCGATGACGCGGCGATGGATGCGTTTCTCACCAATGGCAAAGCACGCTTCCTGCCGGTGTGGCGCCAGAAGCATCCGTTCCAGATCGGCGACGACGGCACGGCGACGCCCTTGATCCTCCACCGGGTGACAACGCCTGGCGATGCTGTGTTCCTTGGCGTAGTCAGCGACACGGCCTGGTTCGGCATCGCTCTCGACGACGCTGTCGAGCAGGAGCTGCCGGCCGAGTTCCGTTCACTGACGGAAATGCTGCCGGTGCTGTCTGCGGATACGGCGGCCCTGATGGTGCATGCCCGTGCGCTGGTGATCTGGCGCGCCAATCATCGCTTTTGCGGTCGGTGCGGCGCACCGACGCGGGCGATGGACGCCGGACACAGCCTCACGTGCACCAATCCGGATTGCGCACATCGGTCTTTCCCGCGCACGGATCCGGCGATCATCACCTCCATTATCCATCCCGATGGGGAACAGATTTTGCTCGGCCGCCAGCAATCCTGGCCGCCGGGCGTGTACTCAACCATCGCCGGCTTTGTCGAACCGGGCGAGAGCCTGGAAGCGGCGGTGGCCCGCGAAGCGCTTGAAGAAACCGGCGTCCATGTCAGCGACGTGCGCTATGTCGCCTCGCAGCCGTGGCCGTTCCCGTCGTCGATCATGCTGGGCTTCACCTGCCGCGCGACGACCACGACGATCCACCGCCATGATGGCGAGCTGGAGGACTGCCGGTGGTTCACCCGCGCACAAGTACTGGCGGGCGGAACCCGCGGCGACCCGGGCGGCGACTTGAAGCTGTCGCACCCGTTCTCGATCTCGCGCTATTTGATCGATGGCTGGGCGCACAAGCCGCTTTAGGCTAATGCGCCTTCTTCGCCGCTTCGTAGCGGAAGGGATGCCCCGGATAGGTGCCGAGGACTTTCACTTCCTTGGAGAAGAAGCGCAATTCCTCCAGCGCCAACCGCAATCCGGGCTTATCCGGATGGCCGTCGACTTCGGCGTAGAACTGCGTCGCCGTGAAATGACCGCCGACCATGTAGCTCTCGAGCTTGGTCATGTTGACGCCGTTGGTTGCGAACCCGCCGAGCGCCTTGTAGAGCGCCGCCGGCACGTTCCGCACGCGGAACACAAACGACGTCACCAGCGGGCCCTTCTTGGGATCGGTTTTCAGCGGCGTCTTCGACATGATGAGGAAGCGCGTGGTGTTGTGATCCTCGTCCTCGATCTGCGAAGCGAGCGCCTTGAGGCCGTAGATCTTCGCGGCCAACGGCGGGGCGATCGCGGCCACAGTCTTATCGCCCCGCGCCGCCACGTCCTTCGCCGCCCCTGCGTTGTCGGCCGAGACGATCGGCGTGAGTTTATGTTTGCGCACAAACTTCGCGCACTGGCTCAAGGACTGCACATGGCTTTCGACGCGCTTGAGGGTCTTGAAGCTGGCACCCGGCACGGCCATCAACTGATAGGTGACGCGCAGAAAATGCTCGCCGATGATCGATAGCCCGGAGCCCGGCAGGATGTGGTGGATGTCGGCCACCCGCCCGGCAATCGAGTTGTCGACCGGGATCATCGCCAGCGCGGCCTTGCCCTTCTCGACCGCCTCGAACGCTTCCTCGAAACGCACGCACGGCAGCGGCGTCATCTTCGGGAATCGCTCCTGGCAGGCGATATGCGAGTTCGCCCCGAGGAAGCCTTGGAACGCGATGATGTTCTTGCCCCCACTCATGTGCCCCCCTTACGCGACGCCGAGGAGACGCCGCGCACGATCCAGATCCGCCGGCGTGTCCACGCCTAGCGGAATGGTGTCGACCAGCGCGGCGGCCATGCGCATACCGTTTTCGATAGCGCGCAGCTGCTCCAGCCGCTCGCGCAACTCCAGCACCGTCGGCTTCAAGGCGACGAAGCGTCGCAGGGCCTCACGGCGGAAGGCATAGATGCCGATATGGTGATAGTGATCCCCCGGACCGGAGGGGATCAGGTTACGGCTAAAGTACAGGGTCGGCCCGATGGTCTCACCCGGGTTCAGGGACATCGCCGCCTTCACCACCGCAATGTCGGTGAGTTCTTCGGGGAGAATGATCTTGGCCACAACCGTGGCGATATCGATCTCCGGGCGGGCGAGCGGCGTGACGGACGCCGCCACCAGCTTCGGCTCCAGGGTCGGCAGGTCGCCCTGTACGTTCACGACCACGTCGAATGTGGCCGAAGGGTCATAGGACTCGGCGGCGGCATGGACACGGTCGGAGCCGGAGGGCAGGTCCGGGTCGGTCATCACCGCCGTCCCCCCGGCCTTGGTAATGACGTCCGCGATCGCCTGGTCCCCGCAGGCCACCACCACCGGCCCCGCGTTGGCGGCCACGGCCCGGCGCCAGACGTGCACGATCATGGGCTGATCGCCGATCATTGCCAGGGGCTTATCGGGCAGCCGGGTGGCCTTGAGGCGGGCGGGAATGACGATCAGGGCAGGCATGGAAAAACGGCCTCTGTCAGCTCACGGACCTTCGAAGTCCGGCCGGGACATATACGGGACCGCCGCGGCAGTGTCGTCAGGATTTTCCGCCGCCGCCAGAAGGGGTTGGCCGCTGCCGGCCGCCGGGGCGGAGACCTTGATTCGTATTGAGATTTCCACACAAACCCATTATTCAGGGCGCGCATCTGTCGCGGGGATTCTATGAGCATTTTGGACAATCGCACCTTCCAGGGCGTCGTGAGCGCCTTCTGGCTCGCTTTTCTGGCCATCCTGGGGGCGAATTTCGTCGGCAACCTGGCGATGACTGGCTCCCTTTTCGGGGAAGTCGAGAAGGTCGAGAAGTTCGGCTTCCCGATCGAAGCGGCGGAAGAGGCTCCCGCCGCCGGCGGCGAAGCGGCCGGTGGCCCACGCCCGGACATCAAGCCGCTGATCTTGGCGGCCAAGGTTGATGACGGCGCGGCGGTGTTCCGCAAGTGCGCCTCGTGCCACACGGTCGAAGCGGGCGGCAAGAACGGCACGGGCCCGAACCTGCATAACATCGTCGGCGACGTGATCGGCGACCGCAACGGCTTCAAGACCACCGACTCCCTGAAGGCCATTCCGGGCGGCAAGTGGACCTATGACGTGCTCGACGATTACGTCGAGAACCCGAAGCACCTGGCGCCGAAGGGCAGCATGTCCTTCGCCGGTCTGAAGAAGCCGGCGGATCGCGCGGCGGTGATCAAGTTCCTGATGTCGAACACCGAAAACCCGCCGCCGATCGAAGCGAGCGCGCCTGCGGCCGGTCCGGCCGCTGAACCGGCGAAATGACGCTTACGTCGTGATGTCATGACCGAGGGCGCGTTCGCAGACCGCTGCATCGCCCTCGTCCATGAACTGGCCGACGCCAGCGGTAAGATCGCGCTTACGCACTTCCGCGCCAACGTCACCGTCGATACCAAAAGCGACGCCACACCGGTCACCATCGCTGACCGCGATGCGGAAGCGGCCATGCGCGAGCGCATCCGCAAGGCCTTCCCCGACCACGGCATCCTCGGCGAGGAGCACGGCCAGGAGCAGCGCGATGCGGAATGGCAGTGGATTCTTGATCCCATCGACGGCACCGCATCCTTCATCTCCGGCGTGCCGTTGTTCGGTACCCTGATCGGCTTGTGGCAGCGCACGGCCGATGGCGCCGGGAAGCCCTACCTCGGCTGCATCAATCACCCGGCCATGAACGAGCGCTGGATCGGCGGCGCCGGCAAGCACACCACCGTCAACGGCAAGGACGCCCGCGTGCGCACCTGCGCCGCCATCGCAGACGCGACCCTGTTCGCCACCGCCCCCGGCGGATTGGATGCGCAGCAGGGCCGCGCCTTTGCGCGCCTTGAGCGCGCCGTGAACCGCCGGCGCTTCGGCGGCACGGATTGCTATCACTACGCCATGGTTGCATCCGGCTGGATCGATCTCGCGTGCGAAGCGGGCTTGAAACTCCACGACTACGCCGCTCTCGTTCCCGTGATTACCGGTGCCGGCGGCGTGATCACCGATTGGAATGGGCGGGCTCTAACCTTAGAGTCCGAGACATCGGCCCGTGGCGAAGCCATCGCCGCCGGCGATGCCCGCGTCCATGCGACCGCGGTGACAATGCTTCAGGCGTCCGCCTGAGAGATCCGCTCGACGAAGGAGTGCGCAACGATGATACGTCTGCTTGGCTCGGCGGCGTTGGTGCTTCTGTTCATGCTCGGCGCCGTGGATCCGGCGGCAGCCATCGTGCGCGGCAAACCGGTGCACGGCATCGCTATGTACGGCGAGCCGAAGTACGGACCTACGCAGCCGTTCGACTTCCTCAATCTGAATGCGCCGCGCACCGGTATCTTGGTGATGGCAAATAGCGTTGAGCAGACATACGACACGTTCAATCCTTTCACCTTAAAGGGATCGGTCCAGCCGCAAGCCACGCTGCTTTACGACACGATGATGGTCGATGGACGCGACGAAACCTACTCCATGTATTGCCTGACCTGCGAGACCGTGACGGTTGCGCCCGACAATACTTGGATGGAATTCAAGCTGCGCGCGAACGCGCATTTCAACGACGGCAGCCCCATCACCGCCGACGACATCGTATTCAGCTTTAATACCTTGGTGGAGAAGGGCTCGCCGCTCTATCGAATCTATTGGGGCGACGTGGCAAAGGTCGACGCCAAGGACAAGAGCACCGTCCGCTTTACATTCAAGAACGATTCCAACCGCGAGCTTCCGATGATCCTCGGCCAATTGCCGGTGTTGTCGAAAGCCTATTGGAGCAAGCGCGACTTCACCGCGACGACGCTGGATAAGCCGGTCACCAGCGGCCCCTACCTCATCGAATCCTTCGAGGTAGGGCGCAACATCCAGTACAAGCGCGACCCGAACTATTGGGGCAAGGACCTCACGGTCAATCGCGGTTTCTACAATTTCGAACGCATCCGCGTGGAATACTTCCGCGACGATACGGTGCGCTTCGAGGCCTTCAAGACCGGTGGATTCGATTTCACGTGGGAGGCCCGCGCCAGCAATTGGGTGAACGAGTACACGTTTCCCGCCGTCAAGGACGGCCGCGTCCAAAAGTACTTGGTCACCGATGGCGAGCCGATGACCCCGCAGGCCTACATCTTCAATTTGCGTAAGCCGATGTTCCAGGATCGGCGAGTGCGTCAGGCGATGAACTATGCGTTCGACTTCGACTCGCTCAACCGCGCTGTCTTCTACCAGCAGTACGAACGCCTTCGAAGCTTTTGGCAAAAGTCGGACCTGGAAGCCAAAGGCCTGCCCGGCGCGGATGAGTTGAAGCTGCTGGAGCCGTTGCGCGACAAGCTCCCGCCGGAAGTTTTCACGCAGGAATTCACGCAGCCGACGACCGATGGCAAAGGCAACACCCGAGAGAACCTGCTCAAGGCACGCGACTTGCTGGCCGCGGCGGGATGGGTGGTGAAGGACGGTCAACTCGTCAATGGCAAGACCGGGCAACCGTTCGTGTTCGAGATCATCGAGACGCAACAGGGGCTCGATAAGGTTGCGAATCCTTGGCTGCAAAACCTTCAGCGCCTGGGCATCAAGGGTACATTGCGCTTCATCGACAGCACCCAATTCCAGAATCGCGCGAACGAATTTGACTATGACGTGGTGAGCATCTCCTACCCTCTCGGCCTCAACCCGGGCAACGAACAGCGCGACTACTGGGGCAGCGAAGCCGCCGAGCACAAGGGCAGCCGCAACTATAGTGGGATCAAGGATCCGGCCGTCGACGCGCTGGTGGATCGGATTGTCGCCGCGCCAGACCGGGCCACGCTGGCTGCGGCAACCCGCGCCTTGGATCGGGTCCTGACGTGGAATTTCTACCGCCTGCTCATGTATTCCGCGCCGGCGGATCGCTTCGCCTATTGGTCGAAGTTGCATCACCCCGAAAAGGTGCCGTTGCGCGGTTACGGACAGTGGGAGGGTGTTCTGTCAATGTGGTGGGCCGATCCCAGCCCGACAGAGCGGCGCTAGCAGATCCAACCGTCGGGCACAGGATCATCGCCGCGTGATTGCATATTTCCTTCGCCGCGTCGCGCTCATTCCGCTCACGCTGTTCGGAATCATCGCGCTCAATTTCATCATCGTGCAATTGGCGCCGGGCGGGCCGGTGGAGCGGACGCTTGCCCAGATCAAGGGGATGAATACCGATTCCGCGCGCTTCTCCGGCGGCGCAGACGTCGCCGCGCGCGCGAGTGCCCAGGCAGCCACAAGTCTTTATCGCGGCGCGCAGGGCCTCGATCCGGCCTTCGTGAAGGAGATCGAGAAGCAATTTGGCTTCGATAAGCCACCGCACGAGCGTTTCATCCTGATGCTCAAGAATTACGTCTCGTTCGATCTTGGGCAGAGCTTCTATCGCACCATCGATGTGGGCGACTTGATCCTCGAGAAGATGCCGGTATCCATTTCCATCGGCCTTTGGTCGACGTTGATCATCTATCTCATCTCGATCCCGCTCGGCATTGCGAAAGCCGTGCGCGACGGTTCGCGCTTTGACATCGCGACATCCTATGTGGTCGTGATCGGCTATGCCGTGCCGGCCTTCATGTTTGCGATCCTGCTGATTGTCGTTTTCGCCGGCGGCAGCTACTTCAACTGGTTCCCCTTGCGCGGCCTCACCTCCGACAATTGGGCGACCCTGAGCTGGTGGGGAAAGGTGACCGACTATGCCTGGCACCTGGTTCTGCCGGTGACCGCCATGACCATCGGCGGGTTTGCTTCCCTGACCATGCTGACCAAGAACTGCTTCTTGGACGAGATCAACAAGCAGTACGTCCTCACGGCGCGGGCGAAGGGCCTGAGCGAGAACCGCGTTCTCTATGGGCACGTGTTCCGCAATGCCATGTTGATCGTGATTGCGGGATTTCCGAGCGCGTTGGTCTCCATGCTGTTCACCGGATCCTTGCTGATCGAGGTCATCTTCTCGCTCGATGGACTGGGCCTTCTCGGCTACCAGGCGACCCTTGATCGCGACTATCCGGTAGTGTTCGGCACGCTCTACGTCTTCAGCTTGATCGGGCTTGTACTGAACCTGATCAGCGATCTTACCTATCAGCTGGTCGATCCGCGGATCGATTTCGAGGCGCGAGAGACGTGACGATGTTCAAGCTCCGCCTCACCGCCCTCAACCAACGCCGCTGGCGGAACTTTCGCGCCAACGGACGCGGCTATTGGTCCTTGTGGATCATCATCGCCCTGTTTGTCCTGACCACGTTCGCCGAGCTGTTGGCAAATTCCCGGCCGCTGCTGGTCAGCTACAAGGGCGAGCTCTACGTGCCGGTCCTGCGCGACTACCCGGAGACCACCTTCGGCGGGGCCTTCGAGACTCCGGCGGACTACACGGATGCATATCTGCGCAACCTTCTGGATGAGAACGGGTGGGTCGTTTTTCCGTTGGTGCCATTCAGCTACGACACCGCCGATTTCAACCTTGGCCAGACCGCGCCGTCGGCACCGGATGGACGCCACTGGCTCGGCACTGACAATCAGGGTCGCGACGTTTTGGCGCGCCTGATTTATGGATTCCGGGTTTCGCTGCTGTTCGCCCTTGCCCTTACGATTGTATCGACCGTCATCGGCGTCGCCGCCGGCGCGGTGCAGGGCTATTTCGGCGGACTTACCGACCTATTGTTTCAGCGTGTTATCGAGATCTGGGGCGGCCTGCCGCAGCTGTTCATCTTGATCATCGTCTCTTCGATCATCGCGCCCGGCTTCTGGACGCTGCTGCTTGTTCTGCTGTTCTTCAGCTGGACCTCCTTGGTCGCGTTGGTGCGCGCGGAGTTCCTGCGGGCGCGGAACTTTGACTACGTACGAGCAGCCAAGGCCCTCGGCATGATCGACCGCGCCGTGATGATCAAGCACGTGCTGCCCAACGCCGTGGTGGCGACCGTCACGTATCTGCCCTTCATCCTTTCAGGCGCTGTCGTGGCGCTCACCTCGCTCGACTTCCTGGGTCTCGGCATGCCGCCGGGCTCGGCGTCCCTCGGCGAGCTTTTGAAGCAGGGCAAGGAAAACCTCAAGGCGCCGTGGCTCGGACTTACGGGTTTCTTCGCCATCGCCGGCATGCTGACGTTGCTGGTGTTCGTCGGTGAGTCGGTGCGCGACGCCCTCGACCCGCGGAAGACCTTCCGATGAGCGCGCCGCTTCTTCAAATCCGCGATCTCGCGGTGAGCTTCGGTGACGTCGCCGCGGTTAAGTCCGCGAGCTTCACCCTCGACAAGAACCAGACACTATCCCTCGTCGGCGAAAGCGGCTCAGGCAAGACCGTCACGGCCCTTTCGGTGATGCAGCTACTGCCGTATCCCCCGGCCCATCATCCGAAGGGCAGCATCGTTTTCGCGGGGCAAGAGCTGGTCGGCGCGTCCGAGGACGCGATGCGCAAGATCCGCGGCAACCGCATTGGCATGGTGTTCCAGGAGCCGATGACGTCGCTCAATCCGCTCCACAATATCGAGAAGCAAGTGGGCGAGACGCTGGAGGTCCATGGCGGGCTGACCGGCGATGCCAAGCGCGCCCGCGTGCTCGAACTGCTGCGCCTGGTGGGCTTGCAGAACGCGGAGCAACGATTGGGCGCGCTGCCGCATGAACTGTCGGGCGGCCAACGCCAGCGCGTGATGATCGCCATGGCACTCGCCATGAACCCGGACCTACTGATCGCCGACGAGCCGACCACGGCCCTCGACGTCACGATCCAGGCGCAGATCCTGGAGCTATTACAGGACTTGCAGCGCAAGCTCGGCATGGCCCTGCTGTTCATTACACACGACCTCGCCATCGTGCGACGCCTCGGCGGCGACGTGTGCGTGATGAAAGACGGTGCGATCGTCGAGCAAGGCAAGGTCGCGGACATCTTTGCCCACCCCGGGCATGACTACACCAAGCAGCTTCTGGCGGCGCAGCCCGGCGTGCGTGCGCCCGCGACCCCCGGCACCGAGGTGCTTGCCGCCGACAATCTGAAAGTGTGGTTCCCGGTGAAGGGCGGCCTGATGCGCCGCGTGCGCAGCTACATCAAGGCCGTCGACGGTGTGTCGTTGAGCATCTGCAAAGGCGAGACTGTTGCGGTGGTGGGCGAAAGCGGCTCCGGCAAGACCACGCTCGGCCTTGCGCTGTTACGCCTGCTGCCCTCCGCCGAAGGCAGCGTGCGGTTCGAGGGCCGCGATCTCTCGAAGCTCTCCGGCCGTGAGATGCGGCCTCTGCGGCGAGATATGCAGGTCGTGTTTCAGGACCCTTTCGCGGCCTTAAGCCCGCGCCTGTCCATCGGCCAGATCGTTGTCGAGGGCTTGGAGGTCCACAACATCGGCACGGCGGCGGAGCGGCGCAGCCACGCAGAGGAGGCCTTGGCCGAAGTGGACCTGACCGCCGACCGCTTCCCCGGCCTGCTGGACCGGTACCCCCACGAATTCTCCGGCGGCCAGCGCCAGCGCATCGCCATCGCCCGGGCCATGGTGCTGCGGCCGAAGTTCCTGATGCTCGACGAGCCGACCAGTTCCCTGGACGTTTCGGTCCAGGCCCAGATCATCGCGCTGCTGCGCCGGCTGCAGGAAAAGCATGGCTTGGCTTACCTGTTCATCAGCCACGATTTGCGGGTGGTCCGGGCCCTGGCGGACCGAATCATCGTCATGAAGGACGGCCAGGTGAAAGAAAGCGGACCGGCGGCGGAGGTTTTCACC
Source organism: Fidelibacterota bacterium (assembly GCA_947476275.1). GTDB lineage: Bacteria > Pseudomonadota > Alphaproteobacteria > Rhodospirillales > Rhodospirillaceae > SCTM01. The sequence continues at coordinate 19,366 of CANJPQ010000045.1, forward strand.
AATCCCCAGGATCCCTACACCAAGGCCCTGCTGACCGCCGCGCTGGAGCTGAAGGCCGACCGGCCAGCCGTCTAGCATCGAAGGTTACCCGCTCTTAACCATTCCTCGGTTAGCATGGCATTCTGAGGATGGCGCGTGTGCCGCCCGGAAAGGGATTCGCCGATGGCCGAAGATGATGACGACGATGCATCGCGCGAAGCGATCTATAACGTCGACGTCGATATCTCCGTGGTGCTGGGTCAGTCGAACCTGCGAGTCAACCAGCTCCTGAAGCTCGGCCGCGGCGCCGTGGTGGAACTCGAACAGCGCACGTCAGACCCGGTTGAAATATTCGCCAATGACGTGCTCATCGCACGCGGCGAAGTGGTGATCACCGCCGGTGACAAGATCGGCGTAACGCTGACCGAACTCGTCAAGTCGATCTACAACAGCAACGGCAAATAGCCGGGCGCCAAATAGGCGAACGGGTCGTTCACTCCCCTCTGGCATCGTCGCGAACGATCTTCTAAACACGGGGCCACCGTCTGGAGCGGCTTCCGTCGATGCCTACGCTTTACCATCACCCGCTGTTGGCTCCGTCTCGCAAAGTCCGGCTGGCGATGCATGAGAAGCGCATCGTCTTCACAGAGCAGGTGCTCGACCCCTGGGCGGCAGATTCGCTGGTGATCACGCTTAATCCGGCGGGCGAATTGCCGATCCTCGAAGACGACGATGGCCGGCGCGTCATGGATGCAACCGCCATCTGCGAATACCTGGAAGAAACGCAGCCTGCCGTAAACCTGCTGGGCACATCCCCGGCAGAGCGCGCCGAGGCGCGGCGGTTGGCGGGATGGTTCGACAACAAGTTCGCCCGCGATGTCAGCGACTACACGGTCGGCGAAAAGCTGCTGAAGCGTGTGGCGTCCCGCGAGGCACCGGACAGCCGCCTGCTGAAGGTCGGTCGCGAGAACCTGCACACCCACATGCACTACATCGGCTGGCTGGCGGATAACCGCCGCTGGCTTGCCGGCGACGAGCTCACCATCGCCGACCTCGCCGCCGCCGCGCAGCTGTCCCTGATCGACTACATCGGCGACGTGCCGTGGGACGACCATCCCCAGGCGAAGGAATGGTACGTGCGCCTGAAATCGCGCCCGAGCTTCCGCCACCTGCTGAAAGATTCCGTGCCCGGCGTTCCGCCCGCACCGATCTATGCGGATCTGGATTTCTAGTTAGCGCTTCTTCTTCGGCTCTTTCGCGGGCTTGGGTTTCTTCTCCGGCTCCGCGCCGACGTCGATGCGGTCGAGGTGGCCGCGCGCTGCCGTCGCTTCGGCACTGTCGGGCGCCAGCGCGATCACCTTCTCCCAGTCCGCCTTCGCCTCGAGATTGCGATCCTTGAGGCGGGAGATAATGCCGCGCTCCAGAAGCGCGGTGAGGTTCTTGCCATCAAGCTCGACCGCGGCTTGCGCGTCTTTCTCCGCGGCACCGAGCTGCGCCGTTTCCCGCTCCGCATTGGCGCGGTAGGCGAGCGCGTCGGCGTTCTTCGGATCGATCGCCAATGCCGCGGTGAGGTCGGCGATCGCGTCCGTGTAGAGCTTACCGTCGGCAAAGCTCAGCGCGCGGTCCACCAACAGCGTAGCCGCAGCCGGCGAGGACGCCGGCAAAAGTTTCAGCGCCGCGGACTGGGTTTCGCGGGCATGCGCTGCATCGCCGGCCAGCAAGTAGGCTTGGCCGGCCTGGGCCAGCAGGCTCGCGCGGATCTCGCCGCTGCGTTTGGAATTGACGCCGATGATCTCCAGTTCCCGCGCCGCATCGGCGTATTTATGCAGGCCGAACAGCGCCACACCCTTGCAGTGGCGCGCCGGCTCGCCGCCGCCAAGGCCGATCCACCGCTCCGCCAATTCCAATCCCTGCGTCGGATAAGCCCGCGCCGTGTCGAGACACAGGCCATAATTCGCGGGACCATCGTCGGGCTTCAGTGTCGGTTCCGCCGCGGCGGCAAATGCGATCAGGAACAGGAGTGGGTTCATGGGAGCACCGCTTCATCGACCAGCGCACAGATTGCCGCGAGGTCTTGGGGTCGCGACAAACGATGGTCGCCATCCTTGAGGAACGTCACGCGCACATCACCACCGGTCACGCGTTCCGCAATCTTCAAGGAATGCTGCCACGGCACGGACGTATCGTTCTGGCCGTGGATGAGGCGCACGGGACAGGACAGCGCGATCGGCTTGCCCAACAGCATGTTCGCACGCCCGTCGTCGATCAAATGGCGACCGATGCGTAGGGGTGGATTGCCGTAGTCGCCGGGCACGTCGACATGACCGTCCTTCATGATCGCGGCCCGCTGAGCTTCGCTCAATTCCCGCCACATCAGGTCCTCGGTGAAATCCGGCGCGGGTGCGATCCCCACAAGAGCTGCCATGCGTGCGGGGCGGGCCAGGGCCGCCAGCAGCATCACCCAGCCCCCCATGCTGGACCCCACCAGCACTTGCGGCCCTTTGGTCAGGCGATCCAGCACAAGCAGCGCATCGTCACGCCAGCGGCTGGGGCCGGCGTCCTCGAACCGGCCGGTGGATTGACCGTGGCCGTACATATCGAACCGCAAGAAGCCATAGCCCCGTGCGGTACAGTGCGCGAGCAGCGCCTGGGCCTTGTTGCCGTTGCGGTCCGAGGCCAGGCCATGAAGGAAGATGACGCCCGGGACGCCGTCCCGCGTGGGGGCCAGCTGGTCGTAGGCGATCTCATGGCCGTCGGGTCCGGGCAGGCGGCCGGTGGTTGCAACCATGGCGGGGCTATTGGGTGATTGCGTTGAAAGGCCATGATACAAGAGGTCCAGCCGTGACGTATACGCCGCCCTCTCCCGCACCGAACCAAGAGTCTGCACCGCGCATGCCGTCCGCGGGCGATCCGCATCGCCGCACGTGCCTGCAGGTGCTGCCTGCATTGGTGCAAGGCGGGGTCGAGCGCGGCACCATCGATATGGCCGCGGCGCAAGTGGCCGCCGGGTGGCGCGCCATCGTCGCCTCCGCCGGCGGTCCCTTGGTGCGCGAATTGATCCGCGCCGGCGCCGAACACATCACGCTTCCGCTCGACACCAAGAACCCCCTGGCGATCCGCCGCAACACCGAGGCCCTGGGCGCATTGATCGGCGCGGAACAGGTCGACCTCGTCCACGCCCGCAGCCGCGCGCCTGCCTGGAGCGCCTGGGCGGCGTGCCGCAATCTCGGTATTCCGTTCCTCACCACGTTCCATGGCGTGTACGGCCTCGGACCGTTCAAGCTCAAACGCGCCTATAATCACGTCATGACCCGCGGCGTGCGGGTGATCGCGATCTCGCATTTCATCCGCGCGCATCTCGAGGACGAATACGGCGTACCGATGGACCGCATCCGCGTGATTCATCGCGGCGTCGACACCGCTACCTTGGACCCGAACCGCGTCTCGCCGCAGCGCTTGATCCAACTGGCGCAACGCTGGCGTCTGCCGGACGACGGGCGGGTGATCATGCTGCCGGGTCGGTTGACGTCGTGGAAGGGCCATATGCTGTTGATCGACGCATTGGCCGAATTGAAGCGACGCGGTGGCGGCGCACTCAATATCCGCTGCCTGATGATCGGACAGGATCAAGGCCGCACGGTGTATCGCGCCGCGATCCTCGCGCACGCCAAGCAGCGCGGGGTCGATGGAATGGTACACATCATCGAGGACTGCAACGACCTCGCCGCCGCCTACATGGCCTCGGATGTCGTGGTCTCCGCCTCCATCCGCCCGGAGGCGTTCGGCCGCGTGGTCGCGGAAGCGCAATCCATGGGACGCCCCGTGGTGGCTCCCGACCATGGCGCCGCGCCTGAGATCATCGTCAACGGCGTCACCGGCTGGCTGTTCCAGCCCGGCGACGCCAACGGGCTCGCAACCGCGCTGGAAACCGCGCTGTCGCTGGATCAGGAACGCCGCGTGCTGCTGGCGGAAGCCGCGATCGAGCGCGCGCGGCTGCTGTTCGACAAAGCCGACATGTGCGCGAAGACTCTGGCCGTCTATGACGAGATTCTCGCCGAAGCACGGCGTCCCGCCTCGCAATGAGCACGCCGCACATCTTAGTGATCGCCACGACTGGGCTGGCGTTGTTCGTTCCGGCGTTGGCGGCGCTCGCGCGCATCCGCAGCCACCATCGCGATGCGCACATCTGCCTCATCACCGCGCCGGAAGTGATCGACTTCGCCAAGAGCTCGCCCTACGTGGACGAAGCGTGGTGCGAAACGCTTCCCAACTGGTGGCAGCGGCGCGATCTGCGCGACATGGGCGAGCGGTTGCGCGCAAAGGGATTCGTCGCCGGCTACGATCTTGAAGACACACCTCTGTCCCAAGCACTGCGCGCCATGATGCCGGCAACGCCGTGGAGCACGCCTGTTGCATCGCCGTCGGTGCATTTGCACGATCGACTGGCCGCGCAGATCCGGTCCGCGGGCCTGGGCGAGCTGTTGCCCCATGACCTGACGTGGGTCGCCCGGCGCGTCACCGGGTTCGACCTGCCCCTGAAGATGACCGATCCGTTCGTGCTGATCGCCGCGGACCCCTCGCCGTCCGGTGAGTTCTGGCCACAAGGCAACACAACTGCGCTGGCGCAGACGCTGTTGGCGCAAGGGCTCATTCCCGTGCTGGTCGGGCTTCGCCCGGCAGGAAACCTCGCGCAGGAGCTGCGCGACAATGTGGCGAGCGCAGTCGACCTGACCGGCCGCGCCAACCTGAACGATCTGGTCTTTCTGGGCTGGGCGGCACGCGGGGCCGTCGGCGCGGACAACGGCTTGATGCACCTGTTCGCCGTCGCCGGATGTCGCGCGGTGGTGCTGTACGACAACGCCTCGGACCCGGCCCGCAACGGCCAGCGCGGCGCCGACGTCTTGATCCTGCGGCGCGCGCGTTTGGCCGACATCCCCGTCGGAGAAGTTGTGGCCGCATTGAAACAACGCCGATAATGCGGCGTTTCGGCGTGCTGGCTTGCTTGACTTCAAAGGGCTGTTCCGTAGATTCCCGCGGTCTTCAGCCGAAAAACGAATGATTTGATCGGACGTCCCATGGTCGCCTTAACATTGCCCGACGGTAGCGTGCGCACTTACGAGGGCGTCGTCACGGGCGCGACCGTCGCCGCGGATATCGGTCCGGGCCTCGCCAAAGCCGCGCTCGCGGTGAAGGTGGACGGGGAACTGCGCGACCTCACTCGTCCGATCACCGCCGATGCCAAGTTGGCCATCGTCACCAAGAAGGACCCTGAAGGGCTGGAACTCCTGCGCCACGACGCCGCGCACGTGATGGCGGAAGCCGTGCAGGAATTGTTCCCGGATACACAGGTGACGATCGGGCCTGCGATCGAGAATGGGTTCTATTACGATTTCGCCCGCGAAAAGCCGTTCAGCTCGGACGATCTTGCAACAATCGAAGCGCGCATGCGCGAGATCGTGGACCGCGACGAAGCGATCACCCGCGAGGAGTGGGACCGCGCCGATGCCATCGCCTACTTCAAGAAGATCGGCGAGCACTACAAGGCGGAGTTGATCGAAGGATTTCCGGCCGGCGAACCGACATCGGTCTACAAGCAGGGCAAGTGGCTCGACCTGTGCCGCGGCCCGCACCTGCCGTCCACCGGCAAGCTTGGCAAGGCGTTCAAGCTGATGAAGCTGGCCGGTGCCTATTGGCGCGGCGATTCCAAGAACGCCATGCTGCAGCGGATTTACGGCACCGCCTGGGGCGACGAGAAGCAACTCAAAGACTATCTCACGATGCTTGAGGAGTCCGAGAAGCGCGATCACCGCCGCATCGGGCAGGAGATGAATCTCTTCCACCTGCAGGAAGAAGCGCGTGGCGCGATCTTCTGGCATCCGCACGGCTGGACGATCTACCGCACTCTGCAGAACTTCATTCGCCGCCGCCTCGACGCAAACGGCTACGTCGAAGTGAACACGCCGATGCTGATGGATCGCGTGCTGTGGGAACGCTCCGGCCACTGGGACAAGTTCGGCGCCAAGAACATGTTCACCTCGGAATCCGAGGACCGGCACCTGGCCGTCAAGCCGATGAACTGCCCGGGTCACATCCAGATCTTCAACCAGGGCATTCGCAGCTATCGCGACCTGCCGCTGCGCATGGCCGAGTTCGGCGCGTGCCATCGCAATGAACCCTCGGGCGCACTGCATGGCATCATGCGCGTGCGCGCTTTCGTCCAAGACGACGCGCACATCTTCTGCACCGAAGATCAGGTGAAAGCCGAAACCAAGGCGTTCATCGAACTCCTGCGCGGCGTTTACGCCGACCTCGGCTTTGCCGACATCAAGGTGAAGTTCTCCGATCGCCCGCCTGTGCGCGCGGGCAGCGACGAGACCTGGGACCGTGCGGAAGAGGCGTTGAAGTCCGCCACCGATGCCGCCGGCCTCGAATGGACGTTGAATCCGGGCGAAGGCGCGTTCTACGGGCCGAAGCTGGAATTCGTGCTGCGCGACGCCATCGGCCGCGATTGGCAGTGCGGCACCTTGCAGGCCGATTTCGTGCTGCCGGAACGACTCGGGGCGCAATATGTCGGCGAGGATGGGGCCAAGCATACCCCCGTGATGCTGCACCGCGCGATCCTGGGGTCGTTCGAGCGCTTCCTCGGCATCTTGATCGAGAACTACTCCGGCAAGTTCCCCCTCTGGCTTGCCCCGGTTCAGGCCACCATATGTACGATCACCGACGATGCGAGAGCCTATGCCGAAGACGTCGCCAAGACCTTGAAAGCGGCGGGGCTTCGAGTCGAGATGGACCTGCGTAACGAGAAGATCAATTACAAGGTTCGCGAACACTCGCTGGCAAAAGTGCCTGTGCTGGTGGTCGTGGGCAAACGCGAAGCCGAGGAACGGACGGTGGCGCTGCGTCGTTTGGGTGGTGCGAACCAGGAAGTCCTTGCGCTGACTGAGGCAACCGCTATCCTTGCGAAGGAAGCCGCGGTTCCCTAAACGCAGGGGGGCCGCGTTTTCATTCCACACCGGAACAACCACAAAAGGAGACTGTTACATCGCTAGATTCGACCAACAGGCGCCGCCGTCCAAAGATGGACCGCGCACCAATCACCAGATCGACTCCCGGACTGTGCGCCTCATCGGCGCCGTCGGTGAAAATTTCGGAGTCGTAGACAGGGAAACCGCCCTGCGCAAAGCAGACGAAGCGGGCCTGGATCTGGTGGAGATCTCTCCCAATGCTGCTCCGCCCGTCTGCAAGATCCTCGACATCGGCAAGTACAAGTACGAGGAGCAGAAGCGCAAGAACGAGGCGCGGAAGAAGCAGAAGGTGATCGAGGTCAAGGAGATCAAACTCCGCCCGAACATCGACGATCATGATTACGACGTGAAAAAGCGCGCCATGCACCGGTTCCTCGAAGAGGGGGACAAAGTGAAGGTGACCTTGCGCTTCCGCGGCCGTGAAATGGCCCACCAGGAGATCGGCGTCGCGCTGCTCAACCGCGTGAAGACCGATTTCGAGGAAGAAGCCAAAGTAGAGTCCGAACCCCGTCCCGAAGGCCGCCAGATCGTCATGGTCCTGGCACCGCGTTAGGGAGTCGGCCCTGCTCCGAGTCTTTGAAAACGGCGCCCTTCGGGGCGCCGTTTTTTGTTGCGGCCACAGCCCGCGCAGACCGTGACAGTTGACGACGCCTATCTCCCGGCTAGGGTGGTAATGCGATCATGGTCGCGAAGCCGCCCCCCGCGTATTTCCCGCGTATTTACGCGGAACGGCCCTTACCTTGCCTTTCCCCCGTCCGACGGGTATAAGCCCGCCTTCGCCGGGCCTAGGCCCAGCGATTTCAAGGTCTTGGGTCGCTCCCAAGCCACCGGCCAAAAAGGCTAAAAGCCGAACGATATCAGGCTTTTAGGGCATGCCTTCCGGCCGTTTGAACAACGTCAAATAGAAGGACGCATGAAATGCCCAAGATGAAGACCAAGAGTGCTGCCAAAAAGCGGTTCAAGATCACCGGGACCGGAAAGGTTAAGGCGGGGGCCGCCTACAAGCGCCACTGCCTCGGTGCGAAGCCACAGAAGATGAAGCGGACGTCCCGCCGGACCATGGTCCTGGCGAAGCCGGACGGCATCATCGTCAAGCGCTTCCTCCCCTACGGCCGTCCCTAAAGGAGAATCGCAATGTCACGTGTCAAACGCGGCGTAACCAAACACGCCCGCCACAAGAAGGTCCTCGAGCAGGCCAAAGGCTTCCGGGGCCGTCATTCCAAGTCCTACAAGACGGCGAGCCATCGCCTGCAGAAGGGACTCGCGTATGCCTATCGCGACCGCCGCACCAAGAAGCGCACCTACCGGTCGCTTTGGATCGTGCGTATCAACGCGGGCGTGCGCGCGTTCGGGCTGACCTACGGCCGATTTATCGACGGGCTCAAGAAGGCCGGCATCGAACTGGACCGCAAGGTTCTCGCCGATCTCGCCTTGAAGGAGCCGGCGACCTTTGAAGGCCTGGTGAAACAGGCCCAGTCCGCTCTCGGCTAGGACCCACTCGGGTCCCTTGCGACGGAACGACGGAAGGGGCCGCCTCATCGCAGGCAGCCCCTTTTCCGTTTGAGAGCCACAGGACTGAGTCATGGATTCGATCGACGCGCTTCGAGAAGAACTGATCGCCGCCGTTTCGGGCGCTGCGGATGGTGCAGCGCTTGAAGAGGTGCGCGTCAGCGCCCTTGGCAAGAAGGGACGCATCACCGACCTGATGAAAGGCCTGGGTGCGATGGACCCGGAGGCGCGCAAGGCCTTCGGACAACGCCTCAACGTGCTCAAGGACGAAGTCGCAGCAGCGCTCGATGGACGCAAGAAGGCGTTCGACACCGCAGCACTCGATGCGCGCCTTGCGACCGAAACCATCGACGTGAGCCTGCCAACCCGCGCTGAGGGCAAAGGCTCCCTGCATCCGATCAGCCAGACGATCGAAGAACTCACCGCCATCTTCGGCATTATGGGCTTCGAGGTTGCAGAAGGGCCGGATGTGGAAGACGACTTCCACAATTTCACCGCGCTCAACTTCCCGCCGGGCCATCCGGCGCGGGAGATGCACGACACGTTCTTCCTGCCGCCCGACGCGGACGGGAATCGCTATCTGCTGCGCACGCATACGTCGCCGGTGCAGATCCGCACCATGATGAGCAAGAAGCCGCCGATCCGCGTGATCATCCCGGGGCGCACCTATCGCTGC
>CANJPQ010000046.1 GCA_947476275.1 Fidelibacterota bacterium
GCCTACGCGGCGCGCACGCGCCTGATCCGCACGAACTTCCACATCCACTGGGACAATCCGCGCCGCGCGTTCTATCGCGACTACGACAAGTACATGGCAGCGATGGAATCCACCGACAAGGCGGGCCCCGGTTCGCTTGAACTGAACCCGAGCCTCGCGATTCCGGAATACGCCAAGTACGAGATCCACACCCAGCCGGGCGGCTACGTCGGCGATCCGTTCGCGGGGTGGATCTATGACTACGGCCACTACTCCGGCACCGATGCCCTGATGGACATGGGCCGCGCGGTGTCCTACGCCCAGGCCATGCGCAAGCCGGACGATGGCCGGGTGATGCGCATCCTCGACATCGGCTGCTCCATGGGACACGGCACCCAAGCCATCAAGGAGCGCTTCCCGAATGCGGAAGTGTGGGGCCTGGACGTGGGCGCGCCGCTGGTGCGCTATGCCCACTATCGCGCCGTGAAGCGCGGACTCGACATCAAGTACGTGCAGCGTCTCGCGGAAGACACCAAGTTCCCCGACGGCTACTTCGACATCGTCGCGGACTGCATCATGTTCCACGAAGTGACGCCGCAAGCGGCGAAGAAGATCGTGGCGGAAGTACACCGCATCCTGCGTCCGGGCGGCGTATTCCACCATGCGGACGTGGCGACCGAAGGCCAGGCGGGCTACCGCGCGCCGCAGAGCGTGTCGGAGAAGGCCGGGCTGTTCATCAACCATCGTGAGAACATTGAGCCGTGGTGGCCGATGTACCAGAACAGCAACTTCCCGGAAGTGATCAAAGCTGCCGGCTTCAGGGTGGTGACGGACCACGCGACCACAACCCAAGGCCCCGACCGCCGCGGCGGATTCCCGCCGCTGGCGGGGATCAAGCAGGCCTAAGCTTCACGCGAGCGATCGCGGAACGGAAAGAGGGAGGCCACGAATGCGGCCTCCCTTTTCTTTTGTGAACTGCCTACAGCGACCGCAAAAATGCCATCAGATCCGCGCGGTCTTGCGCGGACAGCGCGTCGAACCGGCCGATCACCTGATTGGCCTCGGAGCCATTGCTGCTATGCGCAGCGATGGCTTGATCGAGGTCGTCGGCGCGGCCGTCGTGGAGGAAGAACAACCGTTGGCCGAGGCCCCAGAGCGGTGCCGTGCGCCAGTCGCGGCCGTTGGCGTTGCCTTGGGTGATGCCGTCCGCCAGGGCGCGGCCCATGTCATGCAAGGCGAAGTCGCTGAACGGGAAGTAGGTGACGTTGTTCAGCGCCGGGATCGCGGAGCGGCCGGTAGTTTGGGCGGCGATGTGGCAGCCCTGGCACCCGACCTGATTGAACAGCGCCAGCCCGCGATTGGTCTGCGCCGTCTGCGGCGCGGGCGTGGGTGCGGCGGACAAGCGGAACAGGGTCGCGAACTGGATCGCATCCGATGAGTGCGCGGCAGCGGCGCTGCGCACGTTCGCGACGTTCTCGAGTTCCGTGGCGTCTTCCGGGCCGGCGTTGAACTGGCAGTCGGCGGCGGTCTCGCGCTCGTTCGGGAACAGTTCGTTCGTCACCCCCTGCTCCACGTTGTAGGCCTCGCCGGCGAAGATGGTCATGGACTTGTTCTGCGCCTTCCAGCCGAAGCGGGAGATGGTGCCGTCGTTGGCGCTGGTGGCGAAGTGGCCGCCGATGCCAAGCGATGCTTTGAGGCTGCTTTGGGCCGCGGCGGCGGCGATGAGGTTGTTGTCGGGCGTGGCCTCCACCAGGCCGGCGCCGTAGAGCGGCGTCGGGATGCGGAAGGTGACGTTGTTCGCGGCGACGGCAGCGGCGAAGTCCGGCTGCACGATGTTGCAGCCGGGTGCATCGCTGCGGCCGCTGATGACGAACAGATTGTGCACGCCGCCGTCCGGCGTGCCGTCGGCATTGCGCACAAAGCGCACCTCACGCACGGGGCCGTCGCGGGTGATGAACGACGGCACGACATTGCGCGCGCCATGCAGCGTGGCGACGTCGACTTGCGGATTGATCGGCGGACTCGATCCGCCGGCGGCGGGATGCGCGTGGCAGCCGACACAGCTGTTGTGATTGAAGCGCGGGCCCAAGCCGACGCCGGCCTCGCCCGGGAGCGCGCCGGACACCGAACTGGTCTCCGCGAAGCTGTCCTGGGCGGCGAGGAAGAAGTTGGATTCGGCGGTGGAGAGGTTCGCCAACGGGCCGCCGGCGTTGACCGCCCCGCCGCTCGGGCCCGGATCAAGCGCGCCAGCGCGCGGCGGTTGGCGCTGGGCCGGCGGGGGATTGTTTTGCGGCGGTGGGTTTGGCCGAGGTCCTTGCGCGAGTGCGGGAAGCGCGAGGGAGGCGAGGAGCAGGCCGAGGACGGCCGTGGTGGGGAGGCTTCGTAGGATTGTCGCTGGGCTCGTCATGGGGAGGTTCTCCGCCCTGTTGGAAGCGTGGGTATTTTACCCACATACAAACACAATACGCTTGGGAGCGGACAGCGTTGCATCTTTTACGCGTAGCCCGTCGAACAGGGCGGCGCGTGGGTCGTTCTGAGTCGATACGGAAGGCGTGCCTCGACCACGATCGTCACCCCGGCGAAGGGCCGGGGTCCACCGATCAACCTGCACCAGTCACCACGGATCGCACCGCCCTTGCGGTTTGATGAGTGGATCCCGGATCTTCGCGCTGACGCGCTACGTCCGGGATGACAGTGAGAGCTTGATGCGTAGGCGTTGACCTACTTCTGCGCCACCGCCACGAAATCCGCTTTGCCGCTGTCGAGCACCAGGGTGCGTTCGAAGGAGACGTAGTGGAAGCGCTGGGTGGTGGAACCGGCGTGGATCGAAAATCCGACGGTGTAAGTCTTGCCGGGTTTGAAGTCCTTGTAGCCCGGACCGGCGGAGAGTTTGCGCGTGAAGGTGACGGTGGTGACGCCCTTGGTCTCGGTCGACGTGGCGGTGACCGCGGGCTTGGCATTCTCGATGCGCTTCTCCAGCACCGTGCCGTCCACTGCCTGCACCGGGGCGCCGGACTTGAGTCTGGCCTGCCAGTACTCCATCTCCTTCCCGCTCGCGCGCATCTGCGCGATGTCCGTCGCCGCGATCAGCGTGTCGCTCGGCCGGCCCGGCGCCGTCGAGGGAACGCGGGTTTCGGGAATGTATTTCGTCATTTCCTGTGTGACGCCGTTCATGCTGCTCAAGTTGCTGTGGCAGGTGATCCAGCAGCCGGCGCGGGTCGCTTCGCGGATGCTGCCATCGTCGAACATCATCGCCACCTTGGTGTCGAAGTCCTTGTCCATCATGGAGTTCGGCTGCGCGCCCGGCGTGAAGGTGAGCTGGACGTAGATATTCTCCGCATCGTGGGCGGTCTTCACCGCCACTTTGATGAATGGCGGCTTGTTGGCGATGGGGCGCGGCTCGATGTAGCCCTTGGTCTGGACCAGATGCATGCCCATGGGGCCTTCGTCGATATTGCCGTGGCAGGAGAAGCAGTTCTTGCCTTGAGCGTAACCGCGCTGGCCGGTGTGTTGGCCGGGGGTGAACAGGCGCTCCCACGTGAACGTGGCGGGGTAGAACACGACGATGTCGGTGGCCGGTACCTTGGCCCATTTGATCTCGGCATGGGCCGCGGACGCCCACATGACGGCGCAAAGCGCGAGTGAACCGAAAAATCCCGCTCGCCGGGGACGCATCCGCCGATTATCGTGCGCGGTATGACCACGCCCGCAAGATATGGAACCGTCGCGATCGCTCTGCATTGGGGGATTGCCGTCCTTGTTGTGTTTGCCGTCTCGACCGGCCTTGTCACTGCGAGCGCGGATGATGCCATATCCACGCAGGCGGGACTGAAATTCCATCAGTCCTACGGCCTCGCGATTTTCGCCCTGGCCGTGGTGCGAGCGGTCTGGCGGCTGACGCACCCGGCCCCACCCCTGCCCGCCGGCACGTCGCGCGCACAGCGAATCGCGGCAACCGTGACACATACAACCCTGTATCTGATTCTGCTGGGCCTTCCGCTGGGCGGGTACGCGAGTCTTGCCGCCCGCGGCCGCACTGTGAGTTTCGCAGGGTTATTCGATCTCCCCAACGTGATGCCGCTGAGCTTCAAGCTTGCGTCGCAGTCGCTCGATCTCCACCGCACCGGCGGCTATGTGCTCTATGCCCTGCTCGCCCTGCACATCGGGGCTGCGCTGTATCACCACTTCGCGCTGAAAGACGGCGTGCTCACACGCATGTGGCCGCGGCGCAGCGCAGGCACGGCGTAAGGCGACGGGGGCAAGCATGCGCGGCATTCTAATCGGAATAGCGGTTGCGGCGATTTCGGCGGCGATTTCGGCAACGCCCGCCGGCGCGATCGACTATGCCAAGAGCGGCGACATCATTCCGCCAGCCAACTATCGGGACTGGGTGTTCCTCACCTCCAGCCTCGACCTGAACTACAACGAGCCGGTGCCGGGTGCTGCGGCGCCGGCGAAGTCCCAGCTCGACAATGTGTTCGTCAATCCCGAGGCCTATAAGGTCTACATGAAGACCGGGACATGGCCGGACAAGACCGTGATGGTGAAGGAGAACCGCGTCGCCGCGCCGTCCGCGGATGAGATCGGCAAATCGGGCAAGGTTCAGGAAGGGATCATCAGCATCGAGCTGCACGTGAAGGATAAGAAGCGGTATCCGGGCGACGGCTGGGCGTTCTTCTTCTCAAACGGCAAGACGCCGACGGCCCGATATGTCGCGCGACCGGCGAGTTGCTATACTTGCCATGAGGAGCACGGCAAGGTGGATACCACCTTCGTGCAGTTCTATCCGACCCTCGTTGACGTCGCGAAGGCGCACAAGACCTTCAAGGGCGACTAACCCCCAATCGGTGAGCGCCGAGCGATCGCGGCAGCGGCGCGCTAAGCCTCCGCGGTCTTCTTGAGATCGGCGAGGCCTTTGACGAAGTCGTTGCCGACCATCTTGTCCATGCTGATGACCGTGTGCATCACTTTGGCAAAGAACGGGCACGGGCCGAACATCGCCCAGGTGACTTCGGTCGCGCCGCCCTGGGGCGTGAGCGTGAACTCCGCCGTATTGTGCGCCTTGAACGGTGCGGTGAAGACCAGATCGACGACGATCTTGTTCGGCGTCACGTCGAGGATCTCCATATGCCCGGAGCCGATGTTCTTGTTCCCGGACCAGGCATACTTCGCCCCGACCCCGCTTGCCGGACCATCGTAGGTCTTCTGCATGTTCGGGTCTTTGTGCTCGTAAGGCGACCATACCGCCCAGCGGCGAAAATCACTGATGAAGCCGGCGATCTTCTCCGGCGGCGCGCTGATGACGGCTTTCTTCTCGATGCGGAAGATGTCGGGCTTTTGCGCAGCAACAATGAAGAGCACCGCAAGTGCTGCGACAAGAATGATCACAACGGTCGTCATATTCCCCTCCTTGGACGTCAGTCGTCGATGGCTTGATAAGCGAGCGTGAGAAAGTCGTCGATGATGGCGGTGTCGTCCGGCGCGTTCATCATGCGCTGGGTCAGCAGCAGGCACACCATGTCCTCGCGCGGATCTGCGAACCATGCGGTGCCGAGCCCGCCGATCCAGCCGTAACGGCCGGGCGTGGCGGCGATCGTATTGCGACGGGTGATGACGGACATGCCGAAGCCCCAGCCGTTCGCATCCCAAAATCCGGGCGAGAACGGGAATGCGTCTTTCTGGGCTTGTGTGATGTGGTCCATCGTCATCAGTTCGACCGTCGGCCGTGCGAGGATGCGTTTGCGGCCATGGCGGCCCTGGTTGAGCAACATCAGCGCGAAGGTCAGGAAGTCGTCGGCGGTCGAGGCCAATTCGGACGGAAACACCGGCGCGCTGCCGTAGTGCCCGCCGCGCGCCGCATCGTAAACCGCGAGGGCACCCTTGGCGTCGCGCACGTAGGCGGTGGACAATCGGTCAAGCTTCCCGGCCGAGACGCTGAAAGCCGTATCCTTCATCGCGAGCGGCGAGAAGATGCGCTCCGTCAGGAACTCCTCAAGCGGCTCGTCGGCGACACGGGCGAGCAGCACGGAGAGAACGTCAAAGCCCGTATGATATAGCCATCCCTCGCCCGGCTGGTGCACGAGCGGCAAACTGCCGATATGGCGCATATATTCATCCGGTGCCCACGGGACCGGATCTGGGCCCGGCGCGATTTCGGCCTTGGCCATGGCGCGTTGAATCGGGAATGTGTCCGGCGGCGCCATGATCGCGCCGAGGCCCATCCGCATCGTCAACAGATCGCGCAGAGTGATGCTGCGTTTCGCCGGCACTACATCGTCGAGGTCGCTGTCGCGCGAACGCAAGACTTTGCGGTTGGCGAGTTCCGGCAGCCAGGGATCGACCGGCGCATCGAGCTTCAAGCGCCCCTCTTCCACCAGGACCATCGCCGCAGCCGCGAGGACACCCTTGGTCATCGACATGACCCGGAAGATCGTATCGCCGCGCATGAGTTTGCGGGAGTCGAGGTCGCGCACGCCGGCGGTGCCGATATGGGCCTCGCCATGGCGGCAGACCAGGCTCACGACGCCAGCGACCTCGCCGCGCTCCACGTAGCCCCGCATCGCATCGCTGACGCGGGAGAGCCTGACTTTGGAAAGGCCGCTGGCGCTCATGAGACTCTCAGGTCGTCGTGCGAGGACGCGGGTCCTCCACGCCGATATAGGATACGGGCGGCGTATGCTTTTTGAAACGCGTCCGCGTCTCCGGCCCAAGGCGGCGGAAAAGCGCTGGCGTCAGGGCGAGATATCCTTCGGTGCGCATGGCGCCGACGATGTTAACGGTCTTGCCCATGATGTCGAGCATCTCGCGCCCAGGGCCACCGATCATGCCGAGGGCGCAGGGACCGAAGTGCATCACCGTGCGCACGCGACCTTTATAGTTGACCTCGCCAAGCCACTGGTCGCCCTCGGTCTGTAGGTCCACGGCGGCTTGCACGGCCTTGTCCGCGTCGATGTCACGAAATGCAAACAATCCGGCGTCGCCTGCTGTTTTGATAAGGATTCCGCCGGCGGCGTGAAACAACTGGCCGGCGAAGGCATGATACCGCGTCATCACGTCGAGCACCTGCAGTGGTGTCGCGCGCTGACCGAACGCGGTGTAGTTGGTGAGATCGTAAAAGCCGACGACGAGTTCTGCTTCCGTCGGCGTGCGCATGTCTGTCCAATACGACATGGCCATTCCTTCCCTTGTTTTCTGGGTTCACAGCCGGCCCTTTGTCCCCGAGGGGGCTCCGGCAGTACGGGAGGAAATCGCCGGTCCACTCGCCCGGCAGTTCACCAAGCATGCGGGAGCATGCTCAGGCCGTCAAGAGAGGCGAGACTACCCTCTACTCGTAGGCGTGCGCGGGTTCCGGTGCCGTCGGCATCTGTTTGGGCTTGCGCAGGAAGAGGACCATCGGCGCAACCGCCGCCGTCACCCATGCCATGGCGATGAAGTCATCGACATACCCCGCCATCGCCGCCTGACGTGAGATTTCACGCTCGATGACGCTCAACGCTGCCACCGGACTCAGCGCGCCCAACGAGTCTGCGAACGCCCGAGCGCTCTGGCTGAAGGGGTTGATATGCTCAGTCAGCACCGCGTGATAGGTCTGCACATTGCGCGACAGTACGGAGACGACGACCGAGATCCCGATGCTGTTACCGATATTGCGCACCAGGGTGAACACCGAAGCCGCTTCGGTCACGTACTTGCGTTCCAATGTCGCGAAGGCGAGCGAACTGACGGGCACGAACAGCATGCCCATGCCGACGCCCTGGATGAATCCGGAAATGCCGATTTCCGTCGCCGAGGAATCAAGCGCGAAGCGCGTCATCTGCCAGAGCGCAAAGACGCTGACGCCGAGCCCAATGAGGATCAACGCGCGCGCATCCACCTTCTGGCCGATGCGGCCCATGAAGAACATCGCGAACATGGTCCCCAATCCGCGCGGCGCCATGATCCAGCCGGCGTCGAGGACGGGATAGCCCATCACCGATTGCAGCATGGTCGGGATGAGCACCATCGACGCCAACGGCACCGCCCCCATCAGGAACATGATGATGAGGCCGCCGATGTAGTTGATGTCGCGGAACGGGTGGGAGCTGATGAACGGACGCTCGGTCGTGCGGATATGGACCACGAAGAGGTAGAGGCCGAGTACCGCGATCATCGTCTCGATCACGATCTCCGTGGACTCGAACCAATCCTGGGTTTGCCCGCGATCGAGCATTAGCTGGAGCGAAGCGATGCCAATGGCGAGAAAGGCGAACCCCATCATGTCGAAGTAGTGGTTTGGTTTCTGCTCCTCCCGCGGCAGCAAGGCGGCGATCCCGAGCGCGCCAAGGGCGCCGAATGGCACGTTGATCAGAAACACCCAGCGCCAGTTATAGTATTCGGTGAGATAGCCGCCCAAGGTCGGCCCGATGATCGGCCCCACCATCACGCCCATGCCCCACATGGCCATGGCTTGGCCCTGTTTCTCGCGCGGGTAGATATCCATCATGACGGACTGGCCGAGCGGGACCAGGCCCGCGCCGCATAGACCCTGCAAAAGCCGGAAGCCCACAATCTCCGGCAGCGATGTGGCAATGCCGCACAGCACCGAGGCTATCGTGAAACCGATGACTGAAATGATGTACAGCCGCTTCCGGCCGAAGCGCTCCGACAGGAAACTCGTCAGCGCAACGCCAATCGCTGCCGCCACCACATAGGACGTCACGACCCACGAGATCTGGTCCTGGGCTGCATTGAGCGCGCCCTGCATGTGAGGCAGCGCGACGTTGGCGATGGTCGCATCCAACGCCTGCATCGTCGTCGCCATGATGACGGTGCCGGTGAGAAGCGATCGCTGTCCGTTGGTGACGTTCAGCACGGCGATTGTCCGTTACTTGCCGCCGAACCAACGCTCGAATCGGCGACTTCCGGAGTCGACTTCGGCCACCACGCTCATGCCCGCGCGCAACACCGGCGCCTTGCCTTCTTCTTCGTCGATGGCGATACGCACCGGAATGCGCTGCACAACCTTGACCCAATTGCCGTTGGAATTCTGCGCCGGCAGCAAGGAGAACTCGCCGCCGCCTGCTTGCGCGATACTTTCAAGGTGACCTTTGAACTTTCGGCCGGGGTAGGCATCGACGCTGACGATCGCCGGCTGGCCGGGATGCAGGTAGGTGAGCTGGGTTTCCTTGAAGTTCGCGTCGATCCACGTCGCGGTGGACACAACGCTCACGATGGGCGCACCGGTACGGGCGTAGTCGCCGATCTTGGGCAGGTGCGTGACAATGCCATCGAACGGCGCGGCAATCGTCGCCGAATCAATATAGTGCTGCGCACCGGCGACCTGCGCCCGCGCCGCCTGGTAGCTCGGGTGCTGTTCCACGGGCAGTTCCGGATCGCCTTGGAGCTTAGCGAGAATCTCCGCTTGCTCCTGCTTCAACAGCGCAATGCGTTGTTGCGCCGAGTCAGCGGCATGGCGCACTTCGTCCAGCTTCTGCTGCGAGACGAATCGCCCCGGCCCCAGGGCCGCCTGGCGCTTCAGTTCCTTATCGGCAAACGCAAGATCCGTCTGCGCCATGCGCATGGATTCCTGCTTCTGGCGATACTGCGCACGGTCGGTTTCGACGGTGGACGCCGCAGTCTTCATATTTGCCTGCGCAAGCGCCAAGGCGAAATGATAGTTGGTGTCGTCTACCTTAATGAGCGGCTGGCCCTTCTTGACCACCTGATTTTCCGCAACCAGCACATCGGTCACAGCGCCAGAGATATCTGGGCTTAACGAGGCAATGTCGGATTTGACGTAGGCGTTGTCCGTATCGATGAAGCGGCCGCTCCACAGATACGCCAGCCCGGCGGCAATCACGCCGATGGCGGGAATGACAATCATCAAGACGCGCCGGACCTGCTTGGTGCGGGTCGGACCGCTCACCGGACTGCTCGCGTCGTCTTGAAGTGAAATGGTGCGTTCGACTTTCATGACACTCTCGCTGCCCGCACGGCATCTTCCGTCGGATCAGCATCCTCGCTGGTTTCGATGTTTTGACGGACCCTCTGTAGAAGGCCCAGCAGGCTTTCTTGTTCCGACGCCGACAACCCGCGCAAAGCGCTGTCGTTAAGTTCCGCAGCGCGGACGCGCAACTGGGCGAGTTGGGGCTGCGCCGTGGCCGTCAGATACAATTTTACGGCGCGGCGATCTGTCGGATGGGGCCGACGTTCGACAAGGCCAGCTGTTTCCAGACGATCAATCAGTCGGCCGACGGAAATCGGCTGCATCTCAAGGATGTCGGCAAGCTTCGTCTGGCTAATGCCTTCGTTGCGGCTGAGGTGCCACAGCGCACGCCATTGCTCCTGCGTGAACCCGAAGCCGCGCGCCTTCGCGTCGAAGGTCCGGCGCAGGCTGCGGCTGATCTCGTGGATCTCGAGGCCGACGGGAAAGGGGTGCGACTGTGTTGGCATGCCGCCGCGTATACGAGCCAGCGCAATAATATACAAGGCTTACTATATTGCAGTCCACGCATGGCCGCCATGCATCACGCGCCGGCATACCTCTTCGCGAGCGCTGGGACATAAGATGTTGTTTTTGAATAAACTTTTACCCCAGCGGCTTCCGCAGCGACGAGCACGTCCTCCATGTCGCCACAGTAGCTGGCGAACTCCTCCTCGTAGTTCCGCCGCCAAAAGCCGGGGTGTATGCGGTGGGTGACGGCCATCTTACTCATGTAGTCGCCCTCGTTGGCGTGACTCCACGGCTTGGTGGCTTGGGCGAAAGGCATGCCGTCGCAGCCGTAGACGTCGACCTGCTTGCTCAACGTGAAGCACACGGGAAGCACCAGCATCGTGAAGATGTTGGCGGTGGCGGCGACAACAAACTCCTGCCGGAGGTCGATGTTGAACTTGGAACGACGATCGAGCCCGACGCCGATGATGCGGTCGTGCGAGTCCGCCGGCAGCACGGTCTTGAAGTACGGCAGGTAGCCGAGTTGCGTGATGAGCACCCTGCCCGGATCTTGCATCGCATCGGCGAGATCGGCGCGAAAACGCCCGGCATAGAGCGACGCGCCGCAGTGCTGGATCGGGTCGCCGCAGAACAGAAGTTCCGGCTTGAGGAAGTCGAGCGCGGCTTTGTCGCCGATGGTGGAGTTGCAGATCGCGCGCAAGGATGCGCCCGGTTCACGGCGCTCTTTCACGACAGCGGCAAGTGATGGGCCATTTCCGAACGCGGCGATGGAACGGTCACGCCAGTCGGCCATGCGGCGAAAAAAGATCGCCGAGGAATCAAGCAGCATCTTGTGGAGGGAGTCTTCCGGGAACAGGCGATAGACGAAGCTGATAACCTCCAGCGTTTCCTGCTGCACCGTTTCGGGGTCCGCAAACACGACCTCTGCGCCGGTGCGCGCGGCAATGGCATGTGCCTCGGAAAGATGTTCGGGATTCGCGGTGGACCAGACGATGATCCCCTTCAGCGGCCCGGCGTGCGCTTTGGCGGCAGCGGCGGTGGCGAAGGCCACCTTGCCGGCATAGCGGGGCGCATAGTCCGCGATGGCCGGATCGAAGTCCCGGCTCATGAATACCTTCGCCATGTCGAGGGCCTGATCGACGTCGAGCAACGCGAAATCGTCGCCGCCGTAGGGGAAGATCACCTTTCCCAGCCGATCTAGCGCCGGCAGGAAGTTCCAAAGTGTGCGGTAGAACTGATCGTAAAGCTGGGGGCGATCCGGAAACGGCGGATAGAACAGGATGTCGGCCATCGCGTCGCATACCCCCAAGCTGTTGACGACATTACAAGAAGCGCGCCGCGGCCAACAGCACGCTCATGATACATTTTCCACTTGTCGCAAAAACCAACCAGTTGGTATGTAGGTGCATGCACAGCTCCTCCACCCTGCGCCGCGAGACCGCCAAGACCAAGTTGCTCAATGCGGCGCTGTCGGTGTTGCGCACCAAGGGCTACAGCGCGACGACGGTTGACGATCTGTGCGCTGCCGCCGGCGTCACCAAGGGCGCGTTCTTCCATCACTTCGTCAGCAAAGAAGCGCTCGCGGTCGCTGCAGTTAACTATTGGTCAGAAGTCACCGGCGCCTTGTTCGCCGCCGCGCCGTATCACGCGCACAAAGATCCGCTCGACCGCGTCCTCGCCTACATCGACTTCCGCGCACAGTTGCTCAGCGGCGAGGTAGCGGAATTCACCTGTCTGGCCGGCACCATGGTGCAGGAGACTTACGACTGTAGCCCGGCGATCCGCGCCGCATGCGAGGCGAGCATTTCCGGGCACGCCGCGACGCTCGAAGCCGACTTGGCCGCCGCGATCGAGGCTTACGGCTTGCGCGATGTCAGTGCCGCGAGCCTGGCGCTGCACACGCAGGCCGTACTGCAGGGCGCATTCATCCTTGCCAAGGCCAAGGGTGGCCCACAGATCGCCGGAGAGTCAGTTGGGCATCTGCGCAACTATTTTAGCCTGTTGTTCAAATCCACCTGAACTATCCAGGAGACGCACGCATGACTCCTCAACCCGCGCAGAAGATGATCTTCGTAAATCTACCGGTTCAGGACCTGCCGCGTTCCGTGGCCTTCTACGAAGGCATCGGCGCGAAGCGCGACGAGCGCTTCTGCGGCCCCGAGAGCGGCTGCATGGTGATTTCCGAGACCATCGTGGTCATGCTGCTGACCCACAATCACTTCTCGCAGTTCACCAAGAAGCAGATTGGAGATCCACGGAATACCGCCCAGGTACTGCTGTCGCTGTCTCAGGAAAGCCGCGCGGCCGTCGATGCCATCGTCCAGAACGCCGCCGCCCTCGGCGGCCGGATCGACACTGGCGGCGTTCACGACGAAGGGTTCATGTACGGCCGCGACTTTGAGGACCCGGACGGCCACGGCTGGGGCGTCCTCTGGATGGACATGGCCGCCTTCGAGGCCGCGCAAAAAACCCAGACCGCCGCCTAGGGGAAGGACATCATGGAAACGACCGCAAACCTGACTGCTCCGGCGGACAACACCAAACTGAAGCTTTGGGCGGGCCGCATCCTCAGCGGAGTTTCGATCCTGTTTTTTACGATGGACGGCGGCTTCAAGGTGCTTCGGCCGCAGATGATGATCGACATGTCCCCGCCTTCGCTCGGGTGGCCAGAAGACACGGGGGTCATGATCCTGCTCGGGTCGCTGCTGCTGATCTCCACGGCGCTCTACGCATACCGACGCACCTCAGTGCTCGGCGCGATCCTGCTGACCGGTTACCTCGGAGGCGCGATCGCCACGCACCTTCGGGTCGGCGATCCAGTCTTCAGCCACACCCTTTTCGGCGCTTACTTCGGGGTCATGGTGTGGGGCGGCCTGTGGTTGCGCAACCCGCAACTGCGCAAGCTTATCCCTCTGTCCGACTAGCCTTCCCGCTCACGCGAGAAACGAAGCCCCACATCGCTCGCGCGGTGTGGGGCTTGTGCGTTAGTTCACGCGGGGCATATCGAACAGCAGGAACTCCGCATCCTTGGTGCCGGCGATATCGAGTGCGGTTTCCTTCGAGATCGCGGCACCGTCGCCTTGTTTCAAGGCAATGTCGTTCACCGTTACCTCGCCACGCGCCACTTGGATCCAGCCGAACCGGCCTTCCTGCATGGCATGGTGGACCTTCTCGCCCGGCTTGAGGAGCGATGCGTATACGGCGGCATCCTGATGGATCGTCACCGAGCCTTCACGTCCATCCGGCGATGCAACTAGGCGCAGCTTGCCGGCGCGTTCCGTTTCCGGAAATGCCGTCTGCTCGTAGCTCGGCGCCACATTCTTCTTGTCCGGGAACAACCAAATCTGGAGCAGCTTGGTCGGCTTGTCCGGCGACGGGTTGAACTCGGAATGCCGGATGCCGGTGCCGGCGCTCATGCGTTGCACTTCACCGGGACGGATAACGGCGCCGGTGCCGAGGCTGTCGCGATGCTCCAACTCGCCCTCCAGGACATACGTGATGATCTCCATGTCCTTGTGGGGATGGGTCGGAAAGCCGCCGTCCGGGCCGATCACGTCCTCGTTGATGACCCGCAGCACGGAATGCCCGAGGTAGCGAGGATCGTAATAGTCACCGAAGGAGAAACTGTGCTTGCTGTCCAGCCAATCGATCTGGACATGGCCGCGGTCTTCGGATTTGCGCACACTGATCATGGGATAGACCCTCCTGCCCCACAGCTAAGGGGCGAGGCGCCTATGCGCAAGGCCGTATGGTCGGGTTCACGTCACCGAGAGGCCGTCTTCTGCCCGTTGCGAGACGGTGTTACGAGTCCCCCGTCCCGCGCTTTCTGCCGGGAACACAGGGAGGTACGAGAATGCATTTCAGCTGGAAAGGCGTCGCCGTCGCGACCGCCATGGTCAGCCTGCCGCTGATGGCTATGGCAGCCACGGATGCGGCCACGGAAGCGAAACTCAAAGCCGCGATCGCAGGCGCGCATCGGGCCCCTGAAAACGCCTCGCGTGATGCCGGCCGCCACCCGCTTGAGACCCTCAAGGCCATCGGCCTGAAGGACGATATGGCGGTGCTGGAAATCACGCCATACGGCGGCTACTGGACGGAAATTCTCGCACCTGTTCTGAGAGACAAGGGCCGCTATGTCGCCGCCGGCGGTGACCCCGCGGCGTCGGAAGGTTCGAAGAAGGGCGCCGACGCATACCAGGCAAAGCTTTCGAAGGACCCGGCCGTCTACGGCAAGGTTGAAGTCGCGGTCTTGAATATCAAGACCGGGAAGACCGAGCCGGTAAAGCCGGGAACGATGGACATGGTGGTGACGTTCCGCAACATCCACAACTGGATGGCGCAGGATCAAGCGAAGCAGATGTTCGACATTATGTATGCCTCGCTCAAGCCGGGCGGCATCCTGGGTCTGGAAGAGCATCGCGCGCCGACTACGAAGGAGCAGGACCCGAAGGCAGCCTCCGGCTATGTGCGCGAGGACTTCGCGATCAAGCTGATCGAAAGCGCGGGTTTCAAGCTCGTGAGCAAATCCGAGGTCAACGCCAACCCGAAGGACACCAAGGACTACCCGAAGGGCGTATGGACCCTGCCGCCAAACTACGCGGAGAAGGACGTCGACAAGGCGAAATACACGGCCATCGGCGAAAGCGACCGGTTCACGCTGGTGTTTCTGAAGCCCAAATAGGAAGCCGAAGTAGCCCCTAAATCCCCTCACCTCAATCCAAGACGTGGACGCGCGGCGCCGAAAATTGCGGGCCGCGCGTTTTCTTTTGGGCGGCGCGGGTTTAGGCTTCGCCCATGAGCCCCCTGTTAGCCCGCTACTACCGCCCACCGTTCATCGGTGCCATCGCCTTCGTCGGCGTGTTTCTCGCCGTGCCGCTGGCGCACAGCCTCGGTGTCATCGTGCGGGAAGTGATCGGCAAGGAACATGCGTTTGCGGTGTTCTTCGCCATGGGATGTGCAGCAGCGGCGATGTTCATCGTCGGCGTGAAGCGTAATGAGGAAGTCAGCGGCACCATCCTCGGGTATGCGGCCGGCATTTTGATCTGGGTCGGCTGGGCCTCGTACGCTTTCAACTTCAATCAGGTTTCGCTCGGATTGCCGATGGCCGATATGCCCGGCGGCGGACGACGGCCGATCAACCTGTTGTTTATTCAAGGCTCCATCGGCATCTGCATCGCGACGATGCTGTTCTTCATCTTCAACAAGAACACGAAATGCAACGCGTTCAGATGGATTCATCGGGTGATGCGGATTGACCTCGGCCCGCCGGACAGCGGCCAAAACCGCAACATCTGCCGCATCACCTTCATCGAAACGCTCTACGTCACGTGGTTCTGTTATGCGGTATCGCTGTTCGCCGGCGATACGCGATACCTCGGCTATCAAAGCGTCACAACCAAAGTGATCGTGGCGGCGAGTTTGATCTGGGGCCTGTTCCTGCTGTCGCGCCTACTCAAGTTCCAACGCGTAATGGCAGGAATTCGCTACGCGATACCCACGAAAGCGATCCTGTGGTTGCCGCTGGGGGAGTTCGGTCCCCGTTACGGTCTGTACGACGAAGTCTGGCTGAAGCCGGCTGAGTATTCCGGCACAATGTGGGCGGTGCTTGGCGTGTGTCTCGTACTGTTCCTGGGCGCGGGATTTCTGCCGCAGCGCCGTCAGGCCGCGCCGGTGCGAAACTAAGCCGACTGGCCGCGCTCCGGCGAGAAGCGGATAAACGTCAGCACCGCCACCATAGCCACAGTGACGAGCGTCATCTCCACCGGATACTGCAAGGGCTTTACCCAGATTTCCGGATAGAGCCGCATGCGACTGCCGGCTTCGACGGAGATCCACAGCACGTTCCCGGTCGGGATCGCATAGCGCAGCGCGGGCGCCATCTGCGTGTATTTGAGCAACCGCGACACCAGCCACACGCCCCACACCACGCAGCCCGCGAACAGCGCCATGGCCGGGATCGAAGTCGGCCCAAGCCCAATGCGCGGGTCGTAGGCGCAGATGATGATGACGTAGCACGCCCAGGTGACAGCGACGGTTTCGAGCGCCGTCACGGCAGCGAAGTTGCGCTCCTTGCCGGTGACGGGACGCCCCGGGTCCATGCGCAACTGGCGGCGAATCCACAGCACCGCGTTGCATCGGGTTTCCTTGTTCAGATAGAGAAAGCTCAGCAACACGAACAGCGGTACGCCGGTCGCCTGGATGACTTGAAGTTCACCCGACAGGATCGGCTTATCGTTCCACAAGACCGGCTGGACGTTGAGGGCGTGGGCGAACACTTTCCACGCGAGTTCGAACCAACCGAGCCAGATCATCTGGCCTGCGATGAAACCCATCCACGACGCGACGGTCTCGCTGCGCTTGCGACCTTTCCACACCAGCAGCCAGCCGCCGAGGCCGAAGGCGATGCTGACCACGACCTCCAATGTTCCCTGGAACGCATGCCGCGACAGGATCAGCAGCGTGTGGTCGAACGGCAGGGACAGTATGATCGCCGCGAATGAGATCAGGCCGATATACGGCGCGCGATAGGTCCGGGCGACGACAGCGTTCATCTCAGGTCCGCTTGGGGTCAAATTCTGCGGGATAGCGTCCGAGTGTCAGAATCAGCCCCGCGCCAACCAGGAAACATGCAGCCGCGACCTGTAGCATCAGGGCGTAGCTGCCGGTCATCTCATACGACTGACCGAAGATCGCAGGCGCAAAGCCCGACGCGCTAACGAAGATTACGTATAGCACGCCATAGACTGCACCGAAGTGACGCAGGCCGAAATAGCGACCGGCGATGTAGGCGATCATGTCAAACTCCGCACCGCCGGCGAAGCCGACCAGGATCACGCAGGCCGTGAAGATCGTGACACTGTCAGCGCCGTAGCTAAGAACACCACAGGCGACGGCCGGCAGCGCGAAGATGAATGCCGCCAGAATCGGCGCCCAGATACGATCAAGCAGATACCCCGTGATGACGCGCCCAAAGACGACGGCCAGGCCTTGGAGGCCGGAGACCATCGCAGCAGTCTTCATGTCATAGCCGCGGTCGGTGAGCATCGGCACGACGCTGGTGACGACGCCGCCGGTGCCCAGACTTGCAAGAAAGAAACTGAGGCCCGTCGTCCAGAACTGTCTTCCGGACATCGCCACTTTCAACGTCATTCCGGCATCGGGAATATCGCGCCCACTGGGCGTGGTGAGCTTCGGCGGCGAGCGCAGAAACACGTAGCTCAGCGGCAGCGAGATCAAGAGCGGGAGGATCGCCAACCCGACATATCCCATACGCCACCCGCTCTGGGTGAGGACCCAAGTTGCGTAGCTGGGAATCAGGAACGCCGAGAGACCCGTGCCGGTCAGCGCGAGGCCCAGGCCCAGGCCGCGGCGAATCCTGAACCACTCGAAGATCGCACGGCTCCACGCGACCGGACCGGTGCCGGCGCCGAGCAGCGCGGTCAGCATCGAGATGCCATAGAATGTGAACAGCGAGGAGGTGGCGAGGCCCAGGAGCGCCATGCCGCACGCGAAGCCGGCGGTCGCAAACAGCACCACTCGCCGCACCCCAATGCGGTCGATGATGAATCCGGTGATCGGGGTGCCGATCAGGGAGCCGATCGTGAAGAAGGTCAGCATCAGTTGGACCTGACCGCGACCCCAGCCGAATTCTTCCGAAATGGGCTTGGTGAAGACGCCGAGGGAGTAGATCGGCAGGGGTGAGAGCCCGAGACCCACGCCGAAGATGGCCACGACGATGATCCGCCACCCGCACCGCAGTTCCAACGCACCGGTCGGATCGGAACCCGTTGCCATGAAAAGCACATCCCCCAAGACGCGTAAAAACCTAGGCGAGCCCGGGGTTAGCGCAAAGTGAATTGCAGTAACGAACGGAGCCCCACGCCCAATGCCCGGCCAATGGCCCAACCGCATCCTTGCCGACGGATTAACTGTACTGTACGGTTCAGTTTATGACGGCACCGGAAAAGCCCGCCAAGAAGCGCGCCCGCCGCGAAAGCCGGATCGAGGCGATCCAGGCTGCTGCTGAAGCCGTGTTCCTGGAGCGCGGCTACGAGGCTACGAGCCTGGATGCTGTCGCACGGCGTGCGAATGCTTCCAAGGCGACGATCTACGCGCACTTCGGGTCGAAGCTCGGCCTGTTCGAGGCCATCATCCAGAACGTCATCGCCCAGGTGCAGGTGCCGCTGCAGGCTCCCGGCAGCGTGCCCGCCGCAGAAGCGTTGGCGCGCTTTGGCGCCGGTTTCATCACCTTCATGACGTCGCCAGGGCCCCTCGCCTTTTACCGGCTGCTGGTGACCAAGGGCACGGACATGCCCGAACTCGCCCAACTTTGGTTCACGAACGGCCCGCGCCGGATCATCGGCATTGTCGGCGCCTATCTTGAGGACCGTACCCGCGCCGGCGAACTCGACGTGCCCGAGCCGGAACTGGCCGCGGAACTGTTCCTGATGAGCCTGCGCGGCACGATTCACCTTCAGGCCCTCACCGGCCTCCTCAAGCCCCCGTTCGATGAACTGATCGCGGCCAAGGTGCGCGCCGCCGTCACGATGTTCCTGCGCGCCTATGGCAAGCCACCCGCCCGGAGTCCCCGCCCATGAATGCCCGCACCCGCATCGTCATCGTCGCCGCGGTGATCCTGATCGCCGCCGGTGGATGGTTCGCTTTTTCCGGCGTCCGCACGGGCGGCGCACTGACGCTGTACGGCAACGTCGACATCCGCCAAGTCGACCTCGCCTTCGCGGTCGAGGGACCGATCAAGGAGGTGCTGGTGGATGAAGGGGCCGCCGTGACCGCCGGCCAACCGGTCGCGCGCCTCGACGACAGCGCCTACCGCCATGCCGCGGCGCAAGCGGATGCAACGGCCGCGCAAGCGAAGGCCGCCCTTGCCAAGGCGACGAACGGCAACCGCATCGAAGACATCGACGCGGCGCGCGAAGCGGTGAATGAGGCGCGTGCGCGATTCACCAATGCCGACGATATCCTAAAGCGTCAGCAGTCGCTGCTGACGGAGGGCAATGCCGCGCGCCAGACCGTCGACAATGCACGGCGCGATCTGCAAGTGGCGCGCGCCGGTCTCTCGGCGAGGGAGGCGACGTTGCGGGCCATGCAGCAAGGCTTGCGGGTTGAAGATATCGACGCGGCGCGATCCGCTGCGGATGCGGCAGCGGCCGCCGCGGCCGCGGCGCACTATCGTCTCGATCAGACCACCCTGGCGGCGCCGAACGTCGGCACCGTCGTCACGCGCATCCGGGAACCGGGTGCGATGGCGGGCCCGAATGCGCCGGTCCTCACGCTCGCGCTCGACCGGCCGGTGTGGGTGCGCAGCTATGTGCCGGGGCCGATGCTCGGCCGCGTGCCGCCCGGGACCAAGGTCACCGTTGCCAACGACGACCCGAGCGGCAAGACCTATCAAGGCACCGTAGGATTCGTATCGCCGACCGCGGAGTTCACACCGAAAGCTGTGGAGACGCCGGAACTGCGGACGGATCTGGTCTACCGACTGCGCATCATCGTCGACACGCCGGACAATACCTTGCGCCAGGGCATGCCGGTCACCATCACCGTGACCAAGCCGCAAAGCTAATCTGTGTCCGCCGGACTCACCTTCGAGGGCTTGCGCAAGACCTTCACCGGCGAAGCCGGAACGGTGACGGCGGTCGACGGCGTCAGCGGCGTCATCGCGCCCGGCAAGATCACGGGCCTTGTCGGCCCGGATGCGGCGGGCAAGACCACCCTCATTCGCATGCTTGCCGGACTGCTTGTGCCGAACGCCGGCACGATCACAAAGCCCCCGGGCCACGTCTCCTATATGCCGCAGAAGTTCGGGCTGTATGAGGACCTGACGGTCGAGCAGAACCTCGTTCTCTATGCCGATCTCCACGGGCTGGATCAAAAGGCCCGCAAGGAGACGTTCGCCAAGCTGCACGGCTTCACCGGCCTCGCGCCCTTCACCGATCGGCTGGCCGGCAAGCTTTCGGGCGGCATGAAGCAGAAGTTGGGCCTCGCCTGCACGCTGGTGGTCACACCCGAAGTGCTGCTGCTGGACGAGCCGAGCGTCGGCGTCGATCCGGTGTCGCGCCGCGAGTTGTGGGCGATGGTGCAACAACTCCAGAACACCGGCATCGCCGTGTTGTGGAGCACGGCCTACCTCGACGAAGCCGAACGCTGCGACCACGTGATGCTGCTGCACGAGGGCACAATGCTGTTCGACGGCGCGCCAAAAGATTTCACGGCGCGGTCCGAAGGCCAGACCTGGCGCATGGCCCTGCCCGCCAAGGCCGCGGAGAAGCGTGAGCTTCAACGCGCCGCCGCAGCGCTGCCCGGCGTGATCGACTCCCAAATCCAGGGCCGCGCCTTGCGGCTGGTGGTGGAAAAGGATGCGCCGGCGCCGACGCTGCCAGGCTTAACGGCAGAGCAAATTCCGCCGCGCCTGGAGGATGCCTATCTCGCCATGCTGCATCCGCCTCACAAACCGCCGCCGATTGTCGAGCACACGGAAGAGGTCGGTAGCGGCGAACTGATCAGGGTGCACGATCTCACCCGCAAGTTCGGGGCCTTCACTGCCGTGGATCATCTGTCGTTCGAGGTCCAGCGCGGCGAGATCTTTGGGTTGCTCGGTCCCAACGGCGCGGGTAAGTCCACGACCTTCAAGATGCTCTGCGGCCTCATCCCCGCCTCCAGCGGCGAAGCCCATGTCGCAGGGTTCGATCTGCGCGTCGCCCGTGCCGATGCGCGTGGGCGCCTCGGCTACATGGCGCAGAAGTTCGCCTATGTCGGCTATCTCAGCGTCGAGCAGAACATGCGCTTCGCCGCCGGCGTATATGGGTTATCCAAGAAGGAGGCCAACGAGCGCGTTGAGGAAGCCATCGACGCGTTCGGGCTCGCGCCGTATCGGAGTTCCGCGTGCGGCTTGCTGCCGCTCGGCATCAAGCAGCGCATGGCCCTGGCCTGCGCCATCCTGCACCGGCCCGCGATCCTGTTCCTGGACGAGCCCACCTCCGGCGTTGACCCGGTGACGCGCCACGAGTTCTGGGCGCGCATCAACGCGATGGCGGATGCTGGGATGACCGTGCTGGTCACCAGCCACTTTATCGACGAGGCGGAGTACTGCGACCGTCTTGCCATCATCTATCGCGGCAAGATGATCGGCCTCGGCTCGCCCGAGGAGATCAAGGCGCAGCACGACAAGGGAGGCGCCGGCCTCGAGGCGGCGTTCATATCCTTGGTCGAAAACTACGACCGGGAGCATCCGCAATGACGGGGCCCACAGTGAATATGCAACGCTTGCGCGGTTTCCTGCGCAAGGAATGGCTGCAGATCATCCGTGATCCGTCGAGCATCGTTGTGGCCGTCATCCTTCCGATGGTGATGCTGGTGCTGTTCGGCTTCGGCGTTTCCCTCGACGCGAAGAACCAGCCGGCCGCCATCGTCATCGAGACCGCCGCGCCGGAAGCGCAAGACTTCCTGGCCTCCCTGCGCGCCACGCCTTACGTGACGCCGACCATCGCGCCAGATCGCCAGACCGCCATCGCTTGGATGCGTACCGGCAAGGTGCGCGCGATCGTGGTCCTGCCGGAGGATTTCGGCGCACAACTGCATCGCGCCAATGCGGCGCCGATCCAGGTATTGGTCAACGGGACGGACTCCAACACCGCGCGCCTGCTTGCAGGCTACATCCAAGGCATCTGGGCCACATGGCTGCAAGGCAAGGCGCAGGCGGAACGGACTCAGGTACAAACCATCGCTGTCCAATCACGCATCTGGTTCAACGAGGCGGTGGATAGCCACCGTTCCATCATCCCCGGCTTGATCGCCGTCATCATGACCTTGATCGGCGCTTTGCTGACGGCGCTGGTGATCGCGCGCGAATGGGAGCGCGGCACCATGGAGGCCCTCCTCACCACGCCGCTGACCAAGACCGAGCTTCTGCTCGGCAAGCTGCTGCCCTACTTCGCGCTCGGTATGGGTGGGATGGTCGTCAGCACCGTGTTCGCGCTCACGGTATTCGGCCTGCCCTTCGCGGGCTCGGTCTGGGTGCTGCTGCTGGCAAGCAGTCTGTTCATGCTGGTGGTGCTGGGCTTCGGCTTGATGGCCTCCACCATCACCCGCAACCAGTTCAGCGCCTCGATTCTGGCGCTGACCGCCACCATGCTGCCGGGCATGCTGCTGTCCGGCTTCATCTTCGATATCCGCTCGATGAATCCGGTCGTTCAGGTCATCACGCACATTGTGCCCGCGCGCTACTTCGTGGAGATCCTGAAGACCTTGTTCCTCGCCGGCGATATCTGGCCGGTGATCCTGCCCAACATGGGCGCCCTCGCGTTGATGGCAACGATCCTGCTGACCATCACCGCGCGCAAGACCACACGGAGCCTGGAATAATGCTTCCCGCCTCCTGGACCGAAAGCTTGCGGCGTATCGCGGCCCTGATCCGGCGCGAGCTCCTGACGATCTGGCGCGATAAGCGCGGCCGCACGATCCTGATCCTGCCGCCGATCATGCAGCTGTTTGTGTTCTCCTACGCCGCGACCTTCGACCTCAGCAACGCGCCGCTGGCTATCCTGAACGAGGATGCGGGGCTCGCCAGCCGCGAACTGGTTGCACGGTTCAGCGCGTCCGATGCTTTCAAGCCGATGGCGCGACTCACGAACGGCGTGGAAATCAAGGCCATCATTGAAAATGGAGACGCTCTGGCGGTATTGCACATTGGCCCGACCTTCAGCCGCGACCTCGCGTCCGGCAAGACGCCGACGATCCAATTCATCGTCGACGGGCGCCAATCGAATACCGCGCTGATCGCGATGTCCTACGTCAACGAGATTGTCGGCGACTTCAGCCGCGAGCAGGCTGCGAGATACGGGCGCAGCATGGCTGGACCGCAGCTCGTCACCCGCGCTTGGTTCAATTCCAATCTCGAGACCCGGTGGTTCATCATTCCCGGGCTTGTCGCGACGCTGACCATGGTAGTCGCGACCCTCACCACGTCTATGTCCGTCGCGCGCGAGCGGGAACTCGGCACGTTCGAGCAACTTTTGGTGACCCCCTTGCGGCCGTGGGAGTTGTTCGTCGGGAAAATTGTCGGCCCCGCGATCATCGCCTTCACGGAAGGTGCTCTCCTTGCCGTCCTCGGCATCCTGATCTTCCACGTGCCCTTGCGCGGCGACGTGGCGCTGATGGCGCTGGGCCTGGCGGTGTTCATGCTGTCCGTCACCAGCGTCGGCCTGATGATCTCGACCCTCACCAACACGCAGCAGCAGGCGCAGATCGCTTCGTTCTGCGTTGTGATGCCGTGCATCATCCTGTCGGGCCTCACCACACCGATCGAGAATATGCCCGGCTGGGTACAGGCTTTGACTTATCTCAATCCCCTGCGCTACGTGCTGGTGATAAACCGAGGGGTGTTCTTGCAGGATATTCCTGCGTCGGTGGCCTTTGCCAACCTATGGCCGATGGCGCTGATCGGCGTGGTGACCGCCGCCATGGCAATGCGCCTGTTCCGCAGCCGCATGGCCTGAGCTAAGGTCGGGCCTTCGCACTTCTGGCGTGAGGCATTTTCGATGGAATATCGTCCGCTCGGCCGTTCCGGTCTGAAGGTTTCCGCCGTCGGTCTGGGCTGCAACAACTTCGGTATGCGCATCGATCAGGCGCAAACCGACGTGGTGGTCGGCAAGGCGATCGATGTCGGCATCACGCTATTCGATACAGCCGACATGTACGGCAAGGGCGATGCGGAATCAGAACGTTATCTCGGCAAGGCGCTGGGCAGTCGCCGGCAGGAGATCATTATCGGCACGAAGTTCGGCAATGCAATGGGCAAGCAGTGGTACATGGATGCCGGCATGTCGCGGGATCGCGTGATCCGCGCCGTGGAAGCCAGCTTGAAGCGGCTCAACACGGACTACATCGATCTCTATCAAATCCACCGCCCGGACACGATCACTCCGATCGAAGAAGTGATGCGCGCGATGGACGACCTCGTGCGCCAAGGCAAGGTGCGCTACATCGGCCATTCAAACTTCACCGGCTGGCAAACCGTGGACGCGGCGTGGACCGCGAAGGAAAGCCACCTGACGCCGTTCATCTCGGCGCAAAATCACTACAGCATTCTCTCGCGCCAGATCGAAGCGGAGTTGGTGCCGGCCTGCGTGAAGTTCGGCGTCGGCATCCTGCCGTTCTTCCCGTTGGAAAGCGGCCTGCTCTCCGGAAAATACAAGCGCGGCGAAAAGCCGCCCGAGGGCTCGCGTGGTGCCGCCTGGGCAAGCCGCGGCGCCATGTCGGAACGTTTCTTCGGCGATACGATGCTCGCCAAAGCTGAAGCCCTGCAGAACGTGTGCGACGAAGCCGGCTGCACCCTGCTCGATCTCGCCTTCGGCTGGCTCTTGAGCAAGTCCTACGTGCCGAGCGTCATCGCCGGCGCGACGCGGCCCGAGCAATTGGACGGCAACGTGAAAGCTGGCGCCTATCGTCCGAGCGCGGACGTGCTCGCCAAGGTCGATGCCATCAGCCCACCGCCAAAGGGTCCCTGACCATGAACATCCCCAATACAATGCCGGTGCAGAACCCGCGCACGGGCGAAGTGGACTACTACATCACCCCGCCGACCGCGCAGGAGGTGAAAGACATCGCCACGCGCCTGCGTGCAAATCAGGTGGCCTGGGCCGCCGCACCGCTGGAGCATCGCCTGAGCGTGCTGCGTAAGTTCGCCGACGTGGTCGAGAAGAACCGCGACGCGATCACCAAGGCGGAATCCCTCGATACGGGCCGCTGGCGGATCTCCAAGGAGGCTCCGGACGGCCTCGCCTGGAGCATCCGCGGCTGGTGCGATCGCGCCGCCGACATCCTTGCGCGCGCGCACCTCGAGGGCACGTCCACGATCATGCCGAACGTGACGTACCGCACGCAATTGAAGCCCTATCCCCTCCTCGGGGTCATCAGCCCGTGGAATTTCCCGTTGATGCTGTCCGTCATCGACGCCATCCCGGCGCTGATCGCCGGCTGCGCCGCGCTGATCAAACCAAGCGAAGTCACGCCGCGATTCGTGGCGCCGCTGATGGATTGCATCGCGCAGGTGCCGGAACTGGCCGGCGTTCTTCACTATGTCGTGGGCGGCGGCGAGACCGGCCAGGCATTGATCGGGAATGTCGACATCGTCTGCTTCACCGGCAGCGTGAACACCGGCCGTAAGGTCGCCGAAGCCTGCGCGCGGCGGTTTATTCCCGTGTTCCTGGAACTTGGCGGCAAGGACCCGGTGATCGTCACCGAGAATGCGGATATCGACAAGGCGGCGACCGCGGTCCTGCGCGGTTCCGTGTTCGCCACGGGACAGATCTGCTTCTCCCTGGAGCGCGTGTATGTGCAGGAGAAAATCCACGACAAGTTTGTCGACCTTCTGGTGAAGAAGTCGGAAGAGATCGAGCTGAACTACCCGGACGTGCACAAGGGCCACATCGGCCCGTTCATCTTCGGCAAGCAGGCGGCGGTTGTGGACTCGCAGCTCGATGACGCGGTGGCGCACGGCGCCAAGATCCGCACAGGCGGCAAGAGCCAGAACCTGGGCGGCGGGCTCTATATGCGGCCGACCGTGGTAACCGACGTGACCCATGACATGAAGCTCATGACCGACGAGACCTTCGGCCCGGTCATGCCGGTGATGAAGTACAAGACCGAAGCGGAAGCCGTGAAACTCGCCAACGAGACCGAATTTGGCCTCTCAGGCGCTGTGATCGCCGGTAGCGAAGACGAAGCCATGAAGCTCGGCCAGCAGATCGATGCCGGCGGCATCAGCCTCCAGGACACCATCCTCACCACCGCGATCCTGCGCGATGCGGAGAAAACCTCGTTCAACTTCTCCGGCCTGGGCGGCTCGCGCATGGGCCCGGCGTCGATCCTGCGCTTCCTGCGCAAGAAGGCCCTGATGACCCAGAAAGGCGACCTTACGGCGATGAAGTCGCTCACCGAACTGCCGGCGGCATGACGCCGAGCTCCCGCAGTCGCCTACTTCGGCGGATTGTTGGTTTCCAGGAACTTCACGCTTTCCTGGAGCATCTGCAGACGCTTCTCCGAGCGCGACAGCCAATGATCCTCACCTTTCAGTGAAATGAACGTCACCGCCTTGTTCGCCTTCTTGAGCGCGCGATTCATGTCATCGCTTTGCCCGGGGTCCACCACAGTGTCCTTCTCCCCGTGCAGCAATAGGATGGGGGCGCTGGCTTCCGCGGCGTGTGTGAGGGGGGAAATTTCGGCGAGTTTGGGATCGTCCACGCCCCTCACACCCATGAACCGGTCCCAATAACGCAAGGCAGCGCTGGTTGAACGCCATTGACGACTGCGAGTCCACTGCAACATCCCGCGCGGATCGGTCACGCCGCTCACCGAGACGGCGCAGCGGTACACACCACTTTCAAGCGTGACGCCGGCCAGCGCCGCATAACCGCCGTAGCTGGCGCCCACAATACAGACCCGTGCCGGATCGATGAGACCGTCTTTGGCAAGATCGCGCACGCCGTCTGAAACATCACTTTGCATCTTGCGGCCCCATTCGCCGAAGCCGGCGCTACGATGTGCGTCGCTGATGCCGGTGGAGCCGCGAAACTGCGGCTGCAGAACCGCGTAACCACGCGAGGCCAATCCCTGCGACCACCAATCGAACCCCGGCATATCGCGCGACGCCGGACCACCGTGCACCAGGACAATCAGCGGCAGTTTCTTTGGATCGCGACCGTGAGGGAGCGTAAGGAACGCGGGAATTTTCGTGCCGTCCGCCGCGTCATAGACAATCGCATGCACCGGCGCGTAGTCCGCTGCGGCTATACCCTCATAGGCGTTTCCGACCGGCGTGATCCTATGGGAATTCAAATCAACTACGTGATAGCCGACACCGGTCTTGGGGCCCTCAACCTTCACGAGGACCTTGGTCCGGTCATTGGACCAGGACATTAGTTCGACGTTCTCGCCATCGAAGGATAGCGCGATGGATTCCCAGGCCATCTCATCCTTGGGATTGAAGAAGAAGTACTGCGTTTTTGTCCGCCCTCGCTGACCGCCGATAATCAAATGGGTCGCAGGATCTTTAATGACATTGGAGACCATGTAACTCAGGTCAGTTGCCTCATCCCACTTACCAGCGGCGAGGCTCATTGCGCGCCACTCTGCACCTCCTTTTTCGGAGACATCGCTGACGATGATGGATTTCCCGTCCGGACTCAGGCCCTCCACAGATGGCCAATCAATTGGTGAGGTCTCCTCATAAACGTCGACCCACTTTCCGTCCTTCTTTAGACGTAAGGACCATCGTTGTTTTTCTTCTTCGTAGCTGGATTCCGCAACCACATCACCCTGCGCGTCGATCACCCAATCCAGCGCACTTTTCGATTTGCCTTCCTGGAGTTTCACCCTGCCAGTTGCCACATCGACCGCGAACAATGCGTGATAGCCAATGTTGTCCGGAAAGTATGTGCCTTCGGCGAACACAACGGTGCGACCGTTAACGGTGCGCGCTTGTGGAATCTCCGAAACAGTGTTGAGCGCTTTGGCGGCCTGCTGAAGAAGATTCGTCAGCTTCTTGCTCTCCACGTCGTAAACGAGCGTGAAGAAATGCTCTCCAAACGAATTTCGCAATTCAAAGATATTGGTAGTTCTGCTTTGCGTTATCAGCAGATGCTTTGAATCGGCCCAGGCCAGATCGCGAATCTTAGCGGTTGTCGCGTCCAGGATCGGCGTGGTCTTGAGATCCTTAAACGACGTGATGACGATATAACGCTTTTCTCCCAAGACACTCAAAAACGCGAGATTTTCACCATCGGGAGAGAGCGCGATTTGCTCCAACGTCGGCAGTCGTCCGTAGGCATCTATCGGAGCGGCGACGGAACTAGGCTCAGGACCCATTAAATTCCTTGCGAGCTGAGTCGTATGTTGATTCGATGGTCGCCTCGCAGGAGGTGCCGCCATGGAAGATGTGTTTATGCTCTCGGAGGCGCAGATGCGCCGTATCGCGC
>CANJPQ010000047.1 GCA_947476275.1 Fidelibacterota bacterium
AAAGCGGTTGGATTTGCTCCCATTGCTCGTCATTGAGCCAGAACAAGTTGCTTCTCATCATCCTCACCCTCGCCATAGACTGAGGGACTCAGAGAATCATTATCCGATTCAACGCTCAATACTTTACTTTTATTGGGTTTTGACCCTAGCCAATCGATCGCACCCGACTTGCCATCGGCCATCAGCCCGGATGCGACCAGATCGCCGCCAACCATTTTCATGTCTTGATATTGCACTTGGGTCGGACTGATCGGCGACGCGATCGATTTGCCGGCCCGATCCCAGACATAGAACGACCGGCTGCGATAGTTCGCGCCATACAGGCGGTCTCCGTGGATGGCGATCGCCCCGATATGGTCCGCGACCCGGAACGAGACACGCGGCGTAAGCGTGTGTTTGTCGAATTGCACAATGCGCGCGGAGGCCCCGGCATGGGATTCGGCGACCGGCACCCAGAGTGTGTCGCCGTCGAGGGAAATGCCGCCTGGGTGGTCGCGCTGGCCGTCGGTCACGTCAACGGTCTGCACGAGATCGCCGGCGCGAGTGAACTTGTGAAGGTATCCGTGGCGGGACTTCTTATTGAGCGACGTCACGTAGATTGCGTCGTCATCCATCTCCAAACCCTGCACGTGGAAAACGGTGCCGTGGAGACGCATGGTGCGGGTGGGCCCCAGTGCGTCGGCAAGGGGTACCGAGGCGGAAAGGTCGCGTTCCGGCGCGGCCCAAACCTGGGCGGCGGCCGGGCACGTCATCGCGACCGCAGCTAGCAGCGCGCGACCAACCCAGCGACGACAGGTCTGCCCGTTGAGGAACACCATCCCTCTTCCATACAGGGAACGTTTCGCATTGTATGTGGGGGCGTGGCGGCTTGCGGAGACGCGCGGGCCGGTGTGCTACATTGTTAAATGTAATGCAGCCGCAAGGATTGCTTGCCGTGCATCTTGTGCCCGGGGAAAGATCCGCGCGAGATGTTAAATTGTAAAAGTTGCCCGCGGACCCGACAGTGACAGATCAAACCAATCCGATGGAGGCGTTCCGAACCGGTGGTCTGGATGCGGCCCGGCACGCAATCGCCGCACAGTATCCAGCCATGCGGGCCGCGCTCGAGGCCGCGCCGTCGCCCGCAAAGAAGGCAAAGGCGCTGATCGGTGCAATTTGCGCAAACGATCAAGAGATGGCGGCACGGCTGGTGCGCGATGTCGAACCGAACATGCGCTTCGACAGCCCCCTCCGCCTCTCTCCGTTGCTCGGCCTTCAAGTGTATTGCCGGAAAAATGGATACCGTTACGAGGTCGTGCTGCCGCCGCAGCATGTAGAGATTGCGCCGACGACGCCCTACTCACGGCCGTTCAGCTACGAGACAGAGCCGGCGGTGATGGCGGTCATTCCCGGCGCGCAGTTCGTGCCCGGATGGGATGTGCTGCTCGGCACCGACGGGACAATTCTCCAGGACTCCGGCTATCAGCCGGTGAAGCACGGCTATACCGCGTTCGGCGCGATCTTCGTCGGCGACCTCCAAGC
The DNA here is from genome assembly GCA_947476275.1 of Fidelibacterota bacterium. Classification (GTDB taxonomy): domain Bacteria; phylum Pseudomonadota; class Alphaproteobacteria; order Rhodospirillales; family Rhodospirillaceae; genus SCTM01. Next base: position 1,522 of record CANJPQ010000047.1, read on the forward strand.
CATCATCCATCACGTCCCGGCGGATGAGGTCGTCATCGACGACGATGTCCTGTTCCTGTCCGCACCGGTGAACAACTTCGGTCACTGGCTGATCGACTTCCTGCCGCGCCTCATGGGCCTTCGCAGCGCCGCCGGGCGACCGCTCAAGGTCGCGCTGCCCGCGGGCCTTCCGGCGCGGTACGGCGAAACCCTGGCGCGGTTCGGTGTTAGCGATGCCGACGTGATTCTCTGCCAACCCGGCAAGCTCTACCGCTTCAAATCCGTCAACTTGTACCGCCCGGGCCAGTCGATGCCGCCAAATCCGCAGCATGTGCGTTTCGTCCGCGACGGCTTGATGGCAGGTCGAGCCCTCACGCCGCGCCGCGGCAAGCGCGTGTACTTGAGCCGCGCCAGCGTCGGCACGCGCGCTATCGCAAACGCGGCGGACTTCAATGCCTTCCTTGACCGCGAAGGTTTCACCACGGCCGACCTGGCCGACTTATCGCTCAAAGAACAGGAACAGTTGCTGGGCGATGCGGACGTGCTGCTCGGTACCTTCGGCAGCAATCTCCTCGGCCTTTATTTTGCGGCCCCCGGCTGTACGGTCATTGCCATGATGCACGACGTGACCGAAGACCCCACCATCGCGCCCTCCTGCGCCATGCTCGGCATGAAGCAGCAGTATCTGGTGTGCGAGAAAGCCCCGACACCGGGCCTGCAGAAACATCGCAAGGATACTGACGTGATCGTCGATTGCGCGCTTCTGGCAAGCCGCCTGCCACCGCGCTAGCGCACGATCTTCACGAACACGTCTTCCAGCGCCCGCGCATAGGCGACGGGGGCCAGTCGCGAAGCGGCGATCCGCGCGCGCAAGTCGCGGCGCAGGTGCGCGAGGCTTGAGAGATCGGTTGCGGCAGCCACAGCCTTAGCGAGGTAGCCCGTATCGTCCGCGGCGCACCACGCGCCCAGGTCGAGCGCCATCAGGACGGCCGAGGCAGGTCGCGACGACGGCGTCGCACCCGGCATGGTGATCACCGGCACGCCCATCCACAGGGCTTCCAGCGTCGTCATCCCGCCCCCGTGGGGCAAGGGGTCGAGAGCGATGTCGATCTGCTGGTAGGCCGCGAAGTGTTCGTCCCGGGTCGTGCCGCCCATCAGATCGACGCGTTCCGGCGCGATTCCGTGCGCGGCGAAGCGGGTGTGCAGCAGCGCGCGATTGGCCAGGTGACTCCACGTCTTGTCCTTGAGCACAAGCCGCGCCGACGGCACCGCCTGCAACACGCGCGCCCACAGCGCCAGCGTTGCCTCCGTGATCTTCGCAGCGCGATTGAACGACCCGAAGGTCACATGCCCGGCCGCGGCCGCGCGCAGCGGACCGGCCTCGGGCAACAGGTCGGGCGTCCAATAGCCGAGGTAGCACGGCAGGTCCATAAACGCTTCGACAAATAGCGGGCGCTCCGCCGCCGGCACCAGCACCGGATCGACGAGCAGGTAGTCCATCTCTGGGAGGCCGGTTCCGGTCGGTTCGCCCCAGGCCGAGACTTGGATCGGCGCCGGCTTGCGCGCGAACGTCAACAGCCGCGTGCCGCCCATGTGGCCGGTGCAGTCGACCAGGATGTCGATGGCGTCCTTGCGGATCTGCGCGGCCAGTGCGTCGTCGCTGATGCCGCGCGTGTCGCGCCACTGGGTTGCCGCAGCGCGCAGCGCCGCAGTGACCTCGTCCTCGCTGGGCGTATCGGAATAGCAGAACACTTCGAACCGCGCGCGATCGTGATGAACGATCCCGGGCGCCAAGGCATAGGCGGCGGCTTGATGCCTGAAGTGCGCACTGACATAGCCGACGCGCAGGCGCGCGCCGCGGGATTTGGACACGGCCGGTACCGGCGCGGGCACCAGGCGCTTCACCGCCGTATTCCAGTCGCGCCGCAAGCGCTGCAGCTCCGCCGTGTCGTACCCGACAATGAAATTTGCCGCGAAGGTCAAGTTGCTCAGGGCCTCAAGGTAGTTCGGGTCGCGCGCCAAGGCCTGCCGATACAGCGCGGCGGCCTCTTCCGGACGGCCTTGATCGAGCCGCACACCGCCGAGGTTGTTCATCGCTTTGGTATTGCCTGGATCGAGAGTCAGTGCGCGCGCAAGGCTGGCCGCCGCCCCATCTAGATCGCCCTGCGCGAACAACGCAGTCCCCAGATCGACATGCGCGCCGACAAACCCCGGCAACTGCGCGATTGCTTGACGGTACGCCGCGACTGCTGCGGCGACGTCGCCTTGCGCCTGCAATGTGAGGCCCAGCGTGTGCGCGGCGAACGCAAAGTTCGGCTGCAGCGCAAGCGCCTGACGTGCGTGATGCGCGGCCTCCGTGTTGCGGTTCCGACGCTGAAGAACCGCGGCAAGATTGTTATGCGCCGCAGCACTCTCCGGGCGCAGAACCATCGCTTGGCGGAACGCCGCAGCGGCCTCCTCGAACTCACCTTGCGCCATCAACGCTTCGCCGAGGTTGTTCACCGCATCGACGTGGTCCGGTTGGCGTGCAAGTACCTGCCGGAATCGGGCGATGGCCTCCGCGGTCTTGTTTTGAGCCCGCAACGCATTGCCGAGATTGAACAGAGCGCCGATCAAGTCCGGCTTGCGCTTCAGCGCTTGCTCATATTGCGCGACCGCTGCGCCGAGTTTGCCGCGCGCGGCAAGCGCCACACCCAGGTTGAGGAAAATCTCAGGGGCATCGAACTTCAAGGCGATTGCGCGCTCGTAATGCGGGATCGCGGCGTCGAGATCGCCGCTGTTGTGCAGAACCAACGCCAACTCCGCGTGCGCCGCCGCGTGCGTCGGCTCGATTTCCACCACCTGCCGCAACGCCTGCGCAGCATCGGCCTGACGTCCGGCGGCCTGGTGGGCTTGCGCCGCAGCGAAGAGTTCGCGCGAACGTGTCATGGGTGGAAAATCTTGGATATCGTTCGGACCATATACGCTACCATTCCCATCAAATTCCGCGTCCGTAAACGCCCCAGATCAAATCACGTCCGAATGCTGGCCTCACCCCACTTCCGGCGCCGTCATGGCAGCCGCGAGCCGCCCGCGCGGCGCGCCATATTCCCCTCCTGCTGACGGTGATCCCGGCCCTCTCCTGGCTCCACCAGGACAATCTGACCTGGGGTCGCGCGGATCGATCAGGATCGCGGCGTCTCCCGCAACCTCCCGCAAGCTCGACGTTCCGGAACAGATGACCGAGCAGCCGTAGGCCATGCGCAAGTCGACCTCGCTGTGGTGCTCGTCATGCACGATCAGATTGGGATGGCGCGTAAGCGCTGCTTCTCCGGCGACGGCATGGTCGCCAGGACCGCGAGAGTGCTGCAGTCCATCTGCGCGGGCGTCTGCGTCAGAAGTTGCCCGTTTTTGTAGCCATGCGTGTGACCGGGCATGACGAGATAAGGTCGCCCGCCGAGTTTCGGCCCCACGAAGCGTTCCTGAAATGCCGCGGCTTCCGCACTGTTCGCGGGGCGCATCGTCGGCCAGACGCCGCATCCCGCGGCTCGCGCTGCCACGCGTCGGGATCGAGCGCCGGCACGTCGCGCCCGCGAAGACCGTCCAGGCCCGTTAAGCATGCGGCCACGCCGGAGAAGCACCAGGCGCCGGCCGATATCCCGCCCTGCCCACCGGCGTAGGATTTCCCCCCCAACAGACGGGCGATGCCGGTCACCACGTCAGGCTAGAGAACACCCCGTCGATCAGGATCGGCGCGTCATTCATCATGAAGATACGACAACTGACAAAGCCATCTATTCGTTTGAAATAATAGAATTAATCGGAATCTCCTTTGGTTCGGCACGAAAGCATCTTCAACTGTTACTTGCAGACTGCCGGACCGTGAACTAGTTTCTGGCTGTTTCAGAAATGTGTCGAACGCTGCGTTTCGGGTGTTGCTCCGCCGGGAGACTTTTCAAAGTCTCGCATTCAGCCGGGTCTCGGTACAACGCTTCGCGGCAGCACACCGTAACGACCCAGTGGGAATGACCCACGGGGTCAACGGACCGTCGGGGGACGGATCGAAGACGCCGGTCGATGAAGAAATCGGCGATCGATGACCGGCGAAGCCGGCGTCGATCGCCGGTAGGCAGAGTGTTGAGGTAGAAAGCCATGGACGCAGTAACCGCGGATGCGATCGGCGACAAAGCCGAAGCGCTCAAGTTCTTCAGTGCCGTCGCGCTGTTTCGCGACGTTCCGGAATCGGAACTCGCTCATATCCTGCCAATGGCGCATCCAGCATTTCGCCAAGGGCGACACCATTCTGCGTGAAGGCGATGCCACCAACGATCTGCTGATCGTGCGCGATGGCTTCGTCGAGGTGTACGTGAACAAGGGCGACAAGAAGATCCACATCACACTCCTGGGCCCGACCTCCTATTTCGGCGAGATGTCGGTATTCGATGAGTAACCGCGCTCCGCCAACGTCGCCGCCACCAGCGACGTGGTGACATACCGGGTCGACCGCGACGCCTTCCGCAGCTTCCTCAAGGCCAACCCGGCAGCGATGTTCCAAATGTGCACGGTTTTCAGCCACCGCCTGCGCAACACCAACTCGGCCCTGGCCAAGCGCTAGCCGCCCTCCGCGCGCCGACTGCACACACCGCGACATTTGACCGATCGCCCCTGCGGCGACAATGTTCTTTTTTTGTTCTTTCGGATAGGGGGTGCCCGACAGGGGCGCCCACCGATCGGCGTTTCGCCCGCGTATTTCTCGCGTATTTACGCGGGAGCGCACCCTGCGGCATGGCAGCGCGCCGCGAGTCGACTTGGGCGACGCCGGCTCTAGACTGGCGGCAGGAATGGTCTCGGAAAGGTCAGGTCGATGCGCGCGCCCGATATGAAGCTGTCGCGCAGGAGGGTGATCGCCGGAAGTGCGGCGGGCCTCACGCTGAGCTTTACGCTTCCCATAGGGCGCGCCGCTCAAGCCAATGGGACCGCGGCAACTTTCTCCGCCTATCTGCAGATCGACACCGATAACACCGTGCGCATCTTCGTGCCCGGAATCGAGATGGGTCAGGGCGTGTTCACGTCGCTCCCGAAGATATTGGCGGAGGAGTTGGAAGCGGATTTCGACGCGGTCGACATCGCCCTCGCGCCCGGCGACGAAATCTACGCCAACCCGGCCAAGGGCCGCCAAAGCACCGGCGTGTCCGATGCGGTGATGGGCTACACGCCGACCCTGCGCCGCACGGGCGCGGCCGCGAAGGAAATGCTGATCGCCGCCGCGGCGAAACAATGGGGCGTTCCCGCCGCGCAATGCCGCGCCGCCAACAGCCGCATCACGCACACCGCCAGCGGGCGAAATTGCACATTTGGCGACGTCGCGCTCGCCGCCGCAAAACTGCCGGTGCCGAAGGACCCAAAACTCAAGGCCCGCGAGAACTTCACACTCATCGGCAAGCCGGGCTTGCGAAAGGATACGCCGGCGAAAATCGACGGCTCCGCGCGCTTCGGCGCGGACATCGTGCTGCCCAATCTTGCCTACGCCACCGTGCGACACTGCCCTGTGTTCGGCGGCGTGGTGAAGACCTTCAATGCGAAGGCAGCGGCGAAATTTCCCGGTGTCATCGCCGCGGTGCCACTGACGGACGCACGGCGCAACGTGACCGCCATCGGGATCATTGGCGAGACCTACTGGCAGGCGAAGAAGGCCGCCGAGGCTTTGTCCATCGAATGGGATACGAAAGGCAACGAGCGTCTCAATTCCCGCGACATGTCCCGCGCCATGGTCGCGGCCCTCGATGACGACGCATCGGCCAAAGTGATGGCGTTCAGCAACGGCAAGGCAGGCGACGCGAAGGCAGCGCTGAAGTCCGCCGCGAAGACGCTCTCTGTCGTGTACGAGCTTCCGTATCTGGCGCACGCCTGCATGGAGCCCATCGCAGCGACGTGTGTCGTTCGAGACGAGACCGCGGAGTTATGGGTGCCAAGCCAACAGCAGGGCCGGACCCGTCAGCTTGCGGCAGACCTCACCGGCCTTCCGCTGGAGAAGGTAACGGTGAACACCACCTTCGCCGGCGGCGGTTTTGGCCGGAAGTGGGAAATGGACATGCCGCAGCAGGTGGTGCAACTCGCCGCCGCGGTGAAGGGCCGCCCGGTGCGGATGATCTGGTCGCGGGAAGAAGATATCCAGCACGACTACTACCGCCCGCCGATGGTGGCGCGGGTTCAGGCGGGCGTCGATGCCCAAGGCGCGCTGACGGTCATGACCGCACGCATGGCCGGGCAGTCGATGCTGGCCTTCCAGCGCCGCTCGCCAAAGCCGCCAATGCCCGATGGGTCGGTTGTGTCGGGTGCCCTCAATCCGCGCTACGCCGTGCCGAACAGCCTGATCGACTTCGTCGAGATGCCGTTTCCGGTCAACGTCGGCTTCTGGCGCGCGGTCGGCATGTCCCACAACGGTTTCATCGCCGAATGCGCCATCGACGAGGCCGCGCATCTCGCCGGCCAAGATCCCCTCGCCTTCCGGCGCATGCTCCTCAAAGGCAAAGCGCGGGAACTGAAGGTGCTCGACACGATCGCGGAGATGTCGGGCTGGGGACGCAAACTGCCGCCCGGCCAGGGCCTCGGGGTCGCGATCTCCAGCATCTTCGATTCCGTCATCGCGCAGGTGGCGCTGGTGACCGTGACAAGCGGGCACCTGAAGGTCGACAAAGTCTGGTGCGTCTACGATGCCGGGCTGGTGATCGACCCGACCAATGTGGTGGCCCAGATGGAAGGCGGCATCGTGTTCGGCCTGTCTGCAGCCCTGTTCGGTGAGATCACCATCGACAAAGGCGCCGTGCAACAAAGCAATTTCATCGACTATGAAATGGTACGCATGGCGACGATGCCGGAGATCGAAGTGAAGGTGACCGAGACCGGCGAGAAGCCGGGCGGCGCAGGCGAGGCCTCGGTCCCGGGCATCGCGCCGGCCGTGGCGAACGCGGTGTTCGCGGCCACCGGTCAGCGCATCCGCAAATTGCCCTTGCGCACCGCCGGCCTGACAGTGGCGTGAGCAGCGTGAAGGTTCTTATCGTTCTCCTCCTCGTCGGCCATGCGTGGGCGGCTGACACCAAAGTCCTCAAGGACTGCGCCACCTGCCCGGAGATGGTGGTACTCCCCGCGGGGTCGTATCTCATGGGCTCACCGCCGAACGACGCGAACGCCAACGCCGGCGCGGGCCTGCGCCGGGCCAATGCGGACGAATTTCCCCAACACCAAGTCGCCGTCAAAGCTTTCGCCCTGGGGAAGTACGAAGTCACTCAGGAACAGTGGCACGAGATCATGGGCGAATATCCGAGTTTCAACCGCGGCCGCACCTTGCCCGTCGAGACGGTTTCCTGGGACGAAGCGCAAACCTACGTGGCGCGTCTGAGCGCGAAAACCGGGAAGCACTATCGCCTGCCGACGGAAGCGGAATGGGAATACGCCGCGCGCGCGGGAACAACGACCTTGTTCTCTTTCGGCGACGATCCGGCGCAGATGGATCGATATTCCTGGTACCGCGACAACTCAGGCGCAAAGGCCCATCCGGTGGGTGAAAAACTGCCGAACCCGTTTGGCCTCCACGACATGCATGGCAACGTGTGGGAATGGGTGCAGGACTGCTACACGCCGACCTATGACGGCGCATCGGCCGATGGCAGCGCTGCGCCGGACAAGCCAAATTGTCCGCGCGTGATCCGCGACGGGTCCGGCGTGGATATTCCAAAATCGCTGCGCGTCGCCGAGCGCTACAGCAACACCACAGACTATCGCAACGGCAACCTGGGCTTCCGGGTCGCGCGCACTCTGGATTAACACCGCACACGAGGATGAGAATGCGTTTTTCGAACTGGATGATCGGAATCACGGGCGCCCTCGCCGCAATGATGGGCGCGGCCGCGGCAGCGGATAAACCGCTCCCGCCCTTCAGCATCGCCTCTCAGGGCAGTTTCTTCCTCGGCGGCCGCGACATTCAATCCAACACGCTGTCGACGCGCGCGAACAGTGGCGGCACGGTGACTGTCGATCAGGTTTACGTGCGCTATCAGATTCCCGCCAAAGCCGGGAAACGTCATCCCATCACCTTCATCCACGGCTGCTGCCTGACCGGCAAAACCTGGGAGAGCACGCCGGATGGGCGTATGGGTTGGGACGAATTCTTCCTGCGGCAGGGTCACCCAGTCTACGTCCTCGATCAGGCCGGCCGCGGCCGTTCGGCCACCGACCCCACGAACATCAACGCCGTGAAACTCGGCCAGGCACCGGTCGAGAAGTTACCACAGGTCTCCTTCGCATCCCATGAAGGCGCATGGACGCTGTTCCGCTTCGGCGCCACCAACGGCGAAACAAACCCGGGACTGCAGTTCCCGTTGGAAGCGCAGGCCGAGTTCTGGAAGCAGATGGTGCCAGACTGGATTGGAGCCTTGCCGACGCCCAATCCAACGGTGCCCGCACTCTCCGACCTCGCCACGCGGCTGAAGGGCACGGTGCTGGTGAGCCATTCACAATCCGGCTTGTATCCCTTCCTCGCCGCTGCGCGCAGCACGGACGGGATCGCCGGGATCGTCGCCATCGAGCCGGCCAACTGCCCGGCCCCGGCGGATTCCATGGCCCCTTACGTGAAGTTCCCGATCCTCGTCTTGTTCGGCGACTTCGTAGCGCAGTCCCCGGTGTGGTCGACAAAGCTCAAAGAATGCAGCGCGTTCCGGGATGCCGCGAATGCCGCGGGCGGCAAGGTTGAGGTCGTCGCGCTCCCCGACGTGGGCTTCCACGGCAACTCGCACATGCTGATGGAAGATCGCAACAGCCTCGACATCGCGCGCTGGCTGGCGAAATGGATCGACGGGCATATCGGCTGAGGAGCCCATCTTTCTACGTGATCGGCCATGGCCAGGTAGTGTTCACTACCCGCGGCAGCTACGGCCGCGTCGCCTCCGTCGGCAACGAGGTGCGCGAGTCGTACCGCAGCGAACACGCGGGAACGATGCAACCCTCGGCGATCTGGCAGAACTGACGATCGCTTATTGCCCGCCGACGGGTTTGCCACCGACCGCGATTCTCACCCCGGCGTAGAGCGTGAACGCATGCGCCGCCGTTGCGACGATCATCACCGCCAGCAGCATCATCGCACCCGAATATGGGAACATGCGGGGCTTCAAGGGATTTGCCGGCCGGTTGACGCGGATGCCACAAAATACGGCAAGGGCGAGGAGCACAAAGAACAAGACGAGGGTGAGGATCAGTTCGGTCTGGTCGGTCGGATTCATGGCGGTATCACGCAAGAATTGGTTCAAAGCATAGCGAAAAGGCGCGAGGGGTTACCGTCTCACGAGGGCAATTGTGCCTTTGGAGGTATCCAGTTTGAAGTGCTTGCCGAGCGCGTTGTTGATCTTCGCAACAGCAGGCTTTTCCCCACGCGCTGGGTATAGGGATGCGAGTTGCCGAGAGATGTCATCCTTGAGCGTATCGACATACGCCTCGGGACCACCAGGCCAGTTTTCGATTTCGCCGGCGGCCTTACAACCGATCGGACCGCGCGGCAGAACCCAGGAATCGCCGCGCTTAGTAGCGACAACGATGCAAACACCCAGACTGGTTTCCTCTGCCCAGACAGCGACGGTGTTACCGTCGATCACTGCCCGCGGCGTATTCGGAACATCAACGGTTTGCGCATGCGCCGAGAACGTCCCCATGCAAAGAGCAGCTGCGAGGACTGGGGCACGGCACAGCCAATCCCAACCAAATCCGGTGAAGTACTTCATGAATCGTTCTCCCAATTCAGACCAATCAATAGGAAGCATAGCGATAGAAATCCCGCCGGTCAGGATGAGACCTGCGCGCGCCATTCGCGCAACGCATTTGTAATTTCAACGATGGTTGCATCCCAGTTCTGATGCTCGCTCTGCCAGAACACACGCATCACACCCGGGTACCAAGGACTCGTCGTCCGGCCGCGGATCCAGCGCCAATCCGTGTCGGCTCGGGGCACCATCACCCAAACGGGTTTACCGACCGCGCCGGCGAGATGCGCAACGGACGTGTCGACGCAGATCACAAGGTCAACTTGCTCGATGATCGCCGCCGTATCCGACATATTGCGGATCCGCGGGCCCAAGACCGTCATTGGTTGATCGGCCGGCGGCACCAAATGTTCATCCGTGCCTTTCTGAACGCTGACAAACGTCAGTCCGGGAATGGTCCATAGCGACCGGAGCGCCGCGAAGCTCTGGAGCGATCTATTCTTATCGTTGCGATGATCCGCGCTGCCCCGCCAGACGAGACAGATCCGGGGGCGTCCGGCCGGCAACTGCGGTGCCCATTCCGCGACAAGGCGGGAGTCTGCTTTCAAATACGCCAGTTCCGCGGGCATCTCCGCTTCGGACGGACAGAGATATTCCGGCAAGCTGAAGAACGAACTCCAGTAATCGTAACGGCCCACATCGACTTGGATGGAACCGAACGGTCCTTCGTCGCGCGTGGTGACGAGGTCGTCGATCCCGTCAACTTGCGCAAACAGCGGAGCAAGCAACTCCCGCGTCAACACCGTAATGCGCGCAGCGCCGCGCTGCTTCAGCATCTTCGCGAATCTGATGCACTGAATCTCGTCGCCAATACCCTGCTCGCGGATCAGAAATAGAGACTTTCCTGTCAGATCCTCCCCGCGCCATTCCGGGAACGGAAGTTGCGGCGGGATGTAGGCGCGGTCGCCGTGGAAATCCTCCGCCGATCGCGCGCGGAAAAGCGGCCATCCCTCCGCAAATCGCCCCTGCGAAAGAAGCAGCATCGCCATGTTCCACTCGGCATCGGCGTAGGGAGACTGCAACGCCATCGCCTGTCGAAGCACTGCCTCGGCTTCCGCGAAGCGGGAGCTGTTGCGCAACAAGACGCCGAGGTTGTTGTAAGCCGGCGCATAGTTGGGCAGCGCGACAATGATGCGGCGATAGATGGCCTCGGCCTCGTCATAGCGGTGTTGCGCCGCTACGGCGTTGGCATAGTTGTAGAGGAAGCCGGGATCGTTCGGTTGCAGCGCAAGAGTGCGCCGGGCCGCGGCCTCAGCCTCGGGATAGCGGCGCTGGGCGTAAAGCATCACGCCGAAATTATTGTACGCTTGCGCGAAATTCGGCCCCAGATTCGTGGCGCGCTCGTAGGCTTGCATGGCTTCTGCGATGCGTCGTTGCGCTTCGAGCGCGCGACCGAGGTTGTAGTGCGCGATCGGATCGATCGGTGCCTGGCGAACGGCCAAGGTCAAGGCTTCAGTAGCGTCGACCTTTTTGCCGCGATCCAGTAGCAGATTGCCGAGATCGACGAGCGCGCTTGGAAATACCGGACTCAGCTCCAGGGCACGCCGAAACGATCTCTCGGCATCGCCCCATTCTCCGCGCGCCGCCTGCAACTGACCGAGATTGTGAAAAGCGCCGGGATTGGCCGGATTGAGTCTGATCGCTTGCTGGAATGCCGCTTCCGCCTCGCCAAACGCTTTCCTGGCATTCAGCACGGCCCCGAGATTGTTGTATGCCTCAGCGAACGACGGCTTCACCGCCACCGCGCCGCGCCAACACGCTTCGGCCTTGGCCAAGTCGCCCAGATTGAAGGCCGCAGCTGCGGCCAGATTCAGCAGATCGGCGTCCGCGGCCTTCTGAAGCGCAGCTTCCGCCGTCGCAAGGGCGGCAGCGAATTGACCGGCGCCATACTGCTGCGCCGCGACCGTATAAGCTTGCACTGAGGGATCGGGAGAGGTTGAAAGGGGCGCGGTTGTCATATCGCTTCGAGAAAATGGACCTGGCGCAGCATTAACGGCTCACGCCCCAAAAGTCTTCCTCGGCCCGAACAGGGCCCGTTCACACAGCAGCCCACCGGGCGCTGAGGAGCGCCACCTATATCAACAAGTCATTGATTTCGTGATATTATTCTCTGAAAATCGTTACTCCCAGATCGCGCCTTACTTTCCGGTGCGCACCAACCTCACGGCCAGAGGCCGGCCACCGTAGTAGCCGTAATTGTTGCTGTAGTCGGCAAAATGAACCGCCCAGGCGTAGTGGGCGCCGTAATCGACGCCGGACCAGTAGGCCATCTTCTTCTCATCCATTCCCGGGAACACCTCGTCGTTGACCGCCGGGTGCCGGCAAGATGGCGAAGTCAGCGTGACGAGTTCGTCCTTGGTCGGCATGCGCCAGGCGCCTTTGGCTTGCTTCAGCGCGTCGGTCCAAACCATCTGCTTGACCGCACCGACGCAGCCCTTGCCGTCCCGCCAACGTTGGCCAACGCTACAGCGCGACCACGTCAGATTTGTCGTGGTGTCGTAGACCTCACCGCCGCGGACGACATATCGCGATGACGGCGTCAGCGACGGCTTGGCCGGATCGCACGCCGCCAGGACGGGTGTTGCCGCCGCCACGCCTACCAAAATCGCGAGGCGCAAAAGTTCAGCTTTCATTTTGCAGTTCCCTCTAATTGGCCTTCGACGGGTCCATGCGATGTTTCACGCCGACCGGCAAGACGCTGCTCGCGACAAAGCGCGCACCGTCCTTTTGATCCCACTCGTGGAGGGTTCCCGATTCTTGGAACAGGAAATCACCGCCATAGGCCTGATACGTCTCCCCGCCCTCCGAGTACTGAACGTGGCCTTCAATGATGTACATGAAGTTGTCCAGCGGGCCGGTATGGGGCGACGAAAAACGGTTCGGAGACATGACTGCCAGACGAATGGAATTGCCTGGAAACACATAGCGTCTGATCACGGTTTGCCCGTCTTCGCGCGGACGCGGATTTTCCGCATTGCCGCGCGCGCCGAGATCGCCGCTGGCGGCCGCCGCATGCACCACTGTCGGCTTCGGCTCTTCGGTGCTGACGGGGCCCACAACCCAGGCAACGATCATCGTATCCTCCGCAACGTCGCCGGACCGCAACACCCCGCTCAGCGTTGCGCCGACATCGCCGGCCTTGAGTACGACTGGAACGGACTCGACGGTGGCCTTGACCGATCCCTTGACGACAAAGAATTGGGCCTCGTCGGTCAGCTTGTAGAGGACGCCACCGCCGGCCTTGGTGAACTCAATGACCTTGATTGATCCAGAGGGCCATTTGACGGTTTTGACCGTGAACTTCACCGCACTGCCGGGTGCCTTGGCCACCGCGTCCTTCCCCTTGGCGACCATGACCTTGCCGCCTGCGTCCCATGCGGCCATCGGCACGGCCGTAACGGTCTTGCCGTCGCGCCAATACTTCGATTCAGCCGCGACCGATGGTGCGGACAGCATCGGAAGTGCCGTTACGACCGTGACCGCACAAGCTCTCAAGAATTGTCGAAGCATGAAGAGGCCCTCTTGGCATCAATTGATCCGCGCGTTAATCGCGCTTCGCGGGTTTCTCGCGGACGCGTTTGAGCTGACCGCGCAATTCGCCATCCTTGTACTTCACCGTGTGCAGATTCACGTACATGCGTCCGGACAGCAGGTATTCCAGCTGCCCATCGGTCAGAACAAGAGACCCCTTGAGAGGGCTCGGCGCGCCTCTGGGCGCAAGATCGAACAGGATTCCGGCGTCACTCCCGAGCGATTGGGGGCCATGTATATGGGCGCCGGTCATCGGTGACGTCAGACCCTGGAATGTCACAATCCAACTGAAGCGGAGGGTATCGCGGTCGAGCGTGAACTCGGCGTGACCTGTGCCTGGGCTCTCGGTGTAGGTCGTCTCTTCTTCGGGCGACAGAGGCGTGGCGAAACGGATCGGCGCTGTTTCTGCAGCTGGCGCAGGACGTGCCAGGCCGGCAATCGCCAACGCCATCAGCACTGCGACTCCCCGCCGGCCCCATGCCTTGTGAAGTGGGGTCATCATCATATCGGTTGAGCGAGGAAGGGCAGCAAGAGCGCTTCCGTTTCCCGCGGCCTATCTTGATATGTGAAAGACCCCGCACCGGGCACAGTGACGGTGCGGATGCGCTTCACCTTGGCTTTGGCAACGGCCTCGTAATTCTTGTAGCCGCCGTTCTCGCCATAAATCAGAAGCGTCGGTGCGGTGATGCGCGGCAGATAGCTCGCGACAGCGGCAGCAGCAACACCGCGCTGCGATGGCAGCACCCACGCCCCGGCCTTGGCCCGGCTGGCATTTTGTTCGTCATGGATGGCTCGGTCCGAAATGCCGGCGCGGTCCATGGCCCCCTCAAAGGATCGCGGGATCGGCAGCCCCTTTGCATCCCACTGCCCGGGGGGCTCTACCGCCTTTTCAAGGTCCTCGCGTTTGACACCGGGATTGAGGGCGGCGCCGATCATTGCGAGGTGCTTGATCCGCTCGGGCCAAAGTCCCGCCATCACGATTCCGCAGGTCGCCCCAAGGGAACTGCCGACGATGTCGAACCGATCGATCTTGAGGTCATCGATCGCCGCAAGAAGTACCGCAGCGGACTCTGGAAGTGACTGCAGGAACGGTGCAGGACCATTGATCATCGAATCCCCGTGCCCGGGCATGTCGATCGCGATGACCCGATAGCTCTTGGAAAGCGCGGGTGCAATATGCCGCCAATCTGCAATCCAACCGCCCAGCTTGTGTAGCAAGATCACCGGCGGACCGCTGCCCATTTCGGCATAGTGGATGCGCGTGCCGCCACGCTGCACGTCGCCTTCCTTTGTCCAAGGTCCCTTTGGCACGGAAGGGACAGGTTGTGCTTGCACGGCTGCGGACACGGATATCGCCAAGCCAGCCGTCAGTAGTGCAAAGTCACGACGCGTATGAGAGTCCATGTCGCCCTCCCCTATCCTTTCGTGAGTCCGGCAAGGACGCGCAGGGATGGCCTGCGCGTCCTTCACTGACCTTCGCATTAGAACTTGTAAGCCGCCTTCACGCCGACTTGCCGCCGTTCTGCGATATCCCCAGTGATCGCGTAGGCAGACCGTGTCGACACCGTGGCACCGACCACGGAGACGACGGTTTGACTGGTGCGCTCGACGGAGTTCGGGGTCAGGTTGTCGAACAGATTCTTGACGAAGAGCGTCACCGAAAGACGCCCATTCTCAACGCCGACCTGCGTATTCACGGTCGTCTTCGCCGCAGCCCAGGCGAGGTCCCAGAGATAGTCGTAGCGCCGTCCCGTGAACGTAGCGTCGGCACGCGCAAACCACTCCCAATCGCCCGTGAGCGGAGCGCGATAGGCGGTATTCAAAGCCGCGTTCCAGCGTGGGACACGCGGTTCTTGAGCGCTGTCCGGAACACGCTTTGTCCCAAACAGATCGAAATAGACGTCGTCCTGGAAGTTATTGAACTTGATCCTCACAAATGCGCCGGACGCACCCACGGTCCACCGATCCGTGAGCTGAGCCTGCATCGACCCTTCGAGACCGTAATTCTTCACGTTGCCTTCGTTGACCAGGGAACCGCCGAAGGACTCGCGGTCGACGCCGGTCAGCAACGTATCGATCACGCCATTGCGGTTGAAGTCGTACGTCAGGAGAGTCCGGCCCTGCTTGCCTTTCCAATCGATCATGTAACCGGCAACACTGAAGATCATCTTCTTGTCCCAGAGACTACTCTTCACGCCGACTTCGTACGTCCAGGCCCTTTCCTCACGGGCGACGCATTCGAGGCCAAACTGCGTTTTGAGGATGCCTTGGTTCGCCACAGAGGATTGGCACACCTGCTGATTGGCCTGGGTCGGCTTGTTACCTTTCGCCGCATTGAAATACAGCGTCAGATTGTCGTTAGGCTTGTAGTCGAGAATGAAGCGCGGCAGGAACGATTTGGTGTCGAGGACAAGCGGGAGATTGCCCACCTGGGTGCTGACCTGCTGATCCTTTTGCCAGCGGGCTTCGGCGGAGAGATTAATCTGATCCGTGATGCGGTAGTTCGCCGAGCCGAAGACTGAATAGTTACTGATCACGGTGCTTCTTGGCACCGGTGCGCCAAAGAATCCAACCGGCCGCAATCCCCTCAGTACGTCGGGATCCCTGGGGCCTGCGACAAAGATCGAAGCGAAGTCGCGTTGTTCCCAGAAATATGAACCACCGGCGCTATAGCCGAGCCGCTGGCCTGCCGGCGAGCCGAGCCGGACTTCCTGGCTAACAACCTTGATCAGCGAGTCTTGGAAATTGTATTGCTGATCCACAGTCGAGTGGTCGGAGTCCAGCGCCAGGAGATAGCGCTCGCGGGAATACCCCGTCAGGCTCGACAGCGTATGGCCTCCGAAAATCTCCCAATCAATCGAGATGGACCCATTGAGGAATGAGCGATCAAGTCCGTTCTTGAGATTGGGATATCCGAGCGCCACCTTAGCCGCATCGGGAAACTTCGCATTCAAGCCCACGTTGTCGGGATTGAAGTTGACGGGACCGCAGTAGTACGTCGCGATACCGCCCTTGTTGGTTCCGCCAAACGGACCGCAATTGTGCTGGGCCGCGCCAACGAGCTGACGGCGCGCGACGCCGTCCCTCGTCTTGACCCAGTTCAGCCGCGTGCTGATCTTGAGCGAATCGTCCGGGGTGAACACGAGCCGCCCCGACGTGAAAAGATCTCTCTGCTTGCCGACTGAGCCTTGCCCTGTGGTGTTCTTGTAGTCACCGCCAAAGGTATGGGCGCTGATGAATGCGGTGCCGCCCAACTTATCCTCAACGAGCGGACCGCTGACGTTTGCGCTCAACTTGTACTCGTCGTGCGTCGCCGCCTCGGCTTTCACGGTACCCGTGAACTTGGCGGCCGGCTCCGTAGAAATCAGGTTGATTGCGCCGGAGAACGTGGCACGGCCGAACAATGCGCTTTGTGGCCCTTTGATCACCTCAACGCGCCCCAGATCGTCCAAGGCCACAGATGGAATCGCACCGGGATAATAGACCCCGTCAATGAAGAGAGAGGCGTTCTCCGTGGTTGGATCCAAAATATTCGCGTTGTTCATCCCACGAAAAGTGATCTGACCGTACGAGCGGTTACCGAACGAGAAGAAGCTCATGCCCGGCGTGAAAAGCTGCAAGTCCTGGAGGCTGGCGATGTTGTGCTCCTCCATCTGCTCGCCCGTGAAGGCCGTGATCGACAGCGGAGCAGTCTGCAGGGTTTCTTCGGTCTTGCGGGCTGTGACTGTAATCTCTTCGAGCTGAGCGAATGCTGGCAGCGGCGTCAAAGCCAAAAGACAGGCCGTGGTGGCGATTTTGGTACGGAATTTCATGATTTCTCCCCCGAGACATGAGAATTAAAAATGAGAACCAGGTCGCGCGCGCGCCAGCGACCGGTGGCGTACGATAATGCCGTGCAGAAGTGCGTTATCAGCCGCGCTTGTCCATGCCCTCCATATCTTCTCCAGAGCGCGTCAGCGTGTGCCAGGCGCGTGTGAAGAAGCGCGATCCAGCGAGTTCGCCGGGCTCTTTGTCACGAGCATGGACAAACAGCATCTCGCCCTTGTAGGCCCACTGATTGACGCCATCGAAGCCCTTCACGATGGTCCAATTGCCCACAGGTTTAGCGTCCGCCGCAGCGGCAATCGGCCGCCAATAGGTTCGAACACACTCTCCCACGCAGGACGTGAGCGACTGGAATTCGAGGAGCCTGACGCCGAGTTTTTCCGTGGTGAGAGCGTAGATAACAAAGCCCGCCGAATCCGCCAGCACCTCACCGGCATCCGAGTTTTGATACGTCACCCATGGCGGCACAGGCGGTGGCGCTTCAATCAGTGCGGTGTGCCAAGCTTGATCCTGGCGCTGTTCGAGCTTGATCTCTCCGATGGGAACGTAGAGCGGCTTTTGCTGATAGGCCCATTGCCGCAAGCCATCCTCACGCTCAACGATAGACCAATCGCCATCCGCAATCGCGACCGACGGCGCCCGCAAAGGCTTCCAGCTTTCCAGGCAACGCTTTGTGCATGCTGACTTCAGCAATGCGACGCTCGCGATTCCAGCTTTGTCGGAAAGGTCTGCGGTCTTTCGAGGCTGCGGTTTATCGCCAGAATTGAAATAGAGCACTTTGCCGTGCGTGTCGGTCAACGCGCGGCCGTATCCGTTCCGATTAATCGCGATACCGGCGGGCACGTCCATGTCGTGCCGCGCCACTTCCCACGCGTCGGCGATACCTTCGCCAAACGTGGTGCCCGGCGCAGAATCTTGCGCATAGGTGTAGAGCGGCATCCCGCGGAACGCGATTTGGCTCACGCCATCGCCCCGTTTGACGACCGACCATTCGGCGGAGCCTAACGTCTCTGCATCGGGAGTCGCCAGGACCGGCGGCCATACCTTGGCGCAAGGTCCTTGGCACGTGGACTGCCCAGGCTTGTCCTGCGCATAGGTGTAAAGCGTCATTCCGGACTTGTCGGTAAAGACCCACCCTGCCCCGACCTTCTTCGCCACGATCGCAGACGGGATGGCTTCGGCCCGTCCAATCACCGGCTGAGCCAGGACGCCGATGACGGCCACGATCGCGATTCTCATAAGCATGCGATGGTTTCCCGCTGCCCGCATATCACACCAGGATTTCGCTAATCGGCTTCGTCACCCGCAGGGACTTCGCACCCCAAGAATCGAGCGGCAGACCCATGGCGCGCAGGCATGTGAATCCGACGCGTGTGATGGGATCGCCGCGACCAGGCACGTGTAAGCCGGTTTTGACGCGCCCACCGGCTTTCCCGAATGTCATCATCGGCAGATTGTCGACCGCGTGAATACGCGCATAGCTCGTTTCGCTGGCCGCAAAGATCAGAACGTTGTCCAGGAGGGAACCAGCACCTTCGCGGGTCTTCGCGAATGCGTTGATGAAATCCGCGCAGCCTTCCATGGTCTTGCAATTGAACCAGAACGCCGTGGGCTGATACCCGAGCTTTACGTCGGTTGGTTCCTCATGTGTCAACGTGTGATGTGTGTAGGTTTCCCCGGCGTGCCGCAGCTTCGAGAAGTTGTCGCTGTACGCCATATTGAAGACCTTGGTCTGATTGCACGCGACAGCCATGACCAGCAACTCTGTCATGAGCCGGTGCGTTTCATGCACGGCCTCAATCTCGACGCCGGTCGGGGCACGCTCACCGTCCACGTCCCGCGGACTGGCAGGAACCTTGCACATCTCGTTCGCCGGCGGCTTTTCAAGTTGCAGCGCAAGCTGATTTTCGAGCTGCCGGATCGACGTGAAATATTCGTCGAGGCGCGCCCGGTCGGATGCGCCGAGTTTCCCGGCCAGCGACTTGCTCTCTTCGACCAAGCCCGACAGCACGCTCTTTTCGACCATGACACGCGGATCTGGTTTGAATTCGCCACGGTTCGGATCGACGAAGTCGCCACCGAACAGGCGCGCGTAGAAACCGACAGGTGAGACTTCCGCAGTGCCGCGGCTGAAGTTGCTGCGCGCGGTGTAGATGTCGATCGGATTTCCTGTGCTGGTCACATCGAGATTGCGAAACCGCGTTCCGCCGCTGATGGCATCCGCCACCAGCACATCCAATGTCGGCGCCAGGATCTCGTCGCCGATCGGCGGCACGACCCCCGTACGCGAAGCCACCCAACCCGTGCGATGCGGCGAGTTCGAGCGCCCATCGAGCGGTGCGCTGAAGCCGTTAAAATAGTTGATATGCTGCCGCAGCGGAATGAGGGCTTTGCACTCTTCGAGAAATTGAATCTCGCCGACATCAGCCCGGTCTTTGACGGCGTGGCCGGGGGTATGACCCATGCCCCAATACCATGTCCCGAAACGCACCGGGATCGCCCCCCCAGCTGCGAGCGCCTCGCCGTTGCCGTCCAGAAAGCAGTCGAGGAACGGAAGGGCGAGGGAAACAGCGCCGCCGCCCAAGAGGCCGCGCAACACGGAGCGCCGCGTGGCGGCACGTTTGAGAAGTATGCTCATGGAGCACCTTTTGCTTCGGATGGGGCCAACTGCGCGGCAACGCCCGCGGCTTCCGAGGTAACGGCAAAGAAGGCCTTTGAAGTAGCGACGCGCTGCAGCAATGCGCGATAGCGATAGCCGTCGGACGCAAACACCTGCTGAAGATAGTCAAGCACGGGCTGGTCCTGGCGCGACGGCACGCGGCCGACGCCGTAGCCGAACAGCCGATTCACCACGCACGAAGTGGACGCCGGGTTTGTGCTGAGGGCCTTTGCAAAGTCTGCTGCGTCCGCAAATTTGGCACCGTCTAGATCTCCACTCGGGTCGATCGGCTCACCCTGCTCCGTGATGCGGAGTTGGCCAACGCCGTCGAATTTTTCCAGCCCCAAACCGATGGGATCGGTGAGCTTATGACACCCCGCACATGCCGCCTGTTCGGTATGCATGGCCAAGCGCAGGCGCGCCGTCTTGAGCGGCGATTGCGGATCGTTGAACTTGGAAAAATCCACGTCGGCCGGCGGCTCGGGGATCTTTTGGCAAAGCAGGAGCTCGCGCACGGCCTTGCCCCGCAGCGTCGGCGAACTCTTGCCCGGATGAGAGTGCAAAGCGGTGAAGGCGACCTGAGATTGGATTCCGACACGCGGATCTCCCGCTGGGAATTCGTACGGTGCCCAGCCGGTGGGATTCGGCGCCTCGACCCGGTACACACGGGCGAGCGCCGCGCTAATGAAAGAGTGCCGCGTCGTGAAGATATTCCGGTAGTCTTCACCGCGCACGATCAGCACATCATTGAGCGTCAAAAGCAATTGCTCGGCGGCGTCCTCCGCGACCTGAAGATTGAACACCGGATAAATGATGGCATCTTTTTCCAGGGTCTCGAATTGATCGAAGCCGAAGGCGTCGGCGAAGAACCCTCGCAAGCCATCTTCCAGGCGCACCGATGCGAGCATGCGATCGACTTGTCGCGCGAGACCGGAGGAGGCGTCGAGGTCGCCGCGCGCTGCCGCGTCCAGCAGCGCGTTGTCCGGAGCGGCATTCCACATAAAGAAGCTCAGCCGGCTCGCCTTTGCATACGCATCAAGGCGCACGCTCCCGGGCCGCTCGGGATCCGGCTCCGTCGTCTCGATAAGATAAAGAAATTTTGGCCCCATCAGCATCGCAGTCAGCGACGAACCTAGACCGCGATAGAAATCGCCCAATGTCGCCGTTGCCGCAGCCGCGGATTCAATCCGAGCCTTCAACTCGGCTTCCGTCAATGGGCGGCGATACAGCGACCGACCGACGCGCACGAAAAATTGCGAGGCACAGGCCTCGTCGAAAGCGCTGGGGTCTGTCGGCCCGCAAGCGACGAGCGTTCGCCGATGCTGCGGGTCAACCACCTGGGAGGCGACCGACTTTGCCAATTGATGTAACTTTTCCACACCGAACGGCGTCACTGAGGCGTGTTGCGCGCCCAGGGCAACCAGACCACCCGTACGCAACAGCGGCTCGAGTTTGACGCCGAGTTTGATGTCCGCGCCGAAAGCGTCGGCGATGCTGTTGCGGAACTGCTCCTCGGTGAGTCGGCGCATGGTCGGCGCGGCCCCGGCGATTTTCGGTTCGTCGGCGCCGCAGGACGCCAAGGCCAAAGCAGCCAACCCTGCAAATACAATGCGCAAAGGCGTCGCCGCACGCAGTGTTCTAATTTTCCGCACTGACCCGCCCGCCATTGCTTGACGTCTTGCCGCGCGAAGCCTCGCTGATCTTGCTTTCCGTTGGATGCTGAATGAACCCGTTCACCGCCTTCACGAGGAAGGCGGAGGAAATATGGGTGCATTGACCCGATGCATCCGGATAGCCGTCGGCGAGCTTCTTGAGTGCCGTGAATACCGCCGGACAGCTGTATTGATGTGTCGAGGTGAGGGAGAGACCGCGAATATAGTCCCACAACTGCTCGACGTCGTAGTATCCCGCAATGGTCCCTTTCGCATGCTCGCCGCTGGGATCGATCTCCAAGTGCAAACTCAGGTCGCGGAACCTCTGCTCGATAAATGTGTAGTTGCCATAGAACGGCAGATTGACGTTTGCCGGCTGAGTGATCAGTTCGCCCTTGACGATCTTCCCCTTCACGACACTGCCGTAGCGCGGAACGCCATTGACGGTGTCAATGCGGTAAGTGCCGTAGGGCAGCGGACTTGCGGACCCGTCGACCGCGACCCGATCGATCGAACGGTAGAATGCCACCTCCACGTCGTCGTCGTTTTGAAGGTCGTCGACATTTCTCACTTCGATGAGAATCAAGCCGAGGCCGTTGGCTTTGCGCTGGCCGTCGGCGTTGATGTCGACAATCCCATAGTGGCGCCAGCCGTAAGTGCACCCCAGCAGGCGATACATCTGATTGTCCACGGCAGGCGTTCCATCGACGCCCTGGAACTTCTCGTGGGCACAGGATTTTGCAGTCGCCTTGCCGTCCTGGGTGCCGTCGAGGTTGATGCCGTAGGAAAGCTTGCCCTCAGCCTCCAGCAAGGGAGGGTCTACGGCCGACGTCGGAAAATGGCAGACGTTTTCGCCGTTGGCACCGCGCCGCGTCGGCCTGTTTCCATACCCCCCGCTCCCCTTGCTGGTGAACCGCGCGCGGTCAGCCTGTGAAAGCCCGCGCAGCCAATTCTCTTCGTTCGAGGGCGTTAGTCCTTCGGGACACTCGTCCTCGAAACGCGATTCATAAATTGCGGTGTCCCAGTTGGTAACGGCGAACCCCAGCGTCCGCCCACGGTCAGCTGCGGAGCCCGTAACGGAGCATACGACCGCAGACACGAACGCCGCGGCCGGGCCCCATAAGTGCATAAAATCACCGCGGCGTCGCATTGTGAGTTACCCACTCCATTCTGCCCGAGGCCCCAGTTGGGCACAGCGGATACGGCTTTACACTCCGCCAACGCATCCGACATTGCTAATAGAATTGGTACAACGGGTATCGACTTTTCACATGCCTGGGGGGCTCAAAGCCGCTGATTTCCTCGGCTGGCGGTCCGCGCCAAATGCTCGGTCCAAATTGGACTGACGCTTGCCGCGTAACCCTTAGACACCTCTTGCGGCCCTGCGCCACTTATCGGAGCGGGGTCCGAACGTCGATCTTCTCCTTAGAGCGTGGGCGTAGGATGCCGAGCGTAACGTCGAATATCTTTGACAGGGCCAGCACGTGAAGGCCGGCGCGCATGGAAATGCCCGGTCCCGACACCATCGGCACCGCGGGACAGACAAACAGCAGCGATGCCTCGAGCGACGGCCGCCGATTCCGGATACTGACGGTGGTGGATGACTTCACCCGGGAATGCCTGGCCCTGGTCGCCGATACCTTACTCTCAGGCCAGCGGGTGGCACGGGAGCTCGATGCCATCGCCAAGGTGCGCTGTCTGCCATTGAGCATCGTCAGCGACAATGGAACAGATCGGTCCAAATGAGGAACGGATTCTCCCTTGAACTGCAGGAGTCCAGGGGCTCACGTCAGCAGCCCTACAGAGACGTCGCGCTGGTCGAGGAAGACAATGCAAATCCTACGGAACGCATTCCCTAGAAGACATTCGAGGTGACCACCTGATCTGCCCCCTTTGAAGTGGTCCTCCGTTAGGTATGATTTTGACCAGGAGGATAGGATCAATGGCCAGGAAGCGGCATACAGCTGAAGAGATCGTCTCGAAGTTACGGCAGGTCGATGTGCTGATGGCACAGGGCCGGCAAGT
>CANJPQ010000048.1 GCA_947476275.1 Fidelibacterota bacterium
ATTTAAAAACAGAGAATAACCGGCGCCTGAGAGCGCCCTCCGTCGATGCGCTGCGCTACGCAAGGGCTCCGCGCATCGCCTCCGGGCGATACCGACAGGGGTCCCTATTGGATGCCGATACGGGGTCCCACTTCGCTGCCGATTGACAATCAAAGGACCGCAATCGGCGCTGTTCGGCCGCTCGACGTTCTCCGGCGCGATCAACCTGATCACCAAGCGCGGCACGAACGACTTCCAGAATGAGATCAGCGGTACGGTCGCCGAATACGGCAACTACGAGATCAACGCGCTCTCGCGCGGCCCGATCATCGCCGACAAGCTGTTCTACGTCGGACAGGCGCGCTACTACAAACTCGGCGCCCAGTACAACAACACGATCGACGGCAAAGGTGTCGGACAGGAAGAGTCTTACGGCGCGAACGGCTCGTTTGAGTACCGCGCGTCCGACGCGTTCACCGCGACGCTGAACTTCGGCTACAACGAAGACCACGATGGCCTCGCCGCGGTGGTCGACCAGGACCGCTTTTCCAACAACTGCTACTTCAACGCGCCGCGTCAGTACTATTGCGGCGAAGTGAAGCGCTTCGAGGCCGTGACGCTCGACCGCGCCGGCCTAAAGGGCACCGAAGGCCTGAAGCGCAATTCCAAGCGCCTGATGCTGCAGCTCGAATACGACGCGGGCCCGGTGATCGTGACCTCCAACACCGGCGCCTATTGGACTCACACCCGATACGGCTATGACTCCACATATCAAGGCGTGTCGGCGATCTCGCCGCTGACGATCCCTGGTTTGACCGGCATCTCGCGCAACCCGGCCGATCCGGCGCGCACCGGTTCGACCCTGCGCAATGAAATCTCGACGCGTCATGAATGGTCGGAAGAACTGCGTATCCGCACGCCCGATGCCAACCGCTTCCGCGTGCTGGGCGGTGCGTTCTTCTACCAGAAGCGCCGTCCGCTGATAGAAGCGCACATGCCGGGCGTGGCGGGCACGACGGTGGCGACGACTTATTTCGGCACCGATCGGGTCGACAACTTCGCGGTATTCGGCTCCGCCGGCTACAGCATCACCGACGCCTGGACGATCACCGGCGAACTGCGTTGGGCGAACGACAAGGTCGGCAACTCCAACCCGCTGGGCCGCCCCGCCTTTCCGTTCGTCGAGCGAAAGTTCAAGTCCTGGTCGCCGCGCATCACGACCAACTACAAGGTCAGCGACCAGTCGATGGTGTATGCGACGGTGGCGCGCGGCAACAAGCCGGGCGTGATCAACGCCGATCCGCGCCTGCCGGTCGAGATCCAGTTCGCGACGGAAGAGTCGAGCTGGAACTATGAAATCGGCACGAAGAACACCTTCATGGACGGCCGCGTGCTGTTCAACCTGTCGGCCTATTACATCGACTGGAAGAACCAGCAGCTGACCACGACTTACGGCCCGACGCCGACGATCCCGACCACCATCAACTACATCGTCAACGCCGGCCGGACGCACATCAAAGGGTTTGAATCCGAATTGCAGGTGGTCTTGAACGACAACCTGACGGTCGGCGCGACCTACGCCATGACGGATGCGAAGTTCGTGGCGTTCAACGATCCGGAAGCGTTGCAGCTGTTCGGCAATGCTTCGGTCGCCGGCAAGCAGTTGCCGAACCAGCCGAAGAACCAGGCCACCACATTCGCCAAGCTGCAGAAGCCGCTGACCAGTGACCTGAACGGCTTCGTGCGTGTCGACGTGGCGTACAACAACCGCAAGTACGACCAGATCTACAACCTGGCCTCGACCGGCGAGCAGTACTTGATGAACCTGCGCATCGGTATCGAAACCGACAAGTGGAACCTGACCGCGTTTGTCGACAACCTGCTGGATGACCGGACCCCGTCCACCGTCATCCGCTATGTCGACCAGCTGAATATCCCGGCGCCCGCGACGGG
Source organism: Fidelibacterota bacterium (assembly GCA_947476275.1). Taxonomy (GTDB): domain Bacteria; phylum Pseudomonadota; class Alphaproteobacteria; order Rhodospirillales; family Rhodospirillaceae; genus SCTM01. The sequence continues at coordinate 1,933 of CANJPQ010000048.1, forward strand.
CACCGTGGCGAGCACCGCCACCCTCCGGGGCTTCCAATTCCCCCTGGCGGACAAGCGCCGCTTCGGTGTGACCGGCAAATACAAGTTCTAGACGCAGCTTTTGAGCGTGTTTGGGGGGCCGGGCGGCAACGTCCGGCCCCTTTCTTTTGTGCCTTGGGGGCCTCGCACTTGAAAAATTAAGGGTGTTCCGGTACGCCCACGAGAGCGCCGTGGGCGCTCTCGCCTTTTTTTAGGTTGGGACGTGATCTGCTCGGAAAACCGGAATCCACTTTTCCGGATCACGTCCTACCTGCCTTACACCGCCTTCGGGGGATTCACGTGCCCAAGACCGACTACATCTTCACCAGCGAGTCCGTTTCCGAAGGCCACCCGGACAAGGTCTCCGACCGCATCTCGGATTCCATCGTCGATTTGTGCCTTGCGGCCGACCCGCATGCCCGCGTGGCGCTGGAAACCTTGTGCACCACCAACCACATCACCCTGGCAGGTGAAGTGCGGGTGCCGGCGAGCGTCACCCACGAAAAGATGATCGAGGCCGCGCGACAGGCCGTGAAGGACATCGGCTATGAGCAGGACGGCTTCCATTGGAAGACCGCGAAGGTCGAGTGCCTGGTCCACGCCCAGTCAGCCGACATCGCCGTCGGTGTCGACCAGGCCGGCAACAAAGACGAAGGCGCCGGTGACCAGGGGATTATGTTCGGCTTCGCGGTCAACGAAACCCACGAGCTGATGCCCGCGCCGATCCACTATTCGCACGCCATTCTTGAATCGCTTGCCGAAGCGCGCCATGCGGGCGATGCGAAGTTCCTCGGCCCGGACGCCAAGAGCCAGTTGAGCCTGCAGTACGTGGGCGGTAAGCCGGTGCGCGCGACGTCCGTCGTCGTCTCCACCCAGCACAGCGCCGATGTGTCGCAAGACGTGATTCGTGAGTGCGTGCGCGAGCATGTGATGAAGATTCTGCCGAAAGGCTGGATGTGCCCGGAAGAAGAGTTCTACGTGAATCCCACAGGCCGCTTTGTCATCGGCGGTCCGGACGGCGATACGGGGCTGACGGGCCGCAAGATCATCGTCGACACTTATGGTGGGGCTGCGCCCCATGGCGGCGGCGCGTTCTCGGGCAAGGACCCGACGAAGGTCGATCGCTCGGCAGCGTATGCCGCGCGCTATCTCGCCAAGAACGTGGTCGGCGCCGGCCTTGCCGAGCGTTGCCTGATTCAGCTGGCCTATGCGATCGGCGTGTCGAAGCCGCTGGCGGTCTACGTCGACACGCAGGGCACCGGCGAAGTCGATGAGGACAAGCTGTCGAAGGTTCTTCAGGAGCTGATGAACCTGACGCCGCGCGGCATCCGCGAGCACCTGAAGCTCAACCGGCCGATCTACACCCGCACGTCGTCCTACGGACACTTCGGCCGCGCGCCGGACGGTCAGGGTGGATTCAGCTGGGAACGCCTCGACCTGGTGCCGGAACTCGAATCGGCTTTTGGTGTCTGACGCCAGCGCCTCCGACGCCAAGACGGGCGAGCCGATCCGGTTCTACGGTCGCCGCAAGGGCAAGCCGCTGAAGGCAACGCGGCTGCACCTGCTCGACACGTTGCTGCCGCAGCTCGCCATCCCCAAACCTGCGGGCCCGATTGCCCCGGCGGCCCTGTTCGCGCACGCCCCGGAGCGGGTGTGGCTCGAAGTCGGCTTCGGCGGCGGCGAGCATCTCGCCGACCAGGCCACGGCCCATCCGGACGTGGGTTTTATCGGGTCGGAGGTGTTCCTGAACGGGATCGGCGGCGTCCTGAAGGGCATCGACGCGGGAAAACTGACCAACGTCCGCATTTTCCCCGAGGACGTCCGGTTTCTGATGCCGGCACTCCCGACGGCCAGTTTGGAACGGATTTATGTCATGTTTCCAGACCCTTGGCCGAAAAGTCGCCATGCCAAGCGGCGTTTCATCGGGCCCGCAAACCTGCCCGAACTGTCGCGTCTTTTGCGCGACGGTGGCGAGCTGCGGGTCGCAAGCGACCACCCAATCTATGTGCGCTGGTGCCTGCAGCATGTGCCCGTGCACCCGGACTTCGCCTGGGCGGTCACCGGACCCGACGACTGGCGCCAGCGGCCGGCCGATGGCTTCCCCACGCGCTACGAGCAGAAGGCGATCGCGGCCGGCCGGCCGCCGCACTATTTGCGATTTGTGCGGAAGGCGCGCGCGTTGCCGCATTGCGGCGGCGGCGCTGCACAGACCGCGAGTGCTTGCCTGGATTGACGAATCACACTATATCCACCGTCATCTTCACTGTTGATCTGATCTGGGAAGTGGGCCGATTGCCCGCTTTTTTTATTGCCTGCGCGACGGGCCCTTTGGCCGTTGCCACACCAACGAGGGAGCGAACGTGGAGCGACTGTCCTGGCTCGAGGACCGGATCGCGCCGACACTCGAAGCCATGGGCTTCGAGGTGGTGCGCGTTGCGCTCACCAACGGCCCGCGCAAGACGCTGCAGGTGATGGCGGACAGACAGGACGGCAGCCTGATCTCGGTGGATGAATGCAGCGAGATCAGCCAAGCGCTGTCGGCGATCTTCGATGTCGAGGAACCCATCAAGGGCGCCTACGACCTGGAGATCAGCTCCGCCGGCATCGACCGGCCACTGACGCGGCCGAAAGATTTTGCGACCTACGCCGGCTACGAGGCGAAGTTGGAAACCAGGGCGCCGCTTGCAGGCCGCCGCCGGTTCAAAGGCCAGCTCAAGGGCGTGAACGCGGCAAACGAAGTGGTGATCGTGGTCGACGGCGCGGACGTCGCCGTACCGATCGATGCGATCGGAGCCGCCAAGCTGGTGCTGACGGACGAATTGATCGCGGCCACCGCGGGCCGCAAGGCTTGTAACGAGAATTAGAGACCAGAAGGACGTAACGACATGGCACAGAGCATTGGAATGGCCCGGCCGGAATTGGTGCAGGTGGCCGACACGGTCGCCCGCGACAAGACCATCGATCGCGAAGAGGTTTTCATCGCGATGGAGCAGGCCATCCAAAAGGCCGGCCGCTCCAAGTACGGCCATGAGAACGATATCCGCGCCGCGATCGATCGCCGCACCGGCGAGATCAAATTGGCCCGTTATCTGACGGTGGTGGAAACCGTCGAAGACGAGAACACCCAGTGCACGCTGGCGAAAGCCAAGCGCAAGGATCCGTCGATCGAGGTCGGCGGTGTGCTGATCGATCCGCTGCCGCCAATCGACTTCGGCCGCATCGCAGCGCAAACGGCCAAGCAGGTCATCGTGCAACGGGTGCGCGACGCCGAGCGCGCACGTCAGTATTCCGAATACAAGGATCGCATTGGCGAGATCGTCAACGGCCTGGTCAAGCGCGTCGAATTCGGCAACGTGATCGTCGACCTGGGACGCGCCGAAGGCCTGCTGCGCCGCGACGAATTGATCCCCCGCGAGCATTTCAAGAACGGCGACCGCGTGCGCGCTTTCATCATGGACGTGCGCGAAGAGCCGCGCGGCCCGCAGATTTTTCTGTCGCGCACAGCGCCGGCGTTCATGTCCGCGTTGTTCCAGCAGGAAGTGCCGGAAATCTATGACGGCATCATCGAGATTAAAGCCGTGGCACGCGATCCCGGCAGCCGCGCCAAGATCGCCGTGATCTCCAACGACAACTCCATCGACCCGGTGGGTGCTTGCGTCGGTATGCGCGGGTCTCGCGTGCAGGCGGTCGTCGCCGAACTGCAGGGCGAGAAGATCGACATCATCCAGTGGAACCAGGATCCGGCGACCTTTGTCGTGAACGGTCTGGCGCCGGCGGAAGTGACCAAGGTCGTGCTCGACGAAGACTCCGGCCGCATCGAAGTTGTGGTGCCCGACGAGCAGCTGTCGCTCGCCATCGGCCGCCGCGGCCAGAACGTGCGCCTGGCGTCGCAGCTGACCGGCTGGACGATCGACATTCTGACGGAAGCCGAAGAGTCCGAGCGCCGCCAGGAAGAATTCCGCAGCCGCTCGAAAATGTTCATCGACGCCCTGGACGTGGACGACGTGCTTGCCCATCTGCTGGTGACCGAAGGGTTCACCACGGTGGAGGAAGTCGCGTTCGTGCCGATCGAGGAGCTGACCGACATCGAAGGCTTCGACGAAGATATCGCCAACGAATTGAAGGAGCGTGCCACGTCCTACATCGAGGAAGAGAACAAGAAGCTGATGGCGCGCCTGGCCGAGTTGGGCGTGGCGGAAGACCTGATCAATTCCGACATCGACGGGCTGGACGCGAAGAAGATCATCACCCTCGGCGAGAAGGGCGTGAAGACGCTCGATGATCTTGCCGACCTGGCCGGCGACGAACTGACCGAGCTTTTGGGCGCGGACGTGATGAATGTCGAAGCTTCCAACAAGGTCATCATGGCCGCCCGCGCGCATTGGTTCCCGGCCGAAGACGCCGCGGCGGACGGCGAAACTGCCGCGGCGGAGAAATAGGCGACTCGGGCTTGGAGCCACGCGTGGAACCTGTGACCGACGCGCTGGAAGAAACCGAGACCGAGACCGCCGATGCGGTGGCTGGTGTGGTGCCTGGCACCCATCGCCGCTGTATCGCGTCTGGAGACGTCAAGCCGACCGCGGAACTGGTGCGTTATGTCGTCGGTCCGGACCAAACCATTGTCCCGGATGTGGATGGCCGCTTGCCCGGACGGGGTTTATGGTTGAGCGCCAACCGCGATATGGTAGAAACAGCGGTAACTAAGCGCCTTTTCGCCAAGGCCGCCCGGGGCAACGTCACGGTTCCGGCGAGTTTGTCCGATACGGTCGCCGATCTGCTGCGACGCCGCTGTCTCAATCATCTTGGTCTGGCGCGTCGCGCTGGACTGGTCGCTGCCGGAGCGGAAAAAGTTCGCGCCTCGATCGCGTCGGGTCGTCCCGGCGCCTTGTTCGAGGCCGCGGACGGATCGCCGCAGGAACGACGCAAGATGACCGATCTCGCGCCGGGTGTGCCGGTGGTCGACGTGTTCACGACGACGGAGTTGGGCGGTGCCCTCGGTCGCGACGCCGCTGTTCACGTGGCGCTGGCTGATGGCGACCTGACGCGCCGGCTTCTGGCGGATGCGAACCGCTATCGCGGCATGAAACGCGCCCGAGACGGCGCCAAAGAAGGCGCCAAAGAAGACGAGTGAGAACGAGCTACGAGACGAGATCGAGCGGCGTGACGCCGCAAGACATCGAATGGGACAAGGTACGGTTAGATAAGCATGCCGAGTGACGCAAAAACCAAGACTCCGCTGACCCTGGGTCGCGGAAAGCTTGAACTGAAGAAGACGGTCGAATCCGGACAGGTTCGCCAGAGCTTCTCTCACGGCCGTTCGAAGGTCGTGCAGGTTGAGCGCAAGCGTAAGCGCCTGTTCGAGACGGGCGCGGACGGCAAGGTGCAGGAGGTCAAGGCCGTCTCGCCGGGGCTGAAGCAGCGCGCCGCTGAGATGTTCGCCAAGGAGGTCGCCGGACTTCAGCACGGCACACTGACCGACGATGAGAAGGCCCATCGCCTGAAGGCTCTTCAGGACGCAATGCGCGCGGACGAAGAGTCCCGCACGCGCGCCGAAGAAGATGCCAAGCGCCAAGCCGAGGAAGACGCCCAGCGCGAAGCCGAAGAAAAGCTGCGCCCGCAGGAAGCCGCACCCGCGCCGACAGTAGCAGACGCTGCCGCTGCCGCTACCGCCCCAGCGGCAACGGCCGCCGTCCCGGGTGTGCCGCGTGCCGCCCCGCCGCGCAGCGTTGCGGAAACGCGCCCGACCACGACCCCGACGACGACAGCCGCACCGGCCGTCGCGCCGCGTCGCGTCGAGGAAGCCGAAGAAGAAGATGAAGTCCGCAAGAAGGCCAAGACCGGCCACAAGCCGCCGACCGTCAAGCGCACCGAGCCGCGCCGCCGCGCCGGCAAGCTGAGCTTGGGTGCGGCGCTGCAGGGCGACGATCTGGTCGAACGCAGCCGCAGCCTCGCGTCCATGCGACGCGCCGCCGACAAAGAACGGCGCAAGATGCAGACGAAGCAGCCGATGAACACGGAAAAAGTCGTCCGTGAAGTCGTGCTGCCGGAAGCCATTACCGTGCAAGAGCTGTCCAACCGCATGGCCGAACGTTCCGGCAACGTGGTCAAGGCGCTCATGAAGCTCGGCATCATGGCGACCATCAATGAAGTCATCGACGCCGATACGGCGGAGTTGGTGGCCCAGGAATTCGGCCATTCAGTGAAGCGTGTGACAGAAGCAGCAGTCGAAGAGGGCCTGAGCACCGGTCCGGACGAAGACGAAGAAATGGTAACGCGTCCGCCGGTCGTGACCGTCATGGGTCACGTCGATCACGGCAAGACCTCGCTGCTAGATGCGCTGCGCTCCGCCAACGTTGTGGCGGGCGAAGCCGGCGGCATCACCCAGCACATCGGTGCCTATCAAGTGCGCACCGCCGCCGGCGGCAAGATCACCTTCATCGACACCCCGGGCCACGAGGCGTTCACCGCCATGCGTGCTCGCGGCGCCAAGGTGACCGACATCGTCATCCTGGTGGTGGCGGCTGACGACGGCATCATGCCGCAAACGATCGAAGCCATTCGCCATGCCAAGGCGGCCGAAGTGCCGATCATCGTGGCGATCAACAAGATCGATAAGCCGGGCGCCAACCCGCAGAAGGTGAAGACCGAACTGTTGAGCCACGAGGTCGTGGTGGAAGACATGGGCGGCGAAACCCAAGTGGTCGAAGTGTCCGCGCTCAAGAAGTTGAACCTCGACAAGCTCGAGGAAGCCATTCTCCTGCAGGCGGAATTGTTGGATCTGAAGGCCAACCCGGACCGCCTCGCCGAAGGCTCCATCATCGAAGCGAAAATGGAAAAGGGTCTCGGCTCGGTTGGTACCGTGCTGATCCAACGCGGCACCCTGCACGTCGGCGACATCTTCGTCGCCGGCGCGGAGTCGGGCCGCGTGCGCGCGCTCGTCAACGAACACGGCAAGCAGGTGAAGTCGGCGGGTCCGTCGGCGCCGGTGGAAGTGATCGGCTTTGCCGGCACGCCGGCCGCGGGCGACGATTTCGTGGTGATCGACGACGAAGCCCGGGCGCGTGAAGTGTCCGAGTTCCGCAAGCGCAAGCAGCGCGAGAAGGAACAGCTGGCCGGCGCTAGCGGCAACACGATGGAACAGATGTTCGCCAAGATCAAAGCGGGCATCGCCAAGGAGCTGGGCGTTGTCGTCAAAGGCGACGTGCAAGGTTCGGTCGAGGCCCTGAAGGGCACGCTCGAGAAGCTCGGCAATGACGAGGTGAAGCTGAACGTCGTGTATGGCGGCGTCGGCCCGATCACCGAGTCCGACATCACGCTGGCGAAAGCGAGCGGCGCGGTCATCATTGGGTTCAACGTGCGCGCCAACGCGCAAGCCCGCGAGCATGCCAAGCGCGACAACATCGACATCCGCTACTACTCGATCATCTACGAAGTCGCCGATGACATGCGCGGCCTTTTGACCGGCATGCTGTCGCCGAAGTTCCGCGAAGCCTTCATCGGCTACGCCGAGATCCGCGAAGTGTTCGACATCACGAAGTCGGGCAAGATCGCCGGCTGTATGGTGACCGAGGGAATCATCAAGCGTGGTTGCAAGGTCCGCTTGCTGCGCGACAACACGGTGATCCACGAGGGCGACCTGTCGCAACTCAAGCGCTTCAAGGACGACGTTAAAGATGTCCGCGAGGGCTACGAATGCGGCATTCAGCTCGCCAACTATCAGGACATCAAAAAGGGCGACATGATCGAGTGCTTCGAGATGGAGCAGGTCGAGTCGAAGCTCTAGCCGCATCGATTCGCTACGCCGCGGTCCGCGTCACAGCGGCCGCGGCCCCACCGCCGGATATTCGATATGGCCAGAAACAATTCCAGGGCGCAGCGGCCGAAAGCGCCGGGCCAGCGCCAACTTCGCATCGGCGAGGAGATTCGCCACGTGCTGGCGCGCATCTTCGAGCGCGAGACCCTGCGCGATCCGGCGCTTGCGAACGTGCGCCTGACCGTGACGGAAGTGCGCCCCTCGGCGGACATGCACCACGCGCGCGTATACGTGGTGCCGTTGGGCGGCGGGAAGATGGACGAAATCCTCGCGGGCCTGAAGCGGGTGAAGCCTTTCCTGCGCCGCGAAATGGCCGCGCAGCTAACGATGCGCTACATCCCCGACCTCTCGTTCGCAGCGGACAACAGCTTCGACGAAGCCGCACACATTCTGACCCTTCTGCACAAGCCCGAGGTCGCCCGCGATCTGCGCGACAAGGGCGGCGACGACGCCCCGGAAGACACCCCGGACGGCTCCGGCTCCGATGGGTCGTAAGAACAGCGGCGTTCCGATCCACGGCTGGATCTCGCTCGACAAGCCCCGTGGCGTGACCTCCGCAGTCGCGGTCGCCCGGGTAAAACGGGCCCTGAATGCCGCGAAGGTCGGCCATGGCGGCACCCTCGATCCATTGGCCACCGGCATCCTGCCGATTGCGCTCGGTGAGGCCACCAAGACCGTGAGCTTCGCCATGGATGGTGCCAAGAGCTACACCTTCGAGGTCACCTGGGGTGCGGCCACCGCCACCGACGACAGCGAAGGCGCGGTCATCGCCACATCCGACAAGCGCCCAACCACCGAGGAAATCGTCGCGGCCCTGCCCGCCTTCATCGGCGCCATCCAGCAGGTGCCGCCGGTCTATTCCGCCATCAAGGTCGACGGCGAACGGGCCTACGCCAAGGCCCGGCGCGACGAGGAGGTGGTTTTGGCCGCCCGGACCGTACAGGTGACCGATTTCCGCCTGACCGGCATGGCGGACGCGGACCATGCCCGATTCGCGGTGGACTGCGGCAAGGGCACCTATATCCGCGCCCTTGTGCGGGATTTGGCACAAGCCATTGGAACTGTTGGGCATATTTCGGAATTGCGGCGCACCCGTTGCGGGCCGTTCAGCGAGAAAACCGCGATTTCGCTGGATAACCTGGAGGCCCTCGGGCATAACGCCGCGCAATCCGCGCATCTTTTGCCGGTCGAGACCGTGCTGGACGACATCCCGGCTCTGGCCCTGACTGCAGAAGAGGCCCGCCGCGTCAGCCTCGGCCAAAGCATCGCGCTTTGGCCCGTGGCAAAGCGAAGCCCCCTCACCGGTTTAACACCGGGCATGGCCGTCCAGGCCAAGTGTGGGGACAAGCTGATCGCGGTCGCGGAGGTCGGTGACGGAATGGTCCGTCCCGTCCGGGTCATGAACCACTGATCTCGAAGGAGACCCCGATGTCGATCACTGCCGATCGTAAGCAAGAAGTCATCAAGGAACATGCCACGGGCGCGAACGATTCCGGTTCGCCGGAAGTGCAAGTGGCGATCCTGTCCGAGCGCATCAAGAACCTCACCGAACACCTCAAGGGCCACACGAAGGACAATCACTCCCGTCGTGGTCTGCTGGTGATGGTGGGTAAGCGTCGCCGCCTGCTCGACTATCTGAAGGCCAAGTCGACGACGCGTTACGAGTCGCTGATCGAGCGTCTCGGCCTGCGCCGCTAAGACCATCATGATCGGAACATGCGCCGCCGTTCCAACGCGCTGGGGATTGCCCAGCGCGAACAGGACGGCTTTTCGCGTGCTCTGACATCGCGACCGACGCGTCATTGCGGGTGCGATGACGCGTCAAACGGTTTGGGCCTAAGCCTAAAACCGACGGATGCGCCGCTGAAGGGCAAGGGCCCAACGCGGCGCGGGATCGAAATCCCGGCTCACCCTCTGCCCGTCGCGATCACTGGATTGGTGAACGCGGGCGGCGAGCCGGGCGCACAATCCGGTGCCGGTCCACGAGGAAGGAAAGGAACTAATCGCTATGTCCATGTTCAAAGTTTTCCGCAAAGAGATCGAGTGGGGCGGCCGCAAGCTGGTGATGGAAACCGGCCGCGTTGCCCGTCAGGCCGATGGCGCCGTGATGATTCACTACGGCGAGACCACCGTGCTGTGTACCGCCGTCGGCGCGCGTTCGCCGAAGCCCGGCGTCGATTTCTTTCCGCTGACCGTCAACTATCAGGAGAAGACGTTCGCCGCCGGTAAAATCCCAGGCGGCTTCTTCAAGCGCGAAGGCCGCCCAACCGAAAAGGAAGTGCTGACCTCCCGCCTGATCGACCGTCCGATCCGTCCGCTGTTCCATGCCAGCTATCGCAATGAAACCCAGGTCGTCTGCACCGTACTGTCGCACGATCTGAAGAACGATCCGGACGTCGTCGCCATGATCGGCGCGTCGGCCGCGCTGACGATTTCTGGCATTCCGTTCCTGGGCCCGATCGGTGCGGCGCGCGTCGGCTACATCGACGGCCAGTACGCCCTGAACCCGGTGACCGACGATTTGGCCAAGTCGCAGCTCGACCTGGTTCTGGCCGGTACCCACGAAGGCGTGCTGATGGTCGAATCGATGGCGCAGGAACTGAGCGAAGACATCATGCTCGGCGCCGTGAAGTTCGGCCATGACGAGATGAAGAAGGTGATCGACGCGATCATCAGCTTGGCGGAAATGTGCGCCAAAGAGCCGTTCGACCTCACGCCGGAAGCGCCGGAAGTTGCGATCGTGAAGGGCAAGTTCAAGGCGTTCACCGCCGAACTCGCCACCGCCTACACCAACCAGGTGAAGCAGGACCGCTATGCCGCGGTCGGCGCCGTGAAGAAAAAGGCGATTGAGAGTCTGGGCGACAACGCCGCGGAACTCGCCGTCGCCGGCAAGGTGCTCAAGACGATGGAAGCGGATGTTGTGCGTAACAACATTCTCGATACCGGCAAGCGCATCGACGGCCGCGACACCAAGACCGTTCGCCAGATCGAGATCGACGTCGGCATCCTGCCGCGCGCCCACGGCTCCGCCCTGTTCACGCGCGGCGAAACCCAGGCCCTGGTGACGGCGACTCTCGGCACCGGCCAGGACGAGCAGATCATCGACGCGCTCGAAGGCGAATACCGCGAATACTTCATGTTGCACTACAACTTCCCGCCGTACTCGGTGGGCGAGACGGGCCGCATGGGTTCGCCGGGCCGCCGCGAAGTCGGCCACGGCAAGCTGGCGTGGCGCGCAATGAAGCCGTTGATCCCGGGCCGTGAGAACTTCCCGTACACGCTGCGCATCGTGTCCGAGATCACCGAATCCAACGGCTCTTCGTCGATGGCGACGGTGTGCGGAACGTCTTTGGCGATGATGGATGCGGGCGTGCCGATCGCGCGTCCGGTCGCGGGTATCGCGATGGGCCTGATCAAGGAAGGCAGCCGCTTCGCGGTTCTGTCGGACATCCTGGGTGACGAAGATCACCTCGGCGACATGGACTTCAAGGTGGCCGGCACGGAAGCGGGCGTGACCTCGCTGCAGATGGACATCAAGATCACGTCCATCACGTCGGAGATCATGGAAATCGCGCTGCGTCAGGCAAAGGATGGGCGTCTGCACATCCTCGGCGAAATGTCGAAGACCATGACCGGTGCGCGCACCGAGGTCGCCGAACATGCGCCGCGCATTACCACCCTGCACATCCCGAAGGACAAGATCCGCGAAGTGATCGGCACCGGCGGTAAGGTCATCCGCGAACTGCAGGAAAGCACCGGCACCAAGATCGACATCGAAGACGACGGCACCGTGCGCGTTGCCTCGGCTGACGGCGATAAGATGAACGAAGCGGTGCGCCGCATTAAGGACATCGTCGCGGAGCCGGAAGTCGGTGCGATCTACACCGGCACGGTCGTGAAAATCATGGACTTCGGTGCGTTCGTGAACTTCCTAGGCAAGCGCGATGGCCTGGTGCACATCTCCGAACTCGCCCCGCGCCGCGTCCAGCAAGTTGCTGATGTGGTGAAGGAAGGCGATGTGGTGAAGGTGAAGTGCCTGGGCATCGACGATCGCGGCAAGGTGAAGCTCTCCATGAAGCGGATCGACCAGGTCACCGGCCTGGAAACGGACGGCGGAGACCAGCCGCAGTCCACGGAAGCTTAAAGCGACACAACGGGGCGTCGGCGACGGCGCCCCGTTTTTCTTTATGCTGGAACTGCCCCGCATCATCGCCCATCGCGGCGCTTCGGCGTCAGCGCCCGAGAACACCATCGCAGCGTTCCGCGCGGCGGCGGCGGCGGGCGCCACATATGTGGAATTCGACTCCTCCCTGACCAGCGATGGGCGCCCCGTGGTGTTCCATGACGACGCCCTGGACCGCACCACCGACGGCACGGGGCTGTTGGCGGAGACCAGTTTCGAGATCATCAAGCATCTCGATGCCGGCAGCTGGTTCGGCCCGCGCTTCGCCGGCGAGTTGGTGCCGACCCTGGAGGAAGTGCTCGAGGCCCTGGCCGACCTGGGCCTTGGCTTCAACATGGAGATCAAGCCGGATCGAGGCCGCGAGGCCGAAACCGCGCGGATGTCGCTGACGGCGGTGGCGGACATTTGGCCGACGGGTGCGGCCGTCCCGCTGATTTCGAGCTTCTCGCGTGCATCGGTGGCGGTCGCAAAAGACAGCGGCGCGCCATGGCCGCGGAGCTTCTTGTTCGACCGGCGCCCGGAGGATTGGCGCGAGATCGGCGAAACACTCGCACTTTTCGGCTTTGGCGCGAATCACACGCACCTGGACGAGCGCCAGGTGGCGGAAATCAAGGACGCGGGATATCGCCTGTCGGCCTACACCGTGAACGCACCGGAGCGCGCGTCGCTTCTATTCAACTGGGGCGTTGATGCGATCTTTACCGACGATCCGGCCATGATGCTGAGAAGCATTCCGTGAGACGTGACCGAAGTAAGGCGACGCCCCCCGCTGCAACGCCTTGGTTCGACAGACCAATAAGCCTATATTGCGCCCAGCTTTTTGCCCGGGCTTTTTGGCTGGGACTTTTCGGCCAGGGACGGCACCAATGGGGCGGACTTCTCGGGGTTCGATGGCGCAGTCCCCTGACGATGCTGCCAACCACGCTAAATGAGGGTTCGTGAAACCGCTTAACCCACTCGTGATTGCCGGTCAGGAACTGCTGCCCGTGATCGAAGGCGGCAAAGGTGTCGCCATCTCCACCGGTCAGACCTCCGGCGCTTGGGCGGCGGCCGGCGGCATCGGCACGTTCTCGGCTGTGAACGCGGATTCCTTCGACGCCTCCGGGTGTGCGATCCCGCAGCGGTATCACGGCCGCACGCGCCGCGACCGCCACGAAGAGCTGCTCAAATACGCCATCGAAGGCGGCATCACGCAGGCGCGCATCGCGCATGAGACACGCAGCGGTAACGGCCGCCTTCACATGAACATCTTGTGGGAGATGGCCGGCGCCGAGCGCGTCATGCACGGCGTACTGGAGAAGTGCAAAGGCCTGATCCAGGGTGTGACCTGCGGCGCGGGCATGCCCTACAAACTCGCTGAAATCGCCGCGCAGTACGGCGTGCATTACTATCCCATCGTCTCCTCCGGCCGCGCCTTCCGCGCCTTGTGGAAACGTGCCTATCACAAGTGCTCGGAGCTGCTCGGCGGCGTGGTCTATGAAGACCCCTGGCTCGCCGGTGGTCATAACGGCCTTTCGAATTCGGAAGACCCGAAGAGGCCGGAAGACCCGTATCCGCGCGTAGCAGCACTGCGCGCGGTGATGAACGAATCCGGGCTGCAACAAACGCCGATCATCATGGCCGGTGGCGTGTGGTGGCTGAACGAGTGGGAACATTGGCTCGACAATCCTGAGATCGGGCCGATCGCGTTCCAATTCGGCACGCGCCCCCTGCTCACCCAGGAGAGTCCGATTTCCGAGGGCTGGAAGAAGCGCCTGCTGAACCTCAAGCCGGGCGACGTGCACCTTCACCGCTTCAGCCCGACGGGGTTCTATTCCTCCGCCGTGCATAACGCTTATCTCGATGAACTCGAGCATCGCAGCGAACGCCAGATCGCGTTTTCGGCCGAGCCGCTGGGTGCGCACGACACCGCGCTGAGCGTGGGCGCGCGCAAGAAAGACGTTTATGTCACCGCCGCCGACAAGACACGGGCGGAGGCCTGGATTGCGCAAGGGTTTACGGACACGATGAAGACGCCCGACTCGACGCTGATCTACGTCACGCCGCCGAAGGCCGAAGAAATCCGCAAAGATCAGATCGACTGCATGGGGTGCCTGTCTGCGTGCGGGTTCTCGAACTGGTCGCAGAATGAGGAAGGCACGACCGGCCGCAAAGCCGACCCGCGCAGCTTCTGCATCCAGAAGACACTGCAGAACATCGCCCACGACGGCAGCGTGGAATCGGAACTGATGTTCGCCGGCCACAACGCTTACCGCTTCGGCCAGGACCCCTGGTACCGGGGCGGATTCGTGCCGACGGTGAAGCAACTCGTCGAGCGAATCGCCACCGGCTGGTAACGCTCGAAAATCAGCGCGTCAGGTATTTCGAGACAAACGCTTCGATATCCGCGTCCGATAGGCCCTTGGCCTTGAGGTCGGCGCGGATCGCCCGCACGTTCACATTGGCATAGTTGTGCAGGCTGGCGGGCCGCGTGTCCGTAGCGTCGACAATGCGGAAATCGAATTCGCGGGCGGCGCTCTTATAGACTTCGTAGTGCAGGATCTGGTCGATCTCGTTGTTGGGCGTGAAGGTCAGGATCGTCGGCTTCAGCCCGTAGAGCTGCTCAGGCTGCACTTCCTCCTGCGCCGCGATGATCAGTTCGTCCCCCACCTGGCAGGTGCGGGCAGCCGCACCGTTGAGGATGCAGCAGCGTGAGCCGGCCTCGCCAAAGATCACATAGGTTGTGATGCGCGCGCCGGAGTTCTTGTTCCAGATCTCGACGAACTCGAGCGGATAGAGCCCTGCGGCGGTGCAATACTCAGGATCGAGGGTGATTGAGCCGTGATAGTGCAGATCGGCACCGGTCACGCGCACACCGTGTAGCTTGGCCCGGATGACTCTCAAACTTGCCCCTCATGCACGCAGGTGGCTGCCCCAGCCGCTTTCGGCAAGGCGGTGTGCGGTGCGACAACGGCCGGAACATAAGGCTTTTAAGCGGCAGGTAAAGCCGCCTTGAAGGAAGAGCTGCCGCGCCATAAGGTGGAGGCTCGCGAGAACATTGAATGAACATCCGTCTACTTACAATGTGCCGATGAGCGCGGGGAACAGCCCGGACGATGCGGACGTGGCTTACGCGGGGATCGAGTCCCCGGACTTGAGCGCGCCGCCGTTGCGTCCCGAAAGCCGGCCGCAGACGGCGGGCCAGCGGCCGTCGCGCAACCGCCCCGATGTGCGGCCGGTGCCGCAGTTGATCACCGCCGCCGTGACCCGGGGCGTGTGCCGGTGGCTGGATGAGCAGGGCTTCGCGTCGCTGACCGAGTTCAGTCTCGCCAATCGGCGTCGCGCGGACGTGATCGGCATCAGCGCCAAAGGCACCATCCTGATGGTGGAAGTGAAGAGCACGGTGGAGGACTTCCGCGGCGACGGGAAATGGCTTGAGTACATCCCTTACTGCGATGCGTTCGCCTTCGCGGTGCCGCCGCACTTCCCGTGGCACATCCTGCCGGAGACCTGCGGCGTGATCATCGCCGATGCGCATTCCGCCGCGATCATGCGCGCGTCCCCGCACCATCCGCTGCATGCCAGCCGGCGCAAGGCGTTGACGCTGCAGTTCGCGCTGATGGCGGGCCAGCGCTTACAGGGAATCGTCGATCCGAGGATCTGAGATGCACCACATTGGATCACTGAACGTCTGGCACTGGGTCATTGTACTGATCACCGTCTTAGTGATCTTCGGGCCAATGCAATGGCCCCGGCGCTAGGCCGCGCGCGCGGCAATCAGCCGCAATACAGGCCGATGACGCGCTTGTACCTGTCGAGTTCGACGTTCAGGCGCTGGGCGCTGTGTTCCATGCTGATGCGCGCGCCCGGTGCGATGATGCGATAGGGCGGGGTCAAACTTTCTTCGCGCAGGAAGTTGCCGGCGGTCGGTGCTTCGGCCGCCTTGTAGACGAACGTCATGCCCAACGCCGGTACCAGCACATGACCGCGGCACGCGACCAGCATTTCCGGCAACACCGGCTGACGGATGACCGGCGGCGCGATCTCGTCGGCTTGCAGCATGTCAGGCAAAACGAGGCGTGTCTTGCCGGACTGGCGCTCGACACACGCCGACAAAGCCAGCACGCAGGCAATTGCGATCAGTCCCCGCAGCTTCATTCCTTGCGCCCCGCCTTCAGCGCCGCGATGGTCGCGGTGGTGGAATAAGACGCCACCAGATCCGCGAGCACGACTCGGCCGCCATAGGATTCGACAAAGTCGCCGCCGACCACATTGGCGCGGGCATAGTCGGCGCCCTTTACCAACACGTTCGGCCGCACAGCCTCGATCAAAGCTTGGGGCGTATCTTCGCCGAACTCAACCACAAGATCGACCGGCTCCATGGACGCAAGCACGGTGGCGCGCGCCGCGGCGGCCTGGACCGGCCGGGTTTCGCCCTTCAGGCGGCGCACGGACGCATCGCCGTTCAGGCCGACGATCAACCGGTCACACTGCCCGCGTGCTGCACGCAGAAGGGCGACGTGGCCAGGGTGCAGCAAATCGAAGCAGCCGTTGGTGAAGCCGACCTTCAAGCCTTGGTGCTGCCAGGCTTGGCTGCGAGCGGCGGCGGAATCGCGATCGACAATCTTCTGTTCCAGACCTGCAAGGCCGGAGTGAACCAGCGCCGCGGCGATGTCGGCGACGGTGGCCACGGCCGTGCCATGACGGCCAACGACGATGCCGGCGGCGATGTTGGCAAGCCGAGCGGCATCCACCATGTCGGCCCCGCAGGCAAGCGCAAGGGTCAGCACCGCCGCGACGGTGTCGCCGGCGCCGGTGACATCCGACACTTCACGGGTTTCTGCGGGCAGATGCGCGACGGTATCGCCCACCACCGTCATGCCTTCGCCGGAACGGGTGACGACAATGACTCCCGCCGATGTGCGCTGACGCAACGTCTGCGCGGCGGCGATGAGTTCTGCGTCGGTTTTGGCCTCCGCACCGACGGCGTCGGCGAGCTCGGCACGATTGGGCGTGATGACGGAGGCGCCGGCGTAGCGGCTGTAGTCTGATCCCTTCGGATCGACGATCACCGGTTTGTTGGCGGCGCGCGCCGCGGCGATGACGGCAGCGGCGAGGCCGCCCGCGAGCAGGCCCTTGGCATAGTCAGAGACGATCACCGCATCGACGCCGGCGACCTGCGCCAAGGCGGCGCGCGTAAGATCGTCCGCGTCGGCGGCACTCAACGCCGTCACGCTCTCGCGGTCGGCGCGCAGCAGGTTGTGACCGTCGATGGAAAAGAAGCGGTTCTTGATGGTCGTTTCGCGGATCCGCGACACCCGCAAGTAGGGTTCGACGGCGTTGAGTGCGCCGAGAAGTTGGCCGACTTCGCGGCCGGCGCGATCATCACCGACCACTGAGACGAACGTGAGTGCAGCACCAAGGGCGGCAAGATTGCGCACCACGTTGCCAGCGCCACCGAGAGCGGACGTTTCGCGGGTGATGCGCAACACAGGCACGGGCGCTTCAGGCGATATGCGCTTCACCTCGCCATAGATCGAGCGATCGATCATGACGTCGCCCACGCACAGCACTTTCCGTCCGGCGAAGCCGGAGAGTATGGACATCAGCGCTGCCGGGTCGAAGTCTTTGGCAGGTGTAGGCAAATCGGACATTGCGGCGCTGGAGGGTTACGCGGCCACTTGCCGGCGGAAGTAATCTACGGTGCGCGCGAGGCCTTCGTCCAACGGCACGGTCGGCGCCCAGCCCAGCTTGGCTTTTGCAACGCTGATGTCCGGTCGACGGCGCGTCGGATCGTCCTGCGGCAGCGGCTTGTTGACGATCTTCGACTTGGACTTGGTGAGCGCGATAATCTTCTCGGCGAGTTCGAGAATGGTGCTTTCAACCGGGTTACCCAGATTGACCGGACCGGTGACGTCGTCCGAGGCGTCCATCAGCTTGATCAGGCCCGACACCAGATCGTCGACGTAGCAGAACGAACGCGTCTGCTGGCCTTCACCGTAGATGGTGATGGGATCACCCTTCAGCGCCTGCACAATGAAGTTGGACACCACGCGACCGTCGTTGGGCAGCATGCGCGGGCCGTAGGTGTTGAATATCCGCGCGACGCGGATGCGCAGTTTGTGCTGACGGTAGTAGTCGAAGAACAGCGTCTCGGCGCAGCGCTTGCCTTCGTCGTAGCAGGCGCGCGGGCCGATCGGATTGACGTTGCCCCAATAGGTCTCAACCTGGGGATGGACCGCCGGGTCGCCGTAAACTTCGCTGGTGGACGATTGAAGGATCTTCGCCCGGGTCCGCTTGGCCAGGCCCAGCATATTGATGGCGCCATGGACCGAGGTCTTGGTCGTCTGCACCGGGTCGAACTGGTAGTGCACCGGTGACGCCGGGCAGGCGAGATTGTAGACCTCGTCCGTTTCCACATAGAGCGGGAAGGTCACGTCGTGGCGCATCAACTCGAACGTGGGTTTGTCGAGCAGCGGCGCGACGTTGACACGGCGCCCAGTGAAAAAGTTATCCACACATAGGACTTCGTGGCCATCGCCAATGAGCCGCTCGCAGATGTGCGAGCCGATGAATCCGGCTCCGCCGGTGACAATGATCCGCTTCATGGTATTCCTTTGCCCGAAAGGTCCGGTGTTGCCTGACCGGTTTTACCCGGCTTGGTATGATCTGGACACAGGCTATCGATACTAATTGTTAATCTTTTCCAAATGGTTACGATGGTATCGTTCGCTTGACGACGATGCGTCGTGGCGCCGGGAGAGGAAGCGTAGCCTCTACCGCTGCGTGTGGGAATGGCGGCTAACAGTCGATGAACCAAGGCGCGCGCGGCTATCAAGAAACGCTACTGGTCGACACCATCGACCGGATGCGGCGCAACCCGGAAGGGCGCAAGGTCGTGCACCTGCGTCTGGGAGAAATGCTGCCGCAGAACCGCACAGCCGTGCGCCTCAAGATTTTGAACCGGATGTTCCGGTCGCTGGAAAGCGGTCGCCAGGTCCAGATGTTCAATCTGAGCGGCGGCGATCTGGTCATGATCGTGAACAGCGGTGTGCAGCGCGACGTCAACAACATCATCCACCGCATCCGTACGCTGTTCGAGTCCGATCCCATCACAATGCCGGACGGCAATGGTGAAGATCGCTTCTGCATCTGGTTCGATCTGTCGCTGGACTCCGCCTTGGCGCTGCACGCGGCCCAGGAGCTCAAGCGCGTGGCACAGACCGGGCCGCAGCGCGTCGAGGCACCGCCGCTGCCGCCGCTGACCCCGCAAACCTTGGACGAAATCCAGAAGAAGCTCGCCTTCGCGAATATCGTGCCGTTCGTGCGCGACCAGCCGGTCCTGCGCATCAACCCGACGACCTACGAGGCGGCGATTGAATTCGTCGAATTCTTCCTGTCGGTCGGCGAACTGCAGCGGGCCGCGGCGCCCAACATCAACATCCTTGGCGACCGCTGGCTGTTCCAGGACCTCAGCCGGACGATGGACATGCGCATGCTGGATACCGTTGTCCGCGCGCCCCACGCCCGCGAGGCGGCGGCGATCAGCCTGAACCTCAATCTGGAAACTGTCATCACCACGGCGTTCCAGGGATTCCTGGCCAATATGCCGAAAAAGGTGGTGGTCGAAGTTCAGCCGATCGACGTGTTCACCAATCCGTCGATGTTCATGGACGTGCAAAGCGCCATGAAATCCATGGGCCATGCGATGCTGATCGACGGCCTTAACGTCGCAACGCTGCGATTGCTCGACGCGGCATCGCTCAAGCCCGACTACATCAAGGTCGCCTGGTCTCCAGAATTGTCCGAAATCGGCAACAGCAGCGCCGGCGCCGTCATGGCCGCCGTAACTGCGGCCGTGGGCGAAGGCAAAGTGATCATCTCGCGCTGCGAATCCTCCAAAGCGATGTCATGGGGATTGAAGAACGGCGTCACGTTGTTCCAAGGCCGCTTCCTCGATTCGTTGAAATCAAACCGGCGGCGGGCGGGATAAGTTATGAGCGACGCCGCCACACAGAACACCGAGACGCTGACCAATCCGCTGGGGCAGAGCCATGAGACGCGCCTGCTCG
>CANJPQ010000049.1 GCA_947476275.1 Fidelibacterota bacterium
CGTTCGACTTCCGCGTCGGTATCAACCCCGGCAACTTGACCGTTGAAGGCTTCGTGCTCAACCCATCAACGCCTATGAGGCACTGTCTTTCATGGTGAGAGACGCCGATATAGCGTTGGCACCCGGTCGGCACGCCCATTCATGAGTGCGTTGGCCGCGTCGTAAGTGTTGTCGAATATCGACAGCATAGTGTCGCCGAGCAGCCACTCTGCCTCAAAGGCCATCGGCTTGCCCGTGTTGCTCACGATCTCGCATCGGCCGCCGTCCAGCGTCCCAACGAACTTCTCGTATTGCGCGCGCCAATGGAAGGGACACTTGTCGCCGTAGACCGGATCGATGCGCACTGCCGGCCAGAGTTCCGGGTGCTTATGAAGGTCGGCGAAATGCCCCGGATCCAGTATCTGCCGCAACCACATACGCACGCCCTGCGCGGCGGGATCAGGCGCGAGGACGACGAGTTGTCGGACTAGGACGCGGCCAGATGCATCCCCTTCCCGCTCCTCACGGTACAGTACGAGCGGAGCGACCTGTGGTGCCTCGATTTGTGCATAGACCACGTAACGTTGGGGATGGCGCTCGCTTGGAGGCACGTTTAGAGCAGTTTCGGCGGCAACCTGCCCCGCGGTAGTGTAAGTGCCAGTCAACAGCCCCCATACGCGCCGCGCGGAATCGTCGGCGTCAACGGCGCGGGCGACGTTCGCATAAAGCAAAAGAATCAGGATCAGCGACCGCATTCGTAAGCCATCTTGTACCTTAACGTGGCACATCGTCCAGAAATGCACGCGCATGCTTGGCGATGATCGCCTGGCCGGTTTGAAACACGCCGTGACTCAGATCAGCTAAATCTACAAGCGTCGCGCGCGGCATGATCCTTGCGGCTGCAAGTGTCTGCTCATAAAGCGCACCATGCGGATTCAGGATGACCGTGGGCTGTAAAATGCGGGGCAACGCACCGGCGCTGTCGTAAGCGAAGACCGCCTCATAAGCCCACCATTCCCGGTCACCTGGACGCAATCGTTCAAGAAACTGATCGATACTTTGACGCAAGCCAACACCATCGGCCCGACGTCGCACCGTCCCGTCCCATAAGTCGAGGATCGGCTTGGGATCTTCGGTGAAGGTCCATCGCCTTATCTGTGCAGCCGCCGCCTTCTTACGGGCTGGGTCCGCATAGTGCGGGATCGCGGTCATGACAAGCCGCCGGACAGGGGAATTCTGCCGCAAGGCAAGTTCGCTAGAGATGAAATTTCCAGTGTGATAGGCGAGTACGTCGATCGAGGCGGTCTGACCGTAACCGAAACTGGAGAGCCCTTCAGCCACCGCTTCGGCATAGGCCAGCATGCCCACCGGCCCCGGTGGCGGATCGGATTCTCCGTAGCCGGGGGTGTCCACGGACATCACGATGCGATCTGTCGCCATCAGCTTCATGAAAGCGAGAAAGTATTGGCCACTCGCCGGTGTCGGATGAAAGCACACCACGGGTGTCCGCATCTTCAGTTTTGCATCCGCTGGCGTCGCAATATGAATATGGAGTTGTCCATATCGGCATTCGACATACTGCTTGCGCATGATCACAGCGTCACTCTCCGCGCGCGGACGCGATGCGCCAAATGCCGAGAGTGCTACGCCGCCAAGTAATGCCCGTCGCCCAATCACCTCGGCGCACCCGAACTCGGTTGGCTTGCTTCAATTACGCGACCGTCCGGATCGACCGCGAAAAAGTTAATGCCTTTGATAGGTGAACCGTCTGCCAAAGCGGCTTCGAACGGCTGTGGTGGCTGCAGAATGCGGGCGCCGAGACTTACCAAGTGCGTATGCGCTTCAGCCGCGTCGCCGATCTCGACCATCAGAATGGTATCGCCGGCGCCAATTTGATCTGCGAGCTTACGATTGGTCGGCGGCTTGGGTCTATCGTAGGCCAGGAGGCCGATCATGCCGATCCAAGGGTCGCGGCCCTTCATAATCACCAGCCGCGATGCCGCAGGTTGCACATTCAGAGGCAGAACCATAGGACGTGCCGGGTCCCGCTCCCCCCCTCGATCGTACGATCGAGTAAAACCGAGGGCTTCATAAAACGCAATCGATCGGTCTAAGTCTCCGACGAGCAAGGTCGACCGCCGTACTACAACCGTCTGCGCTCGCGATTCTACCGGCGCCGCCTGTACTACAAAATCGAAGCAAATGAGCGCGAGGGCAATTAGCGCTCTTGTCATATACGCCATCCAATTGTCTCCCATTGTCCCCCTCCCCGACCCGCAAACGTGTTGCCGGACCGTCACGCTCTCAGTGCATATGTTCCAGATAGATCCGTTCCAGGTCAGCATGAGACACTTCAACTGTAGATAGCTGCTGCATCAATCGTCCTTCACGCATGATGCCTATACGCGTGCCGGTTTCCTTGGCGCGAAAAAGGTCGTGCGTTGCCATCAGAATTGCAGCGCCTTCGCCTTGCAACTGCTTCAACAGGGTCGAGAATTCATTGCTGGCCTTTGGATCGAGGCCGGATGTTGGCTCGTCGAGCAGAAGGGCATTGGCTTGCTTGGCCAGCGCAATCGCAACGCCCACCTTTTGCCGCATGCCTTTGGAGTAGCCCGAAACTGGCTTTCTTTGCGCACCTTCTTGCAGACCTACGCGTGTCAGAAAGCCTTGCAGATCATCATCGGAGTAGTCGGCGTGACCCCCAAGCTTTGCAAAATAGCTCAGATTTTCGATGCCGCTTAGGCTGCCATAGAGCATCACGGTCTCGGGGATGTACGCGAGCCGACGCTTTGTCTCAAGCGGATGTAGCACAACGTTCAGCCCGTTGACCTCCGCGGTTCCCCGGGTGGGGGCTATGAAATTCAGAAAAAGATTAATGGTCGTGGTCTTTCCAGCGCCGTTTGCACCAAGAAGACAATAGATCTCTCCCGCGCCGATGCTCAGGTCGAGATCACGCAACGCGTAATTGTCGCCATATGCTTTCGTCAGGCCTGTCGCTTGCAGCACGTATCACCTATTCCAAAATTCGCAAATTGGACGCGGCAACGATTTCAAAGTCATGGCGAACCGATTGGTCTTTGGTCTAAAGCCGCACGTTGTTGCTTCATGTCATCAACAGTCATGCCACTAAACTTGCCGCCTTCTCGCAGAAATCTTGCAGGTCGCGACCACGAATAGTCGCGTTGAACGAGTTCTAAGTCCGAAATGGCACTATCGAGATGTACACCTCGGCTTGCGGGGTCCGTAGCCAATTGAGACAGCTTCAACTCATCGACGGCCTTTGAAATGATCCCGTTTGGCACACGGTTCTCCTTGCACCCAGATAACGCTGTCAAGGCCACAGCCACGATGAGAATGCGTTGGACGACGAAGCCCTTCATGCCCTCACTCCCTTCCGACTGCGACCAATATCGTGGCACTTTGTCCCAATGCATCTCTCGAACTCTTACAGACCGTGTGTGCATCGCACGCTGATATCGCGGGCATCCAGCCCAATGCGCCTCGTCGCAGGTTCGCTCCACATCATTCCCAGGACCCGTCCCGGCTTTTGATCCGTTGGATCACCTTCGATCGCCGTTAGGCGCAGCAGATCCCAGTAAGACTTCCCGTCCGCGGCCGTCCATTTTGAATTCATAAGATCCAAATAGAACGGCTTCCCGCCCTTGACGACCGGCGGAAATGCCTGCCTGTCGCCGCGGTCATGCAGCACGATTGCGGTCTTGATTTCCGGCGCTTTCGGCGGACGCACGGTTACCTGGCACGCGAAGTCGCGCGCCTTGTACAGCCGCAGCGGCGTGCGGTCCTTACGGCCAATGACAAGCGAACCATCATCGTAGACGCCATTGTCGTGAATCCACAGCTCGTGGTCGTTCAGAGTCCAGTCACTATCCCAAGTCATCCTTTGTTGGGTGTTGCGCGACGTCATCGCGCACGTTCCCTCATTAAATCCGCCGCGAAGTTGGTCGCCACTTCTACGCCAGTAGAATTTGCAGTTCCCGCCGTATCTGGGATCCGCGGCGAGTGTCTTCTGTTTTGACGGGTCGAGATGTGCCGCGACGTGACTTTCTGGATCGGCTATTCGGCGCCCGTCGAACGAGACCCCATGATTTTGCTCGTCGATGAAGACTTTAAACACCACCTGCTGCAGCAGCGGCCCGTCTTTGCCGCCGGCGCGCATTTCGGCATAGACCACATTATCGCCAATCTGTGGCGCTTCGACCTTTGCGAAAATCCGGTAGACCCGATCGTGCTCGCCGTCGGGCGGCGCGCCAAGCTTGCTCTCGATGAATAGCTGCGGGGCGCTGTCGTACGCGCCAGGAAGCCATGTCATGAGGTCGTGCAAGACGCCCTCGAGTTCGGGGCGAGAATTCGTTGCCGCCGCCGGTAGTGCCAGACACACAGTCAAAAGTGCCGGAAGCATTTTCATGCACCGCGCTCCCACGTTTCGTTTCAGGAGAGTCATCATACGGGCGATGGCATTGTCTTCTGTACGCAGCGCCGCGAGGACAAACAGGATTGTTCGAACGGCGGGGGACGTCGCTTTCATGACGTTCCTCCAGGCAACATGCGGCGCAAGGTTATGTCGTGGTCGACAAAGTGATGCTTGAGCGCAGCCGCGATATGCACAACGACGACGACACCCAGTGCGAGACCCAACAGGCTGTGGGCGTCCTGTGTCATGCGCCACAGAGTCCGTGAGTAGGGACGCTGCCAAGCGTCCGGCACGAGGTTCGGCAGCAGAAAGAGATTGAAGAACGTGGTTTTGGTGCCGAAAGCCGCCGACTGGAGATAGCCGAGGATCGGCTGCAGTATGAGCGCACAGTACATGAATCCGTGCGAAATCTTGGCGGCGATGCGTTGCCACGGCAGCAGCGTCTGCACGAACTGCGGTCTTCCGTAGAGCCCTCTCCAAGCCATACGAAGGATGACGAGCGCGAACACGAGCAGACCGAAGGATTTATGCAGCCCAATGGTGCGCGCGTACCACCCGCCGTCGCCCGGATCATACATATCGAGCGAATAGTTGCGCAGGCCATATAGCAATTCGCAGGTCACAAGCAGCGCCATTAGCCAGTGGAACGCTTTCGCGACAACGGTCCATTTGGCTGAAGCGTTGCTCATCATCACACCACCGGATATCGCGCCAAGCGGCGCATAGCCACCATGAGTAGGATGCTTGCGAGTAGAGCAAGGGCGGCGAGTGGTAGTGACACCGCGATTAAGCTATTGTCGTTGGATTGATACTGAAAGGTCGGGATCTGATCGAAGCTTCGCGCCGTCATGTCGGTGCCGTCGACAATCCGAGTCTCGAAGAACTGTCGCCAGAAACGATGAAATTCGACGACCTGACGAACAAATCCGGAAAAACGAACGCCATCTGTCCCCGCAAGCACTGTCAGCGCATTATCCACAAGCAGTGCCGGCGAAAGGAACTTGAGCGCGGCCACGATTCCTTCACGCTTGCGCGCCTGATCATCAAACTCGGTCAAGAGCGGGCTCACCGCCCGTTCTACCGCCGCATTTGTCGCAAGCACTTGAACATAGAAGCCGTCAGGATTGGCGCCCTTGCCTGCCAACTCCGGATGATCGAAAAAGTACGCCTCGCGGGAGCTTGCGGCCGCTTTGTCGGCCTCCTCTGCGGCCTCGCGCATCTCGGTCGTCAGCGCGACCCGGGAAGGCGCGGGATAGAGCGCATTGGCCGCCGTACCTATAAAGGCCGGCGTAACCACCACCAATACGAGCCAAATATTGGCCAGGATGACACCGTTGGTGACCGATGGGCGGTTGGTGCTGTTAACGGCGAGCGCGAGTACAAACCAGAACACCGCGTAAACCGTGACTGCGACGAACCACAGAAGGCCCGCGAGAACATCGGGAGGTCCGTCGACGCCGAGTGTTAGGGCTTCAAGGGTAATCAGCACCAGGGCGGCAGCGAGAATGACGCCACGCGCCGCTGCCTTCGCCAATATCACGCGTGTGAGCGACGCACCGGATGCCGCCACAAGGCCGATCACCCCCATCTCCTTTTCACGCGAGACCAAGTCGAACGTGATCGCCACGATGACAATCGGCAAGATGAAGACGATCACGAAGGCGAAGTCAAAACTTCCGCTCAGTGCGTTGAGTGGATTGGAGATTTCACCGGCTGCGAGAAATGTGTAGGTCGGGTTCGCCGTAACCCGGTAGTACGACGGCAACACATCAGACTGACCGACTGCAAGAGCAGCAAGCGGCATGGGCGGCAACGCCGCGTAGTGACTAAGCAGCGAGAATCCCACGGTGCCGGGATTTGCAACCGTTGGCGGTTCACCTTGCCGACTGGCCTCCCATCGAGCCACACTGCCTTTCAGCGCCGTTTGGGTTTGGACCTCGTCGCGATTGAGTCCTGCGACCAGCATTCGCATTGCCGCAACCCGCTCATGTCCGTTCACTGCCGCCAAGCCGGCCAACGCGACCAGGAGAATCAGCACCGCCCAAATCGCGCGATTGCGTAGGACCAAAGTCCACTCAAGCGCGAAAGCGATGCGGAAGGTACGTTGCGCCATCCTAAGACACCATCACCCGCAATTGACGTACCGCGAGCACAGCCGCGGTGACTGCCGCCACCAACCACAGCAGCAGTACCGTGAGATTGGATGCGATGCGCGCGATCACCACGCCGAACGAAGGCGGGTGATACTCAAAGCCACCGATTTGCGCCCAGAGTGCGGGGCCGGCGCGGTATTCACTTTGATTGGGGCCGGACTTGAATGTGATAGCCTGATTCATCTTGTCGATCATCGCGCGTCGAAAAAGTTCTGCTTGGCGTACATAATCTTCATGATCGTTGAGGCTGGTGCCGGAGAGTTGCATTGACGCGAGCGAAGTCGCGAGGCGGGGCGACATCAGGCTAAAAATCTCATAGACGCGGGTCTGAGCTGCCATCACGTTGGCAAGCATCCCAAAATGCTTGTCGAAGACGGCATTGCCCATTTGCTCCTGAAGGCTAAAGACCACCCCTTGGAAATTTATTGGCAGCTTTTCGAGAGTTTCTACTTTGTAGAGCTTTAATGTCTGCTCGCGGCGCTGAGCGATCAATGTGTCCGGGCTCACGCCGTTCAGACCGTTTGCCATGTCGTCCGCGAGTGCCTTCTGAAAGGCGACCAGGGTCGGCGTTGGCTGGAGGCGGACCGCGAAGTCGGCCGCCACCTTGGGCAGCACGAAGTTAGTGACCGCCCAGAATCCGACCATGACCACCAATGCCGTGCGCGTCGAGTCTGCCACGGCCGAAACCGCAAGGGTTAGGAACAGAAACACGGCTGCGTAAACGGCATACAGCACTGTCAATACAAGTGCATGGCCGATCAGATGGACGCCACCGGGAACGATGAGCAGTACGATCAGGCCACAAATCAGGACCGGGCCGAGGAAGACGGTGAGCGCGAGCGCCGCACCCAGGGCCTTGCCGAACAAAAGGGTGCGCGGCGACACACCCATACTGAGAGTCTGGCGCAAGGTGCCCTGCTCCCGTTCACCGACGAACGCGGCGAATGTTAGAAGGATTACGAGGAGGGGCAACAGCGTCTGCAGCGTAAACGCCACGGTCAGTTCGCCGAAGCGCGAAATGGCAGTTGAATCGCGGGCCGGCTCGCCCTCTGCCATGTTCTGCTTGTGCGCCTCAAGCCAGATTGATACGCCCGTGAAGTTGTTTATGCCCGTATCGAAGAACGACAGCGGGGTAACAGGCTTGAAGGCGTAGAGCCCGTAGTGCGCGGCCGCGTGGGGGTTTTTTTCTCCCTGCTCGCGCCATTGCTGATCGACAACCGCCTGGGCGCGGACGCGCTCGCCAGCAATTGCCTGGTATCGCACGCCTGCCGTCACGAGCGCCGCAAGCAGCATCACCGCCAGGATCGCAGCAGACCACGTGACACGTCCGTCGCGCAGCAACATGAGGAACTCTTTCCGCGCAATCACGACCAGCATTCGGGTTCTCCGGTTACTTAATCGGGACCTTGAACTCGAAATCGACCTTGTCGAACGCGTTGACGAACGCCCGTGCCTTGACCTCCCATTCGCCCGGAATGATCGTCTCGCCGACCATGAAGTGCCACATCTCCGGACCAGCAGCCTGACCGGTCTTCTCAACGTCGGCGATTCCGGCTGTCGGCAATGCCAGCATCATGTCCATGCTTTCGAGCTTGATTGCGGCCCCTGAGTTGTCGCGGACCGTTATCATGAACATGTTCTCGCCCGTTTTGCCGGGCGTGACGTCGACATCGGCGCTATATCCATCGGCCTTGACTGTTGTCTTGAAACCCTGGTCTTGCGCCATTCCAGCGACACCCCCAGTGCCACCGGCGTTGATGGCACGTGGTGGCGAAGTCAGCGTCAGGCTAACGGCCGCAGCTAGGATCAGGATATAGGTCAAGTACTCGATCGTGATCGTCTTCCGCAGACCCGACGCCGCAGCCGGATTTGCTCGATCAAGCGCCGGGGTGAGAACGAGTTTGTTGTAAGCTGCAAGCGCCAGCAGGCCGAAAAACAGCGCTAATTTTGCCGTAAGGCGAACTCCGTATGCAGTTTCAATCATGGCCTTAGGCGATTCAACCTGCACCCACGTGATTACCAAGCCGCTTGCGAACAATGCCGCCACGCTCAGCACCGCGCGGCTCGAGAAACGCGTCATCGCAAGGCCCGCTTCCGCTACCGGTGCATCGTGTGACGTGACGTAGAGAGGGCGTAGGGCGCCTAGCCAGAAAGCGGCGCAAGCGAGGTGGATACCTACCATTGTCGCCATCAACCATACCGGCGCGGCCGTCGCCGCGTGCCCCGTGACAAGGAAGCTGGCGATTCCAAGCACGGCACCAAGCAGCAGTGCAGGCGTCGAGTTGTTAGCGCCCGCCCGCAAGCCGAACATCAAGAGAAGCATCGCGGGAACGCCGATCAGCGCGCTTGGCATCAAGGTGGTACCGCTGCCCTGGCGCCATGACTGACCCGACAACAAGACGCTCGGCCCCCCCATGACCATTTCCGCGCCGCCGAGCCCGATCGACATCACATACGCAATCGCGGCAATCGCCGCAGCAAAAAATCCAAGCCGCGCACCTGCCTGATGGGCAGCAGGCGGTACCGTCATCCCGACCGCGAACAAGGCCGCGCCCGCGGCCAGCGTCATGAACACGTAGAGCGCCAGGCGATTGATCGCGACAGCTGCCGTCCAGCCGCTTGCCCCTGCGCCTTCTCCTGCCTTCACGTTCGCCGCCGCTGCGACAGGCTCGCCGACGGCAAACAGAAATGTTGCACCCACGGGGTGAGTGTCGGCCGATACCACGCGATATGTCAGGACGTAGGTGCCGTTCGGCAGATCCTCGCTGAGCGTCATGTGCAAATTGTTGCCGTCGAGTTGGATTTCACCCGGCTTTCCCACCTCTTTTCCTGCCTTGTCCAAGACTTTGAAAAAGATGGGGCCAACGTTCTCATTAAAATTCAGAGTTAGGTCCTTCGGAGGCGTGCCCAGCTGCTCGCCCGCTTTGGGCGTTGAGCCGAGGAGTACCGCATGCGCGGCGGCAGGTCGTGACGCCGCCAGCATCACAGCCGTCAAAAGGATACATAGAGATAGCCCTAACACGCGCCTCATCACGCCCCCGCTCATATCGATCGACAATCACCTGGGCGCAACTTGACGCAGCTGCGCCCAGGGATTGACGCGTTGCTCTTACTTTGCTGCCGCTTTAGAGGCCGCCGGCATGTCGAGCGTTTCCCACGGATATTGCGCTCGCGTGGGCTTGGTCAGAACAATGTAGGGTGCCGGGCCCGGCACAGACCGCATGAATTCGCCCATTTTCTTAGCAAAATCTGGGGCGCTCGCCTTCATCGTCTCCTTGGGAACTTCCACATACTTGTCGTCGCCTTTTTCGCAAACGTTGTAGGACTTGAACCACACCACTGATCCCTCTTCCTTTGGAAGCGAGACACGGAACTGGAAAGTGTCAAAGTAGCCCATCGCGGGCAGCGGACTTTTCGGGTCCTTCCAAATGATTTCATCGACCGTCTCCGTGACCATGTTGCCACCCTCGCCGGGAACGGGCTTGTCGAGCTTGCGCGTCTTGATCTCGATCTTCCAATCGCGATTGTCGGCAACCGTAACACCCATGACGTTTTCAGGGATTCTGACATGCACTTCTTTCACGGGACTGTCCTTGCAGCCGTGCGGAACCCGCATGGCCATGTCCTGTTTATAGCCGGCGGGCGCGTAGTTCTCGACAAAGTAGGTGTGGGCCGAGGCGGCAGAAGAAGCGAACATAGCGCAGGTGGTTACGAAGAGTAGCTTTTTCATGGTTGGTCCTCCTGAATGAAGAAGCGGGTGTGTCGTTGCGGAACTCCAAACATCCTTCCCAAATGGGAAGGTCATTCGCAGGCGAGCGGTCTCTGTGGACTATGCATGTCAATGGTGATCCATCTTCATACCCGGTGACATCGGCGCAGACGTGACGACGCGACGGTCGCCGCCCAAACGATAGGCGAGTGTCCCGGAGGGATGCTTGTAGGCACCCGGATCTTGATAACTCTCGATACCATCCCTGACTTTGATCAGCGTAAACATGCCGCCCATTTCAAGCGGTCCGAAAGGACCGATGCCGGTCATCATCGGCATCGTGTTCTCGGGCCCTTCCATATGGCCGGCATGCATCTGATGTTCGGCCATCCCGGCTTCACCCATGGGCATATAGCCAGGCAGCAGGCCGGCGATCTTCGGGACGAGGTCAGATTGGTTTACACCGATGGTATTGGGCACGTCGTGACCCATCGCATTCATCGTGTGATGCGACTTATGGCAGTGGAACGCCCAATCACCCGGCGCATCGGCCACAAATTCTACGTCGCGGGTCGCGCCCACTGGGATCAGGGTGGTGACCTCTGACCATTGCGCACTCTCTTGAATAGGGCCGCCGTCAGTACCGGTAACGCGCATTCGAAATCCATGAATATGCATCGGGTGCTCATGCATACTAAGATTCGCCATTCGGATACGAACGCGCTGCCCGGTGCGCACTACCATCGGCTCGATAGCCGGGAATACTTTGCTGTTGATTGTCCAAAGATCGAATTCAGTCATCACCGCCGGATCTGGACGATAAGTTCCGGGATGGACTGCCCAATTGTGCAGCATGAATGCAAAATCCCGATCGACGGCGCGCGCACCATCGCGTGGATGAATGATGAACAGTCCCATCATTCCCATTGCCATTTGTACCATCTCGTCTGCATGCGGATGATACATGTACGTACCGCTCTGCCGCAGGGTGAATTCGTAGACGTAGGTTTCGCCCGGATTGATATGAGGCTGTGTTAAGCCACCAACTCCGTCCATTCCGTTGGGCAGAAAAATCCCATGCCAATGGATAGTCGTGTGCTCCTTGAGTTGATTTGTGACGAGCACGCGGATGCGATCACCCTCCACGACTTCGATGGTGGGGCCAGGCGTGCGGCCGTTGTAGCCCCATGCCTTGACGCGCGTGCCGGGCGCAAATTCATGTTCAATCTCTTGGGCGACGAGGCGAAATTCCTTCACTCCGTCCTTGATGGTGTACGGCAACGTCGCGCCGTTCAGGGTCGTAACCCCGCTGCTTCCACGATTACCTGGGCTCACCGAGGCGGGCGCGGCGCCCTGCGCACGCGCACTTTGAATGCCTGCACCAACACCGACACCTGCTAAGGAACTTAGCACAGTGCGCCGATTCCAAATCATTGTGCTATGTCCTCGTTTACCAGCGCGAGCGCCGTGCCGCCACCAAGAGCGGCATCAAGGCCAAGACGCGCTTTCCAGAAATCGCGCAGCGCGCCGATGTAGCCAACTTCGGAGGCAGCCGCGGCCCTGCGTGCCGTGAGCACCTCGAACACGCCGACAAACATATAGTTGTACTCTTGCAGCTTGAGGTCGACGATCTCCGTATGAAGAGGAACGATCTCGTCGCGGTACCGAACGAAGCGCCGCTCCGCTTGTCCCAATCTCGCCTGGGCGAGGCGAAGGTCCGCCGCCGCGGCCTGCTCGACTGACGCCCGCTGATGATCCGCCCTGACCGCCGCCGCGGCCGCGCGCGCAACGTCTGGCCTTCCCTGGTTGAAGAGCGGCAACGCGAGTTCGAGTTTCGGGCCGATGGCCCATTGACCGTCGCCGTCGCGCTCCCCGGATACGTCTAAGCCCACCTCGCGCCACAAGCGCCAGTCGCTGTGCAGTTTGAGGTCGCCAATGGCGGCAGAGGCCGCTGCCCGCGAAGCTTGCACATCGAGCCGCTGCTCGATGCCCCCGGCAACAGCTGGAGTTGGGACTTTCGGCGCAGCAGGCAGCGCTGCCGGTACCCGCCACGGCAGGGAAGCATCGATGCCGACCGCTAGTGCAAAGCGCTCACGTGCTTCGATAGCCTCCATCTCGGCATCCGCGAGGCTGAGGGCCGCATCAGCTGCAGCGGCTTGTTCCTCTCTTAGACGAACCATGGGAATGTTTCCTGCGGCGTGAAAACGCTCCGCCAAAGCAGCTGAAGCCGCGGCCGCTCGCTCCAGTTCCTTCTGTACGTCACGAATATTGGTCGCAGCCACTAGATCCACGTATGCAGTGCGCACGGTGAGCGCCATCGCGACCACGTCAGCAGCAACGCTCAGGCGCTCCGCCTCGAATACTCCCCGCGCCGCCCGCCCGCGTGCCGGGCGCTTCAATAGATCGACAAGGCTGGTGAGAATGCCGAACTCAAGGTTTGCGAGCGCTGCAGGATTACTCGTCGGCCGCACCATCGCGGAGAGGACAGGGTTGGTTAAGGCTGTGCTCGACGCCTGTTCCGCTGCGGCAATGCCTAATTGCGCGTAAAGAGTCTGATAGCGGGGCGCATTGAGAAGCGCGAGTTTTAGCGACGCGTCGAGGCTAAGTTCCTGAGCCAAAAGGATATCTGTCTCACGCTTCGCCGCCGCCCGCTCAGACGTAGCCGGACGTGCAACAAGGTCCCCGCCGGCGCGAGCGCCGACAGAAGTACGTAATGCGGCCATCCCGTCCTCCGGAGGGCGATCAGCGCACCCTGCCAGTACGACAAGAACAACAACGATAAAATGGGAACGACAATTCACGTAAGCAGCCCGCCACGACAAAGTATCGTCGTGCATCGCGCACAACGACTGACACGTCATAACGGCGATCTAGATCCGAAGGCGACGGGTGAGGAAGTGCGCGGGCGCGCCGTCCGATCGTCGCAAGGGCGGCCGGCGATACGCATCGCTTGTCTCACGCGCCGGCACGAACATGGCCACCGCCAATGCCGTCAAAGGAATCTTGCCGCCATCGAGTGCAATCGGAACGATCACGTCGCCAATAAAATGATGGGACGCGGCAATGGCGCAGAGCGAAGCACAGGCATCTTGATCTGCAACGTCGCTTGAATTTGCATTCGGCTCAGTTTGGTGATGGCAAGGCTTGACTGACGTCGCCTGCACTAACCGGAGTACTCCTGGACCATCCGCATGAAGCGGCGAAAGGTTTGCCCAGAGCATTGCGGCCGTCAACATGACCATGGCGACGGCGACGCGTATGAAGCGGTCAATAGGTGCGCACTTGCGCATTTTTATCCCCACGAGGAAGATAATCCTAATCTCCGCCCGAGAGGCGAGCAAGGGGTCGCAGAAGTACGAACAACCTCAGTTCAATCGCAGATGCTGAGCAAGCGCATTTGAGGGGACAGGATGTGCTTAAGCCATTGATTTTCGTAGTTGCGTGCGCATTTGCCGGCACCGCTCATGCAGCACCCGGCTTTGTGCCCTCTCGTCAGGAGCTAAACGATATCTTGACCGATCTGGCCGCTTGGCTGGCGGGCAACTGGGATTCGTTTCCGCAGATTGCCTTTGGCCGCACTTTAGGCCCTCCGGCGGAAGGCGAACACGACCTTTTGGCGTCGCGTCATCGCGCGGACCGACGTGCCCCAACTCGGGCCGTACGTTTTCTACGGCGTACTGCATGGCGATGACCGCGACGGCCCCATCATTGGAGGGCAGCAGGTGATTTACATTGCGACCATCGACGAAAAGCGCCGGGTCGTGAACTTCGCCGGCCGCGGCATAGCAAACCCCGAGAAATATGAACACCTGCAAGACCATCCCGAATTCTGGAAGGATGTGCGGCAGCGCGAATGCGTGGTCAATTGTGATTTTATTTGGCACAGACAGGGCGAGCATCTCGTCGGTGTTCTCGAAGGGCTGCTGCCGAAGGGACTTAAAGGCGGCCCTGGAACCTGTACTTACATCTCACCCAACAATGACACCGAGATGAGGTGGGACGCAGTGTGGGTACTGGGGCCTGAGGAGCTTTGGATCTACGACAACGGATACATCGGCACACATATGTGCCAGGGCCGGTACGACAAAGTTCATTCAGAGAATTATCGTGCAAGACCCTATGACTGCGCCATCAAGCGTAGCGGGAAAGTCGAAAACGTCGAACTTCAAGATCGCGGTTATGGCTATCGCCTTCAGAGCAGTGGCGATTTATCCGTTCAGCTGTTGCGTATGAAATATCCCGGAGAGATCGGCATGCGCGACCAGATACACCGCCCCAACTTTCACAGCGAGGCCAAGACCGTGCGGCCGATTGCCGAGGTCACCGCGCCGCAGCTCGCGGAATCGATTAAGCTCTCGCAGGCCGGGATGTGGATTTCCTCCCGACGGAAGCCAATATTTGCCCCAATGAAGGACGCGCCATGAAGCTCCGTCTCATTGCTATTGCGATCGGTCTCTTCCTGGCCTTTCCGGTTTGCGCTCAGGTGGCGCCCACCGCGGAGCCTGAGAACACCGGCCCCAATGCCAATGTCTTACGCTGGGCCGAAGGCAAGTTTGCGTATCGTAGCCTAAAGGATCAACGCGACCGCGGTTGGGAGCGCTATCGTCTTACTGTGCATCCCGATGGGTCCCGCACAATGCTCATGTGGCACGACGTGTATGCGCGCAACAGCCAGTTCACCGTCATGTTCCGGGCGACAAAGGAATTTCGGCCGATCCAGGCATTTATCAGCTATTGGACGAGCGCCGGATTTAAAGGAACTGCGCTTCTCAACGTCCAGGACGACAAGCTAACCGCAATCAGCACAGGCCCCGGTGGCCAACAGACAGAAACGATTCCCGTTCCACCGCGCTTCTCCCTCGGCAGCCATCCGGTCTCGGCCGATGGCTGGCATATGGCGGCAGAGGATGCGAATTCCAAGGCCCCTCAGACCGGAACGGTCTACAGCATGGAAGCTTCCACGGACCTGACCCGCCTGCCGTTGGGTACGCTACGTCCTCAGGAATTTCAAAATCTGGGTCGAGAGACGATTTCCGTACCAGCCGGAAGGTTTGAATGCACACACTATAAGGTTTCGGGTGTCGTTGATGTGTGGATCACCTCCGAGGATCGCTTAATGGTACGGATGGTGAATGCGCCGCGCGATCTTGACTACGTGCTCATCGAGTTTTCAGCGGGAAGCAACGAAAGACCAGGTCGTTAGTGGCGGCGCATGACCTTGCAGTTTCAACGGCCGATATGGAACGAAGCGGCAGACCCAAATAGATGGGACACGGATCCCTCAATCATAATTCGAACGGAGAATTTGCAATGACGAAAAGCCCTCGGAGCATACCTTTTGTAGCCGTGGCAGTATTTGCCGCATGCGCCGTAGCTTCCACGCAAGCTGCAGAAGTTGCTCCCGAACAGCCCAAGGAGAAATGTTTTGGGGTGGCTAAAGCGGGCGAAAATTCGTGTGCGTCGGCTAACGGAAGTCATGCTTGCCACGCACAGGCCAAAGTTTCGTACGACGGCCAGGAATTCATGGACGTGCCGAAGGGGAGCTGCACGCAAATGAATGGAAGCCTAAAGCCATTCGAGGGCGCCAATCCGAAGATCAAGGGTTAGTTGATTCCGCTTTCCGGTAAGCCGCATCGAGCGCATTTCAGACAACATCTGTGCAGGATCTCCCCCAAGAGGGAGCGACAGAGCAATAGGCCATCAAACGCGCTTGGGCCCCGATCGAATTCCGAGCGTTCCTCGACTTGTGGCCTGGCGATCGCGACATCCGGTCGCAAGGTCAGAGCGAGATCAATGATCCGCCCCTGGGTTGTCATTCGCTGAACTGAAGTACTTTTGCAACTCAAGGCGGACACCCCACCCGCCATCCATCGGCCTGCGCGCGATTGGATATGAGAGCCGGGAGCCCGCGTTATTTTGGTCTCACAAAACGCGGCTACAGAATTCGATACTGCCCCGTGGGCAGCGCCAGAAGATGTGGCCTTCGGCGCGGTCCTAGGGTTTTGCACCGCGCGGCAGGGTGTAGATGCCACGCGCTTCGAATCGCGCCACCACCTCCTTGTAGATCGTCAGGTCGCGATAGGGAAATTCGCTGACCTTGACGTCGGACCACAGATTGTTGGGTACGCCGTGGCCCTTAAGGTAAGCATCGGCATAGACGCCGGGCTCGTCCCAAATGGCGAGATTCGTACGTGTGTCGCTTCGTGCGACGAGTAACAGATCGAGATCGACCCGCGCGACCAAGACACCGGGGCGACTTTCGCGCAACATCCCCGTGACGCGGCCATAGGGATCAATCACCTGGGTCTCGCCGATCACGTGATATGGATCCCGCATCGTTGGGTCGTCACCCTGATTTACCGATAAGAAATACGCTGCGGCCTGCATCGCGTGTTGCCGTCGCGCGGCGTTCCAGGCGTAGCGCGTGTCGGTAATCGCATCCCACCCTTCGGACGTGAGGTGCAGGTAAACCTCCGCGCCCTTCTGCGCGTAAATCTGCGCCACCTCCGGAAACATGTTCTCGAAGCAGATCATGGGCGCCAATTTGCCCAAGGGCGTATCGACCACTTGCCAGAGGCTCGCCTCCCCATACTCACCGACATAGCGATCAAAGATACTGCCCGGCGTGGTGTCCGGCAGAGTGCCGAGCATGTCGACGCATTGCAGCTTGCGGTGCCGGCTGATCAAGGCACCCGCATCGTCGAATAGAAAAGCCGTATTGAAGATGCGTCCCGGGAACTTCGGGTCGTGCTCGAGCTGCTGAGCAGCGAGATACACTTTATGCTTGGCGGAAAATGCGGCAAGAAGTTCGAGTTCCGGACCCGGCCACGTCAGAGTCACCGACAGGGCATCCTCCATCGTGCGATAGCCGGCAGCGGTAAATGCGAACTCTCCGAACATGACAAGCTTGCTCAAGGGCCGTCGGGCGTATGGTTCCACCATCGCCAGGAAGTCTTTGATGTTCTGGGCAATGGCAGCGCGGCGATTGGGTGCGTCCGCGACGCTCCGGTGCGTACTTTTCACTAACAGCGCATCGTAGGCGGTGATCAACTTGTCGTTCGGCGTTTGGCGCACGGCTTGGGCGGCGATGCGGCGTCCCGCTTCTGCCGACCACTCCAATCGCGTCGCCGGGACCGGGCGGGATTGTCGGCCGCTGGCGATACCTTTGAACGTCGGGCCGTACAGCCCGTCACGCACCATCGGCGGCAGCACGCGGGAGGCGTAGGGCACGCCGACGATTCCCTGCCGGCGCGCGATGCGCAGGCTCTCAATATCGATCGCGGTGGCGACCGTTCTGCCCCCGTCCGGCAACACGGCATTGCCCATCCAATCCCAGAGGCCTGTGCGGCTCGGTTCGGATCCCGTGGCGACGGCGACGTAGACCATATTGCAGTAGGAGATCGCGGCATTGACATCGCGGCGCGCTGCAAGCGCCGGGCCTGCCACCTCCGTTGCACAGTTGAGGATTATCTCCGCGCCGTTGAAACATAAGGCCCGCACATGGCTGGGACGGAAGAGGTCCTCGCCAACCAGCAAGCCGACGTTGCCGAATGGCAGCCGCGCGACCGGGAAAGCCGCAGGACTTGTAAGCGCACTCGGCCGATCACTGAAGCCCGCCAGCGCATCAGGCATAATCTTCGGGATACGAAGAAGAAGCGCGCCGTCGGGACCTATGAGGAAGCCCTCGGTTTGTTCGCCATTGTCGCTTCGCGCGGTTGCGGCGCCTGCGAGATAGACGCCCGCGGCTTTGGCCATGGCACCTAAGCGCCGGAAGAGAACTTCCGCCTTCAACGCGACCTTTGGCGTGAGTGCTGGGGGCAGCAAGAGAACGGTCGCAAAGCCATCATCCTTTGGGCCCGCGAGTGTCGAAAAGAAGGAGCCATTCCTGGCTACCGAAGTCTCTGCAGCCCATTCCACCTGCGCGAGGACCAGACGCAAGCGGGGAGGAGCTGCTTGCGCGGACGCGGGCTGGCACGCCAAAGCGACGGCGCCAGCCGCAAGCGTCATGGCAGCGCGGCGTGATGTTTCAGACAAGGGCTAGACCTCGGTGCCTAAGGTTGGTCAAAGGGAAAGCCGCCGTCGCGTTTCATCTACCGATCGAGTTTTGCGGCCGGTCGATCGAGCGAGCCAACAGGATCTCTTGCGATCTCCGGGTGCGCTTCTGACATGAGAGCACGCCAACGTTCCGGCATCTCGGCGTAGGCCGAGACTTTGGCGCCGATGCACTTGGCGGTGAGATTTCCCGGTTGTGCGCCCATTGCCATCCACTTCGACCAGCTCGTGATTTCATGAAGCTGCGAACGCGCGTGGATGAACGGCTTGTCCGCGGCAAGGATGTCCGCGGTGCTTCCCTGATACATGACCCATTCGTTCACGAAGAACGGGCGACCCGCTCCGGACTTCTGCGTCACGGTCACAGTCGAGACAGTGCGTGCCCATGCGTCATCACCGACGACAACGGCATCGGCATCGAAGGCGCGCGCATCAATGATCGCGCCGCCGACCTCGCGCGGTCCGATCGCTTTGCGCGTGTCGGCGCCGAACGCAATCGTCTCCGGGCCGAGCGGCCCATGCGACACCTCAACCGTGGCGCCCGTGTAGGGATTCCGCCACTGCTTGAGCTGTGCCCCAGTTTTTAGATCTGTGTAGAATACGACTTCCACGGACGTGACGCTAAGGGCGCCGCCCGGCTTATGCGTGATGCGGCCGATGGTGCCGACGTGCATATCGAACAGCGGAGTGGTTTCCGCTTCGACCTGCCCCAGTTTCGTGCCCACCATCCACCAGAAGAACGCGCCGTCATCGCTACGATATCGCAGCCGAAGATTGATCAGGGCACGGTCACGATCCGCATCTAGGCTCAGGACCCATTAAATTCCTTGCGAGCTGAGTCGTATGTTGATTCGATGGTCGCCTCGCAGGAGGTGCCGCCATGGAAGATGTGTTTATGCTCTCGGAGGCGCAGATGCGCCGTATCGCGCCGTATTTCCCGCTGTCGC
>CANJPQ010000050.1 GCA_947476275.1 Fidelibacterota bacterium
ACGCCATCGGATCGAGAACATGTTCGGCAGGATCAAAGACTGGCGCCGCATCCACACACGTTACGACCGATGCGCCCACACATTCATGTCGGCCATTTGTCTCGCCGCTACAGTCATCTTCTGGCTATGATCAATGAGTCCTGACCCTAAGTTACCTCGGCGCGCAGATGTATGCGCGCAAGAAGGAACTCCTGGCCGACTACAAGAAAAACGGCATGCCGAAGCCGCGCACGCGTTCGATGAAGGGCATCCAGCTCGAACACGATCAGCCGACGGTCTGACTCTGACGCTTGCCATTTCCGCCCCTGAGGGCGGGAACGGCAAGGCCACGCGCCTTCCGGAATGTTACCGGGTTCTCTCCAAAACCTTGAACTTGAGCAAGAAATGCGGCGTTCCAAACGCCGGATTTTCAGAATATCTCTTTCAACTCAACGCGGTGGGATATCCCCGCCCGTGACGCATTTGTGACTGCGTCTTTCGGAAACCATCACCAAACCGCCACGTCACCTACCCCATCTCTCAATAGCGTGCGCCCTCGGCGGCCGTGCCGCTGCTACGCAATTGGTGGGGTTAATAGATGTCTGGATTTTGTCGTTCCGTTGTTCGTCGACGGAACAAGCTTTCGCGCCTGACCGTCCTCTCGGCAGCGCTGGTGTGGACTGTGCCGGCCTTGGCGGTGGAGACCGCAGGCGTTGATGTAGACACTGACGGACCGGCGCATGCCGACACCACAGTGTCCAACTCGCGCGCGATCGAGGAAATCCTGGTCTATGGCCGCGGCATGGCGATGGACCTAGCCCCGATCAAATCGTCCCTGCTGGCGACGCAGCCGGTGTCGATCATCACCAAGCAATACATGGAAGAGGCCATCCCGCAGACCGCCGACTTCTCGCCGCTTGCGCAGATCGCGCCCAGCATGTCCGGCACGAACAAGAACGGCCCCGGCTTCGCCGAATCCAAGACCGTCCTGCGCGGCTTCCAGGACGGCGAATACAATATGACCTACGACGGTATCCCGTTCGGCGATACCAACAATCCGACGCACCATTCCACGTCGTACTTCCCGGCATCGACCATCGGCTCGCTCGCGGTCGATCGCGGTCCCGGCAATGCCGGTCAGCTCGGGCAGGCGAACTTCGGCGGTTCGATCAACATGTTCTCGCCGGAAATCGGCGACAAGATCGGATTTAGCCAGTCCGCAACGTATGGCAGCTTCAACTCGAAGAATTTCGTGACGACCGTCAACACCGGCGCGGTCGACGCGTTGGGCGGCACGAAAGTTCTCGTGAATGCGCAAGAGTACGCGACCGACGGGTACCTGACCTATTCCTCTACGCACTCGGCGAACCAAATGCTCAAGATTAGCGCGCCGCTCTCGGACACGATCACACTGACGTTCTTCGGCTCGCACAACAAAAATCAGTACTTCCAGACCGACAGCGACGGCGCGACCCTCAATCAGGTCGCACAGTTCGGCAAGAACTTTGCGCTCAGCAACGATCCGACCAAGGCGACCTACTACGGCTACAACGTCACCAACAAGGAAACCGACTTCGAGTACCTTCGCCTCCAGGCAGACTTCGAAGGCGGCTTCTATTTCGACAACACGGCCTACACGTACTTCTACCAGAACGACACGTTGTCGGCTCTCCAGGCGAACTACGTCGGATCTGCCGGGCTTGGGACGAAGGCCGCTCCCGCCGGCAACCAGAATGTGCCCGGCTACTCGAAGAACAACGAATACCGCGTCTGGGGGGACATTGCGCGCGCCGGCAAGAAATTCGCGTTTGGCGAATTGCGCGCGGGCATGTGGTACGAGCGCGCCAGCACCAAGCGCTACCGCTTCGACTATGACTTTACGCTCTCCCCGCCGCTGACCACACCGACCGCAGCCCTGGTTCACGATCCCCGCGAAAGGACAGCGCCGCTCGATATCAACTACCTGCAACGTTCCGGCTGGAACAACTACCAGCCGTTCATCGATTTCGAGTGGCATCCGATGGACGGGCTAACGGTCACGCCGGGCGTGAAGTACGTCAGCTTCCAGCGCTTCACCACGGCGGCGGTGCAACAGGGGTCACGCGCGGTCAACACCAGCGACCGCGGTACGTTCACCAAGGCGCTGGAATTCGCGACCGTTAACTATCGCTTCCGCGAGGATTGGTCGGTCTACGCCCAATTCGCCAAAGGCTTCCTCGTGCCCGACCTGTCGGTGTTTCAGGTCGTCAAGCCGAACGTTGGCGCTCTGAAGCCGCAGACCTCCACCAACTACCAGATCGGCACCGTGTTCAACGCTGAACGCTTCACCTTCGACGGCGACCTCTACTACATCGATTTCAATAACAAGGTCACCTCAACGGTTTCTAACGGCGAGACCGTGTTCACCAACCTAGGTGGTGCGGTTTACAAGGGCGTCGAGGCCCAGGGCACCTATGCCTTCGATCAGGGCGTCGCCTTGTTCCTCAACGGCTCGCTCAACAGCGCGAAAACCAAAGACACCCATAAGCAGATCGCCAAGGCGCCGAAGTGGACTGCCGCCGGCGGCCTGATCGTGAAAGTCGATACGTTCACCTTCAGCCTGATCGATAAGATTGTCGGCACCCAGTGGAGCGTTGCCGGCGAGCCCGCCGCGTACAAGGTCAGCCCCTACAACACGTCCGACTTCACGGTGACCTGGAGTCCCACGCCGATCATCCGCGTCATCGGCGGTGTCTACAACATGTTCAACAGCACCAAGATCACCGCGCTCGCTTCCCAAGGGTCGACGCCGGCCTTTGATCAATATTACTTCCAGGGCGGGCGCGCGTTCCAGATGACCGCCAAGTTGTCCTTCTAGGATTTGGGTGGAGGTTAAGCCCATGCGTCGAACTTCTATTGCGGCGGCAGTCGCTTGTATTTTTGCGATATCGGCTGCGTTACACGCGGCTCCGGCGGCGGAGGGAAAGGCGAAGGGCGTTTCGCCTTCCGACTTCTTCGTCGATCCCGCGTCGGTTGACTTGCAGCGCTACTTGGCGCCGCCGCCTGCGCAAGACTCGGCGCAAACCCAGAAGGAGTTCGCCGAGATCCGTCACCTCCAGGAGACCCGCACGCCTGAGCGCGAAAAAATCGCTCAGGATGACCAAGTGGAAACCGTGTTCGCAGTTGTCCGCGATGGCCTGGGACCGCGCTTTACGGCTCAGGACCTGCCGGTCACGGCGGTCTTTTTCCAACAACTCCTGGCGGTGGAAGGGAAGGTTGTGGATCCCGCGAAAGACGCTTGGTCTCGCAAACGCCCGGCGATCATCGATTCCACCATCAAGCCATGCGTGAAGCCTTCCACTTCGGGCTCGTATCCTAGCGGCCACACGACCGTGGCTTATATGACCGCGCTCGTTCTTTCGGACATACTGCCGGAGCATCGTGCGGAAATCTTCGAGGGCGCGTCACGCTTCGCCGAAAGCCGCATCGTTTGCGGCGTGCACTACCGCAGCGATATTGAAGCTTCGAAGACGGCGGCGGCTGTGATTATCATGCAAGCCCGCGCGAACCCTGCATTCCAGAAGGGGTTTGCCGAAAGTAAAGCCGAGATGCGACGCGTCCTGGAAACTGGCAAACTCGC
Organism: Fidelibacterota bacterium; assembly: GCA_947476275.1. GTDB lineage: Bacteria > Pseudomonadota > Alphaproteobacteria > Rhodospirillales > Rhodospirillaceae > SCTM01. Next base: position 3,599 of record CANJPQ010000050.1, read on the forward strand.
GGAGCGGGCGCCAGGCGGTCACTAGGGCTCGACGTCACATCGGGATGAAATTCGCCACGTGAAGATACTGTTGATTGAAGATGACGTGGCGACGGCAGCCTACATATTGGACGGCCTTTCGGCCGCCGGTCACAGTCTCGACGTAAGCGCCAACGGGCGTGATGGTCTTCTCCGGGCATCGGAGTACCCTTGGGACTTGCTCATCGTCGACCGCATGCTGCCGGAGTTGGACGGTGTAGCGCTTATGCGGGCTTTGCGCGGAGTCAAGCAACAGGTGCCGGTCCTTTTCTTGAGCGCTTTGGGCGGTGTCCACGATCGCGTGACAGGGTTAAACGCGGGTGGGGACGATTATCTCGTTAAACCCTTCGCCATGGAGGAACTGGTGGCGCGGGTTGGCGCGTTGGCGCGGCGGCCACGGACCGATGCGACGGAGACGCAATTACGCGTCGCGGATCTGGAGATGAACCTGCTGTCGCACCGCGTCTATCGCGCAGATCAGGAAATCGATCTCCAGCCGCGCGAATTCAAGTTGCTGCAATTTCTGATGCAGCATGTGGATCAGGTCGTCACCCGCGCCATGTTGCAGGAGCGTGTGTGGGATTTTCATTTCGACCCTCGCACCAACGTCGTCGAAAGCCACATCAGCAGATTGCGCGGAAAGATCGACAAAGGGCGCGATGTCGAACTGATTCACACGATCCGCGGTGTAGGATATTGCCTGCGTGCGCCAGCTTAAGCTCCTCAAGACGTCCAGTTTTCGCCTTATCTTGGGATACGCCGCGCTGTTCAGCGTATCCGTGCTGGTCATGTGTGTCGCAGTCTTTGTGACGGCGACGAACTCTATCGTGGCCGAGTTGGACAACGAGGTGAAAAACGAGGTCGATGAGATTCTGACGGCGGCGGGAAATCGCGGCCTCAGTGCACTCACAGCAGAGGTCGCTGAACTGGTGCAGCATCCTGAGGCCGGCATGTTCTACCAGCTGCAGGACGCCAACGGTGAAATCCTCGCGGCCTCCATCGGGAAGATAACACCGGCTGACGGTGTTCGGGGATGGGATGGGGGCAGCCCCGACCGGCCGGCAGACGCGCCGGAGAGCTTTCGTGGACGCGGCGTCCATGTTGTCGACGGTGCCTACCTCTTCGTCGGCATCGACGGTCAATCGATTGCGAAGCTAAGAGCAGTCGCGACGCGCACATTTGCCTGGGGCATCACGGCACTTTTGATCGTGGGTCTCGGCGGCGGCGTATTTACCAGTTTGAGCGTGTTGCGCCGGATCGAAGCGCTGATCGCCGAATGTCGCGACATCGTTGACAACGATTGGAGCCGGCGCGTTCCCGTAAAGGGGTCTGAGGATGAGTTCGATCGCTTGGCCGGAAGCCTCAATCTTCTATTTGATCGCATTGAGTCGCTGATGAGCGGCCTGCAGCAGGTGTCGAGCGATATCGCCCACGATCTTCGAACGCCGATGTCGCGGCTTCGTCAGGGGTTGGACCGCGCCTACAGCAGTGAGGCCGACTCTGCGGCCTTGCGCTCCGTGATCGGCCGGTCCATCGCCGAAGCAGATACCATCCTGGAAACGTTCAATGCGCTTCTGCGGGTGACTGAAATCGAGGCGCGGACGCGCCGCGCCGCGTTCCACGCCATCGATTTTGGCGCGCTATTGAACACCACAGTTGAAGACTACCGTCCCTCGATCGAGGAACAGGGTCGCGAAATTACTGTCAGTATCGCCGACGGATTGTGGATTCTGGGCGATCGGCATCTCATCGTCCAAATGATCGCCAACCTGATCGAGAATGCGATCGGTCATACACCTGCGCAGTCATCGATCGATGTCGCTGCTTTCAAAGCGGAAGGCGCGGTGGTCGTCGAAATTGGCGACCGCGGCCCTGGTATTCCCGTTGAGCAACGGGAGAAGGTGTTTCAGCGGCTATACCGACTTGAGCGAAGCCGCACGACGCCTGGCACCGGGATGGGGCTGAGCATTGTCGCCGCGATCGCCGCTCAATTGGGCGTCACGATTGCCCTGGATGACAATCAACCGGGGCTGTGCGTGCGCTTGCAGTTTCCCCTCATGGAAATGACCGACGGCGCTGCGCTGCTGCTGACGCACTGAAGGGGTCAGTCCTTGAATACAGACCCGTTCAAAAGCAAGGTCCCTGCCGTGACATTGGCGTTCTGGGCTATCAAGATCGCTGCCACAACCTTAGGCGAGACCGGCGGCGATGCCCTCTCCATGTCGCTCGATTTGGGTTACGCCGTCAGCACGCTGATATTCGGGGCGATCTTCATCGCGATGCTGGCCGGACAAGTCGCGGCCAAGTCATATCATCCGTCTCTGTATTGGCTGGTTATCGTCGCAACGACCACCGTTGGCACGACGCTTTCAGACTATCTGGACCGCACTGTTGGGCTTGGGTATCCGCTGTCTTCGGCGCTCTTGCTTGCGGCGGTGATTGGCACGCTGCTGCTGTGGCGGGCGCGCACCGGCTCGATTTCCGTCGGCAATATCGCGAGCCGCGAGGCGGAGATTTTCTATTGGATCGCGATTTTGATCTCCAACACGCTTGGCACGGCGCTCGGCGACTTCGCGGCCGACAGTTCGGGTCTCGGCTTTGGCGGCGGTGCCCTCGTGTTCGGTGCGGTCCTTGTGCTGATCGCTCTTGCTTACAAATTCACGGCGATCTCCCACACCGTCCTGTTCTGGGCCGCCTTCGTTCTCACCCGTCCTTTGGGGGCGACGGCTGGCGACTTGTTAACCAAGCCAGCCGATGAAGGCGGTCTCGATCTCAGCCGCTTTGCCGCATCCGCGGCGCTCGCGGCGTTCATGATCGCCGGGATTGTGATGACCCAGCGCCAGTCCGAGCGCGGCTGACGTCACCGCGCTTTAGCCGACGCCCGCTGGCGTTACGACCTGCGGCCCATACCGCGCCCGGGACCAAATCCCTTGGGCCGGCCGCTCTTGCCCTTCGATGCAATCCCTTTGAGCGCCTTGCGGGCGGCTACCTGGGAGGGGGCGGCGGATGTCACAGCCCCGGTATCCACCTTTGGGCCGTCGTCATCCGTGTCGATCGGGCCTGACCAGTCGCCGCCGTATTCCAATTCCATCTGTTCGAGCCGTTTGATCTCATCGCGCAGGCGCGCCGCATCCTCGAATTCCAGGTCCGCGGCGGCGGCGCGCATCTTGCCTTCCAGATCCGCGATGGCGGCGCGCAGATTGTGGCCGAGTAGATGCGGCTCCTCCGCAAGGCCGGTATCGACCGTGACGCGATCCTGCTCGTAGACGCTGTCGATGATGTCAGAGATGCGGCTACGCACGGATTCCGGCGTGATCCCGTTGGCCGCATTGAAGGCCTGCTGCTTTTCGCGGCGGCGATTGGTTTCTCCGATGGCGATGGTCATGGAATTCGTCATCTTGTCGGCATACAGCAGCACCCGACCGTCGATATTGCGCGCGGCGCGACCGATAGTCTGGATCAGGGAACGCGCCGAGCGCAGGAATCCCTCTTTGTCTGCATCCAGAATTGCCACCAGCGAGCACTCTGGGATGTCCAGGCCTTCGCGCAACAGGTTGATGCCGACCAGCACGTCGAACGCGCCGAGCCTCAGGTCGCGAATGATTTCGATACGCTCGAGAGTCTCGATGTCGGAATGCATGTAGCGCACGCGTACGCCATGTTCGTGCAGGTACTCCGTCAGGTCCTCCGCCATACGCTTGGTGAGTGTGGTCACCAGCGTGCGCATGCCTTTCGCGGCAACCGCTTTCACTTCGGCCAGCAAATCGTCAACCTGCTTACCCGCCGGACGGATGGTGATGACCGGGTCGATAAGACCCGTGGGGCGGATCACCTGTTCGGCGAACACGCCGCCGGTGCGTTCCATCTCCCAGTCGCCCGGCGTCGCCGATACGAACACCGTGTCCGGACGCATCCTTTCCCATTCCTCGAACTTGAGCGGGCGGTTGTCGATGCACGAGGGCAGACGGAAGCCGAACTCCGACAAGGTCCATTTGCGATTGAAGTCGCCGCGATACATGCCGCCGATCTGCGGCACGGTAACGTGACTTTCGTCGACGAACAGAAGCGCATCCTCGGGCAAGTACTCGAACAAGGTCGGCGGCGGCTCGCCCGGCTTGCGGCCGGTGAGGAAGCGCGAATAGTTCTCGATGCTCTTGCAGTGGCCCGTGGTCTCGAGCATCTCGAGGTCGAACATTGTCCGCTGCTCCAGGCGCTGCGCTTCCAGCAATTTGCCTTGCTGGTGGAACTCCTCCAGGCGGACCTTCAACTCGGCCTTGATGCCCTTGATCGCCTGCGAGAGCGCAGGCCGCGGCGTCACATAGTGGCTCGACGGATAAACCGAGACTTCCGGCACAGTGTCGGTTTTTTCGCCGGTGAGTGGATCGAACTCCTGAATCGACTCCACATCGTCGCCGAACAGAGAGACCCGCCAGGCTCGGTCTTCCAAGTGCGCCGGGAAGATCTCCACCACGTCGCCGCGCACGCGGAACGTCCCGCGCACGAACGACATGTCGTTGCGCTTGTATTGCAGGGCCACAAGTTGCTTGAGCAAGTCCTGACGGGGAAACGGGGTGCCTTCCTGGATCTTGAAGGTCATGCGCGAATAGCTCTCGACGGAGCCCAGGCCGTAGATGCAACTCACCGAGGCCACGATGATCACGTCGCGGCGTTCCAGGATCGAACGCGTCGCCGCGTGGCGCATGCGGTCGATCTGTTCGTTGATGCTGGAATCCTTCTCGATGTAGGTGTCCGTGCGCGGCACATAGGCTTCCGGTTGGTAATAGTCGTAGTACGATACGAAGTACTCGACCGCGTTCTCCGGAAAGAACGACTTCATCTCGCCATATAGCTGGGCGGCCAGCGTCTTATTGGGCGCCAGGATCAGCGCCGGGCGGCCACTCTTGGCGATCACCTGGGCCATGGTGAATGTCTTGCCGGAACCGGTGACCCCGAGCAGGACCTGATCCTTATCCTTGCGCCCCAGGCCATCCATCAGTTCGCCGATCGCGCGCGGCTGATCGCCTGCAGGCGTGTACTCGCTGACCAGCTTGAAGTTCGCCGGCGGCCCGCCGGCGGGCCGGGCATACATGGGTAGGGGGATCAGGTTCATCGGTCACTCGAGGCCGGGGGGGAGGCGCTAATGTAGTCGCAAGACCCCGCCGATGCCACGGGCGGGCATCGGTTGCCGTTTACAACCAACGGCTTTACTTGGGCCGCTTCGCGCGATATATGCTCGACCCATGCACTCGATTTCGACCACGCGCAAAGCTACGAACATGACGCTCCCCGACGGGGCGCCAAGGTTTTGCGCGTGAGCATCTGATCGCAAACGCAAAGACCCCAGGCCCCGCCGGATCGGACGGGGCCTTTGCATTTCAGGGCCCCTCCGGATGCGGCAAACCGCAGGAGAGACCCGATGACCAACACCGAACTACCGTGGTTGCAGCCCGTCGTGTTGTCGGGCACAGCCGTCCGTCTCGTACCTCTGTCCATGGACCATCTCGCGCCGCTGCAAACGGCGGTCGCAGACGGCGAACTGTGGAAGCTCTGGTACACCAACGTGGCCACGGTGGGGGGGATGGCTGGGGAAATTGAGCGGCGGCTTAAGCTCCAGGACGCCGGAGCCATGCTGCCCTTCACGGTGATTGAGACAGCCACGAATGAGCCGGTGGGAATGACCACCTACATGAACGTCGATTCCGTCGCCAAGCGCGTTGAGATCGGGTCCACATGGTATCGAAAGCGTGTTCAGCGCACGGCGATAAACTCCACCTGCAAGCTCCTGCTGCTCGAACACGCGTTCGAGGCGCTTGGAGTGATTGCGGTCGAAATCCGCACCGCATTCTTCAATGCCCAGAGCCGCCGTGCCATTGAGGCGCTGGGCGCCAAGCTGGACGGCATCTTGCGCAATCACATGCTCTATCGTGATGGCACGCCTCGCGACACCTGCGTCTACAGCATCCTTCCGAATGAGTGGCCGGCCGTAAAAGCACACCTCCTCTGGCGATTGGAGCGCCACGCAGCATGAGCACATATCCCTATGTGACGGTCGATGTGTTCACCGAACAGCGGTTCGGCGGCAACCAGCTTGCCGTTGTCACCGATGCGCGCGGCCTCGATGTCGCGACCATGCAGGCGATTGCCGCAGAGTTCGGGTACGCCGAAACCACTTTCGTGTTTCCGCCGAAGGACCCTGCGAACACGGCGCAGGTGCGCATCTTCACGCCGACGCAGGAACTGGGCTTTGCCGGTCACCCAAACGTCGGCACCGCATTCGTGCTGGCACGGGCCGCCACGGTGTTCGGTAAGGCCGTCGGCGCGAAGCTGATTTTCGAGGAGGCCGCTGGGCAGGTCCCCATGACCCTTGACGCCGCGACGGCCACGCTCACGGCGCCGCAACCGCTTCAGGTGATCGCGGAGCCGGTCGCGGCAGACATTGTCGCCGCGGCTATCGGGTTGGAGGCGTGCGATGTCACCACCGCACGCCATGCCCCGACGATCGCTTCCGTCGGCACCGCATTTCTCTTGGTGCAGGTCGTGGACGTCGCGGCTGTTACCCGATGCAAACCGGATACCGTCCGCTTGTTGGCGTTGCCTGCCGCTGCGCGCGGGGTCCTGGTCTATGCGCGTCCGGACGCCGCGGAGATCCGCTGCCGCATGTTCGGCGCGGCCTCGGGGGTTGCCGAGGACGCCGCCACCGGTTCCGCCAACGTGGCGCTTGCTGCCTACCTAGCTTCCATAGACCCGAATGCGTCCGCCGACCTGGTTTTGGACATTCGCCAAGGCATTGAAATGGGGCGTCCCAGCCGTTTGCTGGCGACGGCAACCAAGCGCCAGGGCCGTGTCATCGAGGCCCGCATCGGCGGCGGCTGTGTCATGGTCATGGAAGGTCGCATTACGGTCGCATGACCCCGGTTTTCACCCCATGTTCCCGGTTGCGGGGCAGGGGGTACGCCAGTAGTTTACGCCCGCTTTTGCGGGTCCTTTTGGATTGCAAACCCCAACCTCGGAGTAACCCTCGTGTCGATCCTCGCCAAGCGCCTCTCTGCCGTGAAACCGTCACCCACCATCGCCATCACCACGAAGGCGCAGGAGCTGAAGGCTTCGGGAAAGGACATCATTGGCTTGAGCGCCGGTGAGCCGGATTTCGATACGCCGGAGCACATTCGCAATGAAGCCAAGGCGGCATTGGATCGTGGCGAAACGCGCTACACGCCCGCCAACGGCACGCCGGCCTTGCGAAAGGCCATTGTCGACAAATTCAAGCGCGAGAACGAACTCACCTACACGCCCGATCAGGTCACCCTGGGCGTCGGCGGCAAGCAGGTGATATTCAATGCCTTCTTCGCCACCGTGCAGGAAGGCGACGAAGTGATCGTGCCGGCGCCGTACTGGGTGTCCTACCCGGACATCGTGCTGATGTGCGGTGGCACGCCGGTGTTTGTGGCCTGCGGCGAAAACAGCGGATTTAAGCTCGACGCCGAGGGTCTCGAAAAGGCGATCACGCCGAAGACCAAGTGGGTCGTCCTCAACTCGCCGAACAATCCGACGGGCGCGGCCTACACGGCTGACGATCTGCGCAAGCTCGCCGACGTGTTGCTGAAGCACCCGCATGTGTGGGTGATGACCGACGACATGTACGAACACATCACCTACGACGGCTTCAAGTACACCACCATCGCCCAGATCGAGCCCAAACTGCTTGATCGCACGCTCACCATGAACGGCGTGTCGAAGGCCTACTCCATGACCGGTTGGCGCATGGGCTATGCCTGCGGTCCGCTGTCGCTGATCAAGGCGATGAACATGATCCAGTCGCAGAGTGCGACCCATCCGACATCGTTCGTGCAATCGGGCACCGTGGCGGCGCTCAACGGGCCGCTCGGCTTCCTCGCCGAACGCAACGCCGTGTTCAAGGAACGCCGTGACATGGTGGTGAAGATGTTGAACGAGGCGAAGGGCATCTCGTGCCTGACGCCGGAAGGCGCGTTCTACGTTTATCCGTCGTGCGCAGGAACCATCGGCAAGACCACGGCGGGCGGCAAAAAGGTCGGCAGCGATACGGACTTCGTGAGCTTGCTGCTCGAGGAAGAAGGTGTCGCGGCCGTTCAGGGCGCGGCGTTCGGTCTGTCGCCGTACTTCCGCATCTCCTACGCCACGTCGACGGAAGTGCTTAAGGATGCCTGCACCCGCATCCAGCGCTTCTGCGCCGGCTTGAAGTAGCCGTTTCCGCTTTCGCACCAGGGCCGATCCTTCGCGGGATCGGCCCTTTTGCATTTCGCGGTTCGAAAAGCGAAGAGCCAAATCCGGGGAGGCGGATTTGGCTCTAGACGCTTACTGCACCGGCAGCACCCAGCGACAAGGGGAGGTGGGAGGATGCCACCCAGATGCTGCGGTGCAGCAGCTAGGTGCAAAATTACTGGCTGGCCGCAAACCGGGCCACGGACAATGTCGTAGACCCGCCATGCGCGCGTTGCATAGCTAACCAGAGTCTGGGAGGCATCTGTCAGATCTGGAAGGTTTTTTCGCGCAGTAAGGACGGCCCATGCCCGCGTCGGACCTGTGGCGCTGGACCGAGAAGTGGAGGAACGGCTAGCCTTCACAGTCGTAATATGGTGGAGGGGCCCGTGATCGCACTTTCGAAACGTTCGTTTCTCATGGGCGCGATGGCCTTCGCCACGGCGCGGCCGGCGTTCGCCGCGCGACCGCTGATCGCACATCTCAATCTCGCCGACGTGCCCGCGCCCAACGGCAAGATGCAACGCGAGCTGAGCGTCGATCCCGCCACCGGCGCGACCACGTTGTTTTTCGATTTCCCCGCCAACTGGGTCGGCGGCGGGGTGGCGCACTATCACTCCTTCTCGGAGGAGATCTACGTCCTCAGCGGCGGCGTCACGTTGAACGGGCGCGATGAATATGTCGCCGGGTCTTATCTCTATCGTCCCGGCGGGATTGTGCACGGGCATCACGAAGCTTCCCGGCCGGGCGCGCGTTTCATCGGGCGCATGGGCGGCAAGCTTGATTTCAATTACGTGCGCGAGCCGACCTCCCAGGAGGAATACGTCGCCAAGCCCGTGGCCGACGGCCGGCCCCACATCGTCCACCTGCGTTCGCCCGACCAGCCGTGGCAGACGGCGTCCGACGGGCATCAGCTCAAGGTCCTGAGCGAGGATCGCGTGACGGGCGCGCGTTCCGCCCTGCTGCAATTCCCGACCGCGTGGACCGGAAAGCTCCCGCTCGATCCCAAGAGCGGCTGGGAGTGGTTCGTGGTCGGCGGCGAGATGGCGCTCGACGACGGCACGACATTCGCGAACGAGAGCTACGCGAACCGTCCAATTGGCGCCCCGGGCCGCAGCATCGTACGCGCGGCCGCGGGCACGCTGGTCCTGACATGGAAGAACGCCTAGACGTTCCGACAAGTCACCAAAGGACGTGGGGGCATGAGCTTCTTGCACTAGGACACTCTCCCGTCCTGAGGCTAGAGTGATCGCGCTTAACACCGCAGCGAGGGGCGCTGCATAACCGGGGACACCTACATGCGCACAGCAACGCTGGCGCTCGCACTCATGTCTGCGAGCGCACTCACGCCATCGGTTCACGCGCAAGATAGCGCCGGGTCGCGGTTGGCCGTCGAGGAGATCATCGTCACGGCGCGTAAGCGCGACGAGAGCATCTACCAGATCCCCGTCTCGGTCTCGGCGTTCTCGCAAGTCCAACTGGATGCCGCCGGCATCAGCAGCCCGGAAGACCTCGCCCACTACACCGCCGGTTTCGACTTCGCGACCAACACCGGCACGTCGGGACGCACCAATCCGGACATTCGTTTCCGCGGCCAAATCCAACAGGTCAACACGCCCTCCACGCAGGTGGGTGCGGTGTTCTGGGACGGCAGCTTCATGTCCTCGGGCTCGGGCTTCGTACCGTTCGGCGATCTCGAGCGCGTCGAAGTGATCAAGGGGCCGCAGACCGCGCACTTCGGACGCAACACGTTCTCCGGCGCCATCAACTACATCCCCAAGCTGCCGGGCGACGTGTGGAGCGGCAAGGTGGACCTCGGGTATTCGCCGTCGCAGTTCGACAGCTACAAGATCTCCGGCGCCGTCGGCGGCCCGGTCACGGACAAGGTCGGCGTGCGCGTCTACCTCGGCTATGACGTGAAGGGCGGCGACTTTGCCTATGGCGACGGCACGCCCCTCGGCCGGACCATGGACACCTCCACCAGCGGCACGATCACGTTCAAGCCCACCGACAGCCTACGCTTCAAGCTGACCGGCTATTACACCCGCGCCAAGGACACCGAAGGCATCGCCAGCCTCGCCGCGACCACGCCGGCGGGCCAGTGCCGCAAGACCGTGAGCGGTAACTACGCCGACGTGCTGACCGGCAAGCTGACGCCGTTCACGCGCGATCTGTCGACGCTGACCATCGCAACCTTCTGCGGCACGATTCCGCGCGCCAACAATCTCGTGGTGCCGATCACGCGCACGCCCACCACGGCGCAAGTCGCCGGCGGCGCGGCCACGGCGCTGCTGCCGGATACGACGATCAATCCCTACCTGCAGAAATACGGATTTATCCTCCCGCCCTACAACGGCGGTTTCGGCGGCAACAACCAGACCATGCGCGTCCAGGCGAGCATGGAGTATGACCTGCCGGCCGAGCACGTGTTCTCGTTCATGGCGTCGCGCGCCGAAACCGGCGTCACCAACGTGCAGGACGGCGGCTTCGGCGCCGGCGTGTCCGGCACCACGCGCATCGTCACGCCCTCGGGCAATTCGCGCTTGGTCAGCGAGCTGTACTACGAAGGCCGCGTCACCTCGCCGGCGACGGAACGCCTGCGCTACCTGTTCGGCGTGAGCCAGTACTACCAACATTACCGCAACGGGGCTTCGCCCACCGCCAATACGCTCGACTTCCAGAACAACCGCACCTTCGGCGTGTTCGCCTCCGCGGACTACGACATCACCAAGGACCTCACGCTCTCGTTCGAAGGCCGCTACGCCTACGAGCGCTCGCGCGTGATCATCAACGGCAATCCGCTGGTGGGCTGCGGCCTGATCACCGTGTGTAACCTCACCGACGACGATAAATCGTTCATCCCGCGCGTGATCCTCACCTACCGTCCGTTCGACGGCGCGACCACCTACGCCAGCTTCTCGACCGGCTCTCTGCTGGGCGTGCAGACGCAGGCCGGGTTCATCTCGAGCGTAGCGCCGTCGGTGATCCCCGATCCGACGCAGTTCGGCATCTTCACGCCGACCCAGAAGAACACCACCTACGAGATCGGCTGGAAGCAGAAAGGGTCGCTGTGGTCGTTCACCCTGGCGAGCTACTACACCAAGTGGGAGAACCAGCCGTTCGCGTCCGTGATCGTGCTGCCCGTCGGGTCGTCGTCGTTCCGCGGGCCCGGCAGCTCCGACACCTGGGGCGTCGAGTTCGAGGGCGCGGCCGATCCGACCGACTGGCTGAGCGTGGTGGGCACGGTGGGCTGGACCCACGCGCGTCTGACCTCCTATCTCGCGCGCGGCACGGTGGAGACCGCCATCCTCAACTCCGGCAATCTGTCGGTCTCGTCGAGCGGCCTGCGTCCGCGCTATGTGCCGAACTGGACCGGCTCGATCGGGCCCACCATCCACGGCACCATCGGCAAGCGCGCCTGGTTCGTGCGTGCCGACGTGCTGTACGAGGGCGGCTTCTACGTCGACTTCGATCAGCTCGACTACAACCCCGGTGCCGCCAAGGTGAACTTGCGTGCCGGCCTGGACATCACGCCGAAGTCCACGATCGAGGTGTATGTCTCCAACCTCACCGACAACAAGCGCGTGCTGCCCGGCTCCACCACCACGGGCCCCGGCGGCAACCGCATCGTGTTCACGGAAGCCTACCAGCGCCGCGAATTCGGCGTCCGGGCGCGGGCGGAGTTCTAAGCCCGCATTTGCCTTCGTCTCCCCTCCCCCCACAGGGGAGGGGACGACTCGCAGCGGCGCCCGTTCGCCCACGGGACGCCACCGCGCATTTACGCGGTGATTACGCGGTGAATTTTTCGGGCTGCTGGGCCTGCACTGCGGCATCGCGGGTGTTCATCCGGTCAAACCTCGACCATTAGCGACGGATTCAAAGATCCGTCAAATGTCACGGTGTGTGCAGTTTTGGCGCGGAGCGAGCGCATGAGCTCGGCCGGTCAATCTTATCGTCATCCTTGCGGCCGTATGGCCGCGAGGATCCAGAGGTTTATGGTTTCTGCGCCGCAAGACAGAAACCGAAAACCTCTGGGTCCTCGGCCCTTTGGGCCAAGGACGACGGCGTTTTTCAAATGCGCCAGTGCTGCGCACCAGGGGGAGGCGGACGGCCGCCGCATTTCGTGACTCGTGTGAGGCGCGCGCGCGGGTAAGGTGGCCCTTGGCGGAGCAAGGGGAATTGCATGAGCGGTGAACACGGGCAGGCGCCGCAGAGCGTGGCGTATAGCTGGTACGTCGTGATCGTGCTGGCGTTGACGTACACCTGCTCGTTTCTGGACCGGCAGGTGCTCAATCTGCTGGTGGAGCCGATCAAGCGCGATCTCGGCCTGAGCGATACCCAGATCAGCCTGTTGCAGGGCGCGAGCTTCGCGGTGCTGATCAGCATCTGCGGCGTGCCGATCGGGCGCTGGGTGGATCGCGGGCGGCGGGTGAGCATCATCACCGCCGGTGTCGCGTTCTGGAGCCTCATGACCGCGGCCTGCGGGCTGGCGGTCGGGTTCTTCCCGCTGATGCTGTGCCGCATGGGCGTGGCGGTGGGCGAGGCCAGCCTGACGCCGGCGGCCTACTCGATCATCGGCGATTATCACCCGCCGCAGCGGCGCGGCCTGGCGCTGGGGCTGTATAGCCTGGGGGTCTATTTCGGATCGGGCCTGGCGCTGATCGCCGGGGCGGGCATCCTGTCGTTCCTCGGCACGTCGGTGGACTTACCTTTGGTCGGCACGGTGAAGCCGTGGCAGGCGCTGTTCATCTACGTCGGGCTGCCGGGATTGTTGATGGCGCTGTGGGTCGCGACCTTGCGCGAGCCGGCGCGCACCGAAACGCTGCGGGCGGACGCGGGCGTGGTGCCGATGGTGGAGGTGATGGCGTTCTTCCGCACCAACGCCATGGTGCTGGGGTGTTTGATCTTCGGCTTCTCGTTCGCGTCGCTGGCCTCCTACGGCCTGATGGCGTGGGTGCCGAGCTTCTTCATCCGCACCTTCAAATGGACCGCCATCGAGATCGGCGGCAGCTATGGGCTGATCAACCTGATCGCGGGCACCGCGGGCGTGATCTTCGGCGGCATGCTCGGCGACTGGCTGACGGCGCGGCGCGTGCGCGGCGGCCGCGTGATCGCGATGATGTGCGCGGCGTTAGGGGCGGCGATCTGCGCCGGGGCCGCGCCGCTGATGGAGAACCCGCGCGTGGCGCTGGCGCTGCTCGCGCCGACGTCGTTCTTCATCACCATCATTGTCGCCATCGCGCCGGCGTCGTTGCAGGACATCGTGCCGAACGAGATGCGCGGGCTGACCGCGTCGGTGGCGCTGCTGGTGGTGGGGCTGATCGGGCTGGGCTGCGGGCCGACCGCGATTGCCGTGGTGACGGACTACATCCTGCGCGACGAAAGCCTGATCCGCTATTCGCTCAGCCTTGTGCCGGCGGTGGCGCTGCTGGTGGCCGTCGTGCTGTTCGCGCTGGCGAAGGCGCCCTATGCCGCGAGCGTGATCCGGCGCAACGCGTAGGCGATATTGCCTCGGCCCTTTCTTTCACTCCCCTCAAGGGGGAGGGGTTTGAATTAGCGCAGCGCGACCAGCATGCCGCCCGCGGCCATGAGGGCCACGCCGGCCCAGTTCGCCGGCGACAGGCGTTCGCCCAGGAACAGGGTGGCGATGAGGGCGACGAGCACGACGCTGAGCTTGTCGACCGCGGCCACTTGGGCGGCGTTGCCCAACTTCATGGCGCGGAAGTAGCACAGCCAGGAGGCGCCGGTGGCGAGACCGGACGCGGCCAGCAGGCCGTAGGTGCGCAACGGGATGGACGCCGGCGGCTGCCATTCGCCCAGCGCCGTGAGCAGGGCGGCGGACACGCCCACCACGACGATGGTGCGGATGAAGGTTGCCAGGTCCGAATTCAGGTTTGCCACGCCGGCCTTGGCGAGCACCGCGGTGAGGGCGGCGAAGGCGGCGGAGAGGAACGCCCAGAATTGCCAGGACGTGAGGGAGACGCGCATGGGTGACCTCCGCGGGCGGCGCCGTTGCGATGCGCCAGCTTCGGCGCGTTAGACGCGGCGCGCAAGCACGTGAAGCCAATCCGTCTCCCCGTCCAGGCCGTCGACCTTCTCGATGGCGACATGCGCCCACACAGGTTCGCGCGGTTGGCCTGCGCCGGTGAACATGGACGCGAGCCAGCCTTCGTCCGGGTAGTTGTAATAGCGGCCGAGCTTGTCGAGCCCGCCTGTGCTGCCATTGGCCGCCGTGCCCGCCTTGAAGCTGGCGTAGAGCGCGCCGCCGGGCTTCAGCGCCGCGTGGATGCGCGCCAGCACACCGGCGAAGTCTTCGCGCGGACAATGCAGCAGACACGCACTCGCCCACACGCCGTTGTAGGCTGCGACCTCCGCCGGATCGTTGGCGAGTTCGGTGAACAGAAGCGTGTCGACCGGATGCCCGAGCCGCGCCGCGGCTTCCGCCGCCATCTCCGGTGACCCGTCCGTCGGCCGCACGACGAAGCCGCGGGCGCGCATGGCGACGGTGTCCGCCCCCGCGCCGCAGCCGAGTTCGAGGATCGCGCCGCCGGGCGGAAGGAGTGCGAGGAAGGAATCCATGCGCTTGGCGTAGTCGTCAGCCCCACGCGAGCGCCCGGGTGCGAAGCGCTCCCGCGCGGCGTAAGTGGCCGCCTCGCGGGCGTAGAAGGAGAGGGTGGGGTTCAAGTCCTTCTCTAATCGCGGTCGCGGTCTGAATCACCTAGCTTCGCCGCCTCGAGCAACTCAAAAGCTTGTCGTCTATGACTGGGGGGTTGGCTTTCGTCGGCACCAATCGATCGCAAGCGTTCCATGACCTCGTTGTAGTTCATGAAATACTCAACATCCCTTCGGTTCAGCGGATGATAGACGCGATCACTTGCCATCCATCCGCGACATGCCTCTAAAAGGCGCAAAAATCCGGCGTCTGTTGCAGAAACCTCTTTGATCCATTTCCTTAAGTCGGCCGCTCCACCAGCTTGATCCCAGCGGTAGAGGAAGGCCATCAGAGTGGGAACCGATATGATTTCGGGCCGGTCAGGCCCTGACAATCTTGACCTGCCTCCGGTTTTTCGGACCGCTGATTATGTGAGAGATTGGCTCCCTGACAGGAGGGGAGCATGCGTCAGTCGAAGTTTACGGACGAGCAGATGGTGTCGATCATCCGGGAGGCGGATCGGGACCCTGTGGCGGCGGTTGC
>CANJPQ010000051.1 GCA_947476275.1 Fidelibacterota bacterium
GATCGCCTTGCCTTCGATCAGCACCGGCTCGAACGCCTGGATGCCCAGACGGTGCAGCGTCGGCGCGCGGTTCAGCAGCACGGGATGCTCGCGGATGACTTCTTCCAGGATGTCCCACACTTCGGGACGTTCCTTTTCCACCATGCGCTTCGCGGCCTTGATGGTGGTGGCCATGCCGTACAGCTCGAGCTTCGAGTAGACGAACGGCTTGAACAGCTCGAGCGCCATCTTCTTCGGGATGCCGCACTGGTGCAGCTTCAGTTCCGGACCGACGACGATGACCGAACGGCCCGAGTAATCGACGCGCTTGCCGAGCAGGTTCTGGCGGAACCGGCCCTGCTTGCCCTTCAGCATGTCGGACAGCGACTTCAGCGGGCGCTTGTTGGCGCCGGTGATCGCACGGCCGCGGCGGCCGTTATCGAACAAGGCGTCGACCGACTCCTGCAGCATGCGCTTTTCGTTGCGGATGATGATCTCCGGCGCGCGCAGTTCGATCAGCCGCTTCAGACGGTTGTTCCGGTTGATGACGCGGCGATAGAGGTCGTTCAGATCCGAGGTGGCGAAGCGGCCGCCGTCGAGCGGCACCAGCGGGCGCAGTTCGGGCGGGATCACGGGAATCACTTCCAGGATCATCCACTCCGGACGCGCGCCGGACATCATGAAGCTTTCGACCAGTTTCAGGCGCTTCACGAGCTTCTTGCGCTTGGCTTCGGATCCGGTCTCCTTCAGATCCACGCGCATTTCCTGCTTCAGCTCTTCGAGATCGATCGTCGACAGGATCTCGCGGATCGCTTCCGCACCGATGCCGGAGCGGAAAGAATCCTCGCCGTACTCTTCGACGGCGTGGGCGTATTGGTCTTCCGACAGCAGTTCAAGGCGCTGCAGCGGGGTCATGCCGGGCTCGATCACAACGTAGTTCTCGAAGTAGAGAACGCGCTCAAGATCCTTCAGGGTCATGTCCAGCAGCAAGCCGATGCGGCTCGGCAGGGACTTCATGAACCAGATGTGAGCGACCGGCGCGGCCAACTCGATGTGGCCCATGCGCTCGCGGCGCACCTTCGAAAGCGTGACTTCGACGCCGCACTTCTCGCAGATGATGCCCTTGTACTTCATGCGCTTGTACTTGCCGCACAAGCATTCGTAATCCTTGATCGGCCCGAAGATGCGGGCGCAGAACAGGCCATCGCGCTCCGGCTTGAAGGTGCGGTAGTTGATCGTCTCGGGCTTCTTGATCTCGCCGTAGGACCACGAGCGGATCTTCTCCGGGCTCGCGATCGAGATGCGGATCTGGTCGAAGGATTCGGTACCTGAAACCTGGCCAAAAATCTTCGTCAGTTCATTCATAAGCAACTCTCCTTGAGGAGGTGCGGTGCGCCGAGGAAAGGCGCACCGCCGTATTCAAAATGTCTTCGTCGTGCCGTTTGGCTCGCGATCAGTTCTCGCCGTGGCTCAATTCCACGTCGAGGCCGAGCGAGCGCATTTCCTTCACCAGCACGTTGAACGATTCCGGAATGCCGGCTTCGAAGGTGTCGTCGCCGCGGACGATCGCTTCGTAGACCTTGGTGCGGCCGGACACGTCGTCCGACTTCACGGTGAGCATTTCCTGCAGCGTGTAGGCCGCGCCGTAAGCTTCGAGCGCCCAGACTTCCATTTCGCCGAAGCGCTGGCCGCCGAACTGCGCCTTACCGCCCAACGGCTGCTGGGTGACGAGGCTGTAAGGACCGATCGAACGCGCGTGGATCTTGTCGTCGACGAGGTGGTGCAGCTTGAGCATGTAGATGTAGCCCACGGTGACCGAGCGATCGAACGGTTCGCCGGTGGTGCCGTCGTGCAGCGTCACCTGACCGGAGCTCTGCAGGCCGGCCATGGCCAACATCTCGACGATGTCGGCTTCATGGGCGCCGTCGAACACCGGCGTGGCGATCGGGATGCCGTTTCGCAGCGGCTCAGCGAGCTCGGCAAGCTGATCGTCGGGCAGCGACTGGAACTCGTGCGCGTAGGTCTTCTCGCCGTAGATCTTCTTGAGTAGGCTGCGCATGTCGCGCTCGGAACGTCCGGCGCGGTGCGCATCGAGCATCGCACCGACCTGACGGCCGATGCCATGACAGGCCCAACCCAGGTGGGTCTCGAGGATCTGACCGACGTTCATACGGCTCGGCACACCCAGCGGGTTGAGCACGATGTCCACGTGGGTGCCGTCGTCCAGGTACGGCATGTCTTCGATCGGGAGAATCTTGGAGATCACACCCTTATTGCCGTGACGGCCGGCCATCTTGTCGCCCGGCTGCAGCTTGCGCTTCACCGCGACGAACACCTTGACCATCTTCAACACGCCCGGCGGCAACTCGTCGCCGCGCTGGAGCTTCTCGACTTTGTCCTCGAAGCGCTTGTCGATGAGCGACAGGCTCGTATCGAGGGACTTCTTCATGTCCTCGATTTCTTTCATCGCCTTGTCGCTGTCGACGCCGATCTGCTTCCACTGGCCCGGCGGGACCTCGGCGAGCAGTTCGTCCGTCACCTTGCCGCCGGCCTTGAAGCCCTTCGGACCGGTCACGGTCTTCTTGCCCATGACCAGGCCCTTGAAACGCTCATTGAACGAACGCTCCAAAATCGCCTTTTCGTCGTCACGGTCCTTGGCGAGACGCTCGATCTCCATGCGCTCGATGGCGAGCGCGCGCTCGTCCTTGTCGACGCCGCGGCGGTTGAACACACGCACTTCGACGATCGTGCCCTGGGCACCCGGCGGAACGCGCAATGACGTGTCACGCACGTCGGAGGCCTTTTCGCCGAAGATGGCGCGGAGCAGTTTCTCTTCCGGTGTGACCGGCGATTCACCCTTCGGCGTGACCTTGCCGACGAGGATGTCGCCCGCCTTTACTTCGGCGCCGACGTAGACGATGCCGGCTTCGTCGAGGTTCTTGAGGGCTTCTTCACCGACGTTCGGAATGTCGCGGGTGATTTCTTCCTGCCCGAGCTTGGTATCGCGGGCCATGACTTCGAACTCTTCGATGTGGATCGAAGTGAACACGTCATCGCGCACGATGCGCTCGGAGATCAGGATCGAGTCCTCGAAGTTGTAGCCATTCCACGGCATGAACGCGACCAGGACGTTGCGGCCGAGGGCCAGTTCGCCCAGCTCGGTCGACGGGCCGTCGGCGATGATGTCGCCCTTTGCCACAACGTCGCCCACCTTCACCAACGGCTTTTGCGTGATGCAGGTGTTCTGGTTGGAACGCTGGAACTTCAGCAGACGATAGATGTCCACGCCCGGCGCAGTAGCCGAGGCGTCTTCGGTCGCACGCACGACGATACGGGTGGCGTCGACCTGCTGCACGATACCCGTGCGGCGGGCCACGGTGGCGGCGCCGGAATCACGCGCGACGGCTTCTTCGACACCGGTGCCAACCAGCGGCGCTTCGGCGCGCAGCAACGGCACGGCCTGACGCTGCATATTCGAGCCCATGAGCGCGCGGTTCGCGTCGTCGTTCTCAAGGAACGGAATGAGCGCAGCGGCGACGGACACGAGCTGCTTCGGCGAGACGTCCATGAACTGAATGTCCGCCGGACCGACGAGGTGGGTATCGCCGGCGCGACGCACATTGATCAGTTCGTGCACGAGGTGGTTCTTCGCATCGATCGTTTCGTTGGCCTGCGCGATGTTGTAGCGGCCCTCTTCCATGGCGGAGAGGTACACGACATCGCTGGTCACCTTGCCGTCGATCACCTTGCGGTACGGGCTTTCGATGAACCCGTACTGGTTGACGCGGGCGTAGGTCGCCAGGCTGTTGATCAGACCGATGTTCGGGCCTTCCGGCGTTTCGATCGGGCAGATGCGGCCGTAGTGGGTCGGGTGCACGTCGCGCACTTCGAAGCCGGCGCGCTCGCGGGTCAGACCGCCCGGCCCAAGGGCCGAGAGGCGACGCTTGTGTGTGATTTCCGACAGCGGGTTCGTCTGGTCCATGAACTGCGACAGCTGCGAGGAGCCGAAGAATTCACGCACTGCGGCCGCGGCGGGCTTCGCGTTGATCAGGTCGTGTGGCATCACGGTGTCGATGTCGACCGAGCTCATGCGCTCGCGGATGGCACGCTCCATGCGGAGCAGGCCGACGCGGTATTGGTTCTCCATCAACTCGCCGACGGAGCGGACACGACGGTTGCCAAGGTGATCGATGTCGTCGATTTCACCGCGCCCGTCCTTCAACTCGGTCAGCACCTTGATGATGCGCAGGATGTCGTCCTTGCGCAGGTGACGCACGGTATCCGGCACGTCGTCGTTGGTGAGGTTCAGGCGCGCGTTCATCTTCACGCGGCCGACGGCCGAGAGGTCGTAACGTTCGGAGTCGAAGAACAGCCCCTGGAACAGCGCTTCCGCGGTTTCCAACGTCGGCGGCTCGCCCGGGCGCATGACGCGGTAGATGTCCACCAGAGCTTCGTCGCGGTTGGTGTTCTTGTCGAGCGCGAGCGTGTTGCGGATGTACGGGCCGATGTTCACGTTATCGATGAACAGCGTGCGGAATTCGTCGATCTTGTTATCTTCGAAAATCTGCAGCGTGTCGGCCGTGATCTCGTCGCCGGCCTCGATGTAGATCTCGCCGGTGGAGGTGTTGACCACGTCCTCGGCGATGAACTTGCCGACCATTTCTTCCGGCTGCAGGCGCAGTTCCTTCAGGCCTTCCTTCTCGAGCTTGGCGGCGATACGCGGCGACAGCTTCTCGCCGGCGGCCAAGCGGGTGCGGCCGGTCTTCGCGTCGACCAGGTCGTACATCAGCTTCACGCCGCGCAGCTTGGTCGGGAGGAAGTCGGTGGTCCAACCCTTCTTGTCGCGCGCGAAGGTCTGCGTCTCGTAGAAGTAGTTGAGGATCTCCTCCGCCGACATCCCCTGGACTTCTTGCGAGTCCACCGGCTTCTGACCCTTGGCGCGCTTCACGCGCAGGCCTTCGGTCTCCTTGCTGTCGAGCGCATAGAGCAGCGTGGTGACCGGCAGCTTACGGCGGCGATCGATGCGCACGTACACGAGGTCCTTGGCGTCAAATTCAAAGTCGAGCCAGGAGCCGCGGTATGGGATGACGCGTGCGGCGAACAGGTACTTGCCCGAGGAGTGCGTCTTGCCCTTGTCGTGGTCGAAGAACACGCCCGGAGAACGGTGCATCTGGGAAACGATGACACGCTCGGTGCCGTTGATGATGAAGGTGCCGTGGTCCGTCATCAGGGGCATATCGCCCATGTAGACGTCCTGCTCTTTGATGTCGCGCACGGAGCGCGCGCCGGTGTCTTCGTCGATATCCCACACGACGAGACGGAGCGTGACTTTCAACGGCGCAGAGAAGGTCATGCCGCGCTGTTGGCACTCTTCCACGTCGTACTTCGGCGCTTCGAGTTCGTAGGATACGAACTCCAATTCACCCTTGCCGGAGAAGTCCTTGATCGGGAAGACGGACTTGAACACGTCCCACAGGCCCGACTTTTGACGCACGTCGAGCGGAGACATCGCCTGCAGGAACTTGTCGTAGGAGCTTTTTTGAACCTCGATCAGGTTCGGCATCGGGGCAACCACGGGAATACGCCCGAAGTCCTTGCGAACACGCTTCCGACCGGTGAGAGATTTGGCCATTCGTTCGTCCTTATCCGATCCAGCCACGAGCGCGGGGGGCGCCCGAGAGCCTCGACTTGCAAAAAAACTGTCCGGCGGAGCCGCCTCATATATGAACGGGTTTGCGAATGCGCCCGTCCGGCTCCGTCAGTATCGTCTGCACTCATGTCGGCGGCGGAATTCCGGCCGCCGCCGGCATGAAGGCACACGGGACGCTGGTTGATGCATCGGGCCGGACCGCAGAGATTGCGGCCCGGCCTTGAAGCATTTCAGCGTGAGCTGAGGCTTACTTCACCTGCACCTTGGCGCCGGCATCCTCGAGCTTCTTCTTGATAGAGTCGGCTTCGTCCTTGTTCACGCCTTCCTTCACGGCTTTCGGCGCGCCTTCGACGAGGTCCTTGGCTTCCTTCAGACCGAGGTTCGTGATCGCACGGACTTCCTTGATCACGTTGATCTTGTTGGCGCCGGCGTCGGCGAGGATCACGTCGAACGTGTCCTTCACTTCAGCGGCGGGGCCAGCGGCGGCGCCAGCGGCGGCAACGGCCACCGGAGCGGCAGCGGACACGCCCCACTTCTCTTCGAGCAGCTTCGAGAGCTCGGCGGCTTCGATCACGGTCAGGGCAGAAAGTTCGTCAACGATTTTGGCAAGATCAGCCATTTTAGTTCTCCTGGATGAGTTCTGTTGTATTGGTTGCTGTTGGCTCTATGCGGCTTCGCCTTGCTTGGCCTTAGCGGCCAGGACACGCGCGATCTGGGCGCCGGGGGCAGCGAGCACCCCAGCGATCCTCGTGGCCGGCGTCTGAATCATGCCGACCAGCTTGGCGCGCAGTTCGTCCAGAGACGGCATGGTGGCGAGGTTTTCGATCCCCGCCACGTCCATCTTCTGTCCGTCAAATGACCCGCCAAGGATCACGAATTTTTTGTTGTCCTTCGCGAACTTCGCAGCGACTTTGGCCGGCGCCACAGCGTCCTTCGAGAATGCAATTCCCGTCGGACCCTTCAGCAGGTCGGTCAAGCCTTCGAACTTCGTGCCAGCAAGGGCGAGACGTGCGAGCCGATTCTTAGCGACTTTGAAGCTGGCCCCAGCGGCGCGCATTTGCTTACGCAGCGACTGAGTCTCGGCAACCGTCATTCCCAGATTGTGGGTGACGACGACCGTGACCTGTTCTGCGAGCAGTGCGTTCAAGCTGGTGATCAGCTCCTGCTTTTGCTCTCGGTTCACCTTGGTCTCCGCTCCTGAGGTCCGCCCGCAACGTGACATTTGCCACGTGAGGGATCGGACCGGTTTCAACACCGTCGGGGACTTGCGTCCCCTTGGGCTCACTCCTGCCCCAGAAGCTGGAAGGCGTTCCCGAGATCGCCGCTACATCAGCAACGAAACCAGATGCGTCTTGCCACTCCCGTCTGTGATGGCGGTTCACCCTTTATGCCGCGGCCACCGAAGCGACCTTGGCACCATCAGTCTCGGACAGGTCTCCCGCCGCGATCTTTTGCGGCGGTCTCGTTACCGACTTAGCGCGCGAGCGCGTCGGTCGGATTCACCTTCACACCGGGCCCCATGGTGGAGCTGATGGAAATCTTGTTGATGTAAGTGCCCTTCGCACCCGTCGGCTTCGCCTTCATGATGGCGTCCACGAACGCCTTCACGTTGTCCTGAAGCTGCTGGGCGGAGAAGCTGGCCTTGCCGATGCCGGCGTGGACGATGCCCGCCTTCTCGACGCGGAACTGCACTTCACCGGCTTTGGCATTCTTGATCGCGGTCTTGACGTCCGCGGTCACCGTGCCGAGCTTCGGGTTCGGCATCAGGCCGCGGGGGCCGAGCACCTTACCCAAGCGACCCACCACGCCCATCATGTCCGGGGTGGCGATGACGCGATCGAAGCCCATTTCACCGGCAGTGATCTTCTCGGCGAGGTCTTCCGCACCGACGAGATCGGCGCCAGCTTCCTGCGCTTCCTTTGCCTTGTCGCCCTTCGCGAACACGGCGACGCGCATGGTCTTGCCGGTCCCGTGCGGGAGCGCGATCACGCCGCGCACCATCTGGTCGGCATGCTTCGGATCGACACCGAGATTGATCGCGACTTCGATGGTCTCGTCGAACTTCGCCTTGGCGGCGTCCTTCACGAGCTTCACGGCGTCGACGACGGTGTAAGTCGTTTCACGATCGACGGTGGACAGGCCGGCCTTCAAACGCTTTCCGATGGCCATGACTACTTCTCCACCACTTCGAGGCCCATAGAACGGGCGGAGCCGGCGATCTGCGCCATCGCCGATTCAACGGTGGCGCAATTCATGTCCGGCATCTTCTTTTCCGCGATCTCACGGATCTGGGTCTTGGTGACCTTGCCCGCGGTGCCGCGGCCGGTCGTGCCCGAACCCTTCTCGATCTTCGCCGCGCGCTTCAGGAAGAAGCTGACCGGCGGAGTCTTGGTGACGAACGTAAAGGTACGGTCGGAATACACGGTGATGACCACCGGCGTCGGAACGCCGATCTCACCGCCCTGTGTGGCCGCGTTGAACTCTTTGCAGAACTGCATGATGTTCACGCCGCGCTGACCGAGCGCCGGACCCACCGGCGGCGAGGGATTCGCCTTTCCGGCTGGAATTTCCAGCTTCACATATCCATCGATTTTCTTTGCCATCGTATCCTCAAGCCTTGTTGCGCCGATTAACCCTTCGGCGGGCTGGGTCCCGTGGTGCGGCGGCCCTTGGTCTTTGGGGCCTTACCTCCCACAGAAAGTGCCTGCGCCCGGATCCCTCCGCGCGCAGGTAACAAGCCGGGTCCTTAAAGCTTCTCGACCTGGCTGTACTCGAGCTCCACCGGGGTGGAGCGACCGAAGATCGACACCGACACCTTGAGCCGGGCCTTCTCCTCGTCGACGTCCTCGACCACGCCGTTAAACGACGTGAACGGACCGTCGGAAACGCGAACCTGTTCGCCGACTTCGAAGATGATCGAGGGCTTGGGCCGCTCGATGCCTTCCTGCACCTGCTTCATGATGCGATCGGCTTCCGCTTCGGACATCGGCCGCGGCTTGTTGCCGCCAAGGAAGCCGGTGACCTTCGGCGTGTTCTTCACCAAGTGCCAAGCCTGGTCGGTGAGATCGATCTTGATCAGCACATAGCCGGGGAAGAACTTGCGCTCGGCGTTAACCTTGGCGCCGCGGCGGACTTCCACCACCTCTTCCATCGGCACAAGCACTTCCTGAATTTTGTCGCTCATTCCGTGCTGAGCGGCCTGCTCACGAATCGACGTGGCGACCTTGTTCTCGAAGCCGGAATAGACGTGCAGCACGTACCACTTAGCCGCCATGGCAATCGCCCCTTAGCCGAAGATCAGCGCCACGCCCACGGTCAGGAGCTTGTCGACGACCAAGAAGTAGGTGGCAAGAATCGCGCTGAACACAAAGATCAGCACGACGGAGACCGTGGCCTCACGGCGGCTGGGCCATGTGACCTTGTCGAGTTCCTGCCGGACCTGGCGGACAAATAGACCTGGGGACGGGTTTGCCATTAGTCGAATTCACGCATCCAATTTCTTATCGAGACTTTCGTGGGCCGGGCCGGCGACTCACCCATTTCTAGGCTGTTCTGGGGTCCAAGGTGGCAGGGGCGATAGGGGTCGAACCTACAACCCCCGGTTTTGGAGACCGGTGCTCTACCAGTTGAGCTACACCCCTAAGACCTTGATTCCGCCGAGTTTAGAATGAAATGGGGAGAATGATCCTTGTCGCAATGGATCATCCCTCACGTCACGCTTGCCACCGCTTTTGCTAGCCGTCGCCTTTAGGCAACACGAAAGTACCGGTCGACGCGTGGGCGCCGACCGGCGAGGGGGGTATACCCCGCGCCGATCAGCGGAATCAAGTACCAAGTACCGAGATTGTAAGTACGAAGTACCTCTGTGACAGGGGCCTTCGGACCCCCGCCATACACGCGTAAAGGTAGAGCGAGGTTGCTGCCCAACGCCGCGCCCCAGCCCGGTCACTCCCCTGCGACCGGCCCTAACCGCCCCGTTGCCGGAACGACGCCCTACTCAACGATCTTTGCGACGACGCCCGAACCGACGGTACGGCCGCCTTCGCGGATGGCGAAGCGCAGGCCTTCGTCCATCGCGATCGGCGCGATCAGGTTGACCTGCATCTGGATGTTGTCGCCCGGCATCACCATTTCCGTGCCCGCCGGCAGTTCGATCGTGCCGGTCACGTCGGTGGTGCGGAAGTAGAACTGCGGACGGTAGTTCGAGAAGAACGGCGTGTGACGGCCGCCCTCGTCCTTCGTCAGGATGTAGCAGTTGCAGGCGAACTTCGTGTGCGGCGTGATCGAACCCGGCTTGGCCAGGACCTGGCCGCGCTCGACGTCTTCACGCTTCGTGCCGCGCAAGAGCGCGCCGATGTTGTCGCCCGCCTCGCCCTGATCGAGCAGCTTGCGGAACATTTCCACGCCCGTGACGATCGTCTTCTGGGTGTCCTTCAGGCCGACGATCTCGATTTCTTCGCCAACCTTCACGATCCCGCGCTCGACACGGCCGGTCACAACGGTGCCGCGACCGGAGATCGAGAACACGTCTTCGATCGGCATCAGGAACGGCTTGTCCTTGGGGCGTTCCGGCTGCGGAATGAAGCTGTCCACCGCCTTCATCAGCTCCAGGATCGCGTCGTGGCCCAGCTTCGGCTCTTTGCCTTCGAGGGCGCACAGGGCCGAGCCCTTGATGATCGGGATGGTGTCGCCGGGGAACTCGTACTTGCTCAGCAGTTCGCGCACTTCAAGCTCAACCAGCTCGAGCAGTTCGGCGTCGTCCACCATGTCGCACTTGTTCAGGAACACCACCATCGACGGCACGCCCACCTGGCGGGCCAGCAGGATGTGTTCGCGCGTCTGCGGCATCGGGCCGTCCGCGGCAGACACAACCAGGATCGCGCCGTCCATCTGCGCCGCACCCGTGATCATGTTCTTCACGTAGTCCGCGTGGCCCGGGCAGTCGACGTGCGCGTAGTGGCGGTTCGCCGTCTCGTACTCAACGTGCGCCGTCGAGATCGTGATCCCGCGCGCCTTCTCTTCCGGCGCCTTGTCGATCTGGTCGTACGCGGTGAACGTCGCACCGCCAGTCTCCGCCAGAACCTTCGTGATCGCTGCCGTCAGCGACGTCTTGCCATGGTCAACGTGACCAATCGTCCCGATGTTGCAGTGCGGCTTGTTACGTTGGAATTTCTCTTTACCCATGGCGCTCGGATTCCGGTGCTGAAGGCGATGAAATGACAATGCGGCCGCGCGACCGCGGGAAGGCGTTTACCCGCAAATATGGGGCCTTTCAAGCCCGCGGTACGGCACCGCCGCCGCAGCACACGCACCAATATGCGCGCGCATCCTGAAACCACTCTACGCGCAGGCTAGCCATACATTTCATAAGGGTGTCATCCTCGATTCGCGACTCAATCCAGGCCGAGGGGAATCCACATGCTCACCAACCGCCGGCGACTGTTTCAAGGGGGCCTTAGCCTCTCTGCCGGCCTGATCGGGCTGAGCACGTTTGCGCGCGCCGCCGAATCCCCCTCCCTCGCGCCTTTGAAGGCGGCGGGGCTGGATCCGCTGGATACCTACATCCGGATGTTCGCCGCCAAGACCACGGGCGAGGAAGTCGCGTGGTGGTTCATGGGGGGTATCCCCATCGAGATCGAGAACGTGGGCCCGCTCGATACCTTTCAGGAAGAGACCGTGCGCATTCATCGCGCCGATAGCGTTGGCGCCACCGAGGCGTCCTTTAGCTGGACCGAGGCAGGCGTGTTCCGTGACGTCGTGAGCGGCGAAGTGCCGACCACCGGCTTCAATCCCGCGACCGGGGCGACGACGCCGCATGGATCGACGTTGGCCGGACAAGGCATGGTCGCCACTGTCACCGTGAAAAAGGCCGGCGACGGCCTGACCGTGATCACCGACATCCCCGGCACGAAATTCGAGCCGACCATCATCGACGCGCAGATCGACGGCGACCGCGTGTGCCTGACTCACATCGAAATTAAGGGGCGGACGAACGCGGAAGGGAAGGTCAATCCCAACCGGACGGCTTTCAAGATCTGGGCGAGCCTCGCCGAGTTGAAAACCAAAGCGTCGAACGTGAAGGCCAGCGGCTACTACGGCGTCCGCAATGTCGCCACAGGCAAGATCGGCGTGAACGGCCTGATGCACAAAGCGGCCATGAACGAGAAGGTGAACCCGATCGCGTTCGAGCGCCTCAGGAAGCATCATCCGACGTTCGTCACCGGCGACCGCTTTACGCCGACGTGGAGCAAATGACGGAAATGACCTCTATGCGCACCAACCGCCGCCATCTCATTCAAAGCACGCTCGGCCTGTCGGCCGTCGTGGGCTTTGGCAATCTCTCCGCCGCCCTCGCCGCCGAGGCATCATCCGTGGCTGCCCTGAAGGCGGCCGGTCTCGATCCGCTGGAAACCTATGCCCGCATGTTCGCCTCCACCACTAAAGGGGCGGAAGTCGCCTGGTGGTTCGAAGGCGCGCTGCCGCGGGACATCGAAGACGTCGGTCCGGTGGATACGATCCAGGAAGAAACCGTACGCATCCACCGGACGGAATCATACGGCTCCGGCAAGCTTGAATTCATCTGGAAGGAAGTCGGCGTGTTCCGCGACATCCGTACCGGCGAGAACCCGCCCGAGCGGTTCGACCCAGTCAGCGGCGCGACGTCGAAGGCAGGCACGCTGCTCGGCGGCGGCGGCCACGCGGCCAAGGTGACAATCACCAAGAGCGGCGATGCGCTCATTCCCGCGCTCGAGACCGGCGGCAATACCGTCGGCGCGCAAGGTATCAAGGCCACGGTCGAGGGCAATCGCGTGTGCTTCACGCACTTCGAGGATAAGACCCGGGCCGCGCCGCAAGGCGGCATGGCGCCGACCAATCGTACGGTCTTCAAGATCTACGCGAACATCGATGACTTGAAAGGCAAACCGCCGTCGGTGGCGGCCAGCGGTTTCTACGGCGTGAAGGCGATGGCCACCGGCAAGGTGTTCGTCAACGGCCTCATGCATAAGGCGGGCATGGACGAGAAGCTCAACCCGATCGCCTATGCGCGTCTGAAAGCCGCGTTCCCGACGTTCTTCAAAGGCGACAGGTTTGCGCCGGATTGGGAAAGCTGATCTGGGGTGCCAATCTCGCGACGCTCGCTCACTTTAGGCGAAGCGTGGAGCGGGTGAAGGGAATCGAACCCTCGTCGTAAGCTTGGAAGGCTTCTGCTCTACCATTGAGCTACACCCGCGTGGCGCTTTTGTACGCAGTCTGGGACGCCGCCAGCAAGGGGGTACCGGGCCGCCTATTTGGCTTCGTCTTCGGGGGGTCGGAAGTACGGCTCGACCTTGCCGCTGAGCTTGATCGTCATGGGCTGGCCGTGCCGGTCCAGGCTCTTGCCGGCGGCGACGCGGACCCAGCCTTCGCTGACGCAGTATTCCTCGACGTTGGTCTTCTCGACCCCGTTGAAACGGATGCCGATGCCACGTTCCAGAAGCTCCGCATTGTGATGCGGGCTGCGCGGGTTCGTGGACAGGCGATCGGGCAAGGTGTCGGTCATGGGCTATTCATTTACGAAGAAATTGGTGGAGGGGGAAGGATTCGAACCTTCGTAGACATAAGTCGGCAGATTTACAGTCTGCTG
Source organism: Fidelibacterota bacterium (assembly GCA_947476275.1). Classification (GTDB taxonomy): domain Bacteria; phylum Pseudomonadota; class Alphaproteobacteria; order Rhodospirillales; family Rhodospirillaceae; genus SCTM01. The sequence continues at coordinate 13,254 of CANJPQ010000051.1, forward strand.
CCATTGACCGCTCGGCCACCCCTCCCCGATCCAAGGCACCGCAACATAAAACATGCTTGGTGAGGGAGCTTCCTTTCGGAAGGTGCCCCGAGTAAGGGGTGGACCCCGCCTTGTCAACGTGAAAAAAGCCCGGTACGCCAAGCACAAAGGCGCATTTCCGCGAGGTAGCACATGAGTCGCAACAAGGGCCGTCCCCCAGCCGGAGCGAAGCAGCACGCCAAACCCGAACGCGGATCGGAACGAACGCAGACGCGTGGGCCTGAACGCGGACCAAACCGCAAGCAGGACCGCGTGCACACGCGCGGACCGGAGCGCGGGCCCGAACGTGGATCTGCGCGCAAACCGGAAGACAGGTCCGCACGCGGACCGGACCGCAAACCCGAGCGCCCGCCCACACGCGCGCCGGAACGGAAATTGGAGCGCGTGCCGGAACGCAAGCCGGAACGCAAGCCGGAGCGTGCGCCGGAGCGTGGCCCCGAACGCGAGGCCGAGCGCCGTCCCGAACGTGCCCGCGGCGAACAGCGCCGCGAATATGTGCCGCGCGGCGAAGTCTGGATTTACGGGCTGCATCCCGTAGCGGCAGCCTTGCGCAATCCGGCGCGAAAAATCCTGCGTGTGCTCGGCACGTCGGAAGCGCTCAGCAAACTGCGCGAGGATAGCGAGATCGACTCTCCTGCCCTGGCCCAGGCGCATCCGTCAGGACGCCATGAACTCGACACCGTGCTGGGAGCCAACGCGGTCCACCAAGGGATCGCCGTGCTCGCACGCACGCTTGAGCTTGATCTGACGGAGGTGTTGGCGGAGCACGGCGAGGATGAGAACATTTGCGTCATGGTGCTCGACCAAGTGACCGACCCGCACAACGTCGGCGCAATCCTGCGCTCCGCAGCAGCATTCGGCGCAGCGGCCGTGATCGCACCGGATCGCGGCGCGCCGGATGAGACCGGCACGATGGCCAAGTCCGCTTCGGGGGCGCTCGATGTGGTGCCTTATATCAAGGGCGGCAATCTCGTGCGCGTGCTTGAGGAACTGAAAGAGCAGCGCTTCTGGCTGGTGGGCCTGGAAGCGGACGGCGACAAGGAACTCAGCGCGATGGACCTCGGCGGCCGTATTGCCTTGGTGGTCGGCGCAGAAGGCGAAGGCCTGCGCCGGCTGGTGCGCGAGACTTGCGATCATCTCACGCGCCTGCCGATGCGTGGCGCGATGGAAAGCCTCAACGTTTCCAACGCAGCGGCCATCGCGCTCTACGAATGGATCCGCCAAACACAACGGCAACGTCCGTGACCGGCGCGCCGGCAGAGTCAGCTTTCGCGCAAGGTTTGGCGAAGCTCAACGCCGGCGACCTTGGCGCAGCGGAAGCCGATCTGAAGGCGTGCCTCGCGCAAGCGCCCACGCATCAAGCAGCCCTGCTCAATCTCGGCGTGCTGTTGATGCGGCTTAAGCGGTTTGCGGAGGCAGAGGACGTGATGACGCGCCTCGTCCGGCTCGCGCCGATCCCGGATGCCTACCTGGCGCTTGCGGTGATCTTCGAGAACACGCAACGCCGCATGCAAGCCGAACAAAGCCTGATGGACGCGCTCAAGGCCGATCCGGTCAGCGTCGGACTCCTGACGGCCACGGCAAACTTCTACGGACGTCATGGGCTTGCGGCGGAGGCCGCCACCTATTGGCATCGGCTTGTCATGATCGAGCCGCACAACGTGACCGCGGCGCTGCGCTTCGCGGAATCCGCTTGGGACACGACCCCTGCGGAAAGCGTCGCGGCCCTCCAACGTTTGCTGCCGCTCGTGAAGGATGTCGGAGCGCGGGTGCAGGTTCTCGGCATGCTGACGAGTTTCAAGGAATGGCAGTCACGCCGCGAACACGGCTTGATGCCCTATCACGCCAGCACATTGGACGAACTGTTCTTCACATTTGCAAAAGAGGAATTCGCCGAGCTTTATCGCCTTACCACGCAGTCATCCGCGCCGCCGGACTCCCTGCCCGCGCTCGCGCAGCGCTGCACATCCTATTTCGCGGCGGGCGAACTGGAGCGGATCGACCAGACCGTGTTGGCCTGCGCGGCGTTGACCACCGGAACGATCTGGGGATGTTTGCGGTTCGCCAGCGCATTCCACGATGAGCTCGCACAGCAATCCGATGCCGCGCTTTTCGGCACCCTGCCGCACATCGTGGACGTGCGGCCCGCGACGCAGACAGACCGTGCGACCGTCTATCTTTCTTGCGACACTGGCTATTTTTTCGCCTTTGCGCTGCCGATGGTGCGCTCGCTCGCCGACCAGGCGCCGGGCACGCCGCTCCATCTGCACATCATGGATGCCGATGCGGTCCAGGGGCAGTCTGTGCATGAGGCATGCGCAAACTTGCCGCTTGCGGTTTCCATCACGCGGGAGGAAGTCCCGGACAGCGCCAAGCGCAGCAAGGCGGCGGCGCGCAATTACTTCCATGCGGTACGCCTGATTCGATACTACCAGCACATGGTTCAGATGCGCCGTCCGCTTTGGCTGATGGACGTGGACGGACTATTCAATCGCGCGCCGGATGGATTGTTCACCCGGCTTGACGACCATGACGTCGCGTTGCGCGCGCGGCCGGGACGGTTCGAACCCTGGAACCAATTCAACGCGTCGGTCGTGGGCGCGGCGAGCACACCGGCGGTCCATGACTATTTTCGCCGCGTTGCCGCGTATATCGCGCACCATTGCCAGCGGGACACGCTGGCGTGGGGGATCGATCAGCTGGCCATGTATGCGGTTTATCTGCACCTCGCCCGCGAGGGATCGGCGCCGCGCCTCGCCCTCCTGGGCCATCGGGACGTCGACTACGACTACGCCGATGACGGGATCGTCTGGTGTAACTCCGGCGGCGCAAAGCACATGAAATCGTTCGAGGGCTTGCATGCCAAATCCTCGTCAGCGCTCCCGCGGCTGCGGTATGACGAGCGCCTCAAGCCCTATGCAGAGGCCTAGGGACAAACCTGACGGCGCATAGTGCCTTGCCCTGCGGCGTTGCAGAATTTAACGTTCTGCGGTCATGACACACCGGCTTTTCGTTTCGATCCTTGGAGGCGCGCTCGCACTTGCGGCATCGGCGTGGGCGGGCCCCGCCGATGACGGCAAGACGGCGCTGGCGCGCGGTGATGCCGCGGCGGCGCTGAAGCTGTTCCAGCAGGCCGCGGCACAGGGCGACCTCAAGGCCAACGTCTACATCGCGACGATGTACTACGCCGGTCAGGGCGTTGCGCGTGACCTGCCCGCGGCCATCAAGTGGTTCACCAAAGCGGCGTCCGGCGGCGATCTGCAGGCGCAGAGCAACCTCGGCATCATCTTCTTCACTGGTGAAGGTGGCGCGCCGAACTATCCCGAGGCGTTGAAGTGGTTCCGCGCCGCTGCCGAGCAAGGCCAAGCGAAAGCGCAATCGAACCTCGCGACCATGTACCTCATGGGGCAAGGCACAGCGGTGAACCATGCGCAGGCGCTGGCGTGGTATCGCAAGGCCGCCGCGCAAGGCGACGCCGCCGGCGAGAACGGCTTGGGGTACATGTACAAGTACGGCAACGGTGTCGCGGCAGACAACGCAGAGGCGTTGAGTTGGTTCCGCAAGGCGGCGGAGAAGAATTTCGCCGAAGCCCAGAAAAATCTCGGCACCATGTACGACAATGGCGACGGCGTGCCGGAAGACGCGCTGCAGGCGCAAGCCTGGTTCCGCAAGGCGGCCGGTCAGGGCAATGCCGCGGCACAATTCAATCTCGCGAGCATGTCGTACAACGACTACTACGCCGCCAAGGGCATCAAGCAAGACGACGCGGAAGCGTTCTGGTGGTTCCGCAAGGCGGCACAACAAGGCGTGGTCGAGGCCCAATACATCATGGGCACCATGCTCGAGATCGGCCGCGGCACGGTGGCAGATCGCGTCGAAGCGATGAAGTGGTACGCACTAGCGGCGGACAACAGTGACCTGCGCGCCGCCACAAAACTCGCTGCCCTCTATGAGACCGGCGACGGCGTGCCGCGCGATGCGGGCCAGGCCGTGCGCTGGTTGCAGAAAGCTGCAGACCTGGGCGATGCCAAAGCACAGGCCGCCCTCGCCGCGCATCTCGTGGCCGGCGACGGTGTGGCGGCCGACCGCGCGGCTGCGACGAAGTGGCTGCGCAAGGCTGCAGACCAAGGCAATACGGCGGCGCAACTCAGCCTCGCTGCGCTGCTCGAGCAAAGCACGCCGTCCAACCCGGTGGAGGCCTACCGCTGGTATGCGATTGCCGCCACGCGCTTGGCGGAGACGGACGCAGAAGCGCGCTCAAAGGCGAATGAGGGGCGCGAGCGCGCTGCCGCCGCTCTCGACGCCGGTCGCCTGGCCGAGGCGCGCAAGTTCGTCACGGCGTGGAAGCCGAAGTAGCGGAAGCCGAAGGTGCGGCTGCGCAGCCTACTTCGGCAGCTGGAACTGGAATGTGGTTCCGTCGGACTTGACGATGCGCATGGCGCCGCCGACTAGAGGGTCATCTCGTCGCGGGTGATAGGTCACAACGACCTTGTCGCCGGGCACAAGGGTGGTGCGCGAGACGCCATAGCGCATCAAATTGCTGGGACCGTCCATCTCGAAGCGCATTTCGACCTCCGCGCCGCCGCGCGTCAGCAGGACCACCAGGGTCGCGTGCGGATTGGCATAGATGAATTCCTTCACCGTGCCTTCCGCCACGTCCTGCTTGGTGTGATCGTAGACTGCGGCCGAGTGATGGGCCGCCGCCGGCACCGCGCCCAACAGGAGGGCGGCAAGAACGAGGATGGCGCGCGGGAGGGTCATGGCGGGAACTCCGAGGACGTCTTGCGTCTTTGGTATCGCTGTACGGGCCATATTTCCAGGAATTCCGCCCAAAGCCGCACCCGACTTGCCCTTTGCGGGGTTGAGACATTATGGTCCCGCCGACGAGGCCGGTCGACGCGGCCAGGGCCGGCTTAGCTCAGTTGGTAGAGCACCTGATTTGTAATCAGGGGGTCACAGGTTCAACTCCTGTAGCCGGCACCATTATAAATCAAATGGTTACGGGAAATTTTGGGGTGGCCAAAAGTGGCCAAAGTTTGCTCGTGCACCCGCTGTGCACCCGCGCGGAGCTATTTCATACGCGTTTCGTCTGTATGTGTGTGTTGCGAGGACTAGATCGCAGCCTGCTCGACGCACGCGTGATCGAAATACGGCGCACCGCCGCTCCCCAACCCCCACCCAGGCACTTTGTCGCTGAACCCCCGCCCTGGCTATTCAGGTTCACGCGGTCGCGCCCGAGTGGCGCCAAAATTTTCCAAAATTCCGGATGGGCGCAGGCATTGATATCAATGGCGCGGGGATGGGCGTGATTGCCACGCAGCTAGGGCACGCTGATACCCGCATGACGTAGCAACACTACGCGCATCTATCCCCGAGCTACGTTGCCCAAACGATCCGGGCAAATTTCCCAAACCTGGGCATCGTGCGGAGCATCAGCCGGAACC
>CANJPQ010000052.1 GCA_947476275.1 Fidelibacterota bacterium
CGCCATTACAATACGGTGCGTCCGCATTCATCGTTGGGGTATCGGCCGCCGGCACCGGAGGCCATCGTCTGGCCAGCGGCAAATCCGGTGGATCGAGCCCGTGCTCTAAACTAACATTCCAATCGGATCACTCAGCGGGGGCCGGTCAGACCCACATGGCGACTATCTCTTAGTCAATGGCGTGCCCAAGATCTGAACGCGGATTGCGCGCTTGGGTTCCGAGCCTCGAGCGCGCGGCCAATAGCGCGAGGCGTCGAAGCCACGCTGCTGAACTTTGCCGTTCTGCGGACGTTGAAATCTCATAGTCCACGTCTCGGAAGGCAGGCGGATGGCCGCGAACGCTTGTAACGGGGGCCGACGCGGCGGAAAACCCGGCCTGCTGCTCTTCAGTTGTATCAGAAGGAGCGCAACTCTGCCGTGACTTCCGAACCAAGAGGGGACCAACCCGCCGACGGCGTGAGCCACGCGCTCGTCATTCAGAAGCATGCCGCCAACCACCTGTACTATGACTTCCGGCTTGACATGGATGGAGTGCTCAAAAGCTTGGCGGTAGCGAAAGGGGCAAGCGTCTATCCGGCCGTGCGTAGCCTCGCAATCGAAACCGAAGACCATCCCCAGGAAGATGGGCGCTCGAAGATGTCATCCCAAAAGGACAATGCGGCGGTGGCACCGCCATAGTTTGGGACAGCGGGACGTGGCACTCGCTGTCGGGAATCCACAGGAAGCCTATGCGAGCGGACATCAGAAATTTCGTCTCGAGGGCCACAAATTGCATGGTCAGTGGGCGCTGGTCCGCATGAAACCACGGCCAAAAGAACGGCACGCAAACTGGCTTTTGATCAACGGCAAGTACGACTACATTCCAAACAGCGGCAAAAGAGAACGTGCAATCTACCAAGTCAGAGCGTAGCAAGCCGATCGTGCGTGGAATTGGCATCAGCCCCATCCCGATCGGCTGATTTATCCAAACGACACTCGGACAAAGCTGGATGTCGCGCGCTACTACGAGCGCGTGGCCGACGTGATGCTCCCGCTCATCCGGAATCGGCCGCTCGCACTGACGCGCTACCAAGACGTTCTGGGCCCGCGTGCTTCTTTCAAAAGCACATTGACCCCGGCATGCACAAAGCAATTCACGAAAACGAAGCAAAGGCGAGAAACTCATCTACATTGACTACGTAGATGGCAGCATCGGACTGATTCAATACGGCGTTCAGGAGATTCACGTATGGGGATCGCGCATTGGTGCCATTGAGCATCCTGATTGGGTGATATTCGATTTCGACCCTGATGCCAGTGTGAAATGGGACCGCATTGCACGGGCCGCACTGGACATGCGCGAATTTCTGGTGGGACTTGGACTGACGTCGTATCTGAAAACGAGCGGTGGCAAAGGTCTACATGTTGCTGTCCCGCTCCAGACAAGGCTCCCGCGGGATGAAATCAAAGCATTTTCAAGCGCCGTTGCAGAAGCCTACGCGGTGTAACGACCGAAGGATTTCACCGTCAATACGCCGAAGAAAGCCCGCACCAGCAGAATGTTTGTCGACTATTTGCGCAGAGACTGCGGTCAGACAGATGTTGCGCCATACTCCACGCGCGCCAGACCCGGCCGCCTTGTCGCAACCCCGATCACCTTGAAAGAACTTGAAGGCGGCGCGAAGCCTACCGACTTCACACTCGAATCCGTGATGCAACGAACGGAAGGAAAATTCCGTGCCCCGTGGGCGTCGCCGCCAAACTCTACGCAGTCGATCGGCGCGAAGATGCTCGCGAAATTGAAGACGAAGTGAACCGGAGGCATCATGAAAATCTACACCGGCCCCGTCTTCGAAATGGCGCACACGCAATTCGACACGATCTCGGATCACCTCGAGATCGCGGCCGACGAGCGTGACCCCATCTTCTATCCAAAACGTGCGCTCACCGTCTCGTGCCAGATTCATCGCGACGACGGATCGACAGCGGTCTAACAGGGTTGTCGCGTACAGCATCATCTGTCGTTAGGGCTGACAAGAGCTGGACCGCGCATCTCCGCGAACCTCGACATCGGCGAGGTCGCTGCCTTGGATATCTAAATGCGCTCTCGCCCGGCTCTCCTATGGCGGCGCAATAGGCGGTGTTTGCATCGATCGGCGCTCGATATCGAGCCGTGACTTTGAGGCCATCTCACGCAGATATATCCAAGAAATGATCCCTTTTGTGGTGCCGCATGCGGACATCATGGCGCCGAATATGGGGTCCTGAAGGATTTTCCAACGGAATTGTTAGTCGATCCGGAGGAAATGTTGCGCCAGCAGTGCGATGTCATTGTCCGCGCGGCCGTTGAACGTGTGATTGCCGAACGAAATGCAAGCCTGCTGCGCTGTCGTGTTCTGGCCGCGGGCGCCAACGGTCCGACGACGCCGGAAGCGGGTGCGATACCGGCGCAGCGCCGGGATGAAATATTCGCGATCCCGGATATCCTATGCAACGCGGGTGGTATGATCGTGAGCTACTTCGAGTGGATTCAGGACCTACAGTAGCTTTTTGTGGTGGGAGAAAGAGGTCAACGACCGTCTCAGCCAGATCATGGATTGCGCTTTCTATCAAGTGATGGAGCGCGCGGCCCGCGATGGCCTGTCCCATCGGGTCGCGGCGCTGGCAATCGGCGTCGAAAACGTCCGTGATGCGAAGCAGACACGCGGCCTATTCCCATAGGATTACGGATTTCTGGCAAAGCGCCTCGTTTGCCGCCAGAATGCGCGGAGAATCGGGGGATTTATATGACTGCAGAGTCCGACCAGCCGCGTCAGCTTCGGCGTGCCATTGTTGCAGCCACAATCGGCACGACGATCGAGTGGTATGACTTCTTCCTGTACAGCACGATTACCGGGCTTGTTTTCGGGAAACTGTTCTTCCCCGAGTCCGAACCTCTGATGGGAACGCTTCAAGCATTCCTGATCTATGCCGTTGGATTCATCGCGCGACCCGTCGGAGCCGCCATCTTCGGTCACTTCGGTGATCGCATCGGCCGCGCGTCCACGCTGGTTGCGACGCTCATGCTCATGGGTATCGCCACGTTCCTTATCGGCCTCGTACCGACGTATGCGGACATTGGGCTCTGGGGGGCCGTTCTGCTGACGATCCTTCGCTTCATTCAGGGAGTCGGGGTCGGCGGGGAATGGGGCGGCTCGGTGCTCCTGTCAATGGAGTGGGCCAAGACAAACGCCCATCGCGGCTTTATCGCTTCATGGCCGCAATTTGGCGTACCGGCCGGGCTCTTCCTGGCGAATCTTGCCGTCCTTGCCGTGAGCGCGATGTCGGGCGAAGCATTTATGAGCTGGGGTTGGCGCATTCCTTTTTTGATCAGCATCGTGCTGGTTGGCGTCGGGATTTATATTCGCATCGGCATCATGGAAAGCCCGACATTCGCGCGTATCACGGCGGAGGATAAACGCGTTAAAGCGCCGGCGCTGGAGGTCATCCGCCGGCATCCCCGCGAAATCATTCTGTCCGCCCTATTGAGGATGGCGGAGCAGGCACCATTCTACATCTTCACAGCGTTCATCTTCTCATACGGCAGCACCAATCTCGGTGCTTCGCGAGATATATTGTTGATCGCAGTTCTTGTCGGATCCGGCCTATCCTTTATCTCGGTGCCTTTGTTTGGGCATCTCTCGGATCGCATTGGCCGCCGCAAAATGTACATGATCGGCGCCGCAACCATGGGTATTTTCGGTTTTGCCTATATCGGATTGCTGAACAGTGGATCTCTGACCCTTATGATTCTCGCCATCGTCCTGTCGTTGATTCCTCACGACATGATGTATGGGCCGCAAGCGGCCCTAATTGCTGAAGGCTTTCCACCGCATCTGCGTTACTCCGGCGCATCATTAGGGTATCAGCTTGCTTCAATCATCGCCGGTGGACCTGCACCGATTATCGCAACGGCGTTGCTTGCTGCGACCGGATCCGGATGGTCGATCGCCGTTTATATCCTAGCATGCGCAATTATCACGCTCGTAGCGACGGCGCTCATGCCTGATCACACCAATCGACCGATGGCTGGAGAAGAACAGCGCTCTTAACATCGGAGCCCAGCTGTCTCTATTTTGGCCCTGATGCAAAATCGAAGAGCGCGCGCAAAGCAATGAGTTTTGCCTTGCAGTCTTCCAACGCCTCCTCGTAGTCGATGATTGCCAGCGCGGCGTCTCTCTGGGTCGCTTCAGGGCCTGGACGCTTCGGACCTTCCTGACAGTCCAGGAGATAAGGTGGTAGGTCGCGTCGCACCGCGATCAGTTGCGGCGGATTTCTCGAGCTCTGGCAGCCCGTCAAGAGCGTGGCGCAAAACAGGAGCAAGTGGGCCGTCATCTTCGGCACGCGCATGCGTCACCTCCCGTCTTTGTTCGAGATACCTTCGACGCGCGTTCTCAGCCTTTGTTGCCGCAGCGCCTGCGGCTTGATCCGCGCGTCGGCGAAAAGCGCGTTCCTGATCGGCGATTTCCGCATTTGCGTTGGCGATTGCCGCTGCTGCGTCCAACTGCGCTTCTAGGCGCCCGAGGTGCCTCATTTCAGCGTAGATGACGCCACACAGAACCAGGGCGGTCGCGAACCCAATCCACCGCCACGGAAGGAGGGACAAAAGCAACGTCAACTCCTGCCCTCCCTGCGATCGCTCCAGCGCGCAAATATTGCGATCGCCAGACCGGCGAGTGTCATCACTAGGAGAAGCCATCTGATCTCGCCGAAGTACGGAATCAGCCCACTCAAGTCTTCGCGCCACTCCTTTAGGACACCGATGACCTCCCCGGCGCTCATGGCGGAGGCGGCAGTCCCACCGATTGCCGTACCGGCCAGCGTACGCGAAGCGCCAAGGGCGTGTTCGCCCGTGGCGATGCTGCTGTCATCGCCCTCAATCGAATCACCCGATAGGTAAAGTGCAGCCTCTACCGCGCGCCGTGAGACAAGTCCAGGGAGGACTCGACCCGCGGCCTTGTTCCAAAGCGCAAAAGCTTGTGCCGCCTGGGCGTGGCGACCGGCTTTATGCAAACGTGCAACCGAGGACCGCGCAAATGCAGCTATACCGATGTTGAAACACAGCGAGACCATGGCCGCATGTTGTTCCGCGGATGCGTTCGGGCATAACCGCGCAACCGCAGCATCGAATATGACGAGATCCGCCGCGAGCAGGCTCTCAGCTTCGGCCTCAGAGATGCGAAGGCCCTCGTGGACTTCCGGGCCGGCGTGGCCATAGCCGATGGTCCATGCGCCGCCAGGGCACAGGTAGGCCACCAGACGACATGATTCGCGGAACTTTATGAGGGTGACCCCCTCAGCGCTCAGCTTCATGGGGTCCTCACGGCAGGTCAGATAGAATATTTTGTTCAGCTGTCTTTTCGACTGCGCTGCACGACGCAAGGACTTCCCCACGCCACTGTGTACGGCGGGATATCCCGCGTCACGATAGATCCGGCACCGATGATTGCGCCACGTCCGATGGTTACGCCGGGCATGACAATCACGCGCATGCCCAGCCAAACGTCGTCCTCAAGCACGATCTTACCGGCGATGGCGGCTTGCTGGCGCATGGGGATATCGGTCCGCTCGGCACCATGACTCACGCCGCAGATCGTGACCCCGCCGGCAATCATGCAGTAGTCGCCGATCTCCAATCCCGCGCGCGGCTCATAAATGGAAACACCCGGGCCGAAGGATACTTCCTTGCCCGTCGTCATCCAGCCCTTGTCGATCCGGATGCTGACATGCGGGTAGAGCGTATTTCTCTCGCCAAGCAACAGACGGCCTTCCGAACCAACCGTAATCACGGTCAATGGCTCCAGGATTGTCGTTTCAGGGATAGAGGCCTGGCCGAGAATATCGACGATGGCGCTGGGATGAATTCCGCGACGGATCATAAGGACGCTCAAGAAGATCAAACGAGACCGCAGATCATAAGGAGTTCTTCGCGCAGCGCCAGACCTCAGCGACGGGATTATTCATCCAGGCGCCGTTCTGTTGCCCGTTGCTGCGCCTGCAACTCCCGGACGTCCCCCAACGTCGCTACTGAACGATCATTGGTGGATCGGACCACATCCGCCAACGCGTCGACGCGCGCTGCCAACGCGTCAATCTTACCGCCAATTCCTTGTAGCTCCTGACGCGTGATTTCATCGCGCGCGGCAATCGTCGTGTTCAACAAGTAGCCGACGGTGCTCAATAGGAGCGGGATGCTGATAATCGCAAGCTTTGAGAGAACAATGCCTGTACCGTTGGAAAGTGCGCTGACGATTCTATTCATTGTTCAATCTCAATAGCCCCGAAATACTCAAGTTGCCACGGGCATCTAGAAGCCCACTTGAACCTCGTCTCTGTCGGAATGGCCCTGCGACGAGCTGTTTTGCGTGTAGCTATACCCGTTGTACGCTGATGCGGCATTCAAGATGGAATTGAGCTGCGCCTGCGTAATCGAGCCCGCTGCAAATAGCTGCTGCGCGGCGCTGGTGTTGATGCCGTTTGCCGTGACGATATTGTTTACCATCTGGCTTGAGAGGCCCGCCTGCGCTTGCAAGGTCCCCGCAACCTGCCCCATTGCAGCTAGTCTGTTTTGGTCCTGCGCATTCGCGGCCTGGACGTTGAACTGACTGTTGATCTGGTTCTGATTCGCATTGAACTGATTGTTCTGCGTTTGATTTTGCGCATTGGCCAAGCCCGCCTGCTGCGCCAGCTGCGCATTAAACTGATTGTTCTGGAGGACATTACCCGTGTTGAACTTGTTAGTGTCCGTCAAACGACTGGCGTCCTGAGACGCGAAGCCAAGCGCGTTCGTCAAACCTTGACTATTGAGTTGAGACGACAACTGTCCCCGGCCTAGTGCCGCTTGCGTGATGAGATCACTGTAAGGAATCTCGCTGCGTGAGTTTGCGAAGGCGCCGCTGCCAGCCAATCGCGCGTCCAGGTCCGTCACACTTCGCATGGTGCCGTAATCGTAGGCTGCCAACGCCGGATCGGTTACCTGGCTCCCGAAGAGTGCCGCATAGGGCGAGACGGTGTCCGCCGCGGTGTAGGCGAAGGCGGTTGGAGCACTCCCCGAATTCGCGGCTTGAACGTTTGCAGCCGTCGACGTGAACGCCTGCGCCTGTCGTGGGTCGGCGCGCGTGATTCCCTGTAGTTGATCTGCAACTCCGCCATATTGGGCGTAGAGGCTTCCCAGGCTTCCATTGTTGGCCAGGACATTGTTCGCGGCGCCTTGGGAACCCAACTGGCCCTGCATATAGTCGATGGCCTGCTGCTGAACCTGGTTCGCGCCGGTTTTTCGATCTAACACCCCGGGGACGAAAGTCGTCGCGGTACCGTCCGCGTTAGCATTATCGTAACCGAAGATATTGTTATAGGCCTGATTGTATTGAGTGCTGATGGTGGGCGTGTTCGTGCCGTACTGGTTTGAATTCGAACTGGTGTTCGATTCTGTATGGCTTCCACCGAGGCTCATGGCATATCCCTATAAATGATGGTTCCGTTGCGTCTACAGCCGGGGAATACGCGCGCCCATCCGTCGCGACCGCCGGCTTGAATCCGTGCACAGCCATTGCGAATCGCGAACGCTGTCAACTGCTCTTCTGCACGCTTTATGTCCGCGAGATCGCCACCCGCAACCATGACGTTGAGCGCGCTCTTTCTCGGATATCGCACAATCTCAGTCACGATCGCGGACGCGTCTCCTAACCACAGTTGCATTGCACCGCGACAGATTGCGAAGAAGATGTCTTCCTCTGTGTGGGTGCCCCCCAAGCGTTGAATGGCCGGCAGAAGGTGTGCGCGCGCCTTAAGCCAACGCTCCATCATCGCCGCCGTCCGGTGTCTTCGAGATCAACCCTTACGGCACCTAGCCGCCAGAATGCTGGCGCTGCGGTGCCCGCGAACTTAAGAGCTGCTTCTTGTCCATTCGCTCTAGCGCTCACTTTCCCCGTCGCGGTGGTTACATCGTAGGGCCCGAATGTTCGGCTGGTCACACCATCGCCGTTGTGAATCCGAGTCGTCACGGTGATCCCATAGCCTCCCTGCAGGTCGTCGGCATCCGGCTGGATGCCGACGAGACGCGCGTGGGAATCGCCGTCGCGGAAATCGACAAAGGCGCTGGTCACGCTCCAACTTCGGGCAGCACCGTCCTCACTAAAGCCTTTCTCCTGAAACCAGACCCGTCCATCGTCGTCGACCGCCAGCGGATACTGGTAGGCGCCGGCGTCGGCCCATGCGGTGCGGTCGAAGGTGCCGACGCTCCAGTGGTTCTCGACGAAATTGTAGATGACGTAACGACTGCATTCATTCCCGTCGCGCGAGTCGGGATACAGCCACCACACTTCATTCCGCGCTGCCACCGGGAACGCGAAGACCTTGTCTTGCTGCACCCAGGCAAGATTGTCTTTCACGTCGCGCTTCACACTGCATTGCAGGGGCTGAGGATAGGAGCCGTCGTAGGCGTAGAACTCAGCTGCCGGACTCATCCAGAAGAAACGCCCTGCCACCTGCGTAAGCGCGTTCGGGCCGATCAATCCGCAGCCGGAGCCCAATTCCGGAAAGCTGTAAACGACGTTCGGATCCGGCACGTATCGCATGGCATATGCAGCCGTATCGGTCAGGATCAGGTTCTCCCGGTTTCCGGAAATTCCGCGCACGATGCGCGCGCCGTTGGAGAGCGTGTAGCTGCCGGCCAGATTGGTCGCAACTTGCGTCCAAGTCTGATTGTTCTGCGTGGTGGTCCAGCGCAGCCGCAAGGCGTCGAAGTTGCCGTTGGAGTCCGGGCACCCGCAGGCCACCAGAATGCGCTCAGCCGTAACAAAGCTGCACGTCACCTGCGTTGGGGCGTTGGAGATGATGTTTGCCGCGGCGAGAACCTTGAGAGAGACATTGTCGACCGTGGCCGTCGCGTTTGTCCCGGAAATCGATAGCGTCGCCGTCCCGCCGGCGCCAGAAAAGAACGTGCCGCGATAGGTGCCACTCGCAGTGATCGCCGAAATGATATTCGAGCCGTTGTACACGGCCTGGATAGACCCCGTGCTCCACGCGGCCACATCCATCGTGAACTCGTGCCATGCCCCGGGGAGTGTCGTCACACTCTGGGTCGCCGCACCGCTTGACGCCGTATAGGTGATGGCGTTCGCGCTGTAGGCGATTCCCGCGCCGAGCGTCCACCCGGTCGCAGACCCTGTGAAGGTTCCGTTACTCACAAGCTCCGACGCACTGACGTTGGGCGCCCATTCATACATCCCGCCGCCGCGTGGATTGGCGATTAGGTTCTGGCCCCATTGGGACAGTGACCACGTGCGGGGGTAGAGGGTGTATCCCGAGGCCGAGCCGCCGTAGCCGCCGGTACCATAGCCGCCGGTGCCGTAGCCCAAACCGCCGAGACCGTCGGTCTGGCCAGGCGGAAGGTAGATCCGCGTATTCAGAGTCACGGCCGTGGGGCCGGCGGAAGACGCTGCGGCCTGGGCAGCTGAGAAGGTGATGGTGTTCGCGTCCACCACCGTCGCCACCGTAAAGGTCCCGTCGATGGTTACGCCGCCGACGGCAACGGGAGAAGCCGCGTCGAATGTGAACTTCTGGTCCGCCGCCAGGCCGTGACCAGTCCAGGCCGCCGTCACCATCGAGTTGGACATCGTCGTTGTGAAGCTGATCGAAGCAGCTTGCGCGCGACTCACCACCGGCGTGATGTCGTAGACGTTGCCATCCACGTCCATTGCGTAGAGCCGCAGATGCGTACCGAAGCATGCAAAGGGATTGCGGCTGTTATCCGCCCAGGTAAAAGCACCCCGGCAGATACCCAAAAGGGTCGATGACGACGCGCGTTCCCAGCCATAAATCGTCTCTGGATTGCCGGCCACGAACCTGATTTTATCGGCATCCACCCAATAGCCCTTGGCCTCCAGTGGGCTGTCGTCCTTATGGATGCCGGGTTGGAAGGGGAGTTTTTGGTACATCGTCTATGCGCTACGCCTATTTGACATGTGAACTGCTTGGACGAGATCTGGACTCCCGCCTCCTGATTGCCGCGCACCTCGTCAAGCGGGGTGTGGCTTGCCTCGTTGGGCAGCAGTGGTCGATGTTCGCCAACGCCTCAAAAGCCCCGAGAGGCACATTCCTCTTCAAAACCGCGAACGCGATCCAAGGGGTGAATGCGGCCCTCTGTCGAAGGCATGGCCACAAGGTCGTCATATCCGACGAGGAAGTGCTGGCGATGTCCAGTTCAGAGATGATCGCAAGTATTACGGCCCGCGCCTCAGTGGATGCCGCCGACATGTTCCTCGCGTTAGATGCCAGGCATCGAGACGTGGTTGATGGAATTTTGCCGGGTAAGACCAAGATTGCGGGAAGCGCCCGGGTCGACCTTCTGATGCGGCACGCGCAGATCTATCAGCCCGAGGCGGATCAGGCGCGCGAGGCGGGGCCCTACATTCTTGTCAACACGAGCTTCGGCACCCTCAACAGTGTCTGGGGCAGCGCTGAAAAGGCGCTCGGCGTGGCCAATCTCACGATGGCGTCCGCGGTAGGGCGGGAAAAGTCCGATAGAATCATCCGAAACACCGTTGATTTCGAGCGCGCAGCCTTCAGCACGGTCAATGAACTTCTAAAATGGGTCCGCGCCAGCTTGCCGCATCGGGTCGTCCTGCGCCCGCACCCGGCAGAACGTGCCGATGTCTGGCGATCGTTTCCGGGCGTTGAGGTCATGGAGAAGACCAACCCCATCCCGTGGCTGCTTGGCGCCGATTTGATGATCCACGCAAATAGCACGACCGGACTGGAAGGAGCGCTTGTCGGCACGCCATGCCTCAACATCGTGCCGGCGGAGGCGAGCGATCTTGCCGACAGCTTCGCACTAAACGCGTTTAACTTCACCGCTGGAACCATCGACGAGGCAAAATCTGCGATCGCCGATTTCCTGCTTCATGGATCAGGACCGATTCGTGCACAAGCACGCCCCGCGTTCATCCCCGATGGCGCGAGAACCGCGGCCGACCTGATTGCCCCGCTCAGTGAGGATGGTCCCGAGATCGCCTCTTGGGTGCGATACGAGCCGCGGGAACGCCAAGTGGAAAAGTTCGACATCTCAGCCGCTGATTTTGCAGTGCAGCTAAAACGCATCTTTGACGCTGTAGGTGTTAAATCGGTGCAGGTCGGCCAACTTGACCGGGCGCTTTTTCTGGTCGTCCCGGGCTAGTACTTTTCTGCGGCGCGTCTCCCGGTTTTCCATCTACACGGCAAGTGGCTTTCTGCCGTTTTCCACCCATGTGAAAGCCCCGCGGCAGATGCCCAGGAGCGTCGAGTTTGAAGCCCATTCCCGCCTTAAGTCTGTATCGGGCCTGCCCCTTACCAACTTGATCTTGTTGGCATCGACCAAATACCCTTTTGGCGTCCAATGGGCAGTCGACTTTATTAAACTTCGGGCTTGAGGAGAAGCTCGTGGACAAGTCATGCGTTATACTTATTTGACCTGCGAGTTACTTGGTCGAGATCCAGATTCACGCCTTCTGATAGCAGCACACTTGCTGAAGCGCCGCATCGCGTGCGTTATCGGCCAGTAATGGACGATGTTCGCCAACATCGAAACCGCGCCAAAATGGGTTTTCGTTTTTAAAACGGCGAACAAGATTCAAACACAATATTTCCGCAGAGTGCGTGAGGCTGGTCACGTAGTCGTCAGCGATGACGAGAAAGCTCTGTCAGTCGCGGCCCCCTACGTCCTGCGCATCGTGGTAGATCCCGAAGCAATGGCTGTTGCAAATCTGTTCATGTTCCAGAACGAAGAACACAGGAATGCGCTCGGCGGGAGCGGTCCCACGGTAGGAAGCGCCCGCGTAGAACTTCTGCGTTCCGGGCTCTACAAACGCGAAAAGTCGGCAGGCCGTTATATCCTGCTGAATACAAACTTTACGCTGTCCAACAGAATGTGGGGCAGCACAGAGAACGCGCTGAGAGCAGCGGCGCAAGGTGGCGCAATAGAAATGGCATCGGTCGAAGGTCGCGCTTACGCACAGTCGTGGATTGATTCGGAAAAGGTCAATTATGAGGCGACACTTGACTTGATCCCGCTTCTGCCAAAAACGCACAAGATAGTCGTTCGTCCGCACCCGGTGAAAACGCGGCGACATGGCAACGCGATAGCCGGGTCACAGTCGTAAGTGGATCAAATCCAATCCCGTGGATGCTTGGGGCGGACATCACCATCCACAGCAACAGCACGACTGGGTTAGAAGCAGCGATCCTCGGTGTACCGTGTCTTAACCTGAACAAAGCTAAGGGGTCTCGTTTCTCCCGCACTTTCGCGACCGACCGCGCGCCGCCTTACGCGAAGACCGCTAAAGAAGCCGCGTTTAAGGTCGCAAAATTTATCGCACGATCGGAACCAAGCCCGACAGAGTGGCTACCGCACTTCCCTGCGAATGCTGCGGAAACCATCGCACGTCACGTATCAGATCTATCGCTTGAAACCGATCACGAACAAGCACGGTCGCAACCGCCGCGCAAAGATCATCAAGTTGCAACGTTCGCGATTTCGGAAGACGTCTTCATGTCGCAAGTGGCGAAGAATTCCGGAAGTGCTAACATCACGCGGTTAGATGATTCCTGCTATCTGCTGACCCGGTAGGCTATCGGTTACTTGTAGACCGCGAGTGCTGGCATTTCTGCGCGGCAAATAGTCGGCGTTACAGCCGTCGATGCCAGAGTGCCGTATACCGTATCAACAGACATGAACGGCTGCGGCCCGGCAGAGTATCCCGCAATAATCGCACCGGCGCTATCCAGAGATGCGATAGCCTGCGCGGCGATTGCGCCCCATCGATAGGCAACATCTGAACGCTGTTCCTGCGCGCCCATGACACGCATCGGGGTAGCGCTCTGAGCGTGGATCGCGACGTAATGCCAGCCGATATACGTGTTCGTAAACGAATTGGTAGCGGTCAACACCGCTGCTGCAGCGGTCAGCGTGACTTCACCGCAGTCCTTTAGCAGACTGCCGGGCCCACCAGCACTTGCCTCTGTGTAGATGCCAAGCCGTAATTTGTCGCCCGTGTTCGCGGCACCGTTATTGTAAGCACGCATACCAAGCCACGTGTCGACCTGATCAAGAAAGATCGGGGCGAAGTAAAGGCGCGTTGCCGTGGTTGTGATACCGCCAGAGTTCACCATGTGTGCGTAGTGCGGCATCATCATCGTGCCGCTCATTCGCTTAGGCGACGGCGCCCCGGCGACCAAACCAAAACGCGTAGCAGCGCCACCCTGAGAGATACCCATTAGGCGACACCTTCATCACCGGTGGCGACAAAGGACACGTTGCCGCCGGTCGAATAGACGACAAGCTGATCATTGTTTGCGCTGTTCAGCTCATACGGGCCAAACATGGCGCGATCACCAAAGCTCTGATCCCCGCTTGCCTTTATCAGCGATGCGTACGCCACGAATTCCGCAACCGCAGGCGTCGGGTCTGTACTCGCGCTTTGCACCACAGCCAGACGAACCGCATCGTCGATTGCCGCTTGATTGCACATAGATACTGAAACGACAGCGACACAGCCACTTGGCTTGTAAAGCGTCTTGTATGTGGTTGCGGCTGATTTCACAGCGCCAAGTCGTCCTGATGCCATGTCTTACACCTGTCCTACAAAGAGAGCCCGGCGAAGAACGCGGCGGGCGGAAAAGGTCCATTGTGTGTTTTCGTTCGCGCCGGCATTCGCCGTCGCTTTCGATGCCAGAAAGAGATCGCTTGCGGTGGCGATAGTCTCTTTTTGGCTGAGGTATCCGGCTGTCGTATCCGACGCGCTGTTCAGGATCGCACCCGCGCTCGCCGGCAGCGCCGCATTGGCAATCAGCGCCTGAACATGCGTATAGCTTGGGATATCCTGCAGGTTCGTAAGCGTGGTCGCGGTCGGCAGATAGTTCGGCGTGCTATCGCCGATATCGGACGCATCGCAGAATAGGCGCACCTTGCGGCCGGCCGGAACGGATACGCCCGTACCGCCACTACACTTGATCGTCGCGCCATACGCCGTGTTGTTCCAGACGGCGAATTCCCATTCCTTAGAGGGGAACGTCAGCGTGAAAGCGCTGCCGGGGCTGCCCACCAGCTTCAACGTCGCGACCTGGCCATCGTTAGTCGCTATATAGTTTGTCCAGTTTACCGTTGCGTCGCCGGTCACAGTCAGGGCTTGAAATCCCTTTGAGCCACGATCGAAGAGCTGGATCACCTCGTTGAGCTTCGTTTCGCCCCATGTATTCGTGTTCGACCCGAGGCTTTGCTGTCGCGCTCCGTATCGGTTTGTAGGTGTATCTGCCATTAGCTCACTACGCTCCTATCTTGCATGCGTCGCCAGTTGGTTCCGTCGGATCCCGCCCAGGTGAAGCCGCCGGCCTCGTCGCTCACGGCGATCCAGCCGCCGCGAAACTTCGTCGCGTCGGGCAGACTCGTCAGCGTATAGACCGTCATGGTTTGCGGACCGCGCCGAAGGCTCAGCACCCAATCCACCAAGTCTTGCACCAAGCGCGCAGCCCACGTCGGCGCGTCTGCGGCCACGCGCGGGTGATAGCCCGTCGTCCCGCCGCTCATTACGCCACCACATCGGATTTCACGGCCAGCGCTGCCCCGCCGTATTGCCCGCGCTCGGTCGCAGCGCTCAGCTTGGCGAGAAGGTTTTCATACAATTCGCCCCACAGCTTCAGGCGCGGGTCCGTGCCGAGGTAGGCCTCGGCCGCGACCAGCGACCCGAACAGATAGAGATTGGGGAAGTTAGCCAGCAGCCAGTTCGTCGTGCGTTCCACCGAAAGCGGCATGGCTTTCTGGTAGTAGTAGAGTTTCAGCGCGTACGCCGCGTCCGGGATTGGCGCCAGTTCGAGCGACGATCCGACATAGATAAAGCCCCTGGGCTGCGCGATCTGCCCGCTCGGATACTGAGTATACAGCGCCGTCGCCGTGAACGGCTCCAGTACGTGCTTGGGATCTGTCTGGTTGACGAGCGACTTGGCTTCGAGAAAATCTGTCGGCAACGTTACAGTCGCCGTACCGACCACGGTACTCAACGTCGTTGTCGCCAAATTGTAGCGCGTGCGTAACGGCAGTTCCGCGTTGGCCGTAGTCTCGAAGAGCGAGATGAAATCCGGTATCACAGCGGTCAAGTCCGTACGATCCATCCAGGAGGCGATTGCGCCCTGGAGATCTGCGTAAGTCGCTAGCGCCATAGGTCAGCCTCGATCGTTGATGAGCTTCGCGGCGCGCTTGAACAGACTCACGTCGATGTACAGCGTGTCGCGCTTAAAAGCCGCCATGTCTGCCAGCCGCTGCGGATCATCCGTTGCGCGGAATCCGCCTTGAATATCTACGCTGTCGCACAAGGCGAAGGGGGCGAAAGGCGCAAGGGCCGCTTCGAGAACGGCAATGCGCCGATGAAGCGCCGCGCATTCTCCAGCCCAGCCGCCATCTCTTTCTGCCTCACCTGATCCACCACGTCGGTCCATGAATCTTCCCTCGTCTGACGAAATAGGGTCAGGCTTGGGTACCAGGGACTATCGTGGCGCGCGGCATGCCAATACCAGAGCCGACCAAGACCGCGCGGCAGCATCACGAACCCCGGAATGCCCAAGGCACCGGCCATATGGGCCGTCGAATTGGAAACGGTGATCACCCTGTCCATTGCGGTCACATGCGCGATGCGCGTGTCGCCGCCGCGGCCCTGCAGCGCCAGCACATGCCCCTGCAGTTCCTGGATCTCTTCCGCCTCGCGCTCCGGATCCATGCGCGCGATGAATTTCTGCGCCTTGGCTAGATACTTCTGGCGCAACGGCCCACCGCCTGACGCGAGCGCCATGTTGAGCGCTGCCTCCGCGCTCCTGCCGTTCGCACGGGGATCGGGGCGATCCAGGATCGCCATCACCTCGGCGACTTCATCGTCGAATCGTTTACGCACGATCGCTCCCTCAGATTTTTGATTTGAACGTGTGAATGATCTCGACCGCGCGCGGCGGTTCCGCGGCCTGTTCCGACGACACCTTGCCGTCGATACGCTCGAACACCGCCTTGATCGCCTGCACGTCGCCCGCGCAGGCTTTGGCGACGAGCGCATCGGCGACGAGATCGATGCGCGTGGCGTCGGCTGCAGGCACTGCATCTGCGGCACGTTGCAGGGCCGCCAGCACCGCGGCCGCCAGTGAACGCGGCGCGGCCTTCGCCGGCGCTTTGGTCTTGGGCTTACGCGGCGCGGATTTGCGCGGCACCGGCGTCGCGCTCAGATGAAACGCTTGGCGAGTTCCTTCGCGGTCTTGGCCAGACCGTCACGAGGCGGCCGCGCCTTCGGGTTGGCTTTCGGGGCCGGCTTGGTCGGTGGTTTTGGTCGCGTCATTGCATGTCTCCTTGCGGGGCTGGAACAGGTTCAGGAATGGGAGGTGCTGGGGCTCGAGCCACGTCAGCAAGTCTGCGAGATCTGACTCAGCCATCCGCAGCCTGCTCGCTTTCGAGATCTTGGCTGTTCTCCAGCACCCGCCGCGCGAAATCCGGTAGCGACCAGGCGGGCAGTTCGCCACAGTCCCACCATGCCGTCGGTTCGCCGGCGCCGTTCCAAGCGATCAGCGCAAATCCGCCCAGCCCGCCATCCAGGCGGGCGGCAACTTTGGCGCGTTGGAGCAGGTCGAGTCCGCGCTCACGCACAATGCGCTTCGCGCGCGTGTTCTTGTGCACGGTCAGGCAAACGGGGTTCGCCATGGCAACTCCATGCGAAGCAAAAAAATTGGATGTAGGGGCTGAGGCTTCGTGGATGGCGGTTGGCGCACCATCTCGACGATTGCATTTCAGGTGTAGGGCCGATTCTGTTTGCCGTCAATTTCCACGGTGTGTGCAGTTTTGAGCAACGACTTCGCAATAGTTGCAGACGGATCTAGGGAACAGCGTTTCCGCGTCAGCGTTTAGCTTCCACGAGACCAATAGAAGGGCAACGCTCATGCAGACGACACAGCACGTCGAACGTATCGATCCGCCGGTGAATCACCCCATTCCGGAGGACAAGACCACAGACGAGGTGCGCCAGGGCACAACCGGCCACAATGTGCGGTATGTGCTGGCGATTTCGCTTGTCGGCACGCTCATTGCGCTCACCGCAGCTTGGTATTGGGTGACCTAGGGTCAGGACTCATTGATCATAGCCAGAAGATGACTGTAGCGGCGAGACAAATGGCCGACATGAATGTGTGGGCGCATCGGTCGTAACGTGTGTGGATGCGGCGCCAGTCTTTGATCCTGCCGAACATGTTCTCGATCCGATGGC
>CANJPQ010000053.1 GCA_947476275.1 Fidelibacterota bacterium
ACAAGCCTTTACACCGATAGCTTTGGTAATACGACAGGAACAAAAGATGGTCAGTCTGTGAACCTTCACAAAGACAGCTTTGGCAACACCACAGGGTCTGTTGGAAACAATAGCGTCAACACTCATAGCGACAGCTTTGGCAACACCACTGGGTCTTTTGGAAACAATAGCGTCAACACTCATAGTGACAGCTTTGGCAACACCACAGGGTCTGTTGGAAACAATAGCGTCAACACTCATCGCGACAGCTTTGGCAACACCACTGGGTCTGTTGGAAAAAATAGCGTCAACACTCATCGCGACAGCTTTGGCAACACGACCGGAAGGTAATTTCCGTTTTTTTTGTGCTTAGACCGATCTCGTTTAATAAGTAGTTGGCTGTTTTACTGAAAGGCCCCGTCACATCGGCGGGGCCTTTTGCTTTCAGCCCTCCGCCATTGATATCAATACCGCCGCCCAATGATAGCTGCCTGCGGCCATCCGGAATTTTGGAAAATTATGGCGCATTCGGGAGCAGCCCGGTGAACCTGAGTAGCCAGGGCGGGGCCGCAGGGGCGAAGTGCCTGGGTGGGGGGGGCGGACAGCCGATCCCCAGGCCTGCAATTCAGCGGCGCTGATGCCAGCCCGGTTGCGCCATGTCTGCTGAACGCACCATCACGGCGGCGCAGCCACCGCAGAGGTACACAGTGTCCGAGCTGCTGAGCTTATTGCCACCCTCTTCCACCTTGAGGGCAACGTGAGGCGGTTCGTCCCGGCCCTTGCAGAGTTGAAGCTGGCAGGCGGGACAGCGCGGTGTCGCGATTGGCTTCGGGGGGTAGATGCTCGTCATGACCGATAGCGTCGGCCAACGGGTTCGACGCCGCAAGTGTCGCGGAATGTCCATAAATGTGCGTGTCCGTATCTGGCTGAACCAGACCGTCGCCGGGACACAGCCGGGACACCAGTTACCGCCCTGACAGCTAACCCATTGAAATAATGGCGTCCCCACGGGGATTCGAACCCCGGTTACCGCCGTGAAAGGGCGATGTCCTAGGCCTCTAGACGATGGGGACGTCTGACCGGCACGAGGGGCCGGCGGGCGGCAGGTGATACCGGGGTGGGCTTCAGAAATCAAGGCTGAGAAACCAAGGCGCTGGTGAGGGTTGGCAAGTTATCCACAGACACCCGGTCCTGGGGGCGTGCCGGGCGCTTCACGCCCGGTGGCCGCAGCCACTGCAACCGCCTGTCGGGCCGGGCTTCACCCCGGTTTAACCGTTGTCACGCTAGAACCCTCACGATAGGACACCTTCCCCGATTTCCAGCCTGCGGTGCTGCGCTCATGTCCACGCCCACGCCTTCAAACACGCCGCTCAAGGTAAGGATCCGTCCGGCCCTGGAAAACGACATGCCGGCCGTGCAGGAGATCTACGCCTACTACGTCAGCAAGACGACCTCGTCGTTCGAGGACGATCCGCCGACCGTGGCGGAAATGACCGCACGCTGGCAGCGCATCGTCGCGCGCGGCATGCCGTTCATAGTCGCCGTGCGCGGGTCACGCGTCGTCGGTTACGCCTACGCCGGCCCCTTCAGGGAACGCTCCGCCTATCGATATACCTGCGAGGATTCGATTTACGTGGCGCACGATGTGGTTGGCCGCGATATCGGCCACGCCCTCATGACCAACTTGATCGCCAAGTGCGAAGCTTACGGTTTCCGCCAGATGATCGCTGTGATCGGCGATTCCGCCAACGCGTCGTCGCTTGCCATTCACAGCCGACACGGCTTCTACGTCATCGGCGCATTGTCGTCGGTGGGCTACAAGTTCGGCCGCTGGTCCGACGCGGTGTATATGCAGCGTAGCCTGGGCGACGGCGACAGCACCTTGCCGAAAGGTCCGAAAAGCAGACGCGGCGCCAAGCGCGGCAAGTAGACCAACAAGAAACGGCGGACCCTGCGGCCCGCCGTTTCTGTTTCGACCTTACGGCCGCGACTTACATCTTCACCTTCTCGGCGACCATGGCGACCAAGTCCATGTACTTGGTGTCCGCCATCTTCTCGCAGTTCTTCGAGATCGCGCCAGTCAGTACGGGCTTATTCTCCATACCGATCACCATGTCGGCTTGCGCGACGTTCTTGAAGCCTTGGATGAAGGCGATCGCCCACAACTCGGCCACGTCGGCCTTGGTCGGCGCGCTCTTCTTCGCCGCGGTGTGCTCGGCGCAGGTGTAGGTCGCCGGCGAGAAATCAGCCATCGCGTTGTTAGGAATCTTGACCTTTTCCTTCGCGATCGCCTGCATGGAGACTGCCAGGATCGACGACTGCGGATACTCGCGGCACTTCTGCAGCATCAGCGAGGTGAGCTTATCGTCGTCGGACTTTTCGGCGGACATTTCAAGCTTGCCCTGCGCCTTGAGGTAGCCGGCGAGATAGCCCTGCATCCATGTGCGGCCGAGTGCCGACTGCGTCTTACCGGAAGAATTCTCGCCCAGGCCGTTGGTGTAGTTCAGGCAGCTGAAGGTGGAACCGTCGAACTCACCGTTGCCGGCGGGCGCCTTGTCGGCGGCGAGCGCACCGAAGCTCACGGCGCCGGTCAACAGAACGGCGGCAGCCAGTCGGCCGATGTGTTTGGAAATGGTCATTTCGGAGTTCCCCGATCCAGTGGGCTGATTGTGAAGATGGCCGTCGCCGCAGATGCTTAGATCTCCCTGCGCCTGCAGCCAGCGGAGCCGCACGGTCGCACGGCCCCGGAAGCCCGTCAACGGCTCCAGGGGGCTGTCCCGCCCTTGGAAAAGGGGTGCATTCGGCAGCTATTTCAATGGGCTGGCTTTAGCGGCTTAGTCGACCGCAAAGGCGTCGTCGATGCATAACTGGGCCTCGTTGCGGCCCTGCCAGGTATCCGCGCGAATGGTGCCGGCCAGATGCAAAGTGCGACCGCGCGCGGTGAGCAAAAGCTGGCCGAGATCGGAATCCACGCAGTTGAAGGCTATCGCCTTCAGCCGCCCGCCGCTGCGCCCCGTCACGAAGCAGCGCACGTGCCCAGACCCGACGATGTCCGCCTTGGCGATCTGCGCACCGATCACGGCGAACCGCGGCTCCTCGTTGCCCGCGCCGAACGGTTCGACCGCGGCGAGATCCGCGATCAACTGCGGCGTGACGGCGGAGACGGCAAGCGCCCCGTCCAACGCCATCGACGGCAATAGCCTTTCCCCGGCGAGTTGACGCTGCACTTCATTCTGCACAAATGCGATCAAGCCGGGGATTTCGGGCTCGCCGACCGTGAGCCCCGCCGCCATCGCGTGCCCACCGCCATTCATCAGCAAGCCGGCCTCGCGCGCAGCGATGATCGCGCGTCCGATATCGATACCGGCGACCGAACGCGCCGAGCCCTTTGCCATTCCGCCATCGACGGCAATGACGCAAGCCGGCCGGTCGTAACGCTCCTTTAGCCGCCCCGCCACAATGCCGATTACACCGGGATGCCAAGCCTTCCCCACGGCGAACACCACGGGATCGTCGGCGTTGGCTGTGGTTTCCACCTGCTCGATCGCCTCGAACAGAACCGCCGCCTCGATCTCCTTGCGGGCGGCATTGAACTCATCGAGCCGCATGGCCAGCGCCGTTGCTTCGTCGGCGTCTTCGGTGGAGAGCAGGCGCGTGCCCAAGTCCGCCTGACCGACCCTGCCACCGGCGTTCACGCGCGGACCGAGCAGAAAGCCAAGATGGAATGCAGTCGGCCGCGTATCGATGCGCGAAACACGCGACAGAGCGGATAGGCCGACATTCGCCCCCTGCCCCAACACTTTCAGCCCCTGCACCACAAAGGCGCGATTCAGGCCCTTGAGCGGCACCACGTCGCACACGGTCCCGAGCGCAACGATATCGAGCCACTGGCGCAAGTCAGGCTCCTTGCGCATGTCGGTGTACCAGCCCGCCGCGCGCAGGGCTCGGTTCACGGCGACGATCAGCAGGAATGCCACGCCCACCGCTGCAAGATGACCTTGCCCGCTGGTGTCATCGAGGCGATTGGGATTCACGACGGCCGCGGCCACAGGCAGCCCAGGCTCGGCCTTGTGATGATCGACCACGATCACATCGAGGCCCACATCCTTCGCCGCCTGTAGCGGCGCAAATGCGACGATGCCGCAGTCCACGGTGATGGCCACACGCGCGCCTTGCCCATGCAGCGCCTGCAGGGCGGCGGCATTGGGGCCGTAGCCTTCTTTCATGCGGTCCGGGATATAGACGACCGGCGTGACGCCAATGGCGCGGAAGAAACGGTTCAACAGTGCGGAGCTTGTCGCGCCATCGACATCGTAGTCGCCGAAGATGGCGATCGGTTCGCCCGCTTTGATCGCCGCCACAATGCGGTTGGCCGCGCGATCCATGTCCGCGAACGTGCTCGGGTCAGGCATCAGATCGCGCAAGGTGGGCTGTAGAAAGGACGCCGCCGCATCGACCGCAACACCGCGCGCGCAAAGCACGCGGGCCACCGCATCCGTGACGCCGGCTTGGCGAGTCATGCTGGTGACGGCGGACTCATCCACCGCGCGGAGATGCCAGCGGCGGCCGAGCACGGAAGACGCGACGCCGAGGAAGGCTTCGCTCAAGGACGCGCCTAGTCCAGATCGAAGCGGTGATGCGCCTCGATGTAGCGAACGGTGTGCGACTTTGATCGCATCACCAGCGAATGGGTCACAGCACCGCCATGGAAACGGCGCACACCCTTCAGCATCGGGCCGGTGGTCACGCCGGTGGCGGCGAACATCACGTTGCCCTTTGCCATATCGAGCATGCCATACTTCTTGTTGAGGTCCTTGATGCCCCATTTGGCGGCACGGCCGCGCTCGTCGTCATTGCGGAACAGCAGGCGCCCCTGCATCTGGCCGCCGATGCAGCGCAGCGCCGCCGCTGCCAGCACACCTTCCGGTGCGCCGCCCGAGCCCATGTATAGGTCAACGCCGGAATCCGGCTGTGCGGTGGCGATCACGCCGGACACGTCGCCATCGGAGATCAGCATGATACGCGCACCCGCGGCGCGCACTTTTTGGATCAATTCCGAATGACGCGGACGATCGAGGATGCACACCAACAGGTCTTCCACGTCGCTCTTCTTGGCTTCGGCGAGGCGCTTCAGGTTGTCCACGACGCTGAAATCGAGATCGACCACGCCGTCGGGCAATCCTGGGCCAACGGCGATTTTGTCCATGTACACGTCCGGCGCGTTGAGGAAATTGCCGGCTTCAGCCATGGCGATGACGGCCAAGGCATTCGCGCCGCCCTTGGCGGTAATGGTGGTGCCTTCCAGCGGATCAAGCGCGATATCGATATTCGGCCCCTCGCCAGAGCCGACCTTTTCACCGATGTAAAGCATCGGCGCTTCGTCGCGCTCGCCTTCGCCGATCACCACCGTCCCGTTGATATTGAGGCTGTTGAGCGCCTTGCGCATCGCGTCCACCGCCGCCTGGTCGGCGGCCTTCTCGTCACCCATGCCGACGAGGCGCGAGGCGCTGAGTGCTGCGGCTTCGGTTACGCGCACGGTCTCAAGCGCGAGGTTGCGTTCAAGGACATTCTCGAAAGAAGAATCAAGCTGCAGTGACATGGTGGCTCCTAGGAGGGCGCGACGCGTTAGACCGGCTGAGGTGTCTCGATCCGCATCATGTGCGGAATTTCGACCACAGCATCGTTGGAGCGCAGGCGCTTGAGGGCACGAAGCAGAGCGGCATCCTCTACGTCGTGCGTGACAATAACAACATTGACGTTAGCGTTTGCGTTTCTACCGCGCTGCAGCACAGACTCCATCGACACCGATTCGTCACGGAACGCGCTGGCAATATCGGCGAAAACGCCCGGCCGGTCGATCACGGTCAGGCGTACATAGGATGCGCCCACCCGGCGATCGAGGGCTTTTGTGGACAACTCTTTCAGTGACGCCACCGGCACGCCGAAGGTCGGCACCTGACGGCCCGCTGCAATATCCATGATGTCGGCCACCACGGCGGAGGCCGTCGCACGTTCACCCGCACCACGGCCCTCATAGACCGAACGTCCGACGAAATCGCCTTCGGCCACCACGGCGTTGAACACGCCATCGACGGTGGCCAGCGGTGCATTCAGGCCGACCAGGCACGGCGACACGCGCAGAGAAATGCCGCCGTCGTCGGCTTCAGCGATACCCAACAACTTGATCCGATAGCCGAACTCGTCGGCGTATTGCATGTCGATGGCGCTTACGTTGCGGATGCCCTCGACGCTGACGGAAGCGATATCAATCTTCGCGCCAAAAGCAACCGTCGCCAGAAGCGCCAGCTTGTGCGCGGCATCTACGCCATCGATATCGAAGGACGGATCGGCTTCCGCGTAGCCCAATTTCTGCGCCTCGTTCAGCACATCGGCGAAATCGCGCCCACTGTCGCGCATCGTCGTCAGGATGTAGTTGCACGTCCCGTTCAGTATCCCGCTGACCCGGCTGATGCGGTTCGCGGCAAGCCCCTCGCGCAAGGCCTTGATGATGGGAATGCCACCGGCCACCGCCGCCTCGAAAGCAAGCGTGACACCGGCGCTCTCGGCGGCCTGCGCCAGCGCCAGCCCATGATGGGCCAGCATCGCCTTATTCGCCGTGACGACATGGCGGCGCTTGGCCAACGCCGCTTCGACCGTGCGCTTCGCAACGCCCATGCCGCCGATCAACTCGACGACGACATCGACATCGGCTTGGGCCACCATCTTCTCGGCATCGTCGTACCAGGCAATGCCGTCGAGACTGATGTCCGGCTCGCTCTTTTTGATCTTGTCGGCAATGGCGGTGAGTTGCACCGGCCGGCCGCAGCGCGCTGCAATCAGATCGGCGTTAGCCTGAATGAGCTTTGCCGTACCGGACCCGACCGTACCGAGGCCGGCGATCGCGACTTTCAGAGGCGCTCCCATCTCCACCTAGCTCCCACGCGCGCGCATCTTGGCGTCGCTCAGCGATTCCACGTTGCTC
The DNA here is from genome assembly GCA_947476275.1 of Fidelibacterota bacterium. GTDB lineage: Bacteria > Pseudomonadota > Alphaproteobacteria > Rhodospirillales > Rhodospirillaceae > SCTM01. The sequence goes on from CANJPQ010000053.1 coordinate 6,962, forward strand.
AGCGCCGCCCCCGCGTTGGCAAAGAAGGTGCGCACGTTGCGTACGGCCTGGCGAATGCGGTGCTTATTCTCGACAAGAGCGATGCGCACGAAACCTTCGCCCGCTTCACCGAAGCCTGTGCCCGGTGACACCGCGACTTCCGCTTCCGTCAGCAACAGCTTGGAGAATTCCATGCAGCCGAGATGGCGGAATGGCTCCGGCACCGGTGCCCACGCGAACATCGAGGCCTGCGGCACCGGGATATGCCAACCGGCTTGCGCCATGCCTTCAACCAGCACGTCGCGCCGCTCGCGATAGATCTGGCGGGCTTCGGCCACGCAATCCTGCGGGCCGTTGAGTGCGGCGGCGGCGGCCACCTGGATCGGCGTGAACGCACCATAGTCGAGGTAAGACTTGATGCGCACCAAAGCGTTCATCAGCACCGGGTTGCCGGCGGCGAAACCGACGCGCCATCCCGGCATGCTGTAAGTTTTGCTCATCGAGGTGAACTCGATGCAGATGTCCTTCGCGCCCGGAATCTGGAGCACCGACGGCGGCGGATTGGCGTCGTCGAAGTAGATTTCCGAATATGCCAGATCGGACAGGATCCAGATCTGATGGTGCTTACAGAAGTCGACCACCTGACCGTAGAAATCGAGCGTGGCGACTTGAGCCGTTGGGTTCGACGGATAGTTCAGGATCAGCGCGACCGGCTTCGGTGAGGTCATGGAGACGGCGCGTTCAAGCGCGGCCATGAACTCCGCGTTCGGCTCGTACGGCAGATAGCGCACGGAGCCGTCGGCGATGATGAAGCCGAACGGATGGATCGGGTACGCCGGGTTCGGCGACAGGATGATGTCGCCCGGGCTGGTGATCGCCGACGCCAGGTTGGCGAGGCCTTCCTTCGAGCCGAGGGTGACGCACACTTCCTTGTTGACGTCCAATGTGACGCCGAAGCGACGTTCGTAGTAGGCGGCAAAAGCCTTGCGCAGGCCCTTAATGCCTTGGCTGGCTGAATAGCGATGGGCTTTGGGGTCTTGGGCTGCTTCGCACAGCTTGTCGACGATATGCTGCGGTGTCGGCAGGTCGGGATTGCCCATGCCGAGGTCGATAATGTCGGCCCCGGCGGCGCGCGCCTTCGCCTTCATGGCGTTCACTTCCGCGAACACATAGGGCGGCAGGCGCTTGATACGGTGGAACTCGGTCGTCATGGTCGAACCTTACGAGGTCGGCGGCGTGCCGTTGATCATGCGGGCGCCGCTGTGTTTGTCCGGAATCATACCCTTGTCGCGTGAAATTGCGACGAATTGTGGGTCGGTCGCCGGCAATTGCGGGGCGCTTGGGGGTGCTATTGGTCGAGGATCACATCGACCCGACCGTCCTGGCCGGCATCGGTGCCGACGAAGATCCGGTCTTGCGCAACCCCGAGCCGCTGCAGCTCGCGGGCGACCGCGGTAGCTCGCTCCTGAACGAGGTTTGTGGACTCCGACGTACGCGCGATCACGCGGAACGCCCCCTTGGACTTCTTGCCGAGTTCGGCAGCATCGCTCAGTGCGCGGCGGCCCGGGGCGTTGATGGACGAGCCGGTTCCGGCAAAGTCCACGGATGCCACCTGGTTCGAGACGCTGGTGGTCGCTTCATAGGTGCCGAGCGGACGGAATCCGTCGGAGCGCGCAGCTGGCACGGCGGACGGGCGCGGACCCGCCGCTTCCGCCGGCAGCACAGGCGGCCTTGCGGTCGCGGCAATCTGCGCGGCCGAGGCCACGGAGGCTTCTTTGGGCGCTGCCGGTGCCGGCGCTTTCGCCTTGTCCGCCAGAGCATCGGCCTTGCTGGGGGCCGGCTGGTTGCCGAGACGCGTCACGGCACCGGCTTGGGCCGCCTGTGGCTTCGGCGGCGCGGCCGGTTCCAGATCGGGCGCGGCTTGCGCTTCGGTCAACGGACGAACGACCACCGGATTCGAGCGACCGCCTTGATCCGTATACCGGGCGTTGTCGCGATCGGCGATCAGGCCTTCACTCACCTTGTCCCGCTCCTGCTTGCTGGAAGGGGCCTTTGGCGCTTTGGTGGGCACTGAAGCCAAATCCGGCGCGCTCTTGCCGCTCGGCTTGGGCACAGTGAATTTCGGCTGGTTCTGGGCCTGGGACGGCGTAATGAACTTGGCGTTCAGATCAGGAGCGCTGCTCAGAGCGCCGCCGGCGACCAATCCACCGCCGGTGGTTGCAGAAGCTTTATCCGCAGGCTTTTCCGCGGTTTGCTTCTTGTGGGAGCAGGCCGCCAGAAGCGCAACCGCCACCAGTGCCAGCACGCGGGCGCCGGTCGTGAGACGGGCGCGGAAAAGGGTCGGATGAAGCGCAGACATGGCCATAGGTGGGCGTGTTCTTTCAGCCGAATGACAATGGAAATCCCAGGACCGCAAGGCGCTGGACTTGGGGTCCGGTTACGCCTATTCCATACCCTGAAACGACCGCAAAAAAATCAAAAAAGTGAGCTTCTACTGGCGTCTGAGGGACTGAATTGGATCGGGACCTGTTTCCTGGCTCCTCTTCGGCGGGAGGACTCAGCTTTCCTGCAGGCGGCTCCAATGGCCCCTTCTGCAAGCAAGAGCCCTCCTCATGGCTGACCAGACCACCGGCACATCGTCTTCCGCGGGCGCATCGCCCGAAGATTGGACCAAAATCGCCGCCGGGATTGGTGAGCGGTCGCAACGCCTTCTGAGCGATTTCCTCAGCCGCACCGCACAGGACCCGACCAGAGCCCTGAGCGTGGGCATGGGCGATGCCATGAACATCGGCCAAGCTTTCATGGAACTGACCACCCGCATGTGGTCGAACCCCCAGAAGCTGGTCCAGGCGCAGATGTCGCTTTGGACCGACTATATGGAACTGTGGCGTTCGACCACGCTGCGCATGATGGGCCAGCAAGCTACGCCGATCGCCCAGCCCGCTAAGGACGACTCCCGCTTCAAGGACGACGCCTGGCAGCAGAACGAGATCTTCGACTTCATCAAGCAGTCGTATCTGCTCAGCTCCCGCTGGCTGCAGAGCACTGTCAAAGACGTCGACGGCATGGACCCTCAGACCCAGCGCAAGGTCGACTTCTACACGCGCCAGTTCGCGGACGCCTTGGCGCCGACCAACTTCGCGCTCACCAATCCGGCCGTCTTGCGCGCCACGATCGAGAGCAAAGGCGAGAACCTCGTGAAGGGTCTCGAACACCTGCTCAACGATCTCGAGAAGGGCGGCGGGCGTTTACGCATTTCCATGACCGACGAGAAGGCATTCAAGGTCGGCGAGAACGTCGCGGTCACGCCCGGCAAGGTGGTCGCGCAGACCGACATGATGCAGCTGATCCAGTACGTGCCGACCACAGAGCAGGTGAAGGATACGCCGATTCTGATCATCCCGCCGTGGATCAACAAGTATTACATCCTCGATCTGCGGCCGAAGAACTCGCTGGTGAAGTGGCTCACCGACCAGGGCTACACCACGTTCATTGTTTCCTGGGTCAATCCGGGCGAAGCGCATGCGGACAAGCGCTTCGAGGACTACATGCACGAAGGCGCCATCGCCGCGAAGGACGCTGTGATCAAGTCGACCGGCGTGAAGAAGATCAACATCGTCGGCTATTGCCTGGGCGGCACGCTGCTTGCGGCCACCCTCGCCTACCTCAAGGCCAAGGGCGACAATTCGATCAACACCGCGACCTACCTCACGGCGCTGACCGACTTCCGCGAAGTCGGCGACATCCGCGTGTTCGTGGACGAGGAGCAGGTCTCGAGCCTCGAAAAACGCATGACGAACGCCGGCGGCTACCTCGAGGGCGCCGACATGGCGACCACGTTCAACATGTTGCGCTCGAACGATCTGATATGGTCCTTCGTGGTGAACAACTATCTGCTCGGCAAGGAACCGTTCCCGTTCGACCTGCTGTACTGGAACTCCGACTCCACGCGCATGCCCAAGGCAATGCATACGTTCTATCTGCGCAACATGTATCTTGAGAACAACCTCGCCAAGCCCGGTGGGATCACGCTCGACGGCGTGCCGATCGATCTGGGGACCATCAAGGTCCCGAGCTACATGATCTCCTGCAAGGAAGATCACATCGCGCCGTGGATCTCGACCTTTGAGGGTACGAAGCTGTTCGGCGGCGAGACCCGGTTCGTGTTGTCGGGCTCGGGTCACATCGGCGGCGTGGTCAATCCTCCTGCGGCGAACAAGTACGGCTACTGGACCAACGACAAGAAAGGTCTGAGCGCCGACGCTTGGATCGCGAGCGCCACAGAGCATCCGGGTTCGTGGTGGGTCAATTGGGAGAAGTGGCTCGCACCGAAATCCGGTGAGTTGGTGCCCGCGCGCAAACTCGGCGACGGCAAGCTGAAGGTGATCGAGGACGCACCCGGCAGCTACGTCACGAAGCGCTAGCGTCCGTCTCCCTCTATCTTCAAACCCGACACGCGTTGCATCTCTGCGATGCTGACGTCGCGCAAGCGTTGACTGAAAACCCACACGTGACCCTCGAGGTCTTTGGCGCGATAGGTGCGCTCACCGAAGAACTCGTCTTGGAGTGATTGCACGATCTGCGCGCCGGCGGCTTCGGCGTGGCGGCAATGCGCATCGATGCCTGAGTCGAGGTGGACACGCACGGACTGCGTGTTCTTGCCGCCGACAGACTGCGGACTTGCCGTCTCGGCGGACCACTCGGAGCCGACGTGTATCGTGCCGTCGCCGATGGTAAGCGCCGCGTGCGCGAACTCGTCGTTCGGCGTCTTGACCAAGGTCCCAAGCTTGAACCCGAAGGCCTTCTGTAGCCATGCGACCGCTGTCAGTGGATCGCTATAGATCACGGCGGGCGAGAGCGTTGCCACTACAGTTTCAAGTCGGCTTTATACTGCGCCGCGAGTTCCACGTATCCCGCCGCGCCGTGGGGCAGATCGGCGATCTCCGCTTCGGTGAGCTTGCGCATGAAGCGCGCGGGCGAGCCGCCCCAGAGCTGGCCTGCCGGAATGCGCTTGCCGGGCGCCACCAGCGCGCCGGCGGCGACCATCGCGCCGCTTTCCACGACCGCGCCGTCCATAACGGTTGCACGCATCCCCACGAAGCTGCCGCTTTCGAGGGTGCAGCCGTGAAGAATGACGGCATGACCCACCAGGACGTCATCGCCGATCAGCGTCGGGAGCGGCTTGGAGGACTCATGGATGATCGTGCCGTCCTGGATGTTGCTGCGCGCGCCGATACGGACGAAGTGGACATCGGCGCGGATGGTGCAGTTGAACCACACGCTCGCTTGGGAGCCGATCTCAATGTCGCCGATCAACACCGCGTTGGGGGCGATGAATGCGTCCGCGGCGATCCGCGGCAGCACGCCCTTCCACGGCAGGATCAGCGGTCCGCTCACGCAAGCCCCGCCGTTTCGGGCAGGCCGAGCATGATGTTCATGTTCTGCACCGCCGCACCCGAGGCGCCCTTGCCGAGATTGTCGAGCAACGCGACCAGACGCGCCTGACGGCCGGCTTCCGCGCCGAACACAAACAGCTTCATCCGGTTGGTGTTATTGAGTTCTTCCGGTTGCAGCGTCTTGATGGCCTTCGACTCAGCGAGCGGAACGACCTGCACAAAGGTCGCGCCGTCGTAGGCGTGATGGAGCGCGCCATGCACCGCAGCGACATTCGGCTTGTCGGTGAGCAGGTCGAGATGCAGCGGCACCTCGACAATCATGCCCTGATGATAACGACCCACCGCCGGCGTGAAGATCGGGCGCACCGTCAGACGCGCGTGGCTTTGGATCTCCGGCACATGCTTATGCGTCAGGTCCATCGCGTAGATGCGGTAGGCGAACTTTGTGTAGTTCGGGTCTTCGGGCTTCTCGAATTCCGCGATCATGGACTTGCCGCCGCCGGAATATCCGCTGACAGCATTGATCGTGACCGGATAATCCCTCGGCAAGAGACCGCTGCGCACTAGAGGCGCCAGCAGCGCGATGGCGCCAGTGGAATAGCAGCCGGGATTGCTGACCCGCGCGGAGCGCGCGATCGCCTCGCGCTGTCCGGCGAGGAATTCCGGAAAGCCATATTCCCAACCCGCCGCCGTGCGATGGGCCGTGGAGGCGTCGATCACCTTCACGGCGGGATTGGTGATGAGCGACACGGCTTCCCGTGCCGCATCGTCCGGCAGGCACAGGATCACCAGATCGGCGCCGTTGAGCATCTCCGCCCGCGCGGCCGGATCCTTGCGCCGCGCCGGGTCGATGGAGACGAGCGCAATGTCGCTGCGCCCTTCCAGGCGCTGGCGGATTTGCAGGCCGGTCGTGCCGGCCTCGCCGTCGATGAAGACTTTTGGTGCCATGATGGGCGCTACATAATCCCCGGGTTACCGCTGACGCAAGAGTTCGTCGCTTAAATAATAATGTCCGTCGGTCACCACCGCCCGGACCTTGCGCAACTCACCCACGTCCTTGAGCGGGTCGCCGTCGATGATCGTGAGATCCGCGAGCTTTCCGGGCTCCACCGTTCCGAGGTGCTTGTCGATGCCTAGCGCCGCCGCCGGCCAGGACGTCGCGGATTGCAATACCTGGTAGGGCGTCAGACCGGCGGCCTGGTAGGTCTCCAACTCGATCAGGAAGCTGACGCCGTAGGGAATGAACGGCGAGTCCGTGCCGGCGGTGATGCGACCGCCACGGGCGACGATTTCGCGGATCGCCTTCTGCATCGCGATCACGTTGCGCTGAAGGGCCGCCATGGTAGGGCGCGCCCGTTCCGCCGCGGCGGCAAATGCCTTGCGCTCGTCGTCTCGATACAGCGCCGTCATCTGCGGCATGGTCAGGATCGACGGATCGCGCATTACCGCGAGATTGAAGGCGCCGTTGAGACCGATGGTCGGCGTGATGGTCATGCCGGACTTCGACAGAAGGTCGAGCACGTCGCCGTAACTGGCGCCCATCTCCGACTGCTTGGGCGAGTAGCCGCGCCGGCTGGTGCCGCGCAGGTGCTCCACCGCATCCACGCCAAAGCCGACGGCGGGATACAGTTCGTGCGACGACACCGGAATGCCGATCTCATGGGCCTTGGACACGACGGTCTTCTGGAAGTGGTCGGGCATGCGCACGTAGGTCTTGATCAGGTCGTAGCCGAGCTGTTTCGCGCGGCCCATCTCCAGCTCGAGATGCGCCGGCGTGGTGACGCTATTCGCCATGCCGTAGTAGACGCGCGCGCCGTCCGTGAGCGCGCCGGCAAAGAACTCGCGCGGACCCGGCCGCTCGCCGCTCGCCCAGGACTCCTTGCGCTCGAGTGCATCGTACGGATCGGTGCCGGGCTCGCGCACGGAGGTGATGCCGAACGACAGCCACAGGCGTCCAAAGCGGCTGCCGAACGGTGCCGCCATATGGGTGTGGGATTCGATCAGGCCGGGGATCACCGTGGCGGTCGAGGCATTCACCAGCGCCGCCCGACGCCCACTCTGGTGCGGTTCGATGGCGGTGATGATGTTACCGTCGATCAGCACGTCGACATTCTCGCGGTAGGTCTGCGCGACGCCGTCCCACAGCCGCCCCGCCCAGACCACCATTTGGCCGCGCGGGATATTGCGGCCCCAGGTGAAGTTGCCGGGATGAATATCGTCGACGGCTCCATCGAGCGACACGCGCTTCAGACGGTCCGTGCCGATGTAGACGAGGCTTTTCGAATCCCCACTCCAGCTCGGCGCTTCCACCAGCTCGGTGGTGAGCGCGCGCGGCGGGCCGACGATGTCGCCAAGCTTCTCGCCCTTGTCGACCACCGGCACGACCCACAGCACGCCGTCTTGCACGTAGGCCATGGACTTGCCGTCCGGCGACCAGATCGGACCGTTGACTCCGCGCTGGGCCATGGAGCGATCCGCCAGCGGCGAGACCTCGCGGTTCTCACTGCCGGTGAGCGAGATGAGGACGAACTTCGTCAATCCTTCGCGAAACCGCGAAGACGATGGAGAGAGGCCGTTGAGCACGAGCGTCTTGTTGTCGGGCCCCCAGCTGAGCTGGCCAGGCGCGAAGAAACCGGAATGGGTGTCGAAGGCGTCGTTGGTGAAGACATTTGCAACGGTGATACGGCCCATCCCCAGCCCGTTCAGGCTGAGCACCTTGAAGAAGGCGATCCGTTTGGAATCCGGCGACCATACGGGGCCGGCCACGTCCTCCGGGGTAACAGTGAGTTGGCGCTCATTCTTGGTGGCGAGATCGCGCAACCAGATTTCCGGCTTGCCGCTGCGGTCCGAGACGTAAGCGAGTTGCGTGCCGTCCGGCGACCACGCGGGATCGACATCAAGGAATTCATCGTGCGTGAGGCGCCGCGCCTTGAGGGGCTTCTTGGCGGCAATCAAGAGCGGGTCCAGGTCCTCGACCCACAGATCGCCGAGGGCGGAGAATGCCACCTGCTTGCCGTCCGGCGAGACCTTCGGACCTTTGATGCCCTGGATCTGATGCGGGCCGGTGCCTGTGAAGTCGAAGGCCTTGCGCTGGTAGGTGGGGCGCGTGAGATCGAATTGCGCACTGAATGCAATTTTTGTGATAGCGCCGCCCTCGCGCCGCTTGATCGCCGCATCGGCGCTATAGGTCAGCGTCTTGTCGTTCCACACGGCGCGGAATGGAAACACATCCTCGCTCGCGGCGCTGAGGTCGGACGGCGTTCCGCCGCTTGCGCTGACGCTGCGAAGCCGGCTGCCGTCCTTCCCTTGCGACACGAACGCGATCGCCTGGCCGTCCGCGCGCCAGGACGGCGCGGCAAGTCCCGCGTCACCGACGAGCAGCTTCTCCCCTGCCCCATTGGCGCCCACGGCATAGACGCCTGGGGCTTTCTCGCGATCGGAGACGAAGGCGAGTGTCTTGCCATCCGGCGACCATGCCGGTCCGAAGTCGTTGCCGGGATTGTTGGTGAGGGCGCGGGCGTCACCGCCGGGCGCTGGCATGACGTAGACGTCGTAGTTCCCTGTGCGGTCCGAGGAGAATGCGATCTGCGTGCCATCCGGCGAATACTGGGGCTCACGCTCGTCGGCGGCACCCTTGGTGAGCTGGGTGAGCGCGCTGCCGTCGCTGCGCACGGTCCACAAATGCCAGCCGCCGTCGCGGAAGGATTGGAAGACGATGGTCCTGTTGTCCGGCGACCACGCCGGCTGGCGCGCATCCATGAGCGGCTCGGTCAGCGCTTTTGCAGCACCGCCTGCCACCGGGAGCACAAACAGGGTGCCTTGCAGGTCCATGACGATCTGCTTGCCGTCGGGCGACACCGCGGCGGCAATGTTGGTGCCTTCCGTGAGGGTGACGGAGACCTGGGCAGCGGCGGGAAGCGCCAGACCGGTCAGAAGCACAAACGCCGATATGCGCATCGCTGCCCTCATGTTGCACTGCCGAAATTGCGCAAAGTTTCCCGAGTCGGTTTGCGCGTAAATACGCGGGAATTACGCGGGAGAATTTCCGGGCGCGGAGCGGCGGTGATTGCGGTCATGGCAGCGGGATTTTAGCGGCGGTTTCGGACTCACGCTGCTGTTTTCCATTGGCGCCGGTGACGCACCCCCCGCTCGGCGGATGGGGGTGGGCGGCACAAACAAAAAAGGCCCAACCAATCGGTTGGGCCTTTCCTGATCGAAACTCTGGTCCGCTCTAGCGCTTCGAGAACCGTAATCTGGAAAGCGTCAGCAATTTCATAGACTTACCGACCATCTTTTTGCCTGTCAGCCGCCTGTAGGCAGAGTGTTTTATTTCACTGACCTGGTTTTCGTGACTTTCCGTGCTGAAATCACCGCCGAGATCGCATTGTCCAGTTCACCGCCGACAACAGCATCCTTGATCGCCGCCAGCACAGCAGCCACATCGCCCACCGTAGCCACCTGAACAGAGTTTCCAGCCCCGTGATCTGCCCCCTTTGAAGTGGTCCTCCGTTAGGTATGATTTTGACCAGGAGGATAGGATCAATGGCCAGGAAGCGGCATACAGCTGAAGAGATCGTCTCGAAGTTACGGCAGGTCGATGTGCTGA
>CANJPQ010000054.1 GCA_947476275.1 Fidelibacterota bacterium
CAACTTGCCGGCCCTGTGCCATCAGCACATCGACCTGCCGTAACTTCGAGACGATCTCTTCAGCTGTATGCCGCTTCCTGGCCATTGATCCTATCCTCCTGGTCAAAATCATACCTAACGGAGGACCACTTCAAAGGGGGCAGATCAGGCCTACGGCGTCGACTTTACACGCCTTCTAACCGCAGAAACCGTCGCCGAGCAACGCGCCTTTTTTGACGCCGAGATCGCCCCAGTCTTCGATTCCAAGCTGACTCGCTGGATCACCGCACAGCCGGCCGCGTTGTTCGGTCTCGGCATCCCGCCATCCCAGTTTACAGCGCTTGCGAGCGGACGACCCATGCATGCCGTCTTGCGCGAGCGGGTGGAGCGGCTGATATGCGACTTCCCGATGGGCGAGAATTACTTTGCCTGGCAGGCGTTCGGTCGGCGGTATGAGCCGACGAGCGCAGCTTCGCTACCGCGCTATCTTCAGCCGCAGCACTTCGACACACTCAAGGCCACCACCGATCGCGTTTCGGTGCAGAACCGCTCCGTGACCGAGCTGCTGCGCGGGGAGCCTGATCACAGTGTCGATCGCTTCGTATTCCTGGACGCCCAGGACTGGATGACGAACGCCCAACTCAATTCGCTCTGGACCGAAGTCCAGCGCACAGCGCGTCCGGACGCCCGCGTGATCTTCCGCACCGCCGGCGTCGCAAGCCTGCTGCCGGGCCGGGTCGACGCCCATATTCTTCGGCAATGGCATTATCACGAGGCGGACTCGCGGGCGTGGACTGCGCGCGACCGAGCTTCGATCTACGGCGGGTTTCACATGTATAGCTTGGCCCCTGTCTAGGCTGGGAGCGCCGCAATGCTGATCGATCTGCACCATAGCTCTTTGATGGATCAGGTTTATCGGCGGCAGCGACATTTTTATAACGCCACCCGCAAGTTCTATTTTCTCGGCCGCGATGCGCTCATCGACGATCTCGATCCGCCGCCGGGCGGGCTCATCCTCGAAATCGGCTGCGGCACGGGGCGAAATCTGATCGCGGCGGCGCAACGCTATCCGCACGCCGAATGTTTCGGCATCGATATCTCGAGCGTAATGCTGGACACCGCCCGCCGCGCGGTGCGAGGGAGCGCACTCCAACACCGTATGCACCTTGAACTCGGCGACGCGACTCGTCTTGCCCCTTCCGCGATATTCGGCGTGAAGAAATTTGATCGTGTGTTCTTGTCTTATGCGCTATCGATGATTCCCGGTTGGCGCCAGGCAATCACTGAAGCCTTGGATGTGCTAGCTCCAGGCGGGCGGCTGCACATCGTCGACTTCGGCAACCAGCACGAGTTACCGGCCTGGTTCCAGATTGCATTGCGCCGCTGGCTGGCGTTGTTTCACGTCCAACCACGCCTGGACCTCGCAAATGCGGTGCGTCGGCGTTGCGCTTGCGGCGGCGCGAGCGCCGATGTCCAATCCCTTTACCGCGGCTATGCGACCTACATCGTGGTCAGGTGGACAGGCGCGGCGTAACTGTATCGACATTGTCCTGCTGAGCTGCCCCCTTTGCAGTTCCTTTGTTCACAAAATCGCACCGACCGGTTCCGTCACCGTTGAGATCGATCTTTTGGCCTATAGTGCAGTCCCAGGTGATTTGGGCTTTGCCCGCTTCCGCTTTCACCCACCGGATTGGAGGTGGGTTGTACGCCACAATCCCTGTCACCAAGCAGCCGATCCAGAACCAAATAATATTGCCCTGCGTGTTTGTCTCCATCGCGGCTGCGCTGCCACAATGCACTGAACAACCAACACGCGCGCGCCCCGGCGCGAGGCAAAGATGGCGAAGGGAATCCCGGCGTTACCGCCGCCGACGACAATAATATCCCATTGGCGCGTGCGCTCCGCCGCAGTAGCCCGCGCCGAGATCGACGCGCCGACCCGAGACCAAGACGCGCGTTCTCACGATGATGCGCTGGGGTCTGATTCCAGGATGGGCCAAGGACGACAAGATCGCCTACACCACCTTCGATGCGCGCCCTGAAGAACTCGCCGGTAACCCGCGCAAAGCCTCCCGAGGTCGGCGGGCTTGCGCTGCACTTGCGCGGAGCCTACGGGGCTCCATCGCTATCGAGTAACCTGCAACAATTCGAAGTTGGCGTAACTTGTAGTGGGAGTTGGCAGGCTTGCGAGCCGCCCCATCCACAGTCTAGCGCTATATTCCCGTCAGAAAACCCGAGTGATTCTTCGCGATCCACGCCAACAGGCGCGGCGGAACATCGGACTCGCTTGCGAGTTTCGTGGCAAACCGCCTCATACTTGAGGTTCCCGGCCGATCCCCCATCTTGAGCCAGGAATACCAGGGTGCGCCGCCAAACGTCTGACCATGACAGGCGAGAAAGCCGTCCTGGGATTTAACAAAGTCCGCGGCATTCGCGCTGAAACTCGACCAGATACCGCTCCACCAGCGCTGGTCGACGCGATGATCCGCCTGGTCATCAAGAGCAGATGCCGTGAACGTGGCAAATTGCTCGTGGGCAATCGTCAAGACATCGCCCTGTAAGAAGGGAGCGTGCAAATTTCCGCGACGGTCGATCTTGACGTAGCTGCTCCGCTCTTCCGCTTTCATCGTGCTATTTTCGATAACAGTAGTTGTCGTGATTTGCGGTCGCGTCAGATCGAGCATTTCTTTGGTGAAGATATTTCGCCACTTCGTCAGAATCTTCCCCGACTCAAGATCTTGAAAATAGGTCACCTTATTCGTGACCTCGGTCAAACGATCCGATCCATTGTAGTCGACGGTGACAAGATTCAATTCTTCGGCCCCAAGGATTGGCACCGGCGCGCGATCGGCAAGCTGTCCATAATAAACCGCGTTTCCGTACCAAATTGACGGCTTGCCCGGCCTGGAACCGTGCATCCGCGCGTAGACCGCCATTGGCGCGAACGGGACGTCCAATTTGAGTTGCTCGCGGGAAACCGCAGCATGCGCGTCCCGCGAAGCTGCTGCCGACGCCAGTGACGTCGCGGCCCCGGTTATGAATGACCGCCGGTGCGTGCGATTCGGTTCAGCCATTGACGTGTCCACTCATGCGGCGTGCGTAAGACGGTATCGTCCGAGAATAAGGGTAAAGCGGAAACTGGGAACTGAGAATCGAATGGGAAGTCCAAGTCGGCTCCGTTTCGTGCTGGGGAACATCAGCAGCAGCCTGAACCATCGGCCGAAAATGAACTCGAAGGCTAAGCCGGATATGCCGCTCCCCAACAAAGCCTGCTAAATTTAGTGCCACCTGGAGGCAGCAGTTCGAGAGCCTGTGTTTAAGGCCTATTACGATCTGATTAGGCGACAAGGTAATTCAGTGATCTGCCCCCTTTGAAGTGGTCCTCGAGGACTGGCTCCTCCCGGTGAGCCTCGAGCGCGTGCGACGCAAGCTCAAGGCGTCCGAAGACGGCGATCGGCAGATGGTGAAGATTCTCGCAGTCGTCCTGAGCGATGGCCTCGCGCCCGCCGAGGCGGCATGCCGAGAAGCCCTGAACCAGGGCGTTCACTCGGCCGACGTGATCATCAACAAGCTGGCGCGCACACCTGTAGCCGCTCTTTTGCGTTTTCCACCGGTCTCGTTGAGACTAAACAAGAATTTGCGCCTGCACCGAATTAGACTTTGCAGGCTGTCCGGTCACGATGAGCACCCCGACGTCGATGCCGATGATGTTAGCTATCCCAATCAGGTGATCGAGCGATGGAACGATGCGGCCGATCTCGAACGATGCGTACGCGGCGCGTGTTAGCCCTAGCTTCTCGCCAACTTGCTGTTGGCTCAAGCCGTTTCCTTTGCGCTTCTCTTGAATGAGGCGCCCAAGCGCCTGAGCTGGATTGAGCTTTTTAAGATCAGCCATTCGACCCAGCAGCCTCGATAACGAGCGATGGCTGAAGAATAAGCCCTTGCGCTGGAAAAACTAAACCGGACGATGGAAATTCTAATTCGGCGGCCGGAAAAGATAAATCGGCGGCTACACTCTGGAAAAATGGTGCCCGGGGACGGAGTTGAACCGCCGACACGCGGATTTTCAATCCGCTGCTCTACCAACTGAGCTACCCGGGCACGGGTCGAACGGCCTTACGAGAGAGGCGGTCTTATAAGAGAGAACCGAGGGGCTGTCCAGCGGGCCAGATTTTGCCCCAAGGCCTTGGCGGCGCAGGGTGATTTGGCACCCTGCGCCGCCCGGCGACAGCTCCGGTCCTAGCGTTGTTTGGCGACGTCGGCGGCGCTCACCGCGCCGGCCTTGTTGCCCCAGGTATTGCGCACGTAGGACGCCACCGCAGCCACCTCGTCGTCGCGCATCTCGTCGGCGAACGGGGTCATCTGCTTGCGCGGGCTGGAGAAGGCCGGCGGCGCCGGCAGCTTCGGGCCATACAGGATAATGTTGATGAGGGTCGACGCGCTCGGCGCCTGCGCCACCGCACTGCCCACCAGCGACGGCCCCAGTGTCTCTGAGCCAAGCCCCGTGGGCAGGTGACAGGTGCCGCAACGGATGGTGTAAACCGTCTCGCCCTGGGTCAGCTGTTCCTTGCTTGGCGCACTGCCGGAGTTGCCTTCCTTGGCCGGCACCTGCTTGAGGTAGACCGCCATGGCCTTCACATCTTCGTCGGTCAGCTTCTTGGTGCTGTTCATCACCACTTCGTTCATCGGGCCGAACACGGTCGCACGCTTGCTCAAACCGGTCTTGAGATAGGCGTTGATCGCCTCAACGTCCCACCCGCCGAGACCGGTGGCATGCTGCGTGAGGTTGGTGGCGGACCACTGGCGGATCGCACCGCCGGCGCTCTTGTCGTTGAACACACCGCCGGTCAGCAACGCGTCGTCTTTCTCGGCGCCGAGGAAGTTGCGCGGGCTGTGGCACGCGCTGCAGTGCCCCAGGCCTTCGACGAGGTAGGCGCCGCGGTTGATCTCCGGCGATTTCGCCGGGTCCGCCTTGAACGTGCCTTCCTTGAAGAACAGCGACTTCCACACGCCCATCAAAGCGCGCTGGTTGTAGGGGAACTTGAGGGTGTTGGCTTTCGCCGGCGCGGCTTCGGCGCCGAGCGTCTTCATATACGCGTAGAGCGCCGCCACATCCTCGTCGGTCAGCTTGGTGAACGAGGTGTAGGGGAACGCGGGGTACAGATGCGCGCCGTCGGGACGCACGCCTTGGCGCATCGCCTTCTTGAAATCGTCGAGGCTCCACTTGCCGATGCCGGTCTCGGCATCCTGCGTGATGTTGGTGGAGTAGATCGTGCCGAAGTCGGTCGGGAACGCGAGACCGCCGGTGAACGGCTTGCCGCCCTCCGCCGTGTGGCAGGTAATGCAGTTGCCGGCCGTGGCGAGATAACGGCCCTTGGTGGCTTCCGGCGACAGGGCCGGTTCCGCGGGTGCCGCATCGGCAGCGGGCTCGGCAGCCGCCGGGGCCGGGGCCGCCGCCGGCTGATCTTGCGCGATCGCGACGCCTGTCAGGCAAACCGCGGCCAGGACGGATCCGGCGAGGATGGAGGTGCGCAATGTCATGGGGGTTCCTATCGGTGTTCGTGTCTCAGGTGGCATCTTCGTCGTCGGACGATCCGGCGGCGGGCGCTTCTGTGGCAATCCGATACCCGCCCGTGGCCCATTGGCCAAGGTCTATCTCGGCACAGCGTTGCGAACAGAACGGGCGAAAGCGCGCCTGAACCGGCGATCCGCAGCGCACGCACTTGGCCGCGGTCACGCGGATGGCGGTCGGATCGGCCGGATCGCCCTGTCTGTCGTCGGGGGAGCGGGGGTCGGAGGCCATGGGGCGGGATATTGACCCGGCCGTTTATCCCGTCAAGCCAAAGGCTTGCGATAAGCTCGGTCCCTGGGCTTACGCGATAAAACCCAGCCTTTTGGCCGGAACGGCCGGTTTCCGGGCCGGGCGTAGACCTCCGGGCTCGAAAGGATCGGGCCGCCTCCCATGAAAAAACGCGGCCGCACTTTCGTACGGCCGCGTTCGCCACACTCACAAAAGCGCGACTTTAGATCTTGGGCTTCGCCGGCTGCGGCTTCTGGGTTTCCGCGTAGACCTCGAGGCTGGACAGGTTCTTCTTTTGCCAAGACTCCTTCGGCGGGGCCTCCAGCATGTGGGGCGCGTTCTTGCCGATGTAGTCCCGCACGGTCTTTTTGACTTTATTGAAATCGTCGTAGTGGGCAACGGTCGACTGATAGAGCACGTGACCGGGCGCCGGGCCCATCAGCATCCACGGCAGCCATGGCGTGACGCGGGACCAGGTGCCGGTGTTCTCGATCGAGCCGAGCTTCGGATTCTGAACGTCTTCAATGCGCGCGGCATAGGTGTAGCACTCGCTCACCTGATTCATCGTGCCGGTGCTTTCGCGCGGCCATTGCTCCGGCTTCAGCGCCGAAGGATAAAACAGATTGATGTTGCGCATGGAAACGATCATCCCGCCGCCGATGTGGCTCCAGTTCTGGATGAACGGCTTGCGCGGGGTCGTGGTATCGACCTTGTTGAGGCCGCCGTAGGTGGGCGGACGCGGCTCGAACTCCTCGAAGTACTCGTTCCACGGATCGTTATAGACCTGCACCACCTTCACCCGTTCGCTGGTGTAGGGGTTGGTGTATTCGTCGATCACATTGCCGGTGGCGAGATCGGTGTAGAGGATCGTTTCGCGGTGATAGAGACGATAGCTGCCGTCCGGCTGCTTTTCCGTTTTCGCAACACCGAGCACCTCGAACCCGAACAGGTCCCGCACCTTTTCGCCGGCGCGTACGGCGGAGATGATGCCGGTGGCGGTGCCGTATTTAGTCTTGGTCTCGTCAAGATTGCCGTTCATACGCACCTGCAAGAGCATGCAGCCCTTGCCCGTGGTGAGATCGAGATAAGGGCCTTTCAGGCTCGGAGCCTCGGCGGCGGAGGCCGCGCTGATACCGGTGGTCGCTGCGGCGGCCGCGGCGGCCGCGGCGGATGTAGCGAAGAATTGGCGACGATCCATGATGATCCTCCCTGATCTACCAAGTTTGGTCAGACGGCGTGAACGTCCACGGAAGGTGGCGCGCGGCCGGGCTTCGGCTCAAGGATAATCTCGCACGGGCCCATGGCTTGAGCTTCCAAGAGCGCTGCCCGCAAGGTGGTTTGACAAAACGCAATTACGTCTGGGCTTGCAGCGATCGCAACGCGCGTGGCATGGGCTTGCACGGCGGTCAAAACCGCCTGCCGAAGGGCCTTGTAGGCCGCATTTGCCACCGCGTCGGAAAGGTTCTCGGCGAGCGAAAGCCCGCCCCGCCGGCGCGTGAGCTCGACCATGCCCAGCGGCGTAACACCGGCGACCTGCGACGGCACAGGATCCTGATCAAGCAGTGCAGCCAAGTCCGCCGCGAAAGCCCGCGCGGCACCTTTCTGGGCAGGGATCACGTCGATGAGAATGTGGCCCGCGAGATTGCGCAATCGCAGGGCCCGCGCGATGGCCGGCGCCGCGGCGGCATTCGCATCTACCGGCGGCAACGCGCCGGCGTCGATGTCGATCACGACCGCCGCAGCCGCGGCATCGATCAGCAGACGCGCCCCGCCAGGCAGCGGCACATCGCGCGCCAGCGCCGCATCGATGGCATCGTCGACGCCGTATTCGGCGAAAAGGTTCGCCGCGCGTGAAAACGGCGCATCGCCGAACAACGCATATAGACGGCGTTCTTCTTGTGCGGAGGAGACCACAACCCGCTCAATCGTCGCGCGGTAACGCGCCCACCACGCCGCCGCGGGATCGGGGGCCGGCGATGCGGCATCGGCCGGTTTCAACTCCGCCCCCTTGTCGCGGCGCGGCGGCACGACGACGCGCACGACAAGCGCGCTGCCTTCAATCATAGGCGCGCGCACTTTCAGAACGCCAGGCTGGGCCGCACCGATGTCCACAAAAGCAAGCCCGGGCGCGTGACCAACCACGCGACCGGCCACACTCGCGCCGGCTTGCACATCGATATCGCGGCGGTGCGCGACTTCGATGACCGTATCCTGTGCCAATAACGCAAAGCGCGTTTCGCCGGGGCCGCGCTGGACGACAATGGTGTCGGGCGTGCTCACAGCCCCGCCGCACGCAGGAGCTTCGCGGCTTCGTAAAGATCGAGGCCGACGATATTGGTGTAGGACCCGTTGATGTCGGCGACGAACGCCGCGGCCTTGCCTTGGATGCCGTAGGCGCCGGCCTTCCCGCGCCACTCATCGCTGGCGATATAGGCCTCGATCTCGGGCGCCGTCAGGCGCGCCAGACGCACCATGGTCGTGACGCACCGCGACCAGGTGCGCCCGTCCGCGGCGACCACGGCGATGCCGCCATAGACGCGATGGCGCCGCCCGGACAGAAGGTCAAGGCATCGCCGCGCTTCCGCCGGATCTTCGGTCTTGGACAATTCGCGCCGGCCGCAAGCGACGACCGTATCGGCCGCCAACACGATCGCGCCGGGATTTTGCGCCGCCACAACGCGCGCCTTTTCGAGCGCCAACCGTTGCGCCGTCTGGCGCGGCATCTCGTCTTTCAGCGGCGCCTCGTCCAGATCCGCCGGCACGACTCGCCCCGGCGTGACGCCGATCTGGGCAAGCAACGCGAGGCGCCGCGGCGAAGCCGAAGCCAGGATCAGCGCAGGACGCGTCATGGAAATCATATCCGAACTAGTCCGATCCCGGCGGGAACAGATCGAGGATCTTCTGTTGCAACTGATTGCGGACCTGGCGATAGGCCGTCAAGCGGGTTTCGCGCGTGCCCTCGGCTAGCGTCGGGTCGAAGGTGTTCCAGAAGCGCACGTCGCAGTGCATGTAGCGCACCAGATCGACGGCCTTGTGCTGCGCATGGGGCGACAACGCAATCACCTGATCGAAAGACTCGTCTTCCAACGAGTCGAACGTTTTGGGTTTGTGCTTGCTCATGTCGACGCCGATCTCCGCCATCACTTCCACCATGAACGGATCGAGCTTGCCGACATGGACGCCGACGGACTGCACGAACACGCGCTTGCCGTGGAAGCGCTTCATGATGCCCTCGGCCATGGGCGAACGCACTTCATTCATGGTGCAGCAGAATAGCAGCGATGAGGGCAGGAAGTCCGGCATGCCCTATCCGCGCATATGGAGGACGCAGAGCAGCGTGAAGAACCGCCGCGCCGTGAGGTGATCGATCTCCGCATGTTCCGAGATCCGTTCGCGCATGAGCGTCGCGCCTTCGTTGTGCAGCGCGCGGCGGCCCATGTCGATTGCCTCAATCTGCGACGGCGACGAGGTCTTGATCGCATCGTAGTAGCTCTCGCAGACCAGGAAGTAGTCCTTGATGATGGAGCGGAAGGCGCGCGCCACCATGACGATCTCGCGCTGGCAAACATCCGCCGTATCGCACACCTCGATCACAAGGCGATCGTCGGCGAGACTCAGACGCAGGTGATAGGGGCCGGGATGCTCGCCCTCCCTGTTCAGGACGAATTGATTGTCCTCGAGCAGGTCGAACAATGCGACTTCGCGCTCATGCTCGACCTCGGGACGCCGGCGCAGGAACGACTTCTCGTCGAGCTGGATGCGGACGATGGACTTGCGACGCCCAGGGTCCGCGCCGGTCATGCGGGGCCGCCCAGGTTGAGGCGTACGGCAATAGATGATGCGTGCGCGTCCAGAGCCTCGGCTTCCGCCATGCGGAAGGCGTCTTCACCGATGGCGCGCAGGCCCTCGACGGTGCAGTTGATCAACGATGTGCGCTTCAGGAAATCGAAAACCCCAAGGCCGGAGGAGAACCGCGCGGAGCCCGACGTCGGCAGCACGTGGCTCGGCCCGGCGATGTAATCGCCCACCGCTTCGGGGGTGTAGCGGCCGATGAAGATCGCACCGGCGTGCCGAACGGCCTTCAACAGCGGCTGTGGGTCGGCGACGGCGAGTTCCAGGTGCTCGGGTGCGATGCGGTCGATCAGCGACGCGGCGGCATTGAGGTCGTCCACCACCACGATCAGGCCGTGATCGGCCCAGCTCTTCGCGGCGATCTCGCCACGGGGCAAAGTTTTGAGGGCGCCGTCCACGGCGGCGGATACGCGATCCGCAAACGCGGCATTGTCGGTGATCAGAACGGACTGCGCCGCGGTGTCGTGTTCGGCCTGGGCAAGCAGATCGGCGGCGATCCACGCCGGGTCGTTGGCCGCATCGGCCACCACGGTCACCTCCGATGGGCCGGCGACCATGTCGATCCCCACGGTGCCGAACACCTGCTTCTTGGCGGAGGCGACATAGGCATTGCCCGGACCGACGATCTTATCGACCGGCCGGATCGTCGCCGTGCCGTAGGCGAGTGCGGCGATCGCCTGCGCGCCGCCGACACGATAGACCTCGTCCACCCCGGCGATGGCGCACGCCGCCAGCATCAGCGGGTGCGTCGTGCCGTCGGGCATCGGCATGCACACGACCAGACGTTTCACGCCGGCGACCTTTGCCGGCACGGCATTCATCAAAACGGAGGAGAACAGCGCCGCCGTGCCGCCCGGCACATAGAGCCCGGCGGAATCCACCGAGGTCCAGCGCCAGCCGAGCGACACCCCGCGGCCGTCGTCGAACTGGGCATCGCTGGGCATCTGGCGAACGTGATAGTCGCGGATGCGCTCCGCCGCGACGCGTAAGGCGTTGAGCGTCGCCGGCTGACACGCCTTGGTCGCCGCCGCAATTTCATCCGCCGTGACCCGCAACTGCCCCGCGCCGAGGGTCACGCGATCAAATCGGTTGGTGTATTCAATGAGCGCTGCGTCGCCGCGCTTTTTCACATCCGCGAGAATGCCTGCGACGACGCCGTCCACATCGAGCTTCTGTTCGCGCGTTTGCGCGATCAGGCTTGCGAAGCGACCCTCGAAATCGGCATCGCGCGTGGAAAGGCGAACCGCCATGGGGTCAGGCCGCGCTTTGCGCAGCGGTGACGGCGCCGCGGAAACGCTCGATCCAGCCGCCGATCTCCGCCGGCCGCACCTTCAGCGCCGTGCGGTTCACGATCAGGCGGGAACTGATCTCGACGATGGTCTTCACTTCCGTCAGCCCGTTGGCGCGCAAGGTGGAGCCGGTCGAGACCAGATCGACGATGCGCGGGCACAAGCCCAAAGCCGGCGCCAGTTCCATGGCGCCGTTGAGCTTCACGCATTCCGCCTGGATGCCGTGTTCGGCGAACCACTTGGAAGTGATGTTCGGATACTTCGTGGCAATGCGCACGTGGCTCAGGCGGTCGAGATCCAACTGACTGCCGGCTGTAGCCACCTGCGCAATCGACAGCCGGCACTTTCCAATACCGAGATCGAGCGGCGCGTAGATGTCCGCGTAGTCGAACTCCATCAGCACGTCATTGCCGGCGATGCCGAGATGCGCCGCACCGAACGCCACGAAGGTGGCGACGTCGAACGAGCGTACGCGGATCAGGCTGATGTGCGGATGATTGGTGGCGAAGCGCAGCTTGCGGCTGCTCTCGTCGCCGAAGTCGGCTTCCGGCACGATTCCGGCGGCCCGGATGATCGGCAGGGCCTCATCCAGAATGCGGCCTTTCGGCACGGCGACGACCAAGGGCTCAGCGACGGCGGACATTTGCAGCTCAGGCAGGGGTTAACGGGCGGGTTCTACATGGTTTTTCCGGGTGGGACCACCCACTGACGCGGCCCCCCACGGCGCGCCCACGGCACCGATCGGTCCGGATCGGCCCTTTCTAAGCCTTTGAAAATGCTCCATTCTAGAGCGATGGACGAACCTCTCTCCCGCCGCGTGACGCTCGGCGTCGCCCAAATGATTGGGATGATGGCGGCACTCATCTTCATTCCCGCGGGCACGCTGGCCTATTGGCAGGCGTGGATGTTCCTCGCGCTCTATGCCGTCGTCGCCGTTGCGATGACCGTCGATCTTCTGGATCGCGACCCGGCGCTCCTGGAACGGCGCATGAAAAGCGGTCCGGGCGCTGAGACCGAACCGACGCAGAAAAAGATAATGATGATCGTCACGGCCGGTTTCTTCGGCTTGCTGGTCGTCCCGGGGCTCGACCATCGCTACGGCTGGTCGGCCGTGCCCGCGGCCACCGCCATGATCGGCGATGCGGTGATGCTGCTGGGCTGGTGGATCATCTTTCACGTGTTCCGCGTGAACACCTTCACCGCCGCCACCGTCGAGATCGCCCAAGACCAGCGCGTCATTGCAACCGGTCCGTATGCGCTTGTGCGCCATCCCATGTACGCAGGCGGATTCTTTCTCGTCCTCGGAGTCCCCATCGCGCTCGGGTCGTGGTGGGGCCTGCTCGCCGTCGCCGTCATCATGGCGGCTTTGACGTGGCGCGTGATCGACGAGGAGCGGTTCCTGATCGAGAACCTGCCGGGCTACGCGGACTATCGCCAGCAGGTGCGCTGGCGATTGGTGCCGGGGCTGTGGTGATTAGGCCCCGCTGATCCGCTCGATCCGCGCACCGCAAGCGCCGAGCTTTTCTTCCAGACGCTCGTAGCCACGGTCGAGGTGGTAGACGCGGTTCACCAGGGTCTCGCCTTTCGCGGCGAGGCCCGCCAGCACCAGCGACACGGACGCACGCAGATCGGTCGCCATCACCGGCGCGCCAGTGAGGTCCTTGCGCCCGCGTACGATCGCCGAGCCGCCGTGCACGTTCACGTCCGCACCGAGGCGCCGCAATTCCGGCACGTGCATGAAGCGGTTCTCGAAGATCGTCTCGGTGATCATCGAAGCCCCGTCCGCCGTGGCCATCAGCGCCATCCACTGCGCCTGCATGTCCGTCGGGAAACCCGGATACGGTTCCGTCACCGCGTCCACGCCGCTCAGGCCGTTGGGCGCCGCGACGGTGATGGTGTTTTCTGTGGCCTCAACGCTCACACCGGCCTGGCGCAGGGCCGTGAACACGGATTCGAGCAGGTCGTAGCGCGTGCCCTTCAGGACAATGCGCCCGCGCGTGATCGCCGCGGCAATCGCGTATGTGCCGGTCTCGATACGATCCGGAATGACCGCCACACGCGCGCCGTGAAGCGTCGGCACGCCCGAGACGCGCAAGGTCCCTGTACCAATGCCCGTGATCTTCGCGCCCATGGCGTTCAGGCAGTCGGCGAGATTGCCGATCTCCGGCTCGCGCGCGGCATTTTCGATGATCGTCTCGCCCTCGGCCAGGGTCGCCGCCATCAGCAGGTTTTCCGTACCGCCGACGGTGACCATCGGGAACGTGACCTTCGCGCCCTTCAGCCGGCCGCGCGTGGAGGCGTAGACGTAGCCTTCCTTCACCTCGATCTTCGCGCCGATCTCTTCGAGCGCCTTGAGGTGCAGATCGACGCCGCGCGTGCCGATGGCGCAGCCGCCGGGCAGCGACACCTTCGCCTCGCCCATGCGCGCGAGCATTGGCCCCAGCACGAAAAAGCCTGCGCGCATCCGGCGCACGAGATCATAAGGCGCGGTCACGGACGTCAGCCGGTCGGCGGTGAGCGTCGTGGTGCGGCCGGTCGGGCCGGCCTCCACCGCCGCGCGGCCCGCCCCGAAAGCTTCCTGACTGATATGCACGCCGTGCTGGCGCAACAGGTTGCCCATGGTGGTGATGTCCACCAGCTCGGGCATGTTGACCAGAGTGAGCGGTGCGTCGCTCAGCAAGCTTGCGGCCATCAGCGGCAGCGCCGCGTTCTTTGCGCCGCCGATGACGATCTCGCCGTTGAGCGGCACGCCGCCGTTAATCCGAATTGCGTCCAAAAGATTTTTCCTTGTGGGAGCCGCGTTAGAGGCGCGGCAACGTCACGCCCTTTTGGCCCTGATACTTGCCCTTGCGGTCCGCGTAGGACGTTTCGCACAGGCTGTCGGCCTTCAGGAAGATGAATTGGCACGCACCTTCGTTTGCGTAAATGCGCGCGGGCAGCGGCGTGGTGTTGGAGAATTCCAGCGTGACGTGGCCTTCCCACTCGGGCTCGAGTGGAGTCACATTCACGATGATGCCGCAGCGCGCGTATGTGGATTTGCCGAGGCAGATCACCAGCACGTCGCGCGGAATCTTGAAGAACTCCACCGTGCGCGCCAGCGCGAAGCTGTTCGGCGGAATGACGCAGGTCGGGCCCTTGCGGTCGACGAACCCGGCGTCGGAAAAATCCTTCGGGTCCACCACCGCGGAATCGACGTTGGTGAAGATCTTGAACTCGTCGGACACGCGCGCGTCGTAGCCATAGGACGACACGCCGTAGGAGATCACGCCGTCGCGTTTGAGGTTTTCGGTGAACGGCGTGATCATGCCGTGCTCCGTCGCCATCTTGCGGATCCAGGTATCGGGCATCACGGACATGCCGGTCGCTCTCCCGCGGGGATTTTCTCAGAATAGCTGCTGAACAAGGCGGGATTTTGTAGCCGAGCGATAGAGGGGCCACAAGCGATTGCGCCTAATCCTTCTCGCCGCCCGGCTTGAGATTGCGGGCGACGGCCTGGGCTTTGCGGCGGCGCAGATTCTCGCGCAAGGCCGCCGCGAGTTCCTCCTGGCGCGGCGGACGGCGCCCGCCGCGCGCGGGCGGCATCTTTTTTGGAGGCGCTTTAGGACCATCGGCTGGCGGATCGGCTGACATGCGCGGCACCGTAGGAGGCACGCCGCAACCGGTCAATTGCGCGCCGCAGGTGCGCCGTACCGTTGGAAATGCAGCAATTTCCGGTGTTTTCCGCCGGTTGCCTCGCCAAATGCCTTGTGGCATGTTCCGCGCCTCTCGCGGGGGGCCACCCCTCGCGTTTTCGGGCCCTGCCCCGACGCTGCCGTAGCTCAGTGGTAGAGCACCCCCTTGGTAAGGGGGAGGTCCGCAGTTCAATCCTGCGCGGCAGCACCATTCTAAACCAATGATTTAGGTGCTATTCCGACCAACTTCCGTATTTTGGGATTTGGCTGGGGCAATCACCGGGCAATCACCACAAATGGATGCGCCCTCACCCGCCATTCCCACCGCGCTGGGGTAACGTCCGTGGGGTGATGCAGGATGGCTGCTGGAATGCTCCGCCGCGGCGGGGGCGGTGCGCGACGAGCGTCGGCGTCCGCTGGCCTTTCTGGAGGTATTGGGGTCGCCCATGCCGAGAGCTTCTAAAGCCTACGAAGGTCTCCGCGACTTCATCCAGCGTCAGATGCGGATGGCGCACATCTACCATCCGGTGACGCTGCGGGAGCTTCTCAAGCGTCGCTGCAAGGCGAAGATCCCCGCCATAGCCAAGGCGCTGCTCAGCCGCGACCGGTCCCAGATCGAGTATTATGAAGCGATAGCGAAGAACATGGTCGGCGAGGGGCTCTACATCCATCGTCGCATCCTGTGCTTTGGCACGGTGTCCGTTGGGGCACCCAGCGTTGCGACTGTAAATAATGGCGGCGGATGTTGCGTGACAGTCTCGAAGGTTAGCCAATAAGGAGCTTTGACCATGAAGTGGATGTTGATTGTTATGATCGCTAGCACGCCGTTAAGACAGACCTCGTCTACGATTCGCTAACCCAGTGCACAGTCGCTGAAGATGCGATGAGGCAGGCCTACTCAGCCCGCATTCCCCGGATGAACATTGAGGTTGCAAGGATGCTCCCGTCGATTCAGACATAGGTATCAGCAGCTTATGTCGTTGGATCGAGGACAATCATGGCCCACCCAGCAGGTGAAGTGGAATCGGACGCACCTCGGCTCGATTTCGACCGTCGTCTCAAGCTGGAATTTCACGGTGCCAACGTCACATCCGATGCAGGGTTGCTCGTCTACCGCGAGTTGGACGACGCGCTTGGGTTGACCGCGCTGGCCGGTGCATTGCTATCGGACGGTCGTCGCGGCAAGAACACGCGCCACGTTCTGGCGGGC
>CANJPQ010000055.1 GCA_947476275.1 Fidelibacterota bacterium
CCGCATTCATCGTTGGGGTATCGGCCGCCGGCACCGGAGGCCATCGTCTGGCCAGCGGCAAATCCGGTGGATCGAGCCCGTGCTCTAAACTAACATTCCAATCGGATCACTCAGCGGGGGCCGGTCATTATTCAAATTGCCGAAACAGTTGCTTGATGAAACGAAACACACTGCTGACTCACTGTCTCAGACAACCGCTAGTTATTTGAGAACCCTTCTGACCGCCAACAACAAACCCACAGTCACCAAAAGACCAACTTAGAGAGAGAACCCATAATGCTCACAACTTCCCAACTGCCGAAAACTAAGCAAGAACTGATTCAGTCGCTACAAAAAGCGAACTTCAAATCATTTCAAGTCTATGAGAACCTTGATCTGCTCAACTTTCCCAACAAAAGCGAGTTGCAGAAGATGCGTGCCTGCGTGATCGTGATCAGACCCATTTAATCGCCAAACGTTTCCAGACCATCCTTGCGTATCGCAAATGTCTTCAACGCAGCACGTTTTAGCATTCGCATGTCGATGTGCCCGTAGTGATTCTCGATATTCGCGACTGATGTGCCAGCGATCCTCGATATCTCGAAATGAGAAACCTCTGCTCTAAGTCTGCACGTGATCCCAAAGTGCCTGAGTGAGTACCAAGTGATGTTTCGCTTCTTGTAATCTATATCAATCCCGTTCATCAGATTTTTCCAATGCCCGTACCACTTCTGCTTGCTTAGTTTTGTCTTCTTTCCGACAGCAGTGAATATGTAGTCGCTCTTCGATGCCTGCCCAGAACGCTCTCTCAGTCGTTCAAAATACTCACCGCCCCTGCTGACCACCTTCCTGCTGCGATTTGTCTTTGCAATTTCCGCGCGCACATTGATTGTGACGAGAGAAATTTCTCTTTCATCGTCACTATAAGTATTTTTGATGCTTTCGATGTCGCCCCATACAAGATTCCACAACTCACCGACGCGAAGCATTGTGTTCGCCGCAATCAAAATGCAGTCGCGAACAAGCAGTCTTTCGTTTCTTTCAATTACATCAGCGCAGTGCTTCTCAGATACGTAAGTGCGCATAAAACGCACCAGCGCATCGTATTCTGGTAACGTGAATACGCCTCTGCGCTTGACCTCTTCTTTTTGATCTATGTCGAGTTTTCTAAAATAGAACTTCTGAAAGTGCGAGATGAGTTTTTCACGATGAGCGAATGCCATCATGTGATTTATCGTCGATTGTTCGTTTGCAATCGTGACGTCGCGAACGCCAGCAGATGTTTTCTTTCGATAATTCGCGTAGTCATGCAGAGAATTTTCATCAAGTTCTGACAACTTCAGGTTCTCGCCATTGTACGCGAGCAAGTGCTTTATCTGAGACTTGATTGTTACGAGACGACCCGCAGTGATGTTGCCGAGTTCAACATCTTCCTGACGCCACTCCACGTATTTGTCAGTGAGTTCTTTGAGATTGATGCCGAATATTTTCCTGCCATTCGCTACATCACCCATTATTTTCAGAACTTCCTCTTCCGCTCTAATGACAGCGGTATCCAAGTCCTTCGTTTTTAAAGTTTTTCGGACGTACTTTGCCTCTGCTGCCACCCACATGCGCAGTTGCCAGAAATCGCCTGATGCATCTGTACGAAAGATTTTTGCACGACCGCTTAGAACGTCGTGTTCGTCTGTGTGAAAAGCAGACTTGTTTTTTCGAACACGCCGCGCTGTTGCCATGCTCGCTTTTCCTTACGATTCATCGTGACCAGCGTTTCTTTGTAAGAAACTTTGCCCAGTGAAACACAAACGGTAAGAAAATCAATGCGCTTTTACAAAGTTGGTAACGACTTTGTAAATTATTAGTTGTTATAAATCAATGACATAGTGCCGATTTATTATTCCCACTCAATCGTCCCGGGCGGCTTGCTGGTGACATCGTAGGTCACTCGGTTGATGCCCTTCACTTCGTTGATGATGCGGGTGGCGACGCGGCCGATGAAGGTCATGTCGAAGGGGTAGAAGTCCGCCGTCATGCCGTCGGTGGAGGTGACGGCGCGCAGCGCGCAGGCGAAGTCGTAGGAGCGGGAATCGCCCATGACGCCGACGGTGCGCACGGGTAACAGCACGGCGAAGGCCTGCCAGATGGTGTCGTAGAGGCCGGCGTTGCGGATCTCTTCCAGGTAGATCGCATCGGCCTTGCGCAGGATGTCGAGCTTCTCGCGCGTGATCTCCTGCCCTGGGATGCGGATCGCCAAGCCAGGCCCGGGGAACGGGTGGCGGCCGACCATTTCGTCGGGCAGGCCGAGTTCCTTGCCCAGCGCGCGCACCTCGTCCTTGAACAGTTCGCGCAAGGGTTCCACCAGCTTCATGTTCATGCGGGCCGGCAGGCCGCCGACATTGTGGTGGGACTTGATGGTGACGGACGGGCCGCCGGCGAAGGACACGGATTCGATCACGTCCGGATAGAGCGTGCCTTGGGCGAGGAAGTCGGCACCGCCGGCTTTCTTGGCCTCTTCCTCGAACACGTCGATGAAGGCGGCACCGATGGTTTTGCGCTTCTGTTCCGGGTCGGTCATGCCGGCGAGCTTGCCGAGGAACAAGTCCGACGCGTCCTTGGCGATGAGGCGGACGTTGAAGCGGTCGCGGAAGACGCGCACCACCTGTTCGGTTTCGCCGGCGCGCATGAGGCCGTGATCGACCAGCACGCAGGTGAGCTGGTCGCCGATGGCTTCGTGCAGAAGGGCCGCGACCACCGCGCTGTCGACACCCCCGGATAGGCCGCAGATGACGCGGCCTTTGCCGACCTGATTGCGCACGGCTTCGATGGCCTGTTGGCGGAAGGCGGCCATGGTCCAATCGCCGGTGCAGCCGCAGATGTCGCGCACGAAGCGGCGATAGAGGTCCTTGCCGTGGGGGGTGTGCACCACCTCGGGATGGAACTGCACGGCGTAGAATTTCCGCGCCTCGTTGGCGATGGCGGCAAACGGCGCGCCGTCGCTGATGCCGACGACTTTGAAACCTTCGGGCAGGGAGACGACGCGGTCGCCGTGGCTCATCCACACTTGCTGCCGGTCGCCGACTTTCCACGGACCGTCGAATAGGGCGCAGGCGCCGGTGATGTCGACAAAGGCGCGGCCGAATTCGCGGTGATCTGAACTTTCCACCTTGCCGCCGAGTTGGGCGACCATGGTCTGCTGGCCGTAGCAGATGCCCAGCACCGGCAGGCCCATGGTGAACAGTTCGTCCGGGGCTTTCGGTGTGCCGATATCGAGCACCGAGGCCGGGCCGCCGGAGAGGATCACGCCCTTGGGGTTGAACGCCTTGATGGTGGCGGCGGTGACCTTGTTGAAGGGCTGCACCTCGCTGTAGACGCCGATCTCACGCACCCGCCGCGCGATCAACTGCGTGACCTGCGAGCCGAAGTCGATGATCAGGATGCGTTCGGCAGAACTCATGTTTCCCCCTGGTCGGAAGTGGTGGCATCGTTTGGAGTGTCGGGAAGGCGTTCAAGAATAGCGACGAAGAAACCGTCCGTGCCATGGCGCAGCGGCGTGAGCGTGAGAAAATCGTCCTTGGTCACCGGCTCGGTGCCGAAGACAGCGCGCCAGACGTCGCCCACCGGGAGCGCTTTGTACTCGGGATGATGGGCGAGGAACTGGGTGACCCGCTCGGTATTCTCTTCCGGCAACAGGGAGCAGGTGGCGTAGATCAAGCGGCCGCCGATCTTCACCAGGGGCGCTGCCTGTTCCAGCACGGCGTCCTGGGTGGCCTTCAGGTTGACAAGGTTCTCGGTCTCCAGGCGCCAGCGGGCGTCGGGATTGCGCCGCCACGCGCCGGTGCCGGAACACGGCGCATCCACCAGGACGCGGTCGAACACGCCTTCCTGGCGGCGCAGCCATTTGTCGTTGTCTTCGAGGATGCGCAAGGTGGCGTTATGGGCGCCGGCGCGGCGCAGGCGGAGTTTCGAGCGCTCCAGCCGGCCGACGGAGATGTCGCAGGCGACGATCCGGCCTTTGTTCTGCATGGTGGCGGCAATGCCGAGCGTTTTGCCGCCGGCGCCGGCGCAGAGGTCCATCACGGCCATGCCGGGCTTGGCATCGACCAGCATGGTGCAGAGCTGCGAGGCTTCGTCCTGCACCTCGAAGATGCCGTCCTGGAAACCTTTATGCGTGCCGAGGTTGATGCGCGCGGGCAGGCGCACGCCCGAGGGCGAGTACGGCATCGGCGTGGGCGCCAATTCCTCCGCGGTGAGTTTCGCGATCACCTCGTCGCGCGTGGTCTTGAGTGTGTTGGCGCGCAGGTCGAGCGGGGCTTCGACGCTGAGGGCTTCCAGCTCCTGATGGGCGGCGTCGCCGAAGGCCTTCTCGAACTTCAGCAGCAGCCACTTGGGCAGCTCAAGCTGCACTTCCTTCGGCGCCTTGGAAAAGTCGATCTTCTCCAGGCGCTGGGCGGTTTTGCGTTCGTAGGCGGAGAGCGGCTCGGGCTCGTAGTGTTCGCCCGAGAAATGCCCGGCGGTGCCGTCGACGGTTTTCTGCTCGTTCATGACGAGATCGCCGAGCACGAGCAGGCGCGCGGTGGCGTGATCGGCGTTGAGGGCCCAGATCAGCTTCGCGCGGTTGCGCAGGATGCGCCACACCTGGTGGGCGATGGACTTGCGGTCTTTGGAGCCGATGTAGCGGCGGCCGCGGAAATACGCAGCGATGGTGCCGTCGGCGGGGCGGTTGCCGGAGTTGATCTCGTCCAGCACGTCGATGGCGGCTTGCAGGCGGGAGGCGGGCGTCATGATCTCCCGCCTTGTCCGATCAGGATCGGATCAGGTGTTGGAGATGCGATAGTTCGGCGGTTCGCGCGTGACCATGACATCGTGGACGTGACTTTCGCGAATTCCGGATCCGGTGATCCGGCGGAATTTGCAGTTGGCCTGCATGGCGCCGAGAGTGGCGTTACCGGTGTAGCCCATGGCCGCCTTGAGGCCGCCGACGAGCTGATGGATCACGGCGCTGACCGGGCCCTTGTAAGGCACGCGGCCTTCGACGCCTTCCGGGACCAGCTTCATGTTATCGCTCACTTCCTCCTGGAAGTAGCGATCCGCCGAGCCGCGCGCCATGGCGCCCAGGGAGCCCATGCCGCGATAGTCTTTATATGTGCGGCCTTGGTAGAGGATGACTTCGCCGGGGCTTTCTTCGGTACCGGCCAGCAGGCCGCCGATCATCACGCAATCCGCACCCGCCGCGATCGCCTTGGCGATGTCGCCGGAGCTCTTGATGCCGCCGTCGGCGATCACCGGCACGCCGGCTTTGCGCGCGACTTCGGCGACTTCCATCACCGCGGTGAGCTGCGGCACGCCGACGCCGGCGACAATGCGCGTGGTGCAGATGGAGCCCGGACCGATGCCGACCTTCACCGCGTCAGCGCCGGCGTCGATCAGCGCCTGGGCGGCTTCCGGCGTGGCGATGTTGCCGGCGACGACTTGCGCGTAGTTAGATTGCTTTTTGATGCGCGCGACCATCTCGATCACGCCGGCGCTGTGGCCATGGGCGGTGTCGACCACCACCACATCCACGCCCGCGGCGAGCAGCGCTTCCGCGCGCTTGAAGCCGTCGTCGCCCACGCCGGTGGCGGCGGCGACGCGCAGGCGGCCCTGTTCGTCCTTGCAGGCGAACGGATGGGCGCGGGCCTTTTCGATATCCTTCACGGTGATCAGGCCGACGCAGATGCCGGCCTTGTCGACCACCAGCAGGCGTTCGATGCGGTATTGATGGAGCAGCTTGATCGCCTGTTCGCGTTCCACGCTCTCCGGCACCGTGACCAGCTTGTCCTTGGTCATCAGGTCGCTGATCTTCTGGTTCGGATCGACGGCGAAGCGCATGTCGCGGTTGGTGAGTATGCCCACCAGTTTGCCGGCGCCGCGATCGACCACGGGGATGCCCGAGATCTTGTACTGGTCGCGGATGCGCCAGGCGTCGCTGAGGGTCTGGTCCGGGTGGATGGTGATCGGGTTGACCACCATGCCGCTCTCGAACTTCTTCACCCGGTGCACTTCCTGCGCCTGGGCGGCGATGTCGAGATTCTTGTGGATCACGCCGATGCCGCCGGCCTGGGCCATGGCGATGGCCAGCCCGCTTTCCGTCACCGTATCCATGGCGGCGGAGACCAGCGGAATGTTCAGGGAGATGGTCTTGGTGAGGCGGGTCGCGGTGTTGGCTTGGGCCGGGAGAACCGAGGACGCAGCAGGCACGAGGAGGACGTCGTCAAACGTCAGTGCTTCTGCGATCGCGGCAATCTCCATCAACCAATCCTACCGCCGGAAAAAAGGTTGCGGGTTATTGCATGGTTCAAAAGGGGGCGCAAGGACCGGGTAAATGCCTCTGGCACAACGGTTTATGCGCTGGGCCCGCGGTAGGGCCGGGCACCCCTACGCGGCCTGGTTGGCGGAGCGGCGGCGCGCGGCCTCGGCTTCGATGGTGGCGATGAGTTCGGGCCGGCGTCCGGCGAGTTCGCGGAAGTTGGCGATATCGAGCACGAGCAATGAACTGGGCTCCGTCACCGAGACGGTCGCCGAGCGCGGCGCATCGTGCACCAGCGCCATTTCGCCGACGAACTCGCCCGGGCCGAGGCGCTTGGGTTCGGGGCGGATGTCGACGCTGACTTCGCCGGAGACGATAAAGTACATCGCATCGCCGTACTGACCGCGGCGGAACAGCACCGTGCCGGCGCGCACATCGCGGGCGTGGATCAGTTTCACGATGTCGGCGATGGCGGCGGTCGTCAGGTCCTGAAAGAACGACGCGCGCGCGACCAGGTCCCAGGTGCGCAGGAAATCGCGCCGGCGCAGTTCCTCGGAGAAGGCATTGGCGATGATGCCTGCCCAGAGCGCGAACACCGCGATGCCGCCGACCATCACCCAGCCGTCGAGGAGGCGGCCCCAGATCGTCTGCGGCACCACATCGCCGTAGCCGGTGGTGGACAGAGTGACGATGGCCCACCACATCGCGCGCGGCACGCTGCCAAACGCCTCGGGCTGGGCTTCGCGCTCAAGCAGATAAGCGCCGGTGGCGGCGAACAGGAACACCACAAAAAAGAGCGTGAAGATGCTCATCAGCGCGGTGCGTGCGCGGATCGCCACGCGGATCAGCAGGCCGACGCCGGTGGAATGCTGGAGGTATTTCATGACCCAGAAAATCGCGAACAGATAGCCGTCGCGAAAATGCGGCATGAGCAGAAGCCCCAGCGGCACAGCAATTGCCGCGGCGACGTCGATCATGCCGTCGGGCGAGGAGATATAGAGCCAGCGGTCGTGCCAGGGCGTGCCGGCATCGGCAACGCCGCGGCCCGCCGCATCCCAGATCCGCACGCCGAGGTCGACCAGCAAAAGGACCGCGACGACGATCACCGCGGAATGGAACTGGACATCCTGCGGGCTGTCGGGAACGGCTGTGGACCCGACGACCATGGCCCCAAGGCCGCCCGTCACCAGAAGAGGAATGGCGGTGTTGTCGATCAGCCTTTGCAGACGCGCCTTCATTTCCCGCTTCCCGCTTATCCCTTGAATTCCAGCGCCACAACATAGACCTCCGCGCTGCCCTTGCGGCTTGCGGGGGGCTTGATGTGTTTCACGACAGCGCAGCGCGTCTTGAGCATCTTCAAAAGTTTGCCTTCGGTGCCGCCCTGGAACACCTTGCAGATGAAGGTGCCGCCCGGCGCGAGCACTTCCGTGGCGAACTGCCATGCGGCTTCGGCCAGACCGATGATGCGCAGGTGGTCGGTCGGGCCGTGGCCCGTGGTGGGCGCGGCCATGTCGCTGAGCACGATATCGGCGGGCCCGCCCATGGCCTGCTTCAGGATGGCGGGCGCTGAATCGTCGAGGAAGTCGAGGGTGATGCAGGTGGCGCCGGCCACGTTCTCCCACGGCAGGATGTCGAGCGCGACGACCTTGCCTTTGCCGTCCTGGGCTTTGACGCGCTGCACGGCCACTTGGGTCCAGCCGCCCGGCGCGGCGCCGAGATCGACCACGCGCTTGCCGGGCTTGAGCAGGTGCAGCTTGTCGTCCATCTCGATCAGCTTGTAGGCGGCACGGCTGCGCCAGCCCTCTGCTTTGGCGAGTGCGACGTAAGGATCGTTAAGCTGGCGTTTGAGCCAGGCGGTCGAGCCGACCGGCCGAAATTTGGCGGATTTCACCCGCACCGCGAGCCCGCGGCCGGAGGCGCCGGTCCCCTTGGCATTGCCGTGGTTCGTGCCTTTGGCGGTCACTTTCACCGTGGCTTTGGGGGTGACTCTGCCGCTGATCTTGATGGTACTGGCGTGCGGGGGCTTGCGGGCTTTGCCGGGGCCCTTCGTGCCTTTGGATTTGCTCATGGTGCGGAGGTTTACCACGTCCTCGCGCGGCAACGCGAGCCGACGTCAAGACCCGAAGTCAGAACCGCTGCAGCTGCCCCGGGGCCACCTGGAGCGCCGACGGGTGGATCAGGTCCATGAGCAGGCCTTCCCGCAGACCCCGGTCCGCGACCCGCAGGCGGCCAACGGGCCACAGGCGACAGATCGCTTCCAGGATCGCGCATCCGCCGAGGACCAGATCGGCGCGCTGCCAGCCGATGCAGGGCTCCGCCGCCCGCTGCTGGATGGTCATACCGCACAGGGCGCGGCTGATCTTCTCCAGCACGCCGAAGTCCAGGGTAAGACCGTCCACGGCGGCACGGTCATAGCGGTCGAGGCCGAGGTGAAGGCCGCCCAGGGTGGTGACCGTGCCGGAGGTGCCGATCATCTGCACCGCACCCGCATCGATCTTGGCACGGATATCGTGGTGCTGCTCGAACGGCGCGAGCTGCTTGGCGACATGCTCGATCACCGCGCCGTAGGTGCGCTCGGACAGGTCGCCGCCACCGCAATCCTCCGCCACTGTGACCACGCCCATGGGGAGGGAGATGCAGCCTTCCACCGAGAGGCTTGTGGCATCGATGCGCACGAACAGGACTTCGGTGGAGCCGCCACCGATGTCGAAGATCACCGCGAACGGCGTGCTGCGGTCGAGCAGTGCGGCACAGCCTTTCAGGGCAAGTGTCGCTTCCTCGTGGGGAGAGATGATCTCGAGCTGGATGCCGGTTTCCCGCACGACGCGATCCAGAAACTGTTCGCAATTGACGGCGCGGCGGCAGGCTTCCGTCGCCACCTGGCGCGAGGCGGTAACGCGGCGGCGCTCCATCTTTTCCGCGCAGCGCTTGAGCGCATCGATGGTGCGGTCCATGGCTTCCAGCGACAGTTCGCCGGACCGGCTCAAACCTTCGCCGAGGCGGGTGATGCGCGAGAAGGAATCGATGACGCGGAATTCGCCGGGCTGCGGCGCGCCAAGACCCGCGGCGCGGGCGCCGTTGGGACGGGCCACAAGCATGCGGCAGTTGTTGGTGCCCAGATCGAGTGCGGCGAAGACGCCGTCCGCCGGGGCGCAGAGACCATCTGTGTGGGACGCGGGGTTGCCGTCGAGCCGCTGCAGCGCTGGCTGCGGCGGCACGGGGTGATGCCCCGGCGACGGCCCTGTCACATCGGTCATGCCCCTGGCCTTCCGGTCCGTGACCCCTTTCTCGGACCTGCGCCCCCCCGGCAGCAGCCCCAATAGGTTAATGCTAGTCCCTTCGCGTAACCGGCGAAAGCCTTCAAGACTGGGGCGCAAGGCCCAAGGTATTGCCCTCGCCCGGGATTTGGCCCGCGCTTTGGTCCGTTCCCGACAGACCGGCACTTGAAAAGGCGGGTCGATCCGATAAGTATGCCGCCTCGATTCGCCGGGCCCCGCTTCGTCGGCCGCCCCGCGCCCCTGGTGGGGGATCGTCCAACGGTAGGACAACGGACTCTGACTCCGTGAATCTAGGTTCGAATCCTAGTCCCCCAGCCAACTCTCCGACTTCCTGAGAAAACAAGGACTACCGAGGGCGGCTGTGTCGCCTCGACGTAGCACGGCGTAGCAGTGCGGCGCGTGATAACGCTGGCGAGCTAAGCTCTCCGCGCTAACCAGCAGCGGTCGCGTTCGGGTCAAGCTTCATGATGAGCCATGACCCTCCCGCCGCGATGTCAGGGTGACTTGGCTCGGATAAAGGCTTTCCGTGCTCGTCTCGGATCGTGTCGATCACGGTCAGCCAGCGCGCAGCAGCGCCTGCAGACCCGCTGTCCGTAGACCTGGTGAATAGCTTCTGCCGCAGTTCAGCCGCAGGAACGGAAACGATGTTGTATCCACCACTCCAGTTGTCCTTGGGGACGTGCTCGGTGACAACTTTCTCGAACGCACGTCAGTCGAGCACGGTCGGCTGCAGCCTGATTTCGAGATCGACAAGAGCCGGCACACCCTCGCCGTCGAGAGCCTCTAAGGCCACGCGCGCGCGGCACGGCAGGGTGCGGTGCCGCTCAGTCCTTTGGCAATGTGTATAGATCGCGGCGGGCTCCAGGAAACTTCGCGATCAGCGAACCGAACTCGCGCATCGAGTGCCAGTCATGGATCGACCCCGCAGCGATCGCGCCCGCCGCCAGCAGATCAACAAGGCGGAGTACGGCGGACTCCGTTTCGATCTTGGGCAGGGTGAGCTACTACTTCGCACTCATCATTCGGTCGCTCGCCAAACGTGCCGGTGAATCACCCTGGCCTGGTGCGGGGCAAGCGCGATGGGATCAACGCTCTGGCTTGCTTGGCGGCGATACGATGGCTTCCTGCTCCGCCTTGCGCTGCAGGGTCCTATCTTGGCGGGCCTGCAATTTTTCCGCCTTCTTGTTGCGCCCGCGCTTATCTCGCTCAGCACGCTCCTGATTGTAGTTAGGTGGTCTGGGGGCCATCGGGCGGTCCTTGTTGTCGGTATGGCGCTGCAATGAACGCCACAATAAGCAGACTGGCTCGGAATTGAGGCGGCCGCGGGAGCGCCTTAGAGGAGCGCCGCGCCCCGCGCCCTCACGACGATAGACTACGACTGGCGCATGTCGAAACCGTGCCGCGGAAGCGACTAAGGATTTCCCAAGTAATCGCGCTTGCCGATCTCGACACCGTTGTGACGCAAGATGTCGTACGTGGTGGTCACGTGAAAATAGAAATTTGGCACCGCATGGCCAAGCAGGAACTGCATTCCTTTGTAGCGCGTCTCTTTGTCGCCGCGTTTCGTTATGATTTCCTTGTCCTCAGTGCCGTCGATTTGCGCCGGTGTCACCGTCTGAATAAACGCGATGGTTTTGGCGACACGTGCCTTTAGATCGGCCAGCGTCTTCTCATTGTCCTCGTAGACCGGGATATCTATCCCAGCAAGACGTGCCACAACGCCCTTGGCAGCGTCGCAAGCAATCAGCACCTGCGTCGCCATAGGCAGCATGTCGGGAAAGAGGCGGAACCTCGTTAACGTATCAACGTCGAGCTTCTTGGCATCCACATGGGCCTGCGCCTTGTCGAGGATGTTCATTAGATTGCCGAGGATATTTACGAAGCGTGGGACGCTTGCCTGATACATGGAAATGGTCATGAGAAATCCTGAAAGAATGTGGAACCAAGGTATATCCCGCAAATGGCAATCGATGCGGATTGTTATGGGGTGCTCTCAAACATGGTGAGTCGTAGCTGAGGGACTGCCAGGACGGGTTGCGCAGTACGCCACTCAATTAATTCCGATAAAGGTCGCCGACGTGGTAGGGTCCCGCCTTGAGTTTGGGCCGCTTATCGCGCAGGCATTGCGTGCTGAAGCGTTACGGCGATGGCCCGCCTTCTCAAATGACGCGCGGTCTTGAAAATCAGCCCGGATGGGCTGGGCGAGTCAAACGCTGCGCAAACCTTTGTCGTATATAGGTGTTCTATGAACGTTAGCCTTCACAGCATGACGCGTTTTGCGACTTACGATGAGCACAATACTCATGGAGCAGAGATCGTCTTTGAACGCACATGCGACGGACGTAGGATCGTCATATTCGGAGATAAGGATCAGCAGTGGGGAATGCCTGCTGCCACTCTTCGCGAAAATCTGCCCGAGTATAAGCGTTGGTTGGAAATCGGCGATGCCGCCGTCGGAAGCCAAAAATAGCAGCACACTCTATCCGGCATGGTCGGACGTCCAAGGACGCCGAAGGCCGTCAACAATTTTGTTTGACCTAGACCTGATCACGCGCACGATACTTCTCGAAGACGCTCCCCGGTTAGCCGTCGGCGCGTCGTAACTATCCGAGACAGGCTAGAGCCCGCGCTCGCCGCCTTCTCCGTCCAAACGGCAGATAGTGCAGTCCCCCGAATGGACCGAATACCGTTCCCAGCCGCCATGCCCTGCTAGATGAGCGATGCCTTTTATGAGCGACAAGATTGTAGAAAGCGATCCGCAAGGGCTCGCGCTTGATTTCGTAGGTGGCCGCGTCGGCCACCGAAGCCGATTTGGTGGCGGGCGTGGTCAGCATCTTCCCAGAGCTGCCGGCTTCACCAACGCAAGTACACCGACCGTTATTGATGCCACGGCGGGACTAGGCCGAGATGCGTTTCTGCTGGCATCTCTGGGAGGACATATAACTCTGTTGGAGAGATCGCCAGAGGTCCATAAACTTTTGGAAGATGGCCTCTCAGCGGCGCGCGCAGCGGGACCACACGTCGCGGCAGTCGTCGCACGTATGACACTCATCCACGGCGATTCAAAAATTCTGCTATCGAGCCTAAAAGCCGACGTAGTGATGGTTGATCCAATGCATCCACCTCGCAAGAAGTCTGCCCTCGCAAAAAAGGAAATGCGGTTGCTACGACAGCTGGTTGGAGAGGATTCCGATGCGCTGGAATTGATGCGAGCAGCGATGGCAGCGGCGCGTAAACGAGTCGTTTTGAAATGGCCCCGACACGCCGACGCTTTGGATGGCCTGCCCAAACCCTGCCATCAAATTTTGGGCAAAACGACGCGATACGACGTATTCATGTGCCACAGAAACATCTGACTTCTCGATCAGGTGCCCGCGATCAAAGTCATTTCCAGTGCTTGGCGCGGTATTTCATCCGACACAAGCAGGTCGTTCTCCCGTACTCTTAATATCCTGGCGGCGATAGGAGGTGGGTGAGAGCGCTTACCCTGCCATCCGCATCGCGTGACGGCGGGCTCCGAACAGGGCGACTACGGTCTGCAAGCAGCTATGATCAATGCCGCGAGATCATCGGGATCCGGCACCGATCGGAAGGCGCTCACGTTCGAGCCCCCGGTATTCTCGTGCGGAACCGCCTTGAGTGCGGTCAATTTCGCCGCACCGACGATGCGCAGCATCTGAGCCAGCGCTTCGCCAAAGTTCTCGCATGCGATCCCGTGGAGTTGCTCCAGCCGATCAAGAAGCAGCCCGTCAGCCGCCAAACGAAGTGGCAGACTTGCGTATCGCGGAAGAGACGCACGCGGAGGGGACGAAGCCCTACTACAAATTGTCTTTTCGGAAGTATTTCACGCCGGCTTCCGGATTGGCCGCGAGCGCGGGCGAAACTTTACGGACGGGCAAGACGATCCGTGCCTGCCTCGCTCTATGCGCACACCCGAAGAATGTATCGCTGAGGCCGAGAGCCGCGAAGCGCAGGCGAAAGAAAATATGCAGAGCGAAGTCCTGTGCACGAAGATCGTCCAAGTAGCCAAGGATGGCCGAGATTGCCGCGCAACGCACCGCTCAAGGCGTTCCACAGCCGGGTTCGACTTTGAACGATAACCTGCCCGTGGGGCGCACATCGGCCCCATCAGTAGCGCCGGCAGAACGCCCGCTATTGTGCCTGGTCTCTGTCCGATAACGCGCTCGGTTGGCGAACGGCGACCGAGGCAACCTTTTGAGCGCTCACGTTAGGTTGTTGCCGAGCCGTCCGCCTATGCTGCCAACAGGCCGAACCGTTCACGAGCCATCTGACACGCCTCATCCCCCGGAGAGCAGGCACGGCAGACATCCGGCCTATCGGGGTAGATCGTGCAGGACACGGATACGCCAACTATGCCGACCAGCGTACCGCACCGATCACCATCACACCGCATGCCGGTGAGCGCGCCGTTGATCAGCGGCGACGGGATAAGGGCAATCGCCGCGTCGGATTCTAGGGTGAAGCGCGGCCACTCGTGGGAATAGGCGCAACAGGCACCGCACGCTTGGCAGTCAAAGTCGGGCGACATGGCGTCTGGTGAGCTAGCGTCGATGGGACCACCCGGACTTAGCCAAATCCGCCGAGCAAATCATTACGGCTCCGCAGGAATCGCATTTGAAATCAATACTGGCCGGATCCGTGCGGATGCGGCTCGTTTCCTTTAGTGCGGCATGGGGCCGCTCGCCTCGACCTTTGCATAGCTGCAGCTGACAGGCCTTACACCGCGCGTCCGGCGCGGCGTGGTCATGGGTCAAGTCAGAAGCCAAGCGCAGCACCTTCCCCACCTAAGCAGCGTTGAGCAGCTGTTCGACTTTACCGGTCGCCGCCTGGAGCTCCGTGCGTTCGACTGCTGCGACCTCGTGGGAAAGACGGCCCAAGGCCTGTTCGTAAAGTAGGCGTGCGCTGTATGACGCCTCAGGCTGGCCAGGAGCGCGATATAGATCGCGCACGACTTCGGCGAGCGACACGGGATTGCCGGTTTTAATTTTCGCGTTGTACTCAGTGGCACGCCGATTCCAGATTCCGCGCAGCTGACCCTTGGGCTGCTGCAGCGTCTCAAACGCGGCTTCCATTGCGGTCTGGGTCGAGAGCTTGCGTAAGCCCGACGCCGCAGCCTTGTGCAGCGGAACGCGTAGAACCATGCGCTCTTGCTCGAAGCTAATGACGAAGAGTTTGACCTCCTGATCGGCTATGCGCTGGGTTTCAATCTTCGTGACCGTCCCCACGCCGTGGCTGGGGTAGACAACTACCTCGCCGGGGATGAAGTCCTTCTTTGAAGCGCTAGTCGATTTGGTCATTGTGATTCCCATTGCGTGACCGACACGCGCGGTCGGGGTTAGACGAAATTGTGTAACGCCGAGATCGCGGCGTCGCAAATTTGAGGCGCAGACGAAGCAGCGAGCGGACGCGGACAAATGCAATTAAAGCGCGCCCGAGACGATGCCCACCAAGAAGGCGGTTTCGAGGTGCTCGGTGCTCGGTGATTGAGAAGAAGGCCCCGCGAGAACGAGCGGGTTGGGCGTCCTATCCTTTAGCACGGCTGCACGGCATAAGACAGGCCGAGCATAGCAACGCGCATCACGGCGACCCGCGATTTGCTCGCTAAGCGCTCCTGATCGTTGAGAACGCGTTAGGGCGTGAACCCATAGCCGCCGGGCCGCCTAGCGCCGAGGACGCCGGCACCTCTTGCCCGCTTTGCTGGCGTGGTCATGCGGACGCTCTGGGCGACCGTCGCCGATTACCAGGAGAAGGTCTTGGAGAACTCCGCGGCGGCGCAGCTCGCGTGCCTCCAGATAAGAGAGATAGGCCACCTCGGATATCGACGTAGGCGGGGCCGTGCTAACGTAGCGGTGGTGTCTCGTTTTGACAGGAGAACGGCGCCGTGAGTTTGTAGCATCTGGCTTGCATACTGGAGAGTCAGCATGACGATTTCCCCGATTTCGCGGCGCGGTGCATTGTCGAGCCTGACGGCCGCCGGCATCACCCTCAGCGCGGACGCCGTCGCGGCCGCCCCACCCTCCAAGACCCGAGGTTCCACGATGAAAGCCGGACGAATGCGTGTCTA
>CANJPQ010000056.1 GCA_947476275.1 Fidelibacterota bacterium
ACGGTCCGCAAGCGCCGTCCCGCCAAGGCCGCGGTGAAGGCGGCAACGCCTGCGTCGGCGATTGCGCCCGCACCCGCACCAAGTCCGGC
Organism: Fidelibacterota bacterium; assembly: GCA_947476275.1. GTDB lineage: Bacteria > Pseudomonadota > Alphaproteobacteria > Rhodospirillales > Rhodospirillaceae > SCTM01. The sequence continues at coordinate 90 of CANJPQ010000056.1, forward strand.
GCCGACACCTGCGCCTACGCCAGCCGCGCCAAAGGCCAGCCCGCCCCCCCCGGCTCCCGCGGCGGCTCCCGTACCGCCACCGCCGCGCGCGGCTGCACCTGCACCGACCCCTGCACCGCCACCCGCGCCGGCTCCTGTTGCCGCACCGGCTAAGCCGCCGCAGCAATTCGCCACGGCACCGCAAGCGCTGACACCGCCGCCACGGCCGGTAACACCACCCGCCGCCGCGCCTGCGCCCGTCGCGAAACTGCCGGAAGCGCCGAAGGCGGAAGCTCCGAAGGCGGAAGCCCCCAAGGCTGAGCCGCAAGTCGCCGCAATCCCCGCAGCCCCGCAGCCGAGCGAGCCTGCGAAGACCGAAGCAGCGCCGGCCGACAAGCCGCTGACAATCGTCTACACCACCGGCAGTCAGATCCCGTCTGACGCCGCCGCAAGTATGAAGGAACTCACCGACCGCCTTGCAAAGGATTCATCCTTGCGGGTGCAGCTAATGTCCTACGCTTCCGATGCGGAGAAGAACGTCAGCAGGTCCCGCAGGCTCTCCCTGGAGCGCGCGGTGGCCGTCCGCAAGTTGCTAATGGACAACGGTGTGGATTCAACCCGCATTGAAGTCCGTGCGCTCGGCGACCAAAATGCCGGCGGCGCGCCGGATCGCGTCGATATCGTTATTTCGTCCCGCCGCTGATTATCCGGGCCGCGGCGCTAAGTCCCAGTCGCGGATGAAATGACCGACACATCGAAATACGTCACGCGTATGGTGCTGTTCCTGGTGGTTGTGTCCGCCGGGTGCGCGTTCATTGCGCCGATGCTGCTGCAGATCTTCCTGGTCAATCCCGCCATCAACGGTGTGATCCTGGCCGTGCTCTTGATCGGCGCAGCGCTGAACTTCCGTCAGGTCATCATGCTCGGTCCGGAAGGCCGATGGATTGACCGCCTGCGCGACGCGCCCCAGGCGGGCGACATGGTCGCAACCTCGGAATTGCGCGCAGAGGCGGTTGAAGAAGAACCGAACCTGCGCCTGCTCTCGCCGATGGCGCGCATGATCGGCGAGCGGCGCGGTCGCCTCATGCTCAGTGCGCCGGCCATGCGCACGCTACTGGATGGCATCGCGTCGCGGATGGAAGAAGGCCGCGACCTCGCGCGCTACTTCACCGGCCTGTGCATCTTCCTTGGCTTGCTCGGCACCTTCTGGGGTCTGCTGGAGACGGTGAAGTCCATCGCCGATGTAATCCGCAACTTGAGCGTCACCGGCGACGACATGGCCGTCGTGTTCGGCAACCTCAAGAAGGGCCTCGAAGCACCATTGACCGGCATGGGCACGGCCTTCTCATCGTCGCTGTTCGGACTGGCCGGGTCTTTGGTGCTCGGCTTCCTCGACCTGCAAGCTGCTCAAGCGCAGAACCACTTCTTCAACGAGCTCGAAGAATGGCTCTCGGGCGTCACGCACCTGTCGACTGGCGCCACCGAGGGCAACGGTGGTGGCGCCGGCGTTTCAGTCTACACGGAGGCGCTACTGGAACAGACCGCCGAGCGCATCCAAGACCTCGCCACCATTCTTACCCGCAGCGAACAAAATCGCGCCGGCGCAAACCAACAGTTCAACGAACTCAACAGCAAGCTCGCGATCCTGGCCGATCAGATGCGCGCGGAGCAACAAGTGTTGCTGCGACTGGCGGAGAACCAGCGCGAACTTACCCCGGTGATCCGCAGCCTGGGCGAACATCTCGCGGCAGCCGGCAATGCCAACAGCGGCAGCCTCGACGACGGTACTCGCAACCACATTCGTAGCATCGACAACCTGCTCCAACGCGTGGCCACGTCCCTTGAGACCAACCGCGACGAACTCGTGCGCGAGATCCGCGGCGAGATCAAACTGCTCGCACGCACCCTCGCCGGTCGCGGGCGCGACGGCGAGGACCTGGGCTAGATGCCAGCGTTCGCCCGGCGCGCACGCCGCACGGTCGACATATGGCCGGGCTGGGTCGATGCGCTCTCGACCCTGCTGATCATCATCATCTTCGTGCTGCTGATCTTCGTACTCGGACAATTCTTCCTGAGCGTCGCCCTTTCGGGCCGGGACAAGCAGCTTGGCGAACTCAACGGGCAGCTGGGCGAGATCAGCCGCATGCTGTCGCTCGAAAAGCAGGCCCGTGCCGCGGCCGAAGAGAATCTTGGACGCCTCACCTCGGAACTCACCGAGTCCAAGGAAAAGGTCGACGCGCTGTCGCAGCTCCAGATCGAACTGACCGGCAAGCTTGCCGAGAAAACCGCCGAAGCGAACTCACGCGCGGCGGAGAACACCAAGCTTACACAGGCAGCAAACGCCGCGAAGGAGCAAAGCACCCTCGATCAAGCGACCATCGCCAAGCAAGTACAGCAACTCGCCCTGCTCCAGCAAAACATCAAGCAGCTTGAAGCTTTCAAGACACAGCTGGAGAAGGACGTCGCCGCACGCAGCGCGGACGTCTCGAAGGAGAAGCAGGTCTCTGTCCAGGCGCAGGCCCAGGCAGCCCTCATGAGCCAGCAGCTTCAAGACTTGCAGCAAGAGCTTGAAAAGCTTTCAGCGACGCTCGACGCTTCCGACAAGCTCACCGCCGAGCAAAAAGCGCAGATCTCGGATCTCGGCCGGCGCATGAACCGCGCGTTGGCGGGCAAAGTCCAGGAGTTGCAGCGCTATCGCTCAGAATTCTTCGGCCGCCTCAGGGATATCGTCTCTGCCCGGCCGGGCGTGTCCATCGTCGGCGACCGCTTCGTGTTCCAGTCCGAAGTGCTTTTCACGCCCGCCTCCGCGGAACTCGGACCGAACGGCAAGGCGCAACTCGCGGAGTTCGCAAAAACGCTGCTCGATCTTGCGAAGGACATTCCAGCAGAAGTGAATTGGATCCTGCGGGTCGACGGCCACACCGACAACGTACCGATCTCGAGCCCCGTGTTCGCATCGAATTGGGAGCTTTCAACAGCGCGCGCTGTGGCGGTGGTCAAATACCTTGTGTCGCAAGGATTGCCTGCCAATCGACTCGCTGCCGCGGGTTTCGGCGAGTTCCAGCCGATCGATACCGCGAACTCGGTCGGCGCCCGCGCCCGCAACCGGCGCATCGAGCTGATGTTGGATCAGCGCTAAGACTTACTTAGCCGCCGGCGGCGCGAGACTTGCACCCGGATCGTGATAGGCGGTTTTCCATACACGGCCCACGTCTTCCGGCGTGGCGAACAGCAGATTGAAAATGCACGCCGCAGTAACTTCCGTCTCGAGCGGCACCAGCCGCGGCATCGCACCATCGTAGTATGTAAAGAACGCGGAGTAGCCGAAGCTCGCCATGAAGGCTCGCAACTCATGCGGCGACGCGCCCATCTTGTTGAGTCCGAACGGATGGTATTCCGCGATCACGTAAGGCGTGCGGCGGTTGGTCAGTTGCTGCACGCACCCCTTCAGCACGGTGAGTTCTGCGCCCTCCGTATCGATCTTGATCACTTTCGGCGCCGGCAGGCCGAGGCGCGAAATCTCCGCGTCTACCGTCGTGCCTTGCATGGTGATGGGCTTTGGCGCGGCGGCGCTCTTCACGTTGGTGTGGAACTCGCCCGGATTCCAAAGCGCGTTGCCGCCGCTGTCATCGCTATTGATAAAAAACTGAAGCTCGCGCGGCGTGTCGACCGCGGGCTGTTCGATCAATGTGACGTGCTGAAATTGATTCAGCGTGATGTTGTTCTTTAAACGTCCCAGATTGTTGTCGCCGGGTTCGAAGCTAACGACGCGGCCGGTGGGCCCGGTCAATGTAGCTGCCAGCATCGTGAAGAAGCCGACGTTGGCGCCGACGTCCACCACGACGTCGCCGTCTTTGACGATCTGGACCAAGGTGGTGGAGACGTCGGGCTCATAGTGCTGGCCGCGACCGAGGAACTTCAGAATGTAGGACTCGTTGGAGCGAGTCTCGTCCAGGTCCATGATCATGGACCGACGCTGTCCGCCGACGGGGAATCCCAACTGAATCGCGGCCATAACCCTCTATTCCTCCACTGATCAACCCAGACCCTACCCCCAAGACCGTTAACGAGACTGTTAAAGGCCGCCCCTACCCGCCCCTTGCCCCATTTGCGCCAAGCCGTTATAAGCCCCGCCTGTTTTCGCCCCAGAAGGCGCCGCAAAACCCGGCACCATATGGCGGAACCCGAGGTGTGAGATGAAGAAGACCGGCCATCCCGACTACCACGAGATCACCATCCAGATGACTGACGGGACCGAGTACAAGACCCGCAGCACCTACGGTAAGGCCGGCGACGTCCTCCGCCTGGAAATCGATCCGAAGACCCACCCGGCTTGGACCGGTGTGCAGCGTCTGTCGGATTCCGGCGGTCAGGTCGCCAAATTCAACAAGCGTTTCAAGGCCTTCGGAACTTCGAAGGGCTCTTAATCGTCGTCTTCGATTTTGTTCCTGCTGCTTTTGCGGGAATATTTTCGTTGTTTTGCAACGAGATGGCGGCTTTGTGCGTTGATGCTGTGGTAGTATAGCCGCGGCCACACGCCTACATATTGACCCCGTGCGGCTGGCAGCCCCTACCTGCAGTGGCCTTTATGCGCGGTATCTTTCAATACGAAGTGTACGTGTTCGACGCTGGCCGGTGGTCGCTGCATTCGCGGTACCCCGGTGCGCAGCGCCTCGACGCCATGAACGATGCTGTCACCACCGAACAGATCACCGGTCATCCGGCGAAGGTGGTCCGGGACACCTACTACCCCGAAGACAATCGCAACGAAGAGATCACGGCCTACCTGGGTCCGAAGGCGAAGCGGATGCAGGCGCTCAACTCGACTCGCGGGCGGAAGGCGTTGACGCGCGCAGGCGGCCCGGTGCACGGCGCAGGGCTGGTGCGAACCGCGGCGACGCATCCCTCGCGGCGACGCCCGCGCGACCAGAAATCCACGCGCCTGCTTTCGACCGTACGCTTGATCGTGCAATCGGCTGGGCGCTGATTGTCGCGACCACCATCACGGCGGCGATGTCCCTGGGCATCGGCAAACTGCCTGAGCAATGGGCGCTTCAGGACGGCACGATCGGAATCGTGCTGACGACCACTTACCTGCTGGTCTTCATGTTCGTCTTCCCGCGCACTTTCCGGAAGCGGTTGCGCATTCATCAGATTCTCGCCGAGATGTGGGAGAGCGCGGATCAGCCAAAGTCCAACCTGCCGCATCCGCCACGGCACGCCGGCAAAGGCGCCACGAACGCGCAGGGTCAGCCATGGATGTCAGCGCACGATCGTCGCGCGCGCGCGACGGAGATCCAGCAGCCCATACCTGTGGCGCCATCTGCGCTGACCTTGGAAATCGAAGCGGCGAAGGCCGCGGCCGACGATAACTTCAACCTCGCCGTTACCAAAGGCACCGCCCCGCCCGCAGCGCCGCAGCTTTCGGATGTGGCAACAGCCGAGGCAAAGAAGGCTGACGCGGCAAAAGCCGAAAAAGAGAACGCGAAAGCCGCGGAAGCTGAGAAGGCTGCAAAGGCTGCGGCAGAGGCACAAGCGCAAGCGGATCTGTTCGCGAGTTCTGCGACGATGGTGTTCACGCCGGGCGTTGTCCCCGAAGTGCCCGAGGGCCTCGCGCTGGAACGCATCATCCTGCGCCGCTTCGCGGTGGACGTGGTGATGCCATCGATCGCCCGCTCTTATCGCGACGATCCTGTCACACGCCGCGGCGTCGCGCTGCTGCTCGCCGGCGCCGTCGAGCAACTCTCGAAGTCGACATCGATGACGTCCATCGGCGCTCTGGCATTGTTGGCAGAAGCCATGCGCGAAAGCGGCGCGCGGGCGGCGTCGATTGAGGCGTTCCTCGGAAGCTACCAGAACACGCTGATGGCACCCAATGCCAAGCCCCTGCTCAACGCCGGGCGCGAGGCGATCGCCGGCTATATCGACGGTGGCAAGGGCATTGAGCGTGCCATCCAACAAGCCCTGGCCATCTGGCGCTTCCCGAGCACGGCCCGCCTGGTGCAGGGCAAGCCTGAATTCTTCCTGTTCTCAATCGCCCGGGAAGAAAGCCTCGCGGACGGCGAGCCATCGGTCGGACTGCTGCTGCATCACGCGATCGTGCGCGCAGCAGCGCAGGAATTCGTCGGCGAAGAAGTGCCGCACGATGGCGCCGGGATCCTCCTGCGCTTCGAGGACGGCCCCGCGGCGTTCACGGCATCACGCGCGATCCAGTCACGGATTCTGGCCGCCGCCGGCCCGGCGACAGCCACGGTCATCGTCGGGGGCACGGACGTGCCGCCGGGACCGGAAGGAACCGCGAGCATTCTTGAGCACGTTCGCAGCCTGATGAACGTGACCGTGGACGGAGAGATCGTCTGCGATGCCGCCGTGCATAGCGCATTGGCCGACCCTGGTTTTGCCGCCGAACCCGTCGGTGACGGGAAAGATGCCGTACGTCTGGTCGAGCCGGCAACGGCTGCTTAACCTTTTTAGGCCGCGGACCAGCGTATCGCAAACTCGGTTCACGCCCCTACGGGGCCATGCCGGGCTAACTCATTGCACGCTTAAGGCATAGTTAGACAATATCCGAGAAGGTAGGGCCGGCTCCGAAGGTCTCGTAGGTGAGACTGACGGCATTCTGGATCAACCGCGGCGGTCACAGGTGATCGCCGCCTAAGAGGCTTCCGCGCGCATGCTCTGCGCGCGGCTCGCTCGGGTCATGGCGCGCGAATCGTTCGAGATCTATTACTTTCAGAACAGTCGCTGGTCGGTGCACGCCACCTTCGAGGGGAACGAGCGCGAGCAGGCGCTGGCTGAAGCACAAAAGATTGAAAAGCAGATCGGCGTGCCGGTGCGGCTGGTGCGCGAGACCTTCTACCCCGAGACCAACAGCACAGAAGAAGTCGTCTCCTGGCAGAGCGCCAAAGCAAAACAGATGGGCGACGCCGACACCATGTTCGGCGAGAACAAGCAGCCTGCGTCGAAGCTGAATAAGAAGAACAAGCCGCCGCCGGCAGCACCGCGCAAGAAAGAGGTCGAGAAGGAACCCGACGCGCCGAAGGCGAAGGCCGGCCCGCCCCTCAAGCGAAAGAAGAAAAAGAAAGGTACCCGCAGCTTGTCCGCCAAGCTGTTGATCGTCGTTTCGAAGAGCTTGCTCAACTCGCTCATCGTCATGGCCGCGGTCGGCGCCGGTCTTTGGGTGATGATCAAATACGGCGCGATACGCGAAGACGAAGATAGCAGCACGCTATTCGCAAGCCTGTTTCTTATCTCATACGTCGGCAGCGCGCTCCATCACATCGGCAAGCAGTTCAACGTGAAGTTCGGCTGGGGCAGCCGCCGTGCGACACCGAAGGGCAACGCCGCCGACATGCTCCAGCGCATGGGCGCCAATGCGCAGAAGAAGGGCCCGGTGATCGAGGAAGAAGGATTCACCCAGGCCGACGTGCAAGCAGTCACGACCGAGCCGTCAGTCGAGGACGCAGCCGCGGCGCTGAAGGCGGAGTTGGCGGGCGACCGCCTTGGCGAAGACGAAGACTTCGGCAGCGACGTTCAGCAGAGCGAAAGTGCTCCGCCCGATCTGGCTCCGCCCGACCCGGCCCCGCCCGTCGAGCCGCCGCCCGAGCCGCCAAAAGTCGAGAAGGCCCCGGAACCCAAGGCGGAGAAGCCGCCAGAGACCAAGGCGGAGAAAGCGCCGGAACCGAAAGTCGAAAAGCCCGCCGAGAAAAAGCCGGAGACGTCTCCCGGCGAAGCCCAGGCGCGGCACGGTTACATGGGGTTCGTGGGCGAGGCATTGACGGCGGCCAAGCGTGAGATGCCGGAACTCAATGCCTTCTCCCGCTTCGGCTTGAACCTCTATCTCGCGGGTGCCTGCGCCGCCGCCGGACAAGCCTATAAGGTCGGCCGCCAACCTCAGCTGGCCATGTTGCGCGACGGACTGCAGGCCGGCGGCAACAGCCGCGAGCGCGCGGAATCGTTCTGCGCCGAATTGCCGAGCCACGGCAAAAACCCGCGCTATGCCAGTATGATCCAGGCCGGAACCACGGCCATGCAGCGCCAACTCGCGGGTCAGCCTGCGAACACTACGGAACTGACCGCCTTGCTCGCAGATTGGAGCAAGCCGGAAAAGCGATCGAGCGTGCCGTCGGCGTTCACGTTCATGTTCACCGACATCGTCAACTCGACGGCGCTTACCAGCCAGCTTGGCAACGCCGGCGCTCAACGCGTGGTGCGCGCGCACAACCAAGCTGTGCGCAGCGGGATCCAGGCCTGCGGGGGGCGCGAAGTGAAGCATACCGGCGACGGCATCATGGCCACCTTCCCCACGCCCGCCGCCGCCGTACAAGCCGGCATTCGCGCGCAAAAGGAACTGGCGGCGCACAATAGTGCCAACCCTTCGATCGCCTTCACCATCCGCGTTGGCGTGAACGTCGGCGAAGCCGTGGAAGAGGACAACGACTTCTTCGGCGCCGCGGTGCAGATGACGGCGCGGATCTGTGCGGCCTGTACGCCGGCTAACGTGTGGGTGAGCCGCGCGGTCGTCGACTCTTGCAAAGGCGAGCGATTGGGCTTTATCCCGCGCGGTGCCTTCCAGATGAAGGGCATTCAGCAAGCGCGGCCCCTCTACGAAGTTGCCTACACCGACGCGCACAAGAACGAGTTGGCGAACATCTAGTCGCTTTTGGTCCGAGCCGACCGAAGGCTCTCGGCGGTTGAGTTGGTCCCGGGTGCCGCAAAAATCACACACATCGACATCGCGTACGCACGACGCGGGCACCGTTCCGCCACTTCTGCGTCCGCGCCGCGTTGAGGGGACATGGGACAGCATGGACAATATCTCAAACTCGGCGCCGCGGCTGCCGCGGTTGGGATTGCTCTCGCACTCGTAGGCGTGATCGTTGTGGTTGGGCCGCCTTTTCAGGCAGTGCCGGAGCATGAAGGCCCGCGACCGACACCACTCCCCCAATCGGATCCGCCGAAGCCCACCGCCACCGCCACCCCTACCGCCACTGCCGCCATCGCCACCCCTACCGCTACCGCCGCCATCGCCAAAATCGCCGCCCCCGCACTGCGCGCCGATCTCGAACGCCTGTATGCTGCGTCCGGCGACAAACTCATTTGGTCTGGAGATTCGGCTGCGCAGCCCCGGCTCCGCGATCTTTCCAGCGCGCTCGACGCCGCTTCGGCGCAGGGCATCGATGGGACAAAAGCGACCGCGGCGCGCGACGCCCTTCAGGCGTCGGACGTCGACACAGCGCAAGGCGACGTTGCCCTGACGGGGCAGGTCCTGATGCTGGCGCGCGCACTGCGATTCGGCCAAGTGCCGGACGCGCAGATCGAGGACTGGCACGTCGCCGGCGATGCGATCGACATCGTGCCGGACCTCGCCGCGGCATTGACGAGCGCCAAGATCGACGCGTTCCTGCGCACCTTGCCACCGAGCGACGCCACTTACGCCAAACTGATAGAGTCCCTCGCCCGATACCGCGCCCTCACGGCCGCCGGCGGTTGGCCGCAGATCGCAAGCGATGGCGAGTTGAAGATCGATCCGACCGATCCGCGCATGGAAGTACTTCAGCGCCGCCTCATCGCCGAGGGTTACGTGGTGGAAGCCGCCGAACTCTCGAAAGCGTCCCTGAGCGAAGCCCTGACGGCATTCCAGACCCACAACGGCCTCGCGCCGGACGGCCGTGCCGGCAAGGATACGCTGAAGGCGTTGAACGTGTCTGCCGAAGACAGGGTCGGCCAGATCGTCGCCAATCTTGAGCGCCGCCGCCACCTGCCCAGCGCGTTGCCTGTGGATCGGATCGCCGTCAACACAGCTGACCAGTCGATGGTGCTCTATACAGGCGGCGCGCCTGCGCTGCAGCTTCGCACCATCGTCGGTGATCGCAGGCACCCGACGCCAATGCTGGCGCTGACGCTCGCGGCGGTGACGTTGAATCCGACGTGGGAGATCCCACCTTCGATCGCCAGCAAGGAAATCCTGCCTCACCTGCAGCGAGATCCGAATTACCTCGCTGCGAACGATATGGTGATCGTTGACGGACCTCAGGGCGATCCGCAGGGTCTGCGCGTCAATTGGAAGCATTACCGCGCGATGCCGTGGCGCCTTCGCCAAAACTCCGGCGCGCGCAATTCGCTGGGCGAAGTGAAGTTCGAGATGTGGAACAGCTACAGTATCTACCTTCATGACACGCCGGCCCGACAGCTGTTCGCCAAAACGGATCGCTACATGAGTCATGGTTGCGTGCGAGTGGATCAGTCGCGGGAATTGGCGCGCCACGTTCTGATGAACCAGCCGGGCTGGGACGGCGACGCGCTGGCGGCGGCGATCGCCACGGGCGAGAAGAAGATGATCCGCCTGAAGCGGGCCATCCCGGTACTGATCATGTACTGGACGGCATTTGTGGACGACGCGGGGCAATTGCAATTCCGCGCCGACGCCTACCGCCGCGACGCGCCGCTCGCGGAACTGCTTGGACACCCACCGAGGCGAGCAGCAGCGCCAGTCGCGTCGCGGGAGCAATATGCGCAGATCTTCGCCCCGCGCGGGCAGACCAATTTTGTCGCGGCTCATACCTCCGATTAAATTGCATGGCACCCATGCGTGTGGCCATACTCCGCGGGCATGGGGACTTCTACCAATCCTAGTCAACCGTCCGTCGAGCGGACACGTTTGCGCCTGCTTGGCGGCGCGCTCGCGGCCGCGGCCGCGGCGGTCGCGCGCCCCTGTGTGGCGGCTGTGCAAGCGCCCGCTCCTCGCGCGATCAAACTGCACAACACGCACACCGGCGAATCCCTTCTCACCCCCTATTGGGAGGACGGCGCCTATTTGCCGGAGGGCCTCGCGAACATCGCCCATGTCCTGCGCGACCATCGCACCGACACCGTGCATCCCATCGAACCGGCCCTGCTCGATCTGCTGCACACGCTTCACGGCAATTTCGGCGTAAAGGCGGGATTCGAAGTGATTTCGGGCTATCGGTCGCCGCAGTCCAATGCTCGGCTCGCCGCGGCGAGCGACGGCGTGGCGACACACAGCCTGCATATGGATGGAAAAGCCATCGACATCCGGCTGCCGGGCGTCGAACTCAAGACCCTGCACCGCGCAGCGCGCAGCCTTTCCATCGGCGGCGTCGGCTTCTACCCGACGTCGGACTTCGTCCATGTCGACGTCGGCCGCGTCCGATACTGGTAGACGCGCGATGAAGCGGTAGGCGCCGCGAACAATTTCCATTAGCGTTCCCCCCCATTGCGCGCGCGGGTGTTGGGGACGCGGTGACGACAGACAGCACGGACGGAACGCAGACCCTTGGGGACGCGATTCGCCTTCACCAAGCGGGCAAGCTGCAGGACGCCGCGGCGATCTACCACCGCCTGCTGGCTCAACACCCGGGGCACTTCGACGCGCTCTACTTTGCTGGCGCGATTGCCCTGCAGACTGGCGAGACCGCACGCGGCAACGATCTGCTTCAACGCGCAATAGCGGCCGACCCTGGAAACATCAAGGCCAGCCTGTTGCTGGCGTCGGGGTTGCGTACACAGCACCGCCACGCCGAGGCCCTGGCGATTCTCGACAGCATGCTGGCGGTCCATCCGGAGTCGGCGCAAGGGCACCTGCGCCGCGCTCACGAACTTCAAGACCTCAAGCGGCTTGATGAAGCGCTCGCGAGTTATGATCGCAGCCTCGCGCTTGATGCCGACAATCCCGACTCCCACGTCGATCGCTCCCATTGCCTTCAACTGCTTGGACGGCTTTCGGAGGCGTACGCGGCGTATGAGTGGCGCAAGAAATTGAATACGCCGCTCGGAATCATCGCGGCCGCGCAACCTGCGTGGGAAGGTGAGCCGCTCGAAGGCAAAACGCTGCTCCTCTATGCCGAGCAGGGTCTCGGGGACACGATCCACTACGCGCGCTATGCATCGGTGGCGGAAGCCGCCGGCGCGCGCGTGATCCTGTCGGTGCAGGCGCCGCTTGTCGAACTGATGCGCAGCGTGAGTCCGACGATCGATGTGCGGCCGACTACGAATTATATGCAGGATTTCGACTTTCAAGCGGCGCTGATGAGCCTGCCGCATGCCTTCGGGACGACCGCGCACACGGTTCCGGCGCACGTTCCGTATCTGTCGGCAACGTCCGACCGCGTGCAGCCGTGGGCGGACAGACTTGGCAAGACCGGCTTCAAGGTCGGGATCGTTTGGCAGGGAAGTCCCAACAAGATCGATGCAGGCCGCTCATTCCCGCTTGCCCTGTTCAGTGCGCTGGCACTCATTCCCGGGCTGCGTTTGATCAGCCTACAAAAGGGCGTCGGCACCGAGCAGCTTGCCGCATGCGGGTTTCCGGTCGAAACCCTTGCAGGTCTGGACGACGGACCGCAGGCGTTCCTCGACACAGCCGCCGTCATGCAGAGTTTAGATTTGGTGATCACTTCCGACACTGCGGCGGCCCATCTTGCCGGCGCGCTTGCGCGGCCGACATGGATCGCACTCAAGTACTTGCCGGAAAGCCGATGGGGTGCAGCGGGGGCGACGACGCCCTGGTACCCGACCGCACGTCTGTTCCGCCAGGCCGCGCCGGGCGATTGGGCGGGCGTCTTTGGCGAAATATCGGATGCGCTGCGTGCGCGACCTATTTCTTGAAGAAGCCTTCCGCGCCTTTGCGCGCATCGCCTTTCTTGGCAATGAAGCCTTCGGCGCGCACGATCTCGGCTTTCAAGTCGGCGATGTATTCCTGCAGATCGCCGATGGACATCCGGCTCAGGTCCTTGGGGACCGGCTTCTTGCGCATCGGCTCCAGTTCGTCGGTATCCATCCTGTTCCTCCCGGTTGACGTGGTATACACCGCGACAAATCGCCGCGCGAGGGATTGAGGCTTCGCGCGATCCCGCGTTTGAGGACGACCGATGACCGAGACCACCCTGCCCGCCCGCATGCGCTGTATCGAGATCTCCGCGCCCGGCGGGCCCGAGGTCCTGGTCTCGGCGGAACGCCCCCTGCCCGTTCCCAAGGACGGCGAAGTCCTGATCAAGGTGCGCGCCGCCGGCGTGAACCGCCCGGACATTGTCCAGCGCCAGGGCCTGTATCCGCCACCGCCCGGCGCGTCGGACATTCCGGGATTGGAAATCTCGGGCGTTGTGGTCGCGGTCGCGCAGGGTGTTAAGCAACCGGCCGTCGGTGACACGGTCTGTGCGCTGGTGTCCGGCGGCGGTTACGCGGAGTACTGCACGGCACCGGCGGTGTGCTGCCTGCCGATTCCCGAAGGCATCGGCTTCATCGCCGCCGCGGCGATCCCGGAAACCTTCTTCACCGTGTGGCATAACGTGTTCGAACGCGGCGCGCTGAAATCCGGCGAGACGCTGTTGGTGCACGGCGGCTCCAGCGGTATCGGCACGACCGCGATCCAACTCGCAAAGGTGTTCGGCGCGACCGTCGCCACCACGGCCGGCAGCGACGAGAAGTGCGACGCCTGCCGCGACCTTGGCGCCGATCTGGCCATCAACTACAAGTCCGCGGACTTCGTGACGGAGATCAAATCGAAGTTCAAAGGCGTCGACGTGGTGCTCGACATGGTCGGCGGCGACTACACCGCCCGCAACATCGCTTGCCTGAAGCCCGACGGGCGCTTGGTAAACATCGCCTTCTTGAACGGCTCGAAGGTGAGCGCCGACTTGATGCCCGTGATGATGAAGCGCCTGACCCTCACCGGGTCGACTCTTCGCCCGCGCGACGTGGCGTTCAAGGGCGCTCTGGCCGCGGCGCTGAAGGCCAAGGTTTGGCCGATGCTGGCCATGGGTTTGATCCGGCCGGTCATCGACCAAGCGCTTCCCCTGGAAGAAGCCGCCGCCGCCCATGCCTGGATGGAAGCCAGCCAGCATATCGGCAAGATCGTGCTGACCATGGAAGCAGCACCGGCGGACGAAGCACCGGCGGACGAAGCACCGATTCAGGGCTGAGAGATTCGCCACAAGACCCCTGCATAAATGTGGATTTGCCCGCGTAAATACGCGGGAAATACGCGGGGAAGACCCCCAACGCGTCTTGAGTTGGTCCATGCCCGATCCACGAAAAGAACAAACGTGGAACTTTATGACCATGTGGAAAACCCGTCAAATGTCGCGGTCTGTGCAGCAGCCCGCTGCGGCGGAGCGGGCGAAGTAATTTCAATACGTTAGGTATTCGGGCTTTTTTCAGCCGTCAGGGGTTTACCGGTCGCGCGCAAACCCGATATATAGCCACCGTACTCACGTCATTACCGACCCGTCCGGGTTGGCCGGTCCCAGCCGGACCGAGCCAGGGGGCCTCATGCCCCACCGGACGGCGCACGCTTTTTAGAAAGGATGGGTGCCATGGCACTTCCTCTAATGCCCAAGGCCACGGCGGTTTG
>CANJPQ010000057.1 GCA_947476275.1 Fidelibacterota bacterium
AGCGGCACCGCATCGAGAATGCTTTTTGCAGGCTCAAAGACTTCCGGCGCATTGCCACCCGCTACGATAAGCTGGCGCGAAACTTCCTTGCATCCATCCACCTCGTCGCAGCAATCGTTTGGTGGATTTTATGAGTCTGGACCCTAATTCCACCGCATCGGTCAGATTCGCCCCCTCACCGCTTCTTCACGAATTCCGCCCGCAGAACGAGGCCTTTTATGCCATCGTAGCGGCAGTCAATCTCTTGCGGATCGCCGGTGAGGCGAATCGATTTGATGAGCGTACCGCGACGCAGCACCTGCCCCGCGCCCTTGACATCGAGATCCTTGATCAGCGTCACTTGGTCTCCGTCGGCGAGAACGTTGCCAATCGAATCGCGCACCACCACTTCGGCGGTTTTGGCTGCGTCCGCCTGCTTTGCGCGCATAGCGCCGGCTGAAATCCATTCGCCGCTCTCTTCGTCGTAAACGTACTCATCGTCGTCGGACATCATCAACTCCTCTAGCTCGGCCGCATCGTCAGAGGCCGTATTTTGTACCGGAGTAAAATAGAGCGGGCGCTTCGGATAGCTATTTCTTCCGTCGTTCGCGGGGGCCGAGCGCGCCAAAGCGCTGTAACGCCGCCCAGCAGTTCAGCAATTTGATCGGGCCGGCCGTTTGAGCGAAGGCGGTTTCGACTAACCTGCCCGCGATCCACTGTTCCATTTCAAAACAGGCCTACAATCGGGGACAACGAGGTTGTCTCGTAAAGCAGCGTCGACGGGTTTGGTCTGACGCTATGATACTGAGGACGCACGCCGGGACTTGGCGCGGTGCCGATGTGGCCGCGCGACGGATGCGGCGTCGCATCTTGCCAACGATGTACAGGTCTTGGAGCGCGACGGGCATGGCGTCTACGTCGTCCCCACGAAGAACGTGAGGATCGTGCTCAGCGGCGCGGTGGATCGGCCGGACTTCGCCAACGCAGCAAACCGCCACGATCAATCGGGCGGATCGCCCGCAATCAAGGCGAGCCTAAGTAGTTTCCCCATCTTTCGCCGCGGGTTAGCCAGCGTAGATTGAGTGTGGCCCGAGATGGATCAGAACGCTGGACCGGCCCGCGACTCTCACGCTGCGTGCGAAAAAAACGTCAGCGCCCCCCCTCCGACGCGCGCGCAGTTCACCGATCACCCGAATTGGAGAACACGATGTCTAACGACAATCAATTGCAGCAGGCGGTCATGGACGAACTGACCTGGGAGCCGAGCGTGAGCCAAGCCCATATCGGCGTGACGGCGAAGGCCGGAATCGTGACCCTCACGGGCCATGTCGATAGCTACTCCGAGAAATTTGCCGCCGAGAAAGCGGCAGGTCGGGTCAAGGGTGTAAAGGCCGTCGCCGAAGAACTTGAGGTGCGTCTTCCGTTCGCCGTTCAGCGCGGTGACGAAGAAATCGCCGCCGCCGCGCTCCATCGCTTGTCGTGGGACCTCTCAGTTCCAAAAGACTCGGTCCACGTGCTGGTCCAAAAGGGCCGCATTACCCTGACGGGTGAAGTTGAGTGGCGCTTTCAGAAGGACGCAGCCCAGCGCTCGATGCGCGGATTGGCGGGAGTTGTCGGCATTTCCGACCAGGTCACCATCAGACCGCAACTCGATGCTGCAGATATTAGCAGCCATATCATGACGGCATTGCACCGTTCCTGGCTCGACCCGAAGACGATCACGGTGACCGCCGTTGGCGGAAAAGTGCATCTGACGGGAACCGCGACGTCACGGCGCGATCGCGACCTCGCAGAGTCGACCGCCTGGGCGGCGCCTGGCGCAATGGCTGTGCAGAACAACATTACGATCGTTTGATAACAACGGGCCACGCCACACGAGCGTTGGCGTGGCCCTAGATTTCGGTATGGCGAAGACATTCCATTCACCCACGAGGATACGTCCATGTCTATCAAGCACATACTCGTTGCACTCTCCGGGGAAGCAGCTGCTTCGCATGTTCCGCTGTGCGCGTTGAATCTTGCGCGGCGATTGTCTGCCCATGTCACCGCTACGGATACGGTCGGCGATGCCACCATCTATTTTGATTCGACCGGCGTCGGTCTGGCACCTGCAGACTATCAACAAATTCAGAGCGCCATGGACAAGGCCCAAGCGCACAACCGCGCGCGCGCGCGAAAGGCCTTCGACGACGCGGTAGCGGTCGCGAAAGTGCCGATCGTCGATAGACCGTCCTGTGATGGAACATCGGCCTTGTGGGTCGACGGAAGCACCCTCGGCGGAAGCGCCGTCACCGCGCTGGGACGGCTCGCCGACCTGGTCGTGATCGACCGGCCGGGAGAGAAAGGCGGCATTGCGGATCTCGACTCCATGGAGACCGCAGTCTTTACGGTACACCGGCCCGTGCTCGTCGTGCCCCACGGCGTCTCTGAGATCGGAGAGACCGCGGCGATTGCCTGGAATGGCAGCGCCGAAGCAGCCAATGCCGTCGAACGCGCACTCGACCTTCTGGCGCCGAGCACCAAGGTGGCAATTATCCAAGTGGGCGAGCTCCGCCCTGCCGCAGCATCGCCGGAGGAGTTGATCACTTATCTCGGATGGCACGGATTCAAATCGGTGGAATACCACCACATCGCCGACGAGCCGAAAGCGACGGGCAAACTGGTTCTGAAAACGGCGAAAGCCGTCGGCGCTGGCCTCCTCATCATGGGCGCATATACCCACAGCCGCTTCCGCGAAATGCTGCTGGGTGGCGTCACCGATCATATTCTGAAGAAGACCCACATACCCGTTCTGCTCGCACACTGAGCTCGAACGGACCATTGCAGGAGACTTAGAGATGGACACCACTCATCACGATCGCGGCGATGAACATCACATGATTGTCGTCATCGATCATCAATCCGCGCGCCTGTTTCACGCCAGCCCGAACGTGGCTGAGAGCTCGCAGCCCCTGGCATTCAAGCCCCACGATCCGCATGGCTTCCATCGCCACCTGACCCACAAGAAGGAAGCCAACTACCAAGGTGAACGTGTCCCGGAAGACCCCGCGTTTTACGAGCACATCGCTGCGGCGCTGGTCCCGGCACACCAGATCCTGATCATCGGGCACGGCACCGGCAAGAGCAACGCAGGCACGCATTTAGCGGACCATCTCAAAAAGAAGCACGTCGCGGTCGCGGATCGCGTCATAGAGGTCATCTCCGCGGACTTGTCGCACATCACAGATGGCCAATTGCTGGCCTTGGCACGGACCCACTTTGCGACGGCCGAGGCGCGACGACGTCACGAGATCAATACTTGAAATCCCGCAGGGACGCTGCCCCGTGCGCGATCTTCGACACTTTGTAGGGAGTGGACGCCGTGGATAGATACAGTCTGATGGCCGCCATGATGGCGTTCGTCGCATGCGGCGCCGCGGCGGAAACGCTGGCCGCCGAGACGGCCCAAGTGGGCAACGCGCGCGCAGGGCTTGTATACGCGACGAAGACCTGTAGCGCGTGCCATGACGTGAAGGCGCAGGAAGATCGCCGCGTTTCTGTCGCGGGCGCACCCACATTTCATGCCGTCGCCAAGACATGGACCATGCTGGCCCTCAATGTCTTTCTCACGACGCCGCACGCAACAATGCCGAATCTCATGATCGCCGATCGCGACCGACAAAACGTCATCGCCTACATCATGAGCCTCAAAGACTCACCGAAAACGGGACCGCTGTAGATGCGCGCCGCACTTGCGACGATACTTCTGCTTCAAGCGGTCGCCTTAAGCGCACCGTCGAGCGCGGTCGCCGCGGCGCAGATCGTGGGCGATACCGTCAGAGGGCGGGAGCTTGCATCGAAGTGGTGTGAAACCTGCCACGTGCTCGACGGATCGTCCGGCACAGACGCCGCCCCGTCGCTGCGAAGCATTTCAGCCAAAGGCTCGAAATCGCCGGGGTTCCTCCGGTCCTTCCTCGCGCAGCCGCACGCGCCGATGCCGCCGCTGCAACTGAGCAATCAAAATATCGAGGATATCGTCGCGTACTTTGCCGATCTGTCGCGGGACAAAAAGCCACGATAACCGTCTGCGCGTAACCTTCCGCATGATCAGTGCCTTCATGCTCGGCGTCGTTGTGCCGGTGCCGCGGATCGGCGAACGTGTGTCGGTGTCGCTCGATGCGCCGTTGATCCTAGCAGTCAGTTGGCTCACCTCGCGTTGGGCGACGACACAATTTTGCCTGCCGCATTAAGGAACTCTCCGTGGGAACTGTCGAGTTGTTCCAACGCTTTGGCATTGCGTTGGCGATCGGACTGCTGATCGGCGTGGAACGCGGCTGGCGCGAGCGCGACGACGCGGACGGAAGCCGCGTGGCCGGGATCCGCACCTATGGGCTCATGTGCCTGCTGGGAGCCATTTGGGGCGGGCTTGTGCCCGTCGTTGGACCATGGCCCCTGGTCGTGTCCGGGCTCGGCATGGGAATAGCGGTCGCCCTGTTCCACTGGCGCGAAGGCGTCGCCCACAAGCAGTTCTCCGCCACGAGCGTCGTCGCGAGTTTTGTGACGTTTGCCCTGGGCGCATTTGCGCTTCTGGGGGATACCGCCGTGGCTGGCGCCGCCGGGATCGCGGCCGTGGCCCTGTTGACCGCGCGCGACCTGCTTCACGACTTTCTGCGCCGGATCACGTGGCCGGAGATTCGGTCGGCGGTGGTGCTGTTGGCCATGACGTTCGTTGCGTTGCCGATCCTGCCCGACCGTACGATCGATCCCTGGCAGGCCGTCAATCCCCGCGACATCTGGATGATGACCGTGATCATCGCAGCCATTTCCTATGCCGGATACATTGTCGTGCGCCTGACTGCGGATCGCGTCGCATTGATCTACAGCGCGATAGCGGGCGCGCTCATTTCCTCGACGACGGTAACATTGCTGAACGCGCGCCTCGGCAAGAAATCCCCCAGCCACGGCGGTGCCGCCGCCGCAGCGATTTGCATCGGGTGGATTGTGAGCCTCCTCCGCATGACCGCGGTTGCGAGCGTATTGAGCATCGCGCTACTGCCGGTGCTGGCGCGTCCTATCGCGGCGGCGGTCCTGGTGCTTGCCGCTGTGGCCGGTGTCTTCTACGCCGGATCCACACAAGAAGGGCCGGCGAAGCCCAACTTCGGAAATCCATTCGATCTTGGCCCCGTGCTTGGCTTTGGCCTGCTGCTGACGGCTATCCTTGTCGTTACCAAGATCGCCAACAACGCATTCGGGCAGTCCGGTCTCTTGCCCCTCGCCGCGGTCTCGGGGTTCGCGGACGTAGATCCAATCACGATCTCCGTCGCCAAGCTGAGCGGCGCAGGGTTGGCGCCACAAATCGCCGCCGCGGCGGTTCTCCTCGCTGCGACGTCGAACATGCTGACGAAGATCGGGGTGTGCGTGGTGTTTGGGGGCGTCCGGTTCGGTCTTCCGCTTGTTCTCGCCGGCGTCGGAGCCATTGCCGCAGGCTGCGTCACCTTCGCGCTGTGGCCATGATTGCGCCCGAGAAAAAAGAAACCCCGCAGCGATAAATCGCTGCGGGGCTGAGTTACCACTGGTTGGCTGTTGGGGGGATGGGAGACGCCGGACCAGTGGGCTGCGGAAGCTCTAGGCGATAGCGAGTTGCTCCATCGCCAGAGCGGATTTCAAATGCGCGCGGCCACGGCACAGGCGCGATTTCAAGGTGCCCACCGGCTCCTTCATCGCGTCTGCCATTTCCTGCTGCGAAGTTTCGTGAATGCCGAGCACCACAATCGCCTGACACTCGCTGGGCGCCAGGCCCTTCAGGGCCTGCATGGTCTCGTTGAGGAACACGCGTTCGATCTGACACGGGGCCTGGACATGGACGCTCTCGTCGGCAGAGGCGACGTAGCGCTGGTCGAGTGCGGCGCGCCGCTTCTGGCTGACGAAAAGATTGCGCATCACGGTGAACAACCAGGACTTGAGGCTTGAGCCATCGTTGAAGAGAGCCTTCTTGCGCAGGGCGCGTTCGACGCAGTCCTGCACAAGGTCGTAGGCATCGTCCTCGTTTCGCGTCAGTACACGCGCAAAACGGGTTAAGTCAGGAAGGAGTTTCTCGAGGTCTACGTGGAAGGCGCTCATCTTTCCCTCTTTCCCCGGTTCTCCGGGCTTCCTGTCGGTTGCGGCCCATTTCTTGGGTGCAATCACGGCTAGTCACAGGAGGGAGCGTGGGGGAAAGGCGCATAAAGGGGCGATGCGGATTTAACCGCACCGGCATAAAGCCTGTATCAGGGGCCGACCCCTGCGTTCAGGCGTCAACGCCAGCCATTGCAGCTATTGCGTGAAGCGCGACAGTTGATTGCGCGTTGAATTCGCACGAAAAACGCGCGAAGGACCGACATGCTGCCACTGTCGACGCGGACCATCGGCACGCGCTAGACGCATAAAATCTTCATAAAGATTACGTTTCGAGCGCCAACGGTATTCTACGCCCGGTTGGCGACCGACGGCGCTCGGGCCAAGAAAACAGGCCGTAGGACCCAACAACGCGTGTGCGTGACGATTGTTGCGACGAATCGACACAAAGTTAAAGAAAATCGCGGTTGTGGCAAAAAGCACGCGGCGGCAGGGCGGATCGGGTATCACCGACCGAGAGAACGGAGGCGTTTCATGCAGCGGTACGAGATCGGCGATCAGAAGGGGGCTGCGTCTTTGCGCAAGGTCAGCGCAGCGGAGCCGACGCCGGGCGCCGGCCAGGTGCTCGTGCGCCTCCGCGCGAACGCGCTGAACTATCGCGACGTGATGGTCGTAAGCGGCGGGTTCGGGCCGAAGGCGCCGACCTTGGTGCCGGTGAGCGACGGCGCCGGAGACGTTGCCGCCGTCGGTGCGGGCGTCACCACCGTGAAGGTGGGCGACCGTGTTGTGATCGCCTTCAATGTAAAGTGGATCGACGGACCGTGGGGTCCGCAGTGCTTCGGCGGCGATCTCGGCGGCGCGGTCGACGGCACGCTGACGGAGTTCGGCGTATTTCCGGCAGCGGCATTGGTGCAGATTCCCGCGGACTGGACCTTCGAGGAGGCCGCGTGCCTGCCCTGCGCCGGCGTGACGGCGTGGAACGCGATCGTGGTCTCAGGGCAAGCGAGGCTGGGCGATACGGTGCTGCTGCAGGGCACCGGCGGTGTGTCGGTATTCGGCGTGCAGATCGCCAAGATGATCGGCGCGACCGCCGTGATCACGTCATCGCACGACGATAAACTCGCCCGTGTTAAAGCGCTCGGTGCGGATGTCGGCGTCAACTACAAGACCAATCCCGATTGGCCGAAGGCGGTGCTAGAGGCCACCGGCGGCAAAGGCGCGGATGTGGTGCTGGAGACCGTGGGGCCGGGCAATCTCGATCGTTCCTTCGCCGCGGCAGCCTTTAACGGCCGTATTGAATTGATCGGCGGATTCGAACAGGCGTCAAAGCCGCCGGGAACCATCCCCATGATCGCCAAGAACCTGACCCTGCGTGGCATTGCCGTGGGCAGCCGCAGGATGCTGGCCGATCTCCTGGCGCTGATGGCGCAGAAGAAGCAAAAGCCGGTGATCGACGCGCGCATCCCGTTCGCGGATGCTCCGAAGGCATATGAATTGATGATCGCCCAGAAGCATCTGGGTAAGATCGTCATTACACAGTGAATTGAGGATAGACGATGAAGACCTTTCAGATCGGCGAGCAGAAAGACCTGGCCTCCCTCACCCTCACCGAGCGGCCCGCGCCCAAGCCGGGCCCCGGTGAAGCGCTGGTGACGATGCGCGCCGCGTCCTTAAACCATCGCGACCTCAACATCCTGCGCAGCAAGTACGGCGGGCCGAAGCCGGCGACGCGCATTCCGCTGTCCGACGGCGCCGGCGACGTGATCGCGGTGGGCGCGGGCGTGACCAATGTGAAAGTGGGCGACCGGGTCTCGGGCGTGCATTTCACGCCGTGGGTCGACGGCGCTTTCAGCCCGGCCTTCTTCGGCGGCGATCTCGGCGTGACCATCGACGGCTGGCTGACGGAACAGGCGATCATCCCGGCCCAGGCGTTGGTAGAGATTCCGAAAGAGCTGACCTACATCGATGCCGCGTCAATGCCGGTGGCCGCGGGCACCGCGTGGCATGCGATCCAGACTTTCGGTCACGTGCAGGCGGGCGAGACCGTGCTGGTGCTGGGCACCGGCGGCGTGTCGATCTTCGGATTGCAGATCGCGCGCATGAGCGGCGCACGGGTGGCCATCACCTCCTCCAGCGACGACAAACTCGCGCTGTGCAAGAAGATGGGGGCGGACATCCTGGTGAACTACAAGACCAACCCGGATTGGGAGAAAGCGGTGCTGGCGGCAACGGACGGCCGCGGCGCCGATGTGGTTGTGGAAACCGGCGGCGGCACGCTCGCCAAGTCGATCGCCTGTACCGCGCCGAACGGCCGCATCGGGTTGATCGGCGCCTTGAGCGCGCCGGGCGACACACCGCCGGCGCTTGGTGCACTGCTCGGCAAGAACATCACAATAAAAGGCATTACCTCCGGCCACCGCCGGGCTTTTGCCGATGTGATGCGTGCCTTCGCCACCAACGGCATCAAGCCGGTGATCGACAAGACATTCCCGCTTGCCGAAGCACCCGCAGCGTTCAGCTATCTCGATGGCGGCAGCCACATCGGGAAAGTGATGATTACCGCGTAAAGCGCACCCAACGGTCGCCGGGTTCCAGGCTCGCGCCCTCGCGCGTAGGCGGCTGCGCATGGATGGCGGGAATTTCTTCGGCCTTCACACTTTTTCCTCGAGTCGCCTCTTACGCGAGCGAGTCGTGTTCAGGTCTTATTAACGGTTGTAAACGACCCCTTCCCTCGTGGCGTTAACGATTCGACGCCCCAGCGCCTTGAGGGAGCAAATGGACACGAACAGTTGGCCAGAAAGGCCAGTTCTCCGACGGAAGTTGACGACACGCGTTAGCGCTCCTTACCGGAGTGTTGATCGTCACGGCTCCCGCGCTGGCGGAGAACGCGTTCGTTTGTCGCCCATCTTTAACCAGTTCGACAGCCGCCGTGCCCTTGGGCCGACCCTTCCCCCCTCCCGAGGCGAAGGCTCATCCGCCGGTGGTTGCCGTATCGGGAGGCCGCGACACCTCCCGCTTGACCGGCGATGGCCGCACGTCCCTGCCGACCCCCGCGGCACCCCCAGTGCGACCCATCGTCGGCGTTACCGAACCCGGACCGAGGATTTCCGTACCCCGCCCCGCCAACGGCTCCCCCGCACTTGGCATGGGACATACGAAATCTTCGGTCCGGGAGCGGATCGGCTTCACTAGGCGGTGGGCGTCATGACGCTGGGCCATCGCCGCACGCTGTATCGCGCACGGAATAGCTTCTACGGACTGGCGCGGCTGCTCGGCTTGGCAGCCGTCCTTTTCTTGATGGGTCTGATCACCCTTCTAGCGCGCGAAATCCTGGGCCGCTGAAGGCGGCCACGCGATACTGCCCCATGCAAGCTTCGCATGGCTGGCCTCGGACTTTCGCGCTGCTGCACCGCACGCACAGGACTATGGTCCCGCTGCTTTTCCGCAACGGCCCTTAGGCCCTCCCATGGATGTCCGCGCACCAGCGGTCGCCTGTCTCGCCGATCAGCTTCCCCGACGACCCACCACGCTTGGGCAGGACGGCCGGGGCACAAGCCTACTCATCGGCGCGCTAGGTGTTGTGTATGGCGACGTCGGCACCAGCCCCCTCTACACTCTGCGCGAAGCGTTCGGCGCCACCGGTGAACTGCCGGTCACGCCCGAAAACGTGCTCGGGGTCCTGTCCCTGATCTTCTGGTCGATCCTGATCGTGGTAACGGTCAAGTACGTCACGCTGATCCTGCGCGCGGACAATCGCGGCGAAGGCGGCGTGATGGCGCTGACCTCCCTGGTGCTGGAAGCGCTCGGGCCGGACTCGAAATGGCGCAGCCGCTTTGTGATGCTGGGCCTGATCGGCGCCGCGCTGTTCTATGGCGACAGCATCATAACGCCGGCGATCTCGGTCTTGAGTGCCGTGGAAGGCCTTGAGGTGGCGACGCCGGTCTTGAAGCCGTACGTGATCCCCATCTCGCTCGTCGTGCTGGTCGCGCTGTTCATGATCCAGAGCCGCGGCACGGGGAAAGTCGGCGCCCTGTTCGGACCTGTGATGGTGCTGTGGTTCCTGAGCCTGGGCGCCTTGGGCGTGTGGGGAATCATGGGCCACCCGTCGGTGCTGATGGCGGTCGATCCGCGCGCGGCGATTGCGTTCGGCATCGCGCATCCCGGGATATCGCTGCTGCCGCCCCTTGGCGCGGTGGTACTCGCCCTCACAGGGTCCGAAGCGATCTATGCGGACATGGGCCACTTCGGCCGCGCGCCGATCCAACGGGCATGGTTTTCCCTGGTGATGCCGGCGCTGCTGCTGAATTACTTCGGCCAGGGCGCCCTGATCCTGAGCAAACCCGAGACTGCCTCCGCGCCGTTCTTTCTGCTCGCACCGGAGTGGCTGCTTTATCCACTCGTCGCACTGGCAACGATCGCGACAGTGATCGCCTCGCAAGCCGTGATCTCCGCCACATTCTCGCTGACGCATCAAGCGCTGCTCCTGGGCTATCTGCCGCGGCTGCCGTTCCGGCATACCTCCGCCACAGAAGCCGGGCAGATCTATATGCCTCACGTGAACTGGCTGCTGATGGTGGCGGTAGTGGGCACGGTGCTTGGCTTCAAGAGTTCGGGCGCGCTCGCCAGTGCCTATGGCATTGCCGTGACCGGGACCATGATCGTGGCGACGATCCTGCTGTATCGCGTCGCACGCTGGCAGTGGAGTTGGCCGCGGTGGGCGGCGGTGCCGTTCATCGGCACAATCCTGCTGATCGATGCGGCCTTCTTCGGCGCGTGTCTGACCAAGATCCAGGACGGCGGCTGGTTCCCGCTGCTGGTGGCCTTCGGGATGTTTGCCACCTTCCAATCCTGGCGCGACGGCCGCGCCTTGCTGATGCAAAGTCGTGAAGACGGCAGCTTATCGCTTCAGTCCTTCCTGGCACGACTCTCGAAATCCAAGGCCGAGCGCATCTCTGGCACCGCGGTGTTCATGACGTCCTCGGGAGATGGCGTGCCGCAAGCGTTGCTGCACAACCTGAAGCACAACAAAGTGATCCACGAGCGGGTCGTGCTGCTCACTTTGATCACGGAGCCAGTGCCTTGGTACGCGTCCACCAAGCGCATCGACGTGACGACGTTTCCGCACGCATTCTTCCGCGTGACCGCGCGCTACGGCTTCATGGAATCACCGGACGTGCCGGCTATCCTGGCGGACTGCGCTCCGGAAGGCCTGTCGTTCGACATGATGGATACGTCGTTCTTCCTCGGACGCGACAGCCTGGTACCGGCGCAGAAGTGCCCGATGCCGCGCTGGCGCGAGCGTCTGTTCCTGTGGCTGTGGAAGAACGCCTCGAGCGCCGCGGAATTCTTCCGGCTGCCGCCCAACCGGGTGGTCGAGATGGGCAGCCAGACGGAGATCTAACTACGTTCTGCGCGCCGTTTGATCGAAGCCAACAGACGACGGCGAATCAATCCCGATGGCAGGCGGATCACCAGCCAATACCAGCGGAACCATGCGCGGGAGTCTGCGTCCGTGCAAAAGACTCGGGTTTCGGTTTCCACCAGCACGGACCGCTCGCAGACCGTGAGATGGAAACCCCAGGCTAACTTGAAGGCGGCCGGACCGTTGAAGGCGATGAAATCATCCGCCGTCATTGCCGCCACCTGGGCGCGGTTGACGCGGCCGCCGATCATGCCGCGCACCAGATCCGTCGGCGGATGTTCATGCAATTGCAGGAAGTCCCGAACGCTCATCGGGCGATCCGGCACGTTCCCCAGGATCACACGCGCCGGGATACGCCACAGGGCCATCAGGGTCCGGGCGATTGACGAATCGGCTAGGTCCATCGCCACGACCGCCGCGTAGACCTCCGCAACCGGGGCGGAAACCAAAATGCGGTGGCGCTCCACGAACTGGTAGCGTGGGAGCAAGCGTTCCAGGGCGGCGGACATGGCGCTATAGTCGAGCCTTACATGAGGAGCTGCCCATGAAACCCGAGACGCCGTTCAAATGCCAGCCCCGCGATGAGCTGCCCGCGCATATGCAGACGGCGCATGACCGCTCAATGGAGCTTCACGGCGACGCCACGTTCGTCGAGGTGCTGGGCAGCGCGCCGCATATGTTCAACTGGTACATGGACGACTTCTATAAAAAGGTCTTCTACGGATCGAAGATCCCCAAGCGCGTCGTCGAATTGGTGCGGCTGCGTCTTGCCAACATCCACGGCTGCGCCATGTGCAATCGCGCCGACAAGATCGGCGCCAAGGCGGCCGGTGTAAGCGATGCGGAGATCGAAGCGCTGCCGACCTACGAAAGCGGCCCATTCAGCGAAAGCGAAAAGGCGGCCCTGGCTTTGGCGGACGTGATGGTGCTGACCAACCCGAACGGCATGGTGACGCCCGAACTCTACGCCCGCGCAAAGCAGCACTTCACCGACGGCGAAATGGTGGAACTCGGCATGATCATGGCGGTGCTGTGCGGCATGGCGAAGTTCATCTTCGCCTACGATCTGGTCGAGAAAGAGGACTACTGCCCGTTCGTGCCCGCCAAACAGGCCGCGGAGTAGCCTACATCTTCACACGGACTTCGAGATCTTCCGGGTCCTGCGGCGTCAAGTGATGCAGCGGGCCGATGCGGGCCAGCTGCGGCCACACAAAGGCGACCATCACGACCACCGCGACGGTGCCGATGCCGCCGCCGACCACGGAGACGATCGGCCCGAACAGGGCCGCCGTCGTACCGCTCTCGAACATGCCGAACTCATTCGAGAACCCGATAAACAGGTAGTTGATCGCCGAGACGCGACCGCGCAGGCGATCCGGTGTGATGACCTGCTCCAGCGTGGACCGGATGACCATGCTGACGGAATCGAACATGCCCGTCAGGAACAGGCACATCATCGAGAGATAAAAGTTCGTCGACAGTCCAAAGCCGATCGTCGCGACCCCAAACCCAGCCACAACGATCAGCAGCACGCGGCCCGGCTGCTTCCACGGCGGCAGACGCGTGACCACAAGCGCCATGAGAAGCGCTCCAAACGACGGCGCCGCGCGCAACCAACCGAGACCCACAGGGCCAACGTGGAGGATGTCTTTCGCATAGATCGGCAGAAGGGCGACCGCGCCGCCGAGCAGGACTGCGAAAAGATCGAGTGTTATGGCGGAGAGGAAGAGCGGGTTCTGGCGCACGAACCGAAAGCCCGCGAAAATCTGCGCGGGCGTCTTGCGGCTTTCCGGATCCGACGGTTGTGCAGGCACCTTGGGGACCAAGAAGAGCAACGCGATCACCGAAAACTGGGTGAACGCGGCAAAGGCAAAGGCACCGGTCGCGCCGCCGCTGAAGGCGATGATCGCCCCGCCCAGCGCCGGACCGCCGACGGAAGCGAGTTGTACCGCCGAGCTAACCCAAGCGTTGGCGTTTGCGAACTCTTCCGGCTTCAGGAGCTGCGGCAGGATCGTCCCCATGGACGGCTGCGCAAAGGAGCGCGCCGTGCCGACCAGCACCAACATCGCGAAGATCACCTCGACCGGTGCGGCCGTCATCGAGACGACCGTGAGCCCGATTGCGGCGAGAGCCAGGATGGCGTGCGCGAACATCCCGACGTTGCGGCGCGGAAAGCGGTCCACCACGTTGCCAGTTACCACCAGCAGCAAAAGGACCGGCGCGATCTCGAACAGACCTGTCAGACCCAAAGCCCAGGCGCTGTTGGTGCGCTCATAGAGCTGCCAGCCGACGGCGACGGAAAGAATGGTCTGCCCCGTCAGGGAGAAAAAGCGAGCGGCGGCGAACGCGCGAACGAACGGGTGCCGCAAGGCGGCATAAGCATCAATGCGATTCATGCGGAAAATCTGAATTACAGCGCGTCACGAGGCCATCCTGCGGGATTTGGCAGCAGGAGGCCAGTTCTACGCTATTCCGCTGCGGCGCGCGGCGGTTCTTCCGTGAGCGGCCGGTGCGTGATCGCCTTGACCTGCGGCGGCAACGTCGCGGCGTCGCGTTTCGGGAACTTTAGCTCGACCCGCAGGCCCGGATGATTGTCGAGCAATGTCAAATCGAGGCCGTGGGACTTCGCGACGGCGGAGACCAAACTCAATCCCAAGCCGCTGCCCGGC
>CANJPQ010000058.1 GCA_947476275.1 Fidelibacterota bacterium
ACCGGCGCCTGAGAGCGCCCTCCGTCGATGCGCTGCGCTACGCAAGGGCTCCGCGCATCGCCTCCGGGCGATACCGACAGGGGTCCCTATTGGATGCCGATACGGGGTCCCACTTCGCTGCCGATTGACAGACAATCGCCCGCTCGGCCGTTCCGCCGCTGGTCGAAACGCCGCCGCTAAACTAACATTCAATCCGGACCACTCAGTGGGGGCCGATCAGCTGCGCTAGTAACTCGCAGACGCAAGCCAGTGTCGGCGCCTTTCTCAAACTGAGCAGTTTGGTTCGGGTATCTGTACGTAGTGGGTCAGAATCATCTTGAGAGTGATAGTATGACTGACTCCCTACATAAGGTGGGCACATGCGAGTTCTAATCGTAAGTCTGTGTATCCTTCTTTCGCACTTGGCGCAGGCCGACACGCCACCCGTTGTTAAAACCCGGAGCGGATCCGTGTCCGGCGTCACGGCGCACGGGGTGGAATCGTTCAAAGGCATTCCTTTTGCGGCGGCGCCGATCGGGAACCTGCGTTGGCGCGCGCCGCAACCCGTATCTCCTTGGGTAGGGGTCCGCGCTGCTCACACACCCGGCGCCATCTGCATGCAGGTCCCTTGGCTAAACAACAAAAGCTTTGGGACCGAGCGCCGCGATATGAGTGAGGATTGCCTCACGTTAGATGTCGTGCGCCCCATTCCACTGCGGACTGCCGGCGCGAAGAAACTTCCGGTCATGGTTTGGATCTACGGTGGTGCGTTGACGACAGGTGCATCATCTCTACCCACCTATGACGGAACGGTATTTGCGCGCGGCGGCGTCGTATTTGTCGCCATCAATTATCGCGTCGGGCGTTTGGGATTTTTCGTGCATCCGACTCTTGTCCAGGAGAATGCTGACAACGGGAGGCTAGGAAATTACGGGCTGATGGATCAGATCGCTGCACTCCAGTGGGTGAAGCGCAACATCGCCGCTTTCGGTGGAGACCCGAATAACGTGACCCTGTTCGGTCAAAATGCAGGCGCCTTGTCAATCCAGGCTTTGATGGTTTCACCGGAGGCACGCGGGCTGTTCCAGAAAGCAATTTCTCAGTCCGCGAATGGCAGCGCGCTCTATCGCCGAATTTCCGAGACGGGTCCGGATGGACGCGTTTCCGGCGAAGCTGAAGGCGAGGCGCTGGCGCACATGTGGGGGGCGAACGCTAAGTCACTGTCGGATCTGCGCGCAATCCCGGCTGACCAACTCACCGATAAGTCCGACGGCACCCACCCTGACCTCACCTTCTATCTCGACGGAAAGACCCTAACCGAAGATTTGCGGGTGGCTTTTCGCGGAGGTCGCGAAGCACCAGTGCCCTTGCTGATCGGGGCCACGGCGCAAGAATTCGCGAACAATACGGACCCGGACGGCGTGTTACGTCCCGTTATCACGGCCGCCCAGGAAGCTAGCCTGGAACCTTTGTATGGAACACGCCCGGCAAGCATCGGCCCGCTGACAAGCGATATTGTGTTCGCAGAACCCGCGCGGACTTTAGCTGGTCTTCATGCGCGGAATGGACATCCCACCTATCTATACATATTTGATGTTGTGTCGCACAGCGACGCGGCGACCTTGAAGGCCGCATCTCATCTGACTGACCTGCGCTACGTCTTCGGGACACTATCCACGGGCAACAAGCCGATTGAGGGCGCTGATGAGGCTCGGGCATCCGAGACCATTAACGCGCAGTGGCGCGCTTTTGGCCGGACTGGGACACCAAATGCTGCCGGTTTGCCAACCTGGCCAAAGTATGACGGCAAGCAGATCATGTATCTTCACCTGAATGATTCGGGTGCAAAGGTAGATCCGCGCTCTGCACGGCTGGATGCACTCACGGCCCTCGTTGAGCGCACACGAATGGCCTCCCCACCAATCGATCAGCGTAGTCAACTCGCGCCAGCGCTATAAGCGAACATTGCTCCATTCTCATGGGATGCAAACCAGGATCGCGCGTCTGCGCGGGTCCGCTGAGCCCACGTTGAGGTCGGCCGGACTGAACCG
This sequence comes from Fidelibacterota bacterium, assembly GCA_947476275.1. GTDB lineage: Bacteria > Pseudomonadota > Alphaproteobacteria > Rhodospirillales > Rhodospirillaceae > SCTM01. Next base: position 2,031 of record CANJPQ010000058.1, read on the forward strand.
AGCACATCTTTACCTTTGGGATACCCGGCAGGCGCGGATGATGGCCTCCACCCGCGAACGCGAGGCCATCATCCGGTGCGATGCAACTTCCGCAGCGATGGTTAGAACGCGTACTTGGCCCGAATGCCGAAGTCGCGCTTGTTGGGTGCTTGCGCAGAGATGCCCTGCAGGAATCCGAAGTTCCCCAGGGGCAATGCCGCGCTCGCCGCGTTATTCTTCAGATCGACGATTGCCGTACGTGACACGAAGTCCCAGGTCTTGTCGTTCAGCAAGTTGGTTACATAGAGCTCCACCGTGAGATCCTTACGATCGAATCCAAGGCGGGCATTCACACGGGCGTAAGCGGTCGACTTCACGATGTTGGCAGTGCTGTCCCACGTGCTGCCGGTATAGGTCACTTCACCGCGTACGAACCAATCCCAATCTCCGCTGAGCGTATCGCGATAGGTGGTGTTGAGGTTCGCCGTCATACGGGGCTGACGCTGCATTTCATTGCCCTCCCAATTGACTGCGCCGAACCCGACGTTGTTGGGAATGGCTCCCGGCGCCTGACCACCGGCGAGGTCGCGCAGAAGGCCGGCTTCGCCCCACTTCAAGAACTTGCTTTTCTGCAAGCCCAAGCCGCCGGCGATCTCCCATTGCCTAGTCAGTGCGGCAGCGCCTTCCAGTTCGAGGCCGTACACCGCCACGGTGCCTTGGGTGGTGACGCCGGCAATAATGAACGGTGTGGGGTCAGTCGCGCTTGTCGCCGGCAGCACCAAGGCCGTCTGGGCCTTGGCGTTCCTCCACTTCATGTAGTAGGCCGCGAGGTTATAGCGCAGCTTGCCGTCGAGCAGCGTTTGCTTTGAGCCGATTTCGTAGCTGTCGAGCTTATCCGAGCTCAACACGCGCTGGACGTTGGGGATGATGTTCTGGATGAGTTGCTGACGGAACGCGGTCTGAGACGTGTAACCGCTGTTCTCGACGCCCGGCAGCACGCCGCGCGACCAGCTGGCGTAGACGTTCCAGTCCGGGGTGATCTTGTAGGTACCGATCACGCGCGGCATTAAATCCTTAAACGTAATGATGTTCGGGACGACGGTGAAATTCGGCGGAGCAACACCGCCGGACTGAGACGTGTCCTTCTGCCAGCGTAATTCGCCCGTCACCAAGAACGATTGCGTCACGTCGAAGTCGACCGAGCCGAACAAGCCCCGCACATGGGCCACTTCATCGGTTCCGCGCGGGTTGGCATTCAACGAGAGCGATGTCAGCGCCGCAGTTCGGAAAGCCGCCGTGGGAAGCGCCCGCGATTGGTACTGAAGATTGCCGCCGTTGCCGAAATTGCTGGCAAAGTAAGAATTGAAATAGGTGCCGCCAACCAGCCAACGGAAGCGCTGCTTCTGGTCCGAGCGGATACGGGCTTCCGCCATGCGTACGCGCGAGAACGTGGGGTAAAAGGCATAGCCTTGTTCTGTCGTCGAGCGATCGGTGTCGAGAATGAGCCCCTGGAAATTCTGCTCATAGCCGTACATCAACGCGACCGAGATGCCGCTGTCGAATTCATACTGCGTCTGGAGGTTGATGGAGCGAATTTCGCGCTTCAGCCCCATACCGTCCGGCTTCGGAGCCTTATTCCACTGCGGTTCATTCAGGCTGTTGTTCAGGAACACATCAATCAGACTGTTCGGATTGCCGAGGGAACCGAGCAGAGGGCTGCGCAGCTGCGTATTCGTCGATACGATCTTTTCTCCCAGCTGGCCGATGCCGGGGATTGATCCGCAGAAGTACGGGAGCGTGACATTGAATCCGGTCGCTCCTGCTAGCGTCGTCCCCTTATTGATGCGCTGACCTTTGCAGGTATCGCCGAGCTGACCCGGATCGAGGTTGATCAGAGTGCCCGGGCCGTCATCATCGTTTTGGTAGTTGCCGCGAATGCGGACAGAAAGTTTGTCGGTCGGCGTCGCATAAAGGGTCAGCGTCACGGCCTTTGAGCCTTCGTTGCCCAACCGGCCGCCGTCCTGCGCAACGTAGTCACCGCGCTTATTGTAGAGATAGACGCTCGTCCGCGCCGCGAGGCGATCTTCCACCACTGGCCCCTGGAGACTGCCGATGGCCGTGAAGCGCGACCGCACAGAACCCGACGCGTCGATCTGGCCCTTGAACTCGTCGCCGGGGGTCTTGGTGATGAAATTGATCGCGCCGGCAAAGGTGTTGCGGCCGAAATACGCGTTCTGGGGGCCGCGCAACACTTCGACGCGCTCGACGTCGGCGGTGTTGACTGCGTTCACGCCGCCCAGGACAAACGTGCCATCGACGAAGACCGCGCCGACCTGAGCGCGCGGTTGCGGAAAGATGTTCTGCAAGCCGCGGAACGTCAGGTTCGGCATGAATCGTCCGGTCCCGTTGCCGCCGTTGGATTGGAACGTCACGTTCGGCGAAAGCTTGGCGACGTCGCGTACGTCCGCGATTGCGGCTTTTGCAATCGAGGCTTCGGAAAATGCCGTGATCGACAGCGGAACGTCTTGGATCGTCTCGGTCCGCTTACGCGCCGTGACCACCACCTCTTCCAACGCCGCAGCGCGCTGTGCGCCAGCGTCCTGCGCCATAGCGCTGCCGCAGGCCAGCGCCGCCAGCGAAACCATGGACATGAGCAGAATACGTGAATGCATCTTATAATCCCCTCGATCATGACGTGCCCTGGCCCCGACTAGGCCTAGATCAAAGCACGCCCCCCGGCGCACATACGGACACTCGCGGACGCACCATCTCAGCGAGTGGGGGCAAGGTCGAGGCCCAGGGTCAATTCGGTTCGCACTACGAGCAGAATTGTGGGGTGCGCCGCATAACCTTGGATTGGATCGTTCTTTCGGGAGTTTTACCCTCTCCGCCATGCACGAAGAGAGAGATCTTTGACCGGGTAATACTCCTCATCGCCCGAGGTCCGTTTCAATCTGAGCTTCCGATAGCCACGGCATGAAGGTGCGAGGCAAGATCGTCCCGTTCGAGAGGACATCGGCACGTTTGGCGGGGAAAGGTGTCGCGGTCTATGGTAAGCCGAATTTGGTTTCGGGCGCTGGCTTGGATTGCCATAGCGATGGCATACAGGGCCACGTTCGGGGTTTGCGCGTCCGCGAAGTTTTTCGAGACTGTCGTGCGATGGCCGGATCCCGCACCACAACAAATTTTACTCTCGTCGGATAGGCGAGCGCCGGGGAGAGCATTGGCATGTCGAAATTCGCATTGACGGCTCTGATCGTAGCATTGCTGCCGATCATGAACGCTGGCGCTGCCACCAAGTCAGCCGCATCGCCGGTGAACGCCTATATTTCGCTTGAGGAACTGCGCGCCAAATACGGTGACGTCCAAAGCAAGTACACGACCATCGGTGGCATCGATGTTCACTATAAAGACGAGGGAAGTGGCCCCGCGATCCTGATGGTTCATGGGTCTTCCAGCACCCTGAAGACCTACGACATCGAGACCGCGATCCTCAGCAGCCACTACCGGGTGATTCGCTACGATATTCCGCCACAGGGGCTATCGGGTCCTATCACCGACGAAGTCTTGAAGCACGTTCAGTCGACCGACATACCCGCGGGCCTGCTGCAACAGCTTGGGATCAAGAACGCGACATGTGTGGGCGTATCCAGCGGCGGCACCATGTGCATCTATCTCGCCGCGCGACACCCTGAGCTTGTCGGCCGGCTGATCCTGTCCAACAGCCCCTCCGACCCTGTCGAGGGCGCGCGTCCAAAGAATTCGAAGGCCTTCCAGGATGAGTCCAAGAAGGAGCGCCAGACGGGCTTTAAGTCGCGCGCCTATTGGGATGCGATGCTGGAAAACTTCAGCGGCGAACCCGAACGCATCTCGTCCTACGTTCGCGAACAGTACTACGACGTCAATCGCCGCCCGCCCGACAAGAACATCCTGGCTCTCGATGCGATTGTTGCCGACCACGCGGCTGCGCTGGATCTGATGGGAAAGGTCAAAGTGCCGACCCTGCTTGTATGGGGCGCGCGCGATCCGCTTCTCACCCCGCCGAGCATGGACGTCTTGGCCGGATATCTGAAGAATGCGGCGGTTTCCAAACTGCTCCTGCCGGACGTGGGGCACTATCCGCCTCTAGAAATCCCCGCACGGTATGCCCAGATCGTTGCGACATTTATTGAAGCGGTGACGCCGGTGCAGCCGAAGTCGCCGGATCCGAAGGATCGTTGAGACTTGTTGGGTCGCAAGTGATGTTGGCACTGCTCAAAGGCGCGGTTTGTGCGCTAGGCCTCTGCGCGGCCATCTTAGTAGGCGGCAGCGCACGTGCAGCCGAAGCTGCGCCTGAAACCGGCTCAATTCCGTTCTGCGTCAATCTATCGCCGGATGAGGAAAGCGCGCCCACTTACGGCAACGCCGTCGGGAAGGGGATGTTCAGCCTGTCGCGCGCCGACCTCACTTTCACGTGGGACATCGGCTTCAAGGATCTGACCTCGCGGCCACTCGCGGCGAATATGCACGGCCCACAGCGACCAGGCGCCATCGCGGGCGTCGTATTCGCCCTGGTGCCGAAAGGCGATGCCATCGCCAGCCCCTTGAAGGGATCGCTCGTCCTCAATGACGGTCAGCTGGAGTACCTGCTCACGGAAAGATTGTACGTGAACATTACGACCCAGAAGTATCCCGAGGGTGAGCTTCGCGGGCAGTTGAAACGCCTGCGCCCGGGTGAGGCCTGTCCGGCACCGTATCCCCCTGCGAAATAGGCGAAAAGCACGTTGGCAAAGACCGGAGTTTTCCGCGAAAATGTGGGCGCTGAGCGGGTGTGGCGCACGGTACAAACGGGAGGGCCCGATGCCGTCGCGTCCCTTCGGCTAGTGCTTCCGAACCTGCGTCTAAGCTCTCCTGACAGGAAGGAATTGTGTCGCACATGACTTCCTCCATTGCCTCGAAGTCTCGAGCCAAATTTCGACGCGGGGCGACGGCTGCATTGCTGCTGTCTCTCGCCTGCGGAACGCTAGTCGCCTGCGACCGAGCGCCGTCGCCTAGTGCCGCATCCACGAAGAAGACGACCCTCGGTTTCGCCGTCTCCTCATGGAATACGGCCATCTATGAATCGCGCTTCATGGATGAGTGCCCCGGCGGGATAAACGCGACCAACGACGAATATTGGTGGCGCGGGCTCAGCAAGGAGCAGCGCGGCAAACAGACAGAAAACGGCATGATCACGCAGATCATGCGCCAGGCCATCGCCAACCATCGCGGCCCGAATGGTGAGGACGTCTGCCAGGTCCCAACGGCGGTGAACGATCCGCCACTCATTACCGTCGAGGGCAAGATTTCCTACGGCATGAATCTCGATGGCACCACCGACGGACGCGAGTCGCCCAAGACTTGTAAGCACGAGAAGTTCACCGGCGTCGACGGCACGCCGGCCGTCGACAACCAGCTTTATCGCCTGTTGGGCTGCGTTTACGGCTGGCGGAGTATCGGACACATCGAGACTGCCGCGAACGGCAGCCGCCGTACCAACGGCCTGGGCATGATCCTGGTCGAAGTCACGGATGTCGACGATCCGCGTAACGACGACGACGTGAAGGTGACGTTCTACCGCTCCGTCGATCAGTTCACCTTCGACAGGAGCGACAATCCGCTTCCGTACTCGACCTTCCGCATTGACTACGATAACGGCAACCCGCGCTACGGCGACACCGTGAAGGGCAAGATCACCAACGGCGTACTGACCACGGAACCGGCGGACGTAAGCCTGCCGTTCTATGGCAACTATGCCTTCCAGACGATGCGACTGCGGGACGTACGGCTAAATCTGAAGATTGCCGACGACGCTGCCGCGGCGGAAGGACTTCTCGCCGCCTACTACACCACCGAACAGCTCTGGGAGTATGTGGGCGAACTGGGCTGGCAGCCGACCGGCGTCTACAACTGTCCGTCGATCTACCAGGCGATGTTGAAGCTTGCCGACGGCTATCGCGACGACAAGGGCGAATGCCAGGCAATCTCCTCTGCCTTCAAGGTCAAGGCAATCGCGGCCTTCATTCGCCATGACCACGAGCCCGCCGCGGGTCCCGTGCTCGCGGGCAATACGACCAAGACGACGGCCGGTCCGTGATTGGCACCGGACGCTTGAGAGAAATTTGATGTTCAAAGCTTTGACAAACGGCGGCCTTGCGGTTCTCGGCCTCTGCGGCGTGCTCATTTTGACGTCGTGTTCGCCCGAGAAGTCGGCGAGCACGCAGGCCGCGGCCGCGCCGCCGGTAACGGCGAAGGTTGCCGGCATGCGGCGCCTGACCTCCGCGCAGTACCAGAATATTGTCGCAGACATCTTCGGCACGCGCATTGCCGTGGTCGGCCAGTTCGATCCGCTGGTCCGTACCGACGGCCTTCTGGCGGTGAGCGCGAGCAACGTAATGACCACGCCCTCCGGCTTCGAGCAATTCGAAAGCGTCGCGCGGTCCATCGCGGCGCAGATCGTGGGCACGACCAATCGCAAGGTGCTCGTGCCGTGTGTACCCGCAACGGCAGATGCCTTCGATGCTGCCTGTACGCGCGGCTATTTCGCGACCGTCGGACGGCTGCTATTCCGCCGCGCGCTAACGAACGAGGAGTTGGACGGCCGCGTTGGCATCGCGCAGGCTTCAGCCAAGAGCAAGGGCGACTACTACGCCGGCGTGGAGGCAGGGCTCTCGAGCCTGCTGATGTCGCCTTCGTTTCTCTTCATCAACGAGACCATGGAATCGGACCCGCAGCATCCCGGCAAGCAGCGGTTGGATGCCTATTCTAAGGCAAGCCGCGTCAGCTTTCTGCTGTGGGACACCACGCCCGATGACGACTTGCTGGCCTCGGCGGAGCGTGGCGATCTTAACGACGAGCGGGAGTTGGCGCGCCAGGTAGACCGCATGATCGGTTCGGATCGCGTCAAACGCGGCGTGACGGCGTTTTTCGCCGACATGCTGTCGTTCGATAAGTTCGCGGATTTGGAGAAGGATACGACGCTGTATCCGGCCTTCTCGTTGGCGGCCAACGACGATGCGCGACGTCAGTTGATGATGACCATCACCGACATCCTGGTCACCCAACACGGCGACTATCGTGATCTTTTCACGACGCGCCGCACGTACCTGAGCGATTCCCTTGCGCGCCTCTACCGCGTGCCGGCGCCGGTACCGGGCGGCTGGGGCGTTTATGAGTTTCCCGCCGGCGACCAGCGTATCGGCATCCAGACCGAAGTCGGCTTCACCTCGCTCTTCGCCCATCCGGGGCGTTCGTCGCCTACGCTGCGCGGCAAAGCCATCCGCGAGTTGTTGCTCTGCCAACGTGTGCCCGACCCGCCGGGCAATGTTGATTTCTCCCTGCTGAGCAGTCACACCGACGAACTGCGCACCGCGCGGCAGCGGCTGACGATGCACGCCACCAATGCGGCCTGCTCCGGGTGCCACAAGATCATGGACCCAATTGGCCTCGCGCTGGAGAACTTCGACGGCGCTGGTCAGTTCCGCACGTCGGAAGACGGCGCGGCAATCGATACCACCGGCGAGCTCGATGGCGTGCGTTACGAGAATCCCGCGCAGCTGGCCGTGGCGCTTTCCAAGAACCCGGCCATTCCGTCCTGCGTCGTCAACCGTCTCTACGCTTATTCGCTCGGCCGCAGCGCGACACCTGCAGAACGGGCCTATGCCAGCAAGACACTCGAACCTAAGTTCGCCAGCAGTGGTTATCGGTTCCCAGAATTGCTGCGCGCCATCGCTACCGACGAGAATTCCTATGTCGTACCCGACCATTTAGCGACGACTGCCAGCGCCAAGGAATGAAGTCATGGTCATGCTGAAAAGTGCCGCCCCCCGCCGCGCGGTTCTGAGAGGGATGCTAAAAGGGATCGGGGTCGGCGTCGCCCTGCCGTTCTTGGATTGCTTCCTGAATGAGAATGGGACCGCGCTCGCGTCCGGTCTGCCTCTGCCGGCGCGTTTCGGGACCTGGTATTGGGGGTGCGGCCATACGCCGGGACACGCGGTGGCGGAACGCACCGCGAGCGGGCAGGGCATCGAATTCCTCGATGAATGCGCGCCGCTCAAGCCCTACGCCAAGCACATCAACTATTTCGGCGGGTTCAATTCCCCGCTCGATGGCCTGACGAACTACGTCCACCACAGCGGCTGGGTCTCCGCCCGCACCGGCACCGCGCCGCCTAACACCGGCGATATTCCGGCGCCCACGTTTGACTTATTGATTGCGGACGCGATCGGCGACGGCACGCGCTTCCGCACGCTCGATATCAACAGCATGGGCAACCCGAAGGTCAGCTATTCGGCGCGCAACACCTATAGTCGCGGCGCGGCCGAAGGGTCTGCCCTGGGGCTCTATACGCGTGTCTTCGGAACCGGCTTTGCCGACCCAAACAGCGCCGACTTCACGCCCGATCCGGACGTGATGGTGCGTAAGTCCGTCCTCTCGGCGGTGATGGAGGACAGCAAGAAGCTGCAAGGCCGCGTCGGCAAGGCCGATCAGGTCCGCCTCGACGCTTATTTCACCTCCATCCGCCAGCTCGAGAATCAACTCGCTTTGCAAATGGAAAAGCCCGCACCCAACCGGGCCTGTGTGCGCCCGAAGGATGCGGCCGGTAAGTACGGTCAGCCGCTTGCCAGCATCGCGGTGGTCGATGAAGTGGCTGCCAATCACAAGATTCTCACCGAAATCCTTGTGATGGCTGTGGCCTGCAATCAGACCAAAGTATTCAACATGGTCTTTAACGATGCGTTCTCAAGCATCCGCCGCCAAGGTGATTCCAACACCCATCACACCCTCACGCATGAGGAGGAGACGGATCCAAAGCTGGGCTATCAGCCGGGCGCGTTCTGGTTCAACTGTCAGGTCATGTCAGGCTGCGCCGATTTCGTCGCAGCCTTCGCGAAGTTTCCCGAAGGCGATAAGTCCCTGCTCGACAATACGCTCATCTTCGCGGGCAGCGAGACAAGCTACGCACGTCTACACGGCATCAATAATCTTCCGATGATGACTTTCGGCGCCGGCGGCGGCCGGGTGAAAACCGGGATGCACATTGTCGGCAACGGCGATCCGGTCACGCGCGTCGGCTACACGGTGATGCGTGCAATGGGTCTCTCGATGCCGAAGTGGGGCACGAAGTCGCTGGAGACGTCGAAAGCGATCACTGAGATTCTGGCATAGGTGAAATAGATGTTGCGGTCGGCAGCAGTCATAGCCTTCGCTTCGCTCCTCGCGGCCGCGACCGCTGCAGTTGCGAACGAGGCCTCACCGCCGGAGGTCGTGCTGCGCGTCACGGGGTCGGGTTGGACGCTGACGGACACCAAGGGTATGACGCTCTATGTCTACAGCCAGGACGTCACTCCGGGACGATCCGCTTGCGTCGGCGACTGCGCTGCTAAATGGCCGCCGGTCGTCGCGCCGGCGGAGGCGAAACCCTTCGATGAGTGGTCGGTGATCGCGCGCCCGGACAACACCCGGCAATGGGCGTTCCGCGGCGCGCCGCTCTACCGTTACGCCAAGGACGCCTACGTCGGTGCGGAATTCGGCGACCGGCCGGAGAACGACCTGTGGCGCGTCGCCACCAAGACCATGGACCTGCCGCCGGACGTTACAGTGGCACGCACGCTGGTCGGCCGCGTCCTGGCCGACGCTGCCGGCATGACGCTGTACACCTTCGACGGCGACAAAGTTGCCGAAGCACCCACTCGGGTGGCTTCCAACGATAGCGTCGTCCCGGCGCAACCGAAGCAATACGCTCTGAAATCTGCGTGCACAGATGCCTGCCGCGATGCCTGGCGGCCCCTCGAAGCGCCGTGGATCGCAATCCCCATGGAAGGCTGGTCCGTGATCTCGCGCGAGGACCGCACCAAGCAATGGGCCTACAAGGGCAAACCGCTTTACCGCTATGCGCGCGATGCCAAACCAGGGGAAGTGAAGGGTGATGGCGTGAAGAGCAGCGGTGGCGCATGGCACGTCGCCATGCTCGATCCGGCGGCGCCGCAACCGGCCTGGGTTAAGATGGTCTCGACCGACGGGGGCGAAGTTGCGGCCGATGCCAAGGGCATGACGCTGTATGCCTTCGAGGCGGACAAGAATATCAATCGTCCCTCCGGCGGCGCGTCGGAGCGGGGATGCAATCAGTATTGCCTCGATCTCTACGTGCCGGTCCCAGCAACCGGCGAGGCGACCCATGTGGGCGATTGGTCGACGGTCTCCACGGCGGACGGCAAGCAGCAGTGGGCCTATAAAGGCCTGCCGCTGTTCACGTTCAAAGAGGACAAGGTGCCGGGCGACATCGTCGGCACCAAACCCTACCGCGTCTGGCACACGATCTCGCGCAGCGGCGTCCCCATGCAGGGCGCGGGCGGGGGATGATGCGCGTAGGCCGTCGCATAGTCTCGTCGCGTCACGCGCGCCCGACCAGGCCAGCGCCGAAAAGCCGCATCTTCCATTCCGACGCCGAAATAATTTTTCCGAACCCCACGTAGGGCTTAAATTTCGACGGCGCATGGTCGAAATCAGATAAGGCAAGACCCTAGGCGGCGCTCGCTTATTAGAAGTGTGCGTTCGGGTTTGGCCGCTCTCTGGGGTGGGTTGGACGGTCGAGGGTAGCAATTGCCGAAGACGCCCCGGCACCCGCTGCGACAAACTCGCGAGAAACTTACTCGTTTAGACCTGCATCGCAGCTGATATCGTGTGGTCAATTTGACGACTCTTCAGCCCGGCTCTAGCTGCAAATCGCATTGCCCTCTCATCTTCACGAACGTGAAAAATGTCGCCACCAACTGCTATCCCTGCGAGAGCCGAGACGCCGGTTACGTGGCCTCGTCCTATCTATGCCTGGTATGTCGTGGTCGTCCTGACACTCGCCCAAACCTTGGCGTTTGTGTGTGTTTCGGCATGGAATAAGGACCCCGTTTAAGGGGTGATCGGCATTCAAAAGGGCCCCCCTTAGACGCAGGGGTTCAGACTGCCCTCCGATGAACTCGGAGGACATGTGGGGATGTTGGTCGTGGAGACGATTGCCAAGATTCGT
>CANJPQ010000059.1 GCA_947476275.1 Fidelibacterota bacterium
CGTAATGGCGCGATTTGTCTCGTGATAGATGCCGGGCTTCCCGGTGCCGACAAAGTAAGGCAGCACGGTTCGCCCGGGCTGCGGCGCGGCCTTCAGCTTCTCGTATTCCGCGGGATTGGGCTCGAACGCAAAAACGCGGGTGTGAGGGGCCGTCGCGGGCTTGTAGTAGCTCGGCAGGCCGCCGTTGTCGCTTGCGCCGACGTCGATGACGATCAGAGGCTCGGCATCAGTCAGAAGGTCGTACAACGTCGCGATCGGCATGCGGCCACTTGTCCCCGTTAGGTTTCGGCAGGGATGCGCTCGAGATACTGGCCTTCGAGGTCCGATCCAGCGCCGATGCGTCCGTCGAGTTCGATCATGAGGCGCAGACACAGATCGTACGATCCGTAGAAGTCATGCGCCATGACGGCGAACTTCATAAGCTGCGGTGTCGACAGTTCGCCGAGACGCCGGATGTCCCTGACAAACGCTGCATCACCCCACATCAACTGGCGCAGCGCCGCATAGGGGTCGTTTTGCATGAACGGCTTGAAGCAGCGGCCCGCGATCAGCGGCAATGTGTGCAAGAGAAACCCGCGGCCGCGGAGATAGGCGTCGATGTCGCCGTAGAGGGGCTGGTCCTTGTAGAGCGGCACGAATTCGACTTCGGTATCGATTACAAGACACGACGCCAACGTGCGCTCGCCGTTTTGCATCACGATGAGTTCGGCGCCTTGCACATCGATCTTCAAATAGTCCGCCGGGGGCAGCCCAAGGTCGTCGAGACGCCGCGTCTCCAGATTGTGCACCCGTCGAACCTTATGCAGGTCTGCGAGGCCCTGAAAATGTTCGGCGAATGCGACGTCCGGCTCGAACAACGAGCTGCTGGGCCCGAACATCGTCTCATAAAACAACGCAGGTCCACCGGCGCCAAGCGCATACGGCAAAAAGGTGCGTCCCGGTTGGGCCGCGGCCGTCAGCTTGGCGCATTCTTCGGGGTTTGCCTCGAAGCCGATGACCCGCGCATAGCCCTTATCCACCAGCGCCTCGTAGGGCTCAGGCGTTCCGGTATCCGCCGCGCCCACGTTCACAACCTGGATTGTCGGCGTATCGGGCAGAAGCTCGGTGAGGCTGAAAGCGGCGACGTCGACCATGGGAACCGGAGAGTGTGTGGAAGGTGCTGCGCGTTTGGCGCGCCCGACAGGACTCGAACCTGTAACCGCCTGCTTAGAAGGCAGGTGCTCTATCCAGTTGAGCTACGGGCACCGGAGGCCAACGGCGACTGAAGCTTATCTGATTCTGTTGAAGGCGAAATTGTCGGCGTAGGCCTTCGGCCGGATCGTGCGCTCGTGCGGCTCAAGGATCGAGAAGGTCATGCCCTTGCTCTGGGCGAAGGCAACCGCGGCTTCCTTGGTCGGGAACCAGAGGCGCAGCTGCTTGTCGGTGTCATGGGAGCCCGACCAGCCCATCAGGCCATCGGTAGCGCTTGCTTCGGCCAGCACGGTATCGAGCAGCCACTGCTTGGTCTTGCCGCGGCCCGACTGCATCGCGCTCTTGGCGGGCTTGGAAATGCGGGCATGGATCGGCATCGGTGTCCCTCCTTCGCGCGGCGAGCCAAGGCTTTACCGCGTTTCGTGGGTAGCTATGCATGACGCCGTGCGGCGTTGCAACAGGGTGGGCCGGCATAAGTATGGTCGGGGCGGCGGGATTCGAACTCGCGACATCTAGCTCCCAAAGCTAGCGCTCTACCAGGCTGAGCTACGCCCCGTTCTGCGAAAAGACGCCCGTTTTCTAGGGCTTCCGGTCCGTTGCCGCAACTACCGAATTGGTCCGGAACAAGAACATTGCCGACCTTTTCGGGTCGCTCTTGCCACAAATTCGACCACAGCGCGCGGGGGCTGGTGACTCCCATGGAAGCGAGCGCTGTCGATGCTCACGCGGATTACCTCAACATCACCGTTCCGTTCGGGGAATCAGCCGATATCACCGATGTTGTGCTGGAAGCTGTGGCCGCAGCTCTCCCGCATCCCCGGCCAAATATACCTAACGTTTGGGACATAGGGACGATTGGGAAGCAGGTCGGCACAATGAAGCTCTACCGTCGCGGTGAGGTCTTCATCATTAGCTTCTCTGGCCTGGCATTGTTGTTCTTGCGCGCGAACGAATGCTTCGGAAACCTGCTGTGGGCTTTCGCCAATCGCCCCCACCGTGTTTCTCATCTCGACGCGGCGCTCGACTTACCAGGGGTGGAGGCGTCCCCGATCGTCCTCGACTTGTACCGGCAAGGCATCGCCAGAGGGGGCTATCGCCTTTCCCAGCGCTTGGCTCCGGTGGATAGTCATTTTGGTATCGGAAAGCATGGAACGGAAACTGGTACCGTCTACGTCGGTGCCAAGGATGCGCGGATTAGCCTGGCCGTATATGACAAGCGCGAGGAGCAGGTAAAAAAGGGCCGTCTCGATCCAGGCCCCATGATCCGATACGAAATGCGATTCCGAGGTGGAAGCGACGGCGTACCGCTCACATTGCGCGATGCGGCTGATCCTACCGCAGTCTTCTGGCACTACATGCCTCCGGTAATTCTGCGTCCCGCCCGTGGCGTTTCGATCCCCGAATGGGTCAAGTCGGATGATGTAGGATACCGCCTCCCTCCCCGCGTCCCGCGCACGCCTGAGGAGATCTTGCGCCGCTGGGTCGAGAATGTCGGGATGGACGGTCTCAAGCTCGCAGACGCGGTGGGCCCATACGGACGCGGCCTAATGGCCTCCCTCATGCATCTGACCACTAGTGGGCGGCGACGCGAGTAGGAGCAGTGTTGGTGCGCCCGTCGCCTGCATCCAACGCCAATAATCAAGCCGGTCCCGGCGTCTGAGGGACGCTAGCCCCTTATGGGCCTCGGTGGCGCCGATAGTCGTGCGGCACCCGCAGTCGGTCCGAAGGAGCTGCTTACCCATGGCAAGCCTCCTACGGTCAAACGGGAGGCATTGGGGGGTGTTCTGCGCGGTGATAAGCAAATTTGTGCCTGGGGCGGTTGGGTGCGCGGAGCGCGCCCTGCCGCCCCAGGCGTTTTTTGGGTCACGCCCGTTGCAGCGATCTTCCAAGAGTCCGCGTGCTGTGTATCGCGACGATTCAAGTGCTTACTGGTTTCTCGGCGGGTATTGGTAACACCCGCCGAGTAGAGCTCTAGAATGTGAACTGATCGCCCATCCGTACATGCAATGACGATTTCGAGCCTTAGGTTGGCGTGCCGTAGGTGATGAACCTGCGAACTGTTGGTCAATTGTTATCGGGTCGTAATGGTTTTGGCGATGCGCAGTAGATCTGACTGCCCATTCTGGAATACCGGATTAAGCAGCAATACTAGAACGCCATGTGGCGCGAGGACACAAATCCATGGATGCTTTGTTGTCGGACATATGCATGCCGGGGATTTCTGGGCTCCAGCTCGCGCGAACCGTCCATGAAGCATGTCCGCTGCTTACTTTTGCCGCCGGACACTCTATGATCCTGGGAAATCTGCAGGGCAATCACCGCGATGCGACTCGAATTGATGAATCTGGCTCTGATGGAGTCGCCGCTTCTGAAGTACGCGAGGAACGTCAATTCCCAGTTCGGGGAGGATGGAATTATCGAGCACATCTTCGGCGTGTTGAAGCCGGAAAGCAAAATGTGCGTGGAGTTCGGTGCCTGGGACGGGAAACATTTTTCGAATTGCAACAACTTGGTCGAAAACCACGGCTGGGGTGGGGTGATGATCGAGGCCGACGCCGGGCGCTTCCCCGCGCTGCAAAAGACCTATGCCGGATATCCCAGTGTGTCGTGTGTGAATCGGCTGGTTCATTTCGATGGCCCAAACTCTCTGGATGCCATCCTTGCCGAACGTCCATCGATCCCGCAGTCGTTCGGGCTCCTCTCGATCGATATCGACGGAAATGACTATCACATCTGGGAGTCTCTGAGGAACTTCACTCCCGATGTCGTCGTGATCGAATTCAACCCCACGGTCCCGAACGATGTCATTTTCGTGCAGGATCGATCGATGTCGGTCACGCAAGGGAGTTCATTGCTCGCCTTCGTCATGCTCGGATACGAGAAGGGCTATAAGCTTGCCGTTTGCACGGACACGAATGCCTTCTTCGTGCGCAAAGACAAATTTCCGCTGCTTGGTGTCACGAACAATAGCATCTGGGCGCTGTACAAGCCCGATCAGGACGGTCGCATCTTCTACGGCCAAGATGGAACAATCTTTGTCGTCGGCATGACTCATATGATCTGGCACGACCGCGAGGTCAGCTCCGCGGACTTTCAAATCCTGCCCGAAGCCCAGCGGGTATGGGGCGACGCAAAGAAGGATTGATCCGATGCGGATCCTATGGGTGATCTCAGTTCGTAGCGTGCCGTTCGTCAGTTTCGAACTCCCGGATTAAGCCTGTCGCGGCAATTGAGCGACGCCGAGCCATTCCTTGCCGAGCAATCTTCGGAGCGGCAACCGCCGCCCCCCGCCATAGTAACACGGGGGGTTCAAAATGCATTTTCCAGGAATCGGGGGTGCTAGACACCCCCAACGCCGCCAGAGTACCGTGAGTGCGCATCAGCGCTTCGGAGTAACCATGGCTGAAATCTCACCAAAACAAATAATCGAGGTCAGCCTCGAAGCGGTAGACCGCTTTAAGGGCAACGTCACCGAGTTGGAGGCTGCGATTGGCGCGCTCGTTGTCGGCAAGCGGGTCGGTTGGAAGGTGCTCTACCTAATTCACGATAAGAAGACGCTTAAGAAGTACGAGGGGCACTTAGGTCTAAACCTTCGCGAAGTACTCCCAGAGGTCGGCCCCAAGGCGTCCAAGTCTCTTGCGTGGATGGGCCTGATGAAAATTACCGATTTCTGGAAGGCGGTTAAAGGGGAGATTGCCGGCATTCGAACTCCGATGATCGGCAAGGGGTAATAGTTACCCCGGGGGTATTGATTACCCCCATACAATGCGCATACACTCTCCCCATGGAGCACAATCATGGGTCGCCATATCCGCGCCTCTTAAGCCAATCGCAGGCTGCCAAGTATCTTGGCTGTTCCGTGAAGACCTTACTCGCACGCGTCGCAGAGGGGGCTTTGAGCTTTATTTGGTTTGGCAAGCGTCGGCGATTTACGCACGAGGATTTGGAGGCGTGTATCGCGACCGGGAGAGGAAAATGTCCCTCATTAAGCGTGGCAAAGTCTGGCACTACGCGTTCTCGATCCGCAGTCGTCGATTTCGGGGCAGCACTCACACAACTGATAAGACCACCGCGCAGAGGATCGAGGCCAAACTCCGGTTAGAGGCAGCCGAGAGTCGCTTCTTCGATGCCGCTGGCGAAATGACTCTCGCGGAGGCGTTTATCCGCTACCGTCAACACAGCGATTTGCTACCGAGCGGATACACGATTGCCTGTCAGCTCGAGAAGCTGCGTGCTCTCGGGGATACACGAGTTCTCTCTGAATTGTCGGACCACAGGATTGCTGACTACGTGTCTGCTCGGAGAAGCGACAAAGCGCGTGGAACTCAGCGGCTGGTTTCAAATGCGACAATCAACAACGAACTGACGATGCTGCGCGCCGTGCTGAACCGCGCCGCATCTTGGGACGTGAACCTTCCAAAAGTAAGTTGGAAGCGACACCGTTTGCCTGATGCAGCCCCTCGCCGCCGATACCTTTCGATGGATGAGCAAGAGCGGCTATTGGCAGATCTCCGTCCCGACTTTAGGCCCCTGGTTAGCTTCTGCTTGCTGACCGGTGCACGGCTGGGAAGCGCTGTCGCGTTGACATGGGACGCGGTGGACTACGCGGCTGGCGTCGTTACGTTTCGTCGGATGAAAGGCGGTGGGGTTCATGCCATTCCGACTACACCATCGCTGCGTGCCCTGCCCATAAGGGAGCGCGGTAGACATCCAATCTGCGTCTTCGCTTGTCAGCGCGTTGAGGACCGCCCGTCCCCGTACCGAAGGTGCGAGGCGCGTACGGGGTCAGTTCTATCCGTGCTCTCGGGGCGGATGGCGTCGCCCATGGTTCAGGGCACTACACGTAGCGGGAACAGTTGGCTTTCGATCCCATGACCTTCGCCACACGGCAGGATCGCGAATAACACGGGCAGCCGGAATCGCTGTCGCGCGCAATTCACTCGGTCACACCGACACCTCCACGACCGCTCGTTACAGCCACGTTCTCATGAAGGATGTGTCGTAGGCGATAATTGAGGCCGAAGGCCACACCGCTGACACACCGTCAACGGGGATGCGCAAACAAGCCAACAAACAAGGGGCTAAACGATGAGTGCAGATATGCTCCCAAAGCTAGCGCTCTACCAGGCTGAGCTACGCCCCGTGCATCTCTAAGCGTTGGTTTTCTAAGGGTTTCGCAGCCGCGCCGCAAGGGAACCTAGTGCGGCGGGGCGAACCCGGCCAATTCCCTGACTTTTTCCTGGTTCGCAAACGAAAAGGGGCCCGCCAACGGCGAGCCCCTTCCCTTTAGCGATCTGTGACGTACGACTAGAAATCGTACTTCGCACGGAGCGACCAACGGCCGGGTTCGTTCAGGTATTGGAAGGTCAAGAACGACACGACGTAAGTCTTGTTGAAGCAATTGAAGCACTCAGCGGTGACCGACCAACGCTGATCACGATTGCGCAGGGTCAGGCCGCCATTAAAGAGGCTGTGCGCCGGCTGGAAGGAGCCGGGCTGGTTGGAGCTCGAAACCCAATTGCTGCTGGTATAGTTCCAGCCAGCGTTAGGAGCGAGCTCCATCCCAGCGCTGAGCGGAAATACGTATGACACGCTCAGCGTCTGGTTGAAGTGCGGCGTACGCACCGGAATGCCCAGCGTCCCCTGCGGAGTCACCACGCCAGCGTTACACTGGGTCTTGGTGGTCGCCTGGGTTGATGCGCAAAGCGCCAATTGCGCCGCCGTGCCAGGGTTTAGGTTGGCGTACTTGGCGTTTTGGAGTCCGACCGACCAGTTCACGTCCAAGTTCTCGATCGGCACGATCGTGATCTGACCCTCGACGCCGTAGTCGTTCATGGTGCCGAAGTTCGCGGTCAGGAACGTATTCAGGTTGGTCACGCGATCGACGGTCGCCGAAGCACCCTGGAAATTGGTGGTGTGGCTGTAGAAGACGTTCAAATTGACGCGGAGACGATTCTCCAGCCAGTCGGACTTGATACCAGCCTCGTAGGTCCAGTTGGATTCGGGACCAAACGGGGTGACCTGCTGGGCGAGGTTGGAGCGCCCGTTCCAGCCGCCCGACTTGAAGCCCCGGGTTGCCGACGCGTAGCCCAGCAAATCCGGATTGAACTGATAGTTCAAAGCAAAACGCGGCGTCCAGACTTTGACCTGCTGCGCGACAGGGAAACCATTGGCGACCACGTCGGCGGTCGTGAACGGCGCGAACTGACGCGTCAGCGGCGTAGGCTGCGGGAAGAACTCCACCTTCTTGGTCTCAATGGTGTAGCGGACACCCGCTGTCGCCTTGAGTTGATCCGTGATGTGGATATCGCCCTGCGAGTACATGGCGTACGCATCGGTGCTGTTGAGCATGAGGCGGTCGGCGGCGAGGCTCGACGCAGCCGGCAAGTTCGACGGCGGAACGACCAGGTTGGCAAAGTCCGTGTCGGCCTTCTCGTAGAAATAATAGAAGCCGGCGACGTACTCCAACTTCCCGCCGAACGCCTTGCCGTTCACCTTCAATTCCTGGGTGAACTGGTTGACGATGTTGTCGTTCGGCAGCGGGGTCGAGTTACCCGGAACCGGTTTCACCAGAATGCCCAACAGGACGTTCGGCGCGGCGGAGTTCAAGCCGTCGGCGCCGTCGGTCATGTTGTTGAAGTGCATCCAGTGATAGCCGCTGATGACATTGAAGTGCGTGTCGTCGTTGAGCTGGATATCGAAGTTGGAAATCGCCTCACGCGTCCAGGTGTGGTCGAACAGGCCCGTGTTGACCAGACGCCCGTTGGCATTCAGGAACTGCGGCCCGAGGCCGCGGGTCTTGGTCCGCGGGCTGTAGGACACGCGGCCACTGCCGTTCGGGTTCGGGAAGTTGATGAGGTTCGCGTAGTTCTCCTTCATGGAATCGGCGGAGAAGTCCCACTTCGCCATGTCGCTGAAGCGAACTTGCACGGCACCCCGGAGGCCGAGGGTGTGCTGATAGTTCTGATGCTCTTTGGTGGTGACGTTGAATACGTAGCCGTCGTCGTGGATGTAGTAAGCGGACCACTTGGTGAGAAGCTTGTCGGCAATGACCGGAATATCGACCGAAGCGCGCGCGGTGGCCTGCTTATACTTGCCGTAGCCGATCTCCGCGAAGCCGCCGAATTTTTCTGCCGGCTTCTTCATGTAGACGTTGATCGAACCGCCGGTCGTGTTGCGGCCGTACAAGGTGCCCTGCGGTCCGCGCAGCACTTCGACGCGCTCCACGTCGAAGAAGGCGAAGTTATTTCCGTTCTGGCGGGCGTTGTAGAACTCGTCGATGTAGGTGCCGACCGGCGGATCGAACAGCGAGAGCGATTCCGTGTTACCGAGGCCGCGCAGGTAATAGGTGTTGGCGCTTCCGAGACCGGTGTTGTTATGGCCCTGGAGGTTGGGGATGGACGTGACCAAATCGATCGTCCGCGTGATCTGGCGACGCTCGAGTTCCGCGGACGAGAAAGCCGTGATCGCGATCGGCACCGATTGGAGGTTTTCCGAACGGCGCTGCGCGGTGACGACGATTTCTTCAAGGCCGGTTTGGGCCTGAGCGGCCGCGGCAGTCATCAAAGCCAAGGTGCCGACAGCGGTCGAACGCAAATAATTGGATAGTTTCAAAGCTAACCCCTTCCCCAGAGACGTCCGGATTAATTCCGAACTGTTGGGCGTAACCTACCATCCGCAGAGCGTTGCGCCAGCGCACCCCTTGATTCTGTGTGCTAATGTGACCTTCCGGCAACGCCCCCTTCTATAATCAACCATAAGTCGTGAGGACTCTTAAATGTCTCGTTCTACGATAGGCATGGCAGAGGCCCTCAGCGAATACTTGGTGCGGGTCGGCACGCGCGAAGACGACGACCTGAGCGCCCTGCGCCGCGAAACCGCGTCGCATCCGGCCGCGGGGATGCAGATCTCGCCCGAGCAGGGGCAGCTCATGACCATGCTTATTAAGATGCTCGGCGCGGTGAAGACGTTCGAGGTCGGCGTGTTCACCGGCTACAGCGCCATGATCGCGGCGAAGGCCATGGGACCCGGCGGGCGGGTGGTGGCGCTTGACGTCAGCGAGGACTACACCGCCATCGCACGTCGACACTGGGCAAAGGCCGGCATCGCCGACCGCATCGATCTTCGCCTCGCGCCCGCCGTCGACAGCCTCCGCGCCATGGTGGCGGCAGGCGAAGGATCGACTTACGACTTCGCCTTCATCGACGCGGACAAGACGGGCTACGACGCATACTACGAATACGCGTTACAGCTCGTCGGCACTGGCGGCCTGATCGCCATCGACAACGTGCTGTGGTCCGGCGCGGTCGCGGACCCCACCGCAATGGATCAGGACACGATCGCCCTGCGTGCGTTGAACGAGAAAATTCGCGCAGACGAGAGGGTCGACATCGTCATGATCCCGATCGGCGACGGACTCACCCTGGCCTTAAAGCGCTGAGCTTATTTCTTCGGAACGAGCTTGATCTCGAACAGCTTCGGCCAGAGCTTGCCGGTCACGAACAGACGATCGCCGGCCGGATCGTAGGCAATCCCGTTCAACACCGCATCGAGCGACGACAGCTCTGAGGATTTCATCAGACCTTTGAGATCGATCCAGCCGGTCACCTGGCCGGTGGCTGGAGAGATGCGCGCGATCCGGTCGGTCATCCAGATGTTGGCGAGGATCTCGCCGTGCACGAATTCCAATTCGTTGAGTTCGGTGACCGGGCGCGCTCCATCTTTCACTGTGACGCGGCCGGTCTCCTGGAGCGACACCGGATCGATAAAACGCAATTGCGCGGAGCCGTCGCTCATGATCAGGCGTTTGCCGTCCTGGGTGAGCCCCCAGCCCTCGCCTTCGTAGGAGAACCGCTGCTTGATCTTGAAGCTTGCGCGGTCATAGACGAAGCCGCGCTGGTTCTTGTAGGTGAGCTGAATGAGGTCCGGTCCCCAATTGGTCATCCCTTCGGCAAAGTAGACGCTGTCGACCACGGCCTGCTGCAACACCTTTCCGGTTTCGAGTTGGACTTTGCGCACGGTCGAGCGGCCGTTGAGCCCCGTGCTTTCGTAGAGGGTGCCGTCCAGGAAGATCAGACCTTGGGTGAACGCGTTGGGGTCATGCGGATAGGCATGGATCACTTCGAACCCAAAGGTGGGCGCAGCCCTTTCCTCCGCCGCCGTCGCACAGGACGCAGCAAGAAAAAGGACAGCTACGAGAGAAGCAAATGCTTTCATGAACTTTTTGATCTCCGGGAGCCGGCGAGAATCATGAGCGACCCTGCAACGGCAGCCACAAGGGAGCCGGCGATTATGCCCACCTTCATCTGCGTTTGAAGCGTCGGGTCGCTTTCGAAGGCCAACAGACCGATAAAGAGGCTCATCGTAAATCCGATGCCGCACAGTAAAGCGACGCCGACGAAGTGATGGAGGCGCGCGCCCTTGGGGAACTGCGCCCAGCCGCAAGCGACGGCCAACAGGCTACTCCCAAGAACGCCAGCGAGTTTTCCGACGACGAGTGCAACGGCTATGCCCAGCGTGATCGGCGCCGTGAATGTACTTGGCGACAGCCCTGTGAGGACGACACCTGCATTCGCGAAGCCGAACAGCGGAACAACCGCGAACGGCACGACAAGGTGCAGACTGTGTTCCAATCGATGCAACGGCGATAGCCGAGGCTCCCCTCCCTTTGTTGGACTTAACCGCATCGGGATCATCATCGCCATCGCGACGCCGGCCAACGTGGCGTGAATGCCGGACCGATAGACGAAGATCCACAGCACCACTCCGAGAATGAGGTAAGGCCACAAGGTCGCGACGTTACGCCGGTTGAGCAGCCACATGCCGCAAAGCACAATCGCGGCACCTGCGAAATCCACGATGGAAAGGCCCGACGTATAGAAGCACGCGATGATAATGACCGCTCCGAGATCGTCGATAATGGCCAGCGCTGTTAAGAAGAGTTTGAGCGATGGCGGCACGCGCTCGCCAAGCAAGGCAAGCACGCCGAGCGCAAAGGCGATATCGGTCGCGGTGGGAATAGCCCAGCCGCGCATTGCGCCGGGATCACCGTGATTGAAAGCCAGGTAGATGAGCGCAGGCCCCGCCATTCCACCTAATGCGGCGATACCTGGCAAAATCCGTTGGGACCATGTGGTGAGTTGGCCCTCCAAGGCCTCGCGCTTGATTTCTAGGCCGACGAATAGAAAGAAAATCGCCATAAGCGCATCGTTGATCCAATGGCCGACGGTCAACGGGCCAAGCTCATACGCGACGGTCTCAAAGTAGCGGTTGGAGAACTGCGAATTTGCGATGATGAGCGCTGCGGCAGCGGCGGCGATCAAAACGACCCCACCCGCTGCTTCGCCGCTGAGCAGCCTCGCCACCTTGGATCGGACGCCCATTACGGCACCCGTTTCGGTAACCAGCCTTTGACGCTGACCGGCTTGCCAACGGCATTGCGCAGCACTTTCGGGCGCATCATTTTCTCGGCGCTGGGCGCGGCGGCATCCTTGCCGCGGGCCTTGGCGGCGTTGCGCTCTCCGTAGAATTCGATCATCGCCCCCAGCGAAATCTCCGCCAGCGGTGATACGGCCATAGCGTCCGCATAAGGGGGGTGCTTCTTCACAAGGTCATTCAGCTTGTCGACCGAATAGGCCCCGAACTGACGCCACACGCTGTCGAGCAGGTGATGGGCCACCTCATCGACCGGTTTCAGATCGACCATGGGCCGGCCCCGGGCAAAGGCGCGGAAGATGGTGGGCTCCTGCGGCCCGTCGTCGGCGGCAATGAATGTGGCGGGCATGAGCTTTGCGCCGTTCTGGACCACCCCATAATAGGCCTGGGCCAGGTACATGAGGCGCTGCAGCTTGGGGGGCTGCAGGTATTCGCCGTCATTCAACGCACGGTCCAGAAACCAGAACGCGATCTCGAAGCAAGATTCGACAGCCGTTGGGCGCATCCGTAAACTTTCGCAATCCTGACTCTACCCCCGGATGCGGGCGATCCCTGGGCGCGGGGCCAAGTGTCGCAGAAAGTGCTCGGAACACAAAGTTACACCGGTCCACCGCTGTAGAGGGGACGCGAGCACAATGGCGCGTCGTCGCAGGTTCTTCGGACAACGCAGAAGCTTCGGGGCCCGCCTCGCGAAGGCAGCGGGCGTCGGCACCCTCGTGCTCACTTCAGTTTTGGCGGTTGTCTATCTCACCCTGCCCTGGACCGCCGGACTTGCGGCGAAGCAGTTCCTGAAAACGCGCGGCTGGGGACCGGTGGAGTTGCGCTTTTCACGCCTCGGCCTGGGCGGGATCGAAATCCAAGATCTCGCGCTCGCCAACAACGTCGTGACGGTGAAGCGGCTGGCGATCACATTCACGCTCGCCGACATCGCCCAGCGCCGGGTGAGCGACGTTGTCATCGTCGGTGCGCGCGCGAACCTCGGCTGGAATGCGCGTGGATTGACGCTCGGGCCACTTGACCTGTCGGGCGGCGAGGCACCGCCGCCAAAAGCGCCGCGCCAACCGCAAGCGAGTCGCCCGGCGCTTCATCGGCTCACGCTGGCCAACACCGCACTCACTGTGCCGCTCGGGCGCGAGGTGCTGACGACGTCGATCGCGGCGGAC
>CANJPQ010000060.1 GCA_947476275.1 Fidelibacterota bacterium
CCGCATCGGCCAGATCAAAGACAAGGAAGAGGTTGTCGGCAACCAGACCCGCGTCAAGGTCGTGAAGAACAAGGTCGCCCCCCCGTTCAAGGTGGTCGAATTCGACATCATGTACGGCGAAGGCGTGTCCAAGACCGGTGAGTTGCTCGATCTCGGCGTGAAAGCCAATCTGATCGAGAAGTCCGGCTCCTGGTTCTCCTACAAATCCGAACGCATCGGCCAAGGCCGCGAGAACGCCAAGACGTTCCTGAAGGAACACAAGGAGATCGCGGCGGAGATCGAGAATCAGATCCGCGTCAATGCCGGCCTGCTTGCCAACGCGATGACCGCAGCTCCGACAGAGGAGGAGCTAGCCGACGCCGAGTAATTCGACCCTGCCTACCTTGCCCTACCCAAATTGAGATCGTCGGCGGCGCCCACTGCCGACACCGCCTAAAGCTTACTGACTTCTTGTTATCTACCCTGATTTTTCCCCTGCGACCCACTTTCGGCGGCGGTCCTCAATAAAGGACCGCCGCCTTTTTCTTTGATGGCGCACGGCTGTCGCACAAAGCAAAAAGCGGCGACCCTTTCGGATCACCGCTCCTCGCGTCGTTCTGAGGTGACGGCTTCAGAACGCGAAACCGATGCCCGCCCGGATCACATGTGTGAACCGGTCGCGCGTCCCGATCTGGGCGCTGTAGCCGACGTTCCAGTTGGTGCGGGTACCGATCAAGCCCTGCACGCCGGCGCCGACTTCGACGTAGTTCTCATTGCCTGGCGCGATGGTGACCACCTGCGTCGCCATAGCCGCCTGCGCCGACGCGAGTGTTAGCGAAAGTGTGCGAGCGGTATCGCGGAAATCGCGGTTGTAGGTGACGCGCAGATTCGGCGTCACGCCGCCAAAGTCGCCATAGATCTCGCCGCCAATGCCCATCACCAGCGAACTCAACGTGTGCTGCGGCACAAAAACGTTGCCGCCGGCCGCGCCAGTCTCGGTATAGGCATTCACGCGCACGGAGTCGTTGTAGAGTCCGAGCACCGGGCCCGCCTTCCAGCCGCCCACATCGTTGATGAACGCGGCTTCGGCGAAGAAGCTCTGACCAAGCCCATCGGTGGTTGCGGTCGCCGTCAGGCCGTAGGCGGCTGGACGCTCAATCCGGTCGAGATCGACATGGCCGCGTGAATACCCGGTCACCACCGAGAAGTTCCCGCCGGTGAAGCGCAAATACCCGCCGAAGCTATAGCTCTTGGCCTCGATGCCGAAGCCGCTGCGGCGGCCGCTCTGGTTGCCGTAGCCCAGCATTCCGCCGACCGAGAACTGGTCATTCAGGCCGACATCGAGACCCAGGGTGCCTTGGAAGCCATCGTGCTTCACCGACGTCCCAGGCGTGGAGAGGGCGTCCCACTTGCGATTGACGTAGGTCCCTTGCGCCCAAGCGCCGACGCCCTTGGTCGCAATGCCGAGGCGGCGTTGCGCGTTGAGCTGGGCGAGGGCGTTACCGCTGTTCACGGCCGCGACCGACAGGCCGGACTGGTCGGTCAATTCGACCGACAGCGGCCCCGTCGCGATCATGGAATCGAGGTATTTCGGGTCCACGTATGTCGGCAGCGTGAGGCGATAGATCAGCACAACGCTGTCGCTGTTGACGGCCTGGGAGCAGTCCTGACCGCCGACGCGGCAATTCGAGGCAAGGAAGTCGTTATCATTGCTGACGAACAGGAAGAAGTCCTGCGGTGCGCCTTGCTCCAGCACCGGCGCGAGCGCCATGCCTTCCCACTTCTCCGTCAGCGTCAGCCGCGTGGGGGCGGCGTTGTTCACGTTGATCCCGAACTTATTGAGCTGAGTCTGGTTCAGGATGTTCACGACCTCGGTCTGACGCACCGGGACGATCGTGCTGTTCAGCACGCCGCCTGGCGCGATCGGCGCGGTCGTGGTCTCGAACGCCGTGCCGGCGATGTTGGTCGCGCCGGTGATGTCGACAAGCAACACGCTCTTGAAGACCGGATTGAGTGTGGCCTGGCCGAGCCCGTTGCCGTCACGAGAAAGTACCAGGAACTGGGTGTCGTTAAGGGCCAGCACTTCAGACTGCGCCGCCGCCCGATTGGGCGCCGCCGTCGTGCTGCCGTTCTGATTGAAGATCGGCAGTTGCAACACGTAATCCGCAATCGGCGCCGTCGGCGCCTTGTTGGTGGCGATGTCGTAGATCATCAGGCGGGTGTTGGTGCGGGTCGATTGATCTGTGGTCGAATCCTGCATCGCGGCGCTCTGCAAGATCGTCACCAGCTTCTTGTTGTCGGGCGTAACCGCCATGCCTTCGATGCCCTGGTTCAGGCGACGGCCGGTGGTCGCGTCCGAGAGCGAGGTGAACGACAGGCTACCGTCCGCATTGCGCGGGATAAGCGCTGAGGGCGGCTGGATCACGCCCTGCATGCGGCCACTGGCGTCGAAATAATAGACGTTCGCGCCGTACTCATCGCCGACGTAGAATGACCCGTCGTTCAGGAAGCGCAGGGCTTCAGCGTCCAGCGCGATCTTGCCGGCAGCCGCGCCAACCGTGGAGCCGGGCAGCTGCTTGCCGTTCTGGGTCACGAAGGCGGTGCTGCCTGTCCCCGGATCGAGGCCGGTCGTGAGGGTGCCGTTAAAGTCGCGAAAGAAGAAGCCGCCGGTCTGGGTCAGTTGCAGTTGCTGCTGGGATGCCGCGCTCACTGGCAGATCGGTCGTGCTGGTGTACGGCGTGAAATTCATCGAGAAGATGCTGGTGCGCCCGGCATAGTCACTGAAGGTCACCGAGCCGACGCCGTTTGGACCGCGGTCCGGCAGAGAGTAGAGAACGCCGGTGTAGCCGGTGGCCGTCTTGCGCCAGGCGTTCAGGTTGAGATCCAGGCTCGAGAACGCACCGAAAGTGTCGCCGTTGAAGTCTTTGGTCGTGGTCGCATCCAGACGCGCCACGCCCTGAAGACCCTGGTTGACGAAGGTCTGACCGCCGAACACGACCGAGGTCGACCCGGCGACGCTGACGATGTTGTTGCCCACAATGGTGGTCGGCGCGGCCGCGGCCGATGTCGCCCAGAGCAACGCGGTGGCGGCAATGCCCGCCTGAAGCCGCGCTTTGAAGCCGCCGAATCTGTATCGGGACATCCCGAAACCCCCTATTTGGACCATGAAAAAACGCCGGCGCTTGCGGTCGCCAGCCCGGGCCTTTCTAAGGTTGAGGTGTGACGGTGGCGTGAGAGGCCCGTGACAGCACCGTGACAGCGGTCATGTGCCCGTGATCCGGGTCTTCGACCGCGCGCGAGGTTTCGGGCGGTGGGTTACGGGCGGCGAGTTACGGGCGGGTGGGTTTTCTGGACTTGGATCGGGCGGGCAGGGTACAAACCGCCCTCCCGCAGACTGTTAACCTTTTAAGACGAGCGCAACCGTCGATGAGCACGACCCAGGAAATCCGCACCGCGTTCCTCGGCTTCTTCGCCAAGAACGGCCATGAGGTCGTGGCGTCGAGCCCGCTCGTGCCGCGTAACGATCCGTCCCTGATGTTCACCAACGCAGGCATGGTTCAATTCAAGAACGTCTTTACCGGCGCGGAAACGCGGCCCTACATGCGCGCCGCCACCTCTCAGAAATGCGTGCGCGCCGGCGGCAAGCACAACGACTTGGACAACGTCGGCTACACCGCCCGCCATCACACCTTCTTCGAGATGTTGGGCAATTTCTCCTTCGGCGACTATTTCAAGGAAGGCGCGATCAAGTTCGCGTGGGACTTGATGACGAAGGACTACGCACTCGACAAGAAGCGCCTGACCGTCACGGTGCACTCCTCGGACGAGGAAGCGGCGACCCTTTGGAAGAAGATCGCGGGCTTCTCCGACGACAAGGTCATTCGTATTCCGACGTCCGACAACTTCTGGTCCATGGGCGAAACCGGCCCGTGCGGCCCCTGCACGGAAATTTTCTGGGATCACGGCGACAAGATCCCCGGCGGGCCACCGGGCAGCGCGGATGCCGATGGCGATCGCTTTGTCGAGATCTGGAACAACGTGTTCATGCAGTACGAGCAGGTGGACGCGAACACCCGCATCGACCTGCCCAAGCCGTCGGTCGATACCGGCATGGGGCTCGAGCGCATCGCCGCCGTGCTCCAGGGCGTGACCGACAACTACGACATCGATCTGTTCCAGGCGTTGATCTCCGCCATCGCCCAGGCCGGCGGCACCGATCCCAAAGGGCCGCATAAGGCATCGCACCGCGTGATCGCGGACCACTTGCGGGCGTCGGGCTTTCTGATCGCCGACGGCGTGCTGCCCTCCAACGAAGGCCGTGGCTATGTGCTGCGCCGGATCATGCGCCGCGCCATGCGTCATGCCACGATGATGGGCGTGCAGGATCCGCTGCTCTACAAACTCGTGCCGGCGCTGATCGCACAGATGGGCGGCCAGTATCCCGAGCTCGAACGGGCCCAGGCGCTGATCACCGAAACGCTCTCGCTGGAAGAGACCCGTTTCAAGTCCATGCTCGACCGCGGTCTGAAGCTGCTGGACGAGGAGACCAAGGGCCTCTCGAACGGCGGCAAGCTTTCCGGCGACGTCGCTTTCAAGCTCTATGACACCTACGGATTCCCGCTCGATCTCACGCAGGATGCGTTGCGCGCCCGCGACATCGGCGTCGATCTCGACGCTTTCACAGCGGCGATGGAGAAGCAGCGCGCGGAAGCCCGCAAAGCTTGGTCCGGTTCCGGCGATGCCGCCACCGAAAAGCTCTGGTTCGAACTGCGCGACAAGGTCGGCGCCACCGACTTCCTGGGTTATGCGACGGAAACGGCCGAAGGCCGCATCACGGCGCTCGTCGTGGACGGCGCGTCGGTGAGCGAAGCCACGGCCGGGCAAGAAGTGAAGGTTCTCGCCAACCAGTCGCCGTTCTATGGCGAGTCCGGCGGCCAGATCGGCGACACGGGCGTGATCGAGGTCATGGGCGGCAAGGCGCGCATCGAGATCACGGACACCCATAAGAAGCTCGACGCCCTGCATGTGCATCACGGCAAGGTCGTGTCCGGCAGCATCAAGGTGGGCGATGAAGCGCGCTTCCTGGTGGATGGTCCGCATCGCTCTGCGGTGCGCGGGCACCATTCCGCCACCCACTTGCTGCACAGCGCCCTGCGCCGCACGCTCGGCACGCACGTCACGCAGAAGGGCTCGCTGGTGTCCGGCGAGCGCCTGCGTTTCGACGTCAGTCATCCGAAGCCGTTGTCGGCCGATGAGATCCGCACGGTCGAGAATCTGGTGAACGCGGAAGTACGCAACAACGAAGTCGTTACCACGCGTCTGATGGATCCGGAGTCCGCCCAGAAGGCCGGTGCGATGGCGTTGTTCGGCGAGAAATACGGCGAGGAAGTCCGCGTCGTGTCGATGGGGTCTCTCGGCGACAGCGTCAATTTCTCGGTTGAATTGTGCGGCGGCACCCACGTGCGCCGCACCGGTGATATCGGGTTGTTCAAGATTGTCGGTGAATCCGCAGTGGCCGCGGGTGTGCGCCGCATCGAGGCGGTGACCGGCGCGGCGGCTGAAGCTTGGGTGGCGGAGGAAGACCGCATCCTCAAGGAAGCCGCCAACGTGCTGCGCATCGCGCCGGCGGAGTTGCCGGCCCGCATTGCCGGGCTGGTCGAGGAACGTCGCAAACTCGAGCGCGAGATCGCCGACCTGCGCAAGAAACTCGCCACCGGTGGCGGCGGGGCCGCCAACGGTGCGGCGGCTGACAAGAAGAACATCGGCAGCATCGCCTTCATGGGTCGCGTGCTGGCGGATGTGCCGGGCAAGGACTTGAAGAGCATCGCCGACGAGATGAAGAAACAGGTCGGCTCGGGCGTGATCGCGCTTGTGAGCACGATGGACGGCAAGGCCAACGTCGTGGTTGCGGTCACTGACGACCTCACCGCCAAAATCAGCGCGGTGGATCTTGTGCGCGCGGGCGCGGCCGCTGTGGGCGGCAAAGGCGGCGGGGGCCGTCCTGATATGGCCCAGGCTGGTGGACCGGACCCTGGCAACGCGGCAAATGCGTTGCAGGCGATCGAGCAAGAACTCACCCGTATTGCCGGATAATACAATTTTATCAATGCATTAGAAGCGTGGCCGCGGCCGCGTGAAATTTTTGCTGCATTGCAGCAAAGCCCCCTTGACCAAGCCCCGCTCGATCCCTAAATATTGCGCTGCAACATGGATCGTTGCGTTGCAGAAATTCGGTTTGGCTGGTGGCACGGGTAGGGACGTCCCTATCTCCCCGAGAGTGCCCGAGGGCCCCGCTGGAGACACCGATGAAAAACAATAACACCAACGTAAAACAGATTCACAAAGGACACGGCACCATGGAAAAGGCTTACAACGACTTCGTGACGTTCGGTCAAGACAACATTGACGCGTTCGTCCGCGCAAATGCCGCCGTCACGCGCGGCTTTGAGCAGATTTCCAAGAGCTTCGTCGCGCTCGCCACCAAGTCGGTGGAAGAAGCGGTTGAAGCCGGCAAGAAGATCGCCAGTTCCAAGTCGATCGCGGAAGTGCTCGAGCTGCAGACCCGCTTCGCTCAGGAATCTATGGAGACCATGATCTCTGAAGGCAAGAAAGTGCAGGAGCTGTCTTCTTCCATCGTCAAGGAAGTCTCCGCGCCGCTCGCCGAACGCTTCAAGGCCACTGTCGCGAACGGCGCTGCCGTCGCGCAGAACGCCGCCAACGTCGCGGTCAACACCGCGGCGAAGGCCTCCAAACAGGCTGCCTAAATCCTCCCCGATCCCTAGGCAGTTTTGAAAGGCCCGGTGTCCTCCCACACCGGGCCTTTCGCCTTTCGAACCACAGGCGAGCGATCAAAACGGGTTTTGTGAATCCTTCGCCAAGGCTCCTAAAACCGTGGCACCATGACGGGGCGCACAGCAGCGTCCAGAGGTCCTATGCGGTTTTCCGGCACCAAGTCCTATATCGCGACCCCCGATCTGATGGTGGCGGTGAACGCGGCCATCACGCTGCAGCGGCCCCTGCTGATCAAGGGCGAACCGGGCACCGGTAAGACCGTCCTGGCCCATGAGATCGCTGCGGCCCTCGATCTGCCGCTGATCACGTGGCACGTCAAATCCACCACCAAGGCAACCCACGGCCTTTATGAGTACGACGCCGTTTCGCGCTTGCGGGATTCCCAGCTCGGCGACGCCAAGGTCAAGGACATCGCCAACTACATTAAGCCGGGGCGCATGTGGCAGGCCTTCACGGCACCCGAGAAGCGCAACGTGCTGCTGATCGACGAGATCGACAAAGCGGATATCGAGTTCCCCAACGATCTGTTGCTGGAACTCGATCGGATGGAGTTCCACGTCACCGAGACCGGGCAGACCATCAAGGCGGTCCATCGCCCCGTGGTGATCATCACCTCGAACAACGAGAAGGAACTGCCCGACGCATTCCTGCGCCGGTGCTTCTTCCACTACATCAGGTTCCCAGACCGCGAGACGATGGAGCAGATCATCGCCGTGCACCATCCGGACGTGCAGAAGAACCTGGTGCGCGAAGCGCTCACGGTATTCTTCGAGTTGCGCGAGGTGCCCGGCTTGAAGAAGCGGCCGTCGACCTCCGAATTGCTCGACTGGATCAAGCTCCTGATGGCTGACGACGTTCCGCCGGAGGCGCTACGCTCCAAGGACGCGAAGACCGCGATCCCGCCGCTCTATGGCGCGCTGCTCAAGAACGAGCAGGACGTCCACATGCTGGAACGCCTCGCGTTTCTGGCGCGGCGCGAGCAGCGCTGACGCCATGTTCTTCAATCTCCTCACGGGATTGAAGAAGGCCGGCTTGCCCGTCTCTGTGGGCGAGTATCTCGGCCTGATCGGCGCCGTCAAAGAGGGCGTCGCCGGGACCGATGTGGAGCAGTTCTACTATCTCGCCCGCGCGTCCCTGGTGAAGGACGAGCGCCACCTGGATCGTTTCGATCGGGTGTTTGCGCAAGTTTTCAAAGGGCTGGAGAGCGACGCGTCGATTGATGCGATCTTCGCCAACATTCCCGAAGAATGGCTGAAGAGCCTCGGACAGCGCATGCTGACGGAGGAAGAGAAAGCCAAGATCGAATCCCTCGGCGGCTGGGAAAAGCTGATGGAGACGCTGAAGAAGCGTCTTGAGGAACAAAAGGGCCAGCATCGCGGCGGCTCGAAGTGGATCGGCACCGGGGGCACGTCCCCGTTCGGGGCCGACGGCTATAACCCTGAAGGCGTGCGCATCGGTCAGTCCGAGAGCAGGCATCGGCGTGCCGTGAAAGTGTGGGACAAGCGCGAGTTCGCCAATCTCGACGACTCCGTCGAGATCGGCACCCGCAATATGAAGCTCGCCTTGCGCCGTTTGCGTCGGTTCGCACGCCAAGGCGCGCCGGAAGAATTCGACCTCGACGGCACGATCCATGCCACCGCGCACCAAGGCGGCTTATTGGACGTGCATATGATGCCGGAGCGGCACAATGCGGTGAAAGTGCTTCTGCTGCTCGATGCCGGCGGGTCGATGGACGATCACGTCAAGACCTGCGCCGAGTTGTTCTCCGCCGTCCGCGCCGAGTTCAAACATCTCGAGGCCTACTACTTCCACAACTGCGTCTATGAAACGGTGTGGCGCGACAACCGCCGCCGTCATGCGGAGAGAATCCCCACCGCGCAGGTGCTTAATGCCTACGGACCCGACTACAAGTTGATTTTCGTCGGCGACGCGTCGATGAGCCCCTACGAATTGATGCAGCCCGGCGGCGCGGTGGAGCACTACAACCCCGAGCCCGGCGTGGTCTGGCTGCAACGCTTCCTCACCACGTGGCGGCGCGCGGTGTGGATTAATCCGATCCCCAAGCAACAGTGGCCATACACGGACTCCATCTCCATTGTGCGCAAGGCGATGGAGAACCGCATGTATCCGCTGACGCTGGCGGGCCTCGATCAAGCCGTGTCTGAACTGACGCACTGATTGGCGGTCGAACATTCTCGGAGCCGAATGTATGGGCCGTCGTTGACATACACGTGTTACAGCCCAAAGCTATCTTGAGGGCGACGCTGACATGCAGCGTTTGAGCGAGGTTGTGCGATGAAAGACGATATTGAGCCACAGGATGAGATGGCGGCGGTGCTTGGCCTCGCGAAGCCGAGCGGCCGGCGTTTCAATCTGCCGCCACTCAAGGGCAAGTGGATCGTTGCCGGCGCCATCGGCGTGGTCGCACTGATCGTGATCGTGCGCTCCATGAGCGGGCCCGCGAGCCCCAAGTACCAAACCGCTGAAATCTCCCGCGGCGGCATTGTCGCGACCGTCACCGCGACCGGCACGCTGCAACCCGTCAACACGGTCGAGATCGGTCCGGAAATTTCCGGGCAGATCTCCAAAGTGCTGGTCGATTTCAACGACAAGGTCTCCGCCGGACAACTCCTCGCGGTGATGGATACGGACACGCTGCGTGCGCGAGTGCTGCAGTCGCGCGCGTCGCTGGCCTCCGCCCGCGCCAAGGTCGAGGACACACGTGCGACGATCGCGGAAGCGCAAATGAAGCTGGCCCGTGTCAAGGACCTCAACGGCCGCGGCAATGCCTCCAAGCAGGACCTCGACAACGCGGTGGCCGCCGATGCGCGCGCCCGCGCAGCATTGCAAAGCGCCCAGGCACAGGTCGATGTAGCATCGGCAAATCTTTCCTCCGACGAAACCACCCTCACGAAGACCGAGATCAAGTCGCCCATCAACGGCATTGTCATGTCGCGCACGGTTGAGCGCGGTCAGGTTGTGGCGGCGACATTCCAGACACCGGTGCTGTTCAAACTTGCCGAAGATCTCACCAAGATGGAATTGCTGGTGGATGTGGACGAGGCGGATATCGGCCACGTCCAGGAAGGCCAGAAGGCCAGCTTTACAGTGGACGCCTTCCAGGACCGCCAGTTCCCGGCAACCATCACCCAGGTACGTTTCTCACCCAAGACCGTCGACAGCGTCGTTACTTATCAAGCCGTGCTCGCTGTCGATAACAGCGATCTGACCTTGCGGCCCGGCATGACCGCCACCGCCAGCATCACCACCGCCACCCGCGAGGATGCGACCGTGATGCCGAACGCCGCGCTGCGGTTCCAGCCGCCGCTGGAAGCGCGCGCCGGCGGCGAGGGGCAGCCGCAGCCGCCGGGCCTGTTCAGGATGTTCATGCCCCGGGGTATGGGGCAGCCAAATAATCCGAAGGTCACGGCGAAGGCGGCGGGCGCGGTGCAGCGCATCTGGACCTTGCAGAGCGGCGTTCTCACGCCCATCGAGGTCAAGGTGGGCTTAACTGACGGCCAACGCACGGAAATCACCGAGGGCCCTCTCAAGCCGGGCGACGCCGTCGTCGTCGGTATCCAGAAGATGGCACGGTGAGGTTCTCGTGACCGCGCCGGTCATCGCCTTCGATCAGGTCTACAAGGTGTACGGCAAGGGCGACACGGAAGTGCGCGCCCTGGACGGCGTGTCCTTTGCCATTCAGCCCGGCGAGTTCGTGGCGGTGATGGGGCCTTCGGGCTCCGGCAAATCCACAACCATGAACATCCTCGGATGCCTCGATACGCCCACGGCGGGGCACTACTTCTTCAAAGGCGCGGACGTCGGCTCCTTGAGCCGCGATCAACGCGCTCTGTTGCGTCGACATTTCCTCGGCTTCGTCTTTCAGGGGTTCAACCTGCTCGGACGCACCACGGCACTGGAAAACCTCGAAGTGCCGTTGATTTATCGTCGCCTCGACAAGACGACCCGGCGCCGCATGGCGCTTGAAGCACTCGAGGTCGTGGGCCTGAAGGGCCGCGAGGACCACACCCCCGGCGAGTTGTCCGGTGGGCAGCAACAGCGCGTGGCGATTGCCCGCGCCATCGTCACTCAGCCGTCGCTCCTGCTGGCTGACGAGCCCACGGGCAATCTGGATTCCGCGCGCAGCCACGAAATCATGGAGCTGCTCACCCGCCTCAACAAGGAGCGGGGACTGACCGTGGTGCTCGTCACGCACGAGGAAGATATCGCCGCCTACGCCTATCGCCGCATTGAATTCCGCGACGGCAAGATCGTGCGCGAGACAGACACAAGGCGGGCCGCCTGATGTTCATCAATACGCTCCTCATGGCGCTGCGCGAAATTCGCCGCAACGTGTTGCGCTCCAGCCTTACTGTGCTCGGCATCATCATCGGCGTTGCCGCGGTGATCGTGATCGTCACGCTGGGTGCCGGCACCACCCGTCAGGTGCAGGACGAGATCTCCAAGATGGGATCCAACATGCTCACCATCATGCCGGGCGGTGCGATGCGCATGGGCGGATCCGCCCAATCCGCGCCGCCGTTCGAGATGGCGGATCTCAACGCCATCAAGCGCGAGGCGACCAGCTTGGCGGCCATCGCGCCGGTCTCCCTGCGGCCGATGCAGGTGATCATCGGCAACGACAATCGCCGCGTGAACGTGATGGGCACGGACAGCGCGTTCTCCGAAGTGCGCAATTGGAAAGTCGTCGAAGGTCGGTTGTTCACCGACAGTGAAGTGCGGGCCGGAAAGGCTGTGTGCATCGTCGGCAATACCATCAAGGAGGAGATG
Source organism: Fidelibacterota bacterium (assembly GCA_947476275.1). Taxonomy (GTDB): domain Bacteria; phylum Pseudomonadota; class Alphaproteobacteria; order Rhodospirillales; family Rhodospirillaceae; genus SCTM01. The sequence continues at coordinate 11,563 of CANJPQ010000060.1, forward strand.
TTCCGCGGCGACATTCCCCTCGGTGCCGTCATCCGCATCGGCAAGGTCACATGCGAGGTCATCGGCGTCCTGGAAGCCAAGGGTCAGGCGATGTTCGGCGGGGACCAGGACGAGGTCGTGGTGCTGCCCATCCGTGCGTTTCAGCGCCGACTCGCCGGCTCCAGCAAGATCAGTCAGATCTACCTTTCCGCTCGCGACGTCGCGGGCATCCAGGACTTGAAAGGAGAGGTCGAGCGCATCATGCGGGATCGACGCAAGATCGCTCCCGGCGCGCAAGACGATTTCAATATCCGCGACATGACCGAGGTCAGCTCGATGATGCAGAGCACGACCGGCATCCTGACGGGATTTCTCAGCGCGATCGCGGCCGTCAGCCTCTTGGTTGGCGGCATCGGCATCATGAATATCATGCTGGTGTCGGTGACGGAGCGGACGCGCGAGATCGGCATTCGCCTCGCCATAGGTGCGCTCGAAACCGAGGTGATGCTTCAGTTCCTTGTCGAAGCGGCGGCGCTGTCTGCCTTTGGTGGACTGGTGGGAATCACGCTTGGCCTGCTCGGGGCCGCGGCGATTGCGCCGGCCCTCAACGTGCCGTTCGTATGGCAGCCGAGCACGATCCTGACGGCTTTCACGTTCTCGGCGATGGTCGGTGTGGTGTTCGGCTTCATGCCCGCCCGCCGCGCCGCGCGGCTCGACCCGATCGAAGCGCTTAGGCACGAGTAGTGGGGCACGCGTGATGGGCGACGTCGTCAATCTTCGCCACGTCCGTAAGGCCCAAGCCCGGACCGAGAAGGACGCACCGCGGAGCAGAACCGCGCGAAGTTCGGCCGTACGAAAGCGGAAATAGCGCGGGACGAAACAGGCGCCAACCGTGCCGCGCGCACTCTCGATCAGGCGAAGATCGAGAAGGACGACTAGGGTCAAAACCCAATAAAAGTAAAGTATTGAGCGTTGAATCGGATAATGATTCTCTGAGTCCCTCAGTCTATGGCGAGGGTGAGGATGATGAGAAGCAACTTGTTCTGGCTCAATGACGAGCAATGGGAGCAAATCCAACCGC
>CANJPQ010000061.1 GCA_947476275.1 Fidelibacterota bacterium
AGCGGCACCGCATCGAGAATGCTTTTTGCAGGCTCAAAGACTTCCGGCGCATTGCCACCCGCTACGATAAGCTGGCGCGAAACTTCCTTGCATCCATCCACCTCGTCGCAGCAATCGTTTGGTGGATTTTATGAGTCTGGACCCTAGTCGAGAGGCTCCACTTTCACGAGCCGGTGGTCGTGGTTGCTGCCGACCCAAAAGGTGACGGGCGTCGTGGTGTTGTCGATCGTCACCGATCGCATGTTGGTGTTGGAAGGCATGAGATACTGCATCGTCGCGCCGGTCTTCGGATTGTGCCGCACGACGCGGTCCGTGTGCATGGTCGAGGCCCAGATTTCGCCGTTCTTGTCGATGCCCGCCCGGTAAGGGTACGTGTGCGGCGGCATTTGGTATTCGGTGAACTGTTCCGTCTTCGGGTCGAACAGAGCCACCTTGTTGCCGCCGTACTCCGCCACTGTAATGCGATCCTGCGCGTCGATATTGAGGCGGCGGGCGCGGGCATTGGGCGTGGGTATACGATACCACGTCACCTTGGTTGTCTTTGCGTCGATCTTACCGAGGAACCCCTCGCGGAATTCCGCCATCCATAGATTGTTCTGCGAGTCCGAGATCACCTGATAGATCGCATGCCGCATGTTGTCGGGCAGAGAATCTGTCGGGTGGAATCGCTCCCACTTCTTGGTCGCCAAGTCGACCCGATAGATGTGCTGGGTTCCGGTGCTCTTGGTCCAGACCTTGCCGTCAACGTCGTGACGGATACCCATCATGTTGATCTGCACCGTATCGTCGTTGATGTCGGGCGGCAGCGGATAGTAGGTGACTTCGCCGGTGGCGGGATCGATCGTCCCGATCGCGCCCTGGTACATCATATCGAACCAGATCTTGCCGGCCTGATCGAATTCAATGCTGAGCAGGCCGACGGGGGCCTTCTCCTTGAACTTCTTCATCGGGAACTCGGTCAACTTGAGCGTCTTCGGATCGAACTTGCCGATGAACATCTCGCCGAAATCCGTGTACCAGACGCTGCCGTCCTTCCCGACGAGAATGTCGTGGGGCTGCGTGGTCACGCGCTGCAAGTCGTACTCGGTGATGACAACGTGCGTGTCGCGGCCGCTGGGACGCGGCAGGGTCTTCAGCGCGTAAGGCCATCGGTCCGCGGAACTTAAGTTGAAGGTTTCGAGATAGCCGGCCAACTCGCGGAACTGCTCCGGACGGCCCGCACGGCTTTTATCCAGCATGCGTTGCGGTTTCACCGGCATGCTCACGGCGCCGTAGCCGTTCATACGCGTAATGACATGGGTCCAGTCGTCCGCGTCGTAGGTCGAGCGCGCGACCCGTTCGAGCGTATGGCATCCGACGCAATCGATGGTCGTCGCCTTTTCGGCGTCCGTGCCGGGGATGCTCATCATCCATTCGGCATTCGTCAGCTGATGCGCGAGATTCTTGGTCTTCTTCAGCTTGATGTCGACAGCGGCCGCCCGGTCGCCGCCGACGGACGCTGCATTGCCGGAGTCCAGATCGTAGCCGACGGCGCGAACACTGAGGCTGTAGCGCCCCGGCTCCAGTCGGTCCTTCGGAAAAGTGTAGCGCCCCTGCGCGTCGCTGATGACGCTTACCTCGACGATCGAGCCCGGCTTCCTTGCCGTCACGACAACGCCCTCCATCTTGCCCTCGACTTCGGAGGTAATCGTTCCGGTGAGGCTGGCGTTTGGTTGGGCCCAGACGGGTTGTGCGCCCAGGAGAACCAACGCCAGCGCCGCGCTCGCAAGGGGGATTGATCGTGTGGTGCGTGACATCGCGCGCCCCTATGCCTATTCGGTGATGAAAGCGCCGGGGGCCACGCTGCCCGCCGGCTGCCTTGGCACGGGGGCCGACACGGCGCTGATCGCCTTCTTCCCCGGCCTGACGTCGGAGATATGCCGCGCCATGGCCATCCGCTCGCGCTCGGTGAGCGCCCGCATGAACTTGGGCATGTCTTCGTTGTTGGTACGGTTACCGGACGCGAATGCGTTCATTCCCGCGAGCAGATACGCCTCGCTGAGGCCGGCAAGACGCGGGCCGGACGGACCGCCTTCAAAGCTCGTTCCGTGGCAGGCTTGGCATTGGTCTAGCCCTTTGGGCGGCACAGCCGCCCCGGCAGCCTTGGGTCCCGATGCCTCCGGCCACGCCTTCGTGGCAAAATAAGCGGCGATTTTACGTGCATCAGCCGGCTTAAAATCCTGGGCAATTGGCGACATGACCTCGTTCTCGCGATCGCCGGCGCGATAGTCGTGCATCTGCTTGACGAGATACGTCCTCTGCTGGCCCCAGATGATCGGGACGGTCTTGAGGTCGGTCGGCACGCCCGTCTCGCCGTGACAGCCTGCGCACCCTTGCGCGATCGCCTCGACGTCATCGTCGGCATGGACCGGAAGGGGGATCGCCGTTTGGAAGAGCGCCAATAGGAGAGTGAAGATCACGTCGCTGGTCCTGCCGCTTCAGGTGCCGATGAGCATAGGACGTACTGCTCTCAGGTGACAACATATCCATGCTATAGTCCGGGCGAGCGGCGCCGGTGCCACCACTTGCACATGACGATCGAGCATGACGACTGGACTGGCGATGCGCCTTGGCGGACTTGCTTTCAGCGCTTGGTTGCTTTGCCTCCCGGCGGCTCCGACGCAGGCCGATGGAGACGATTACTTCCTCCCGGCGCTCAATCCCGATGGCTCTGCGATCCTTGTGGGCGGCTATGCTGGCTCCGTGAAGGACGACGCCGGAAAGAGCATTTCGGATGCAACGGTGAAGATCGTCGTCACCGTCGATACGGCTGAAGGCCCCTACCCCCTGAACCTCAACGCATACTCCGACGCGCTTGGCCGCTATCGGAGCCGGGACCCAAAGGTGGTCTTCGCGGATTTTCTGCCCGGCGACACGGCTCCCCTCAACGTCGAGCTTATCGTCCTGAAAGAGGGCTACGAGCTGGTGCGGCGGTTCGCCCGCGGCCGACTGCAAGATGCCGGGCCGCTAGAAGTGGATTTTATTCTCAGGAAAGCACGCTGATCGCGAGCCGACGCAATCAACTTCCCGCTCTGTCCATCGAACTCACCGTGACCGTGACAGCAAGGCTATGAGTCCCATCGCCGCGAATAACGCCGCGCAGGGGAGTTACATCAGTAGAGCTGCGACGTAGGCCGTGGCGATATGCTCGTTGCTCACAAGCACGTTGTTGGTGGGGTCCAAGTCCAACCAACCCAATTCTGGACCGCACCAAACCGAGACCCAGGCATGTGTTGCATCGGCCCCGCGCCACCCGTCCCCGAAGTCAGGTGGGTACGTCCGCAGGTAGCCTGACACGTAGCGCGCAGGCAAGCGAAGACCGCGCCATCGCCCGCAAGATCTTGGTCGCAACCCGCGCTATTTCGCGCAACGATCTCTTTTCCGCGGAGAACGTGACGCCAAAGCGGCCGGGTTTGGGACGATCAGTTTATGACCACTGGAAAGCGCTGGGCTGCCGCGCGACATGCGATTGTGACGAGAACGATCTTCTCTAGTAGGTACGCAACAACGGTTTATGATTGATCGACTATGCGATAAAATTGCACCGCTATCTTTTAGTCGGGGGATACGGTCATGTATAAACTTGCGACCACACTTTTAGTGCTGATCTTCGCCGCGATTGTGTCCGAGCCCGCCGCCGCCGCGGACGATGCCGCGATCCTGGGCTGCTCCCGCGAGGGCGTCAAAGTCGGCATGACATACATCCGCCACCCCGATGCAAAGAAGCTCGAAGAGGCCGTGGGGATATTCAAGAGCAACCGAGAGAATGTCGACTACCCGGCAGGCACGATCATTCAGCTGGTACCCCACGAGGTGATGGTTAAGCGCACGAAGGCCGAATTCCCGAACAGCAACGGCTGGGAATTTTTCATCCTGAACGTCTCAGGCAAGACCGCGACCGTCTCCGCACGCGGAGATACCGCATCAAATCCCCTGGGGACATGCATCAGCTGTCATGGTCCCGCCGCGAAACATGACTATGTCTGCGCAAAGGGTCACGGCTGCGGACCGATCCCCGTCACCGACGAGCAAATCGCCGCCATCCAAAATCAAGACCCGCGCTGTCCTGCGCATTGAGTGCTGCAATCAGTTGCGTGGGCTCACCGCTGCTTCGCGACCGCGATTTTGACGATTCGGTTATCTCCCGCGCAGGCGACGTAAAGCGTTCCGTCGCCATCGACCGCCATGCCAATCGGAACGGTTGACGGAACGCGCAATCCCGCGGTCGATAGGGCCAACCCGGAAGCCAGTTCACGGCGACGGCCATCTGGGGAGATCGCTGCAACCACGCCGCTCCCCGATTCCGCAATGGCGATTTGCCCATCGAGAAGTTTGACGACGCCTTGGGGACGATCCAAACCGCTCGCAACTGCCGTTCTTTGGCCGCTCAATAGATCGATCCGGCTGATCTGGCCGGCACTCGTTTCGGCAACCAGAATAGACGTCGGCGAGTCCAGCGCTATCGCGGTGGGTTCCGCTAGACCTTCGGCAATCGCAACAAATCCCTCATCGGTCCACTTTAGGACGGCGCCTCGCGCGATCTCTGTGACGATAATTTCGCCGCTCGGCGCAAGGACCACGCCACTGGGCGCAATCTCGTCCCGGCTCTCGCGGACGACAGTATCCAAAATACGATCGATCTTCCGAAGGCGTCGATTGAAGACTGTGATCACGCTGCGCGCGTCCGCTGCAATCGCAAACGAGCCATTGCGGCCATCATCCCAGGACGGACGGACGGTATCGCCGGTTACTGGGTCGATATAAATGAATCCCATGGGCTGCGCAGCGAGCAACGCAGGCTTACCCGCGCGTGTCGTCATCACCATGCCGAGCGGGGTATTGAACGGTCCCCCCGCGACCTTCCTCGTCGCTCCCGTATCGGAATCGACCGCGAAGATGGTGCTTTCTGCGGTGCTGGAGACATACAGCGTGCCGTCGGCAGCCACCGCAAGATTGTCGAGCGGAGGGCTCAGCGTCGTCAGCCTTTTCACATCCCCGGTTGTAGCGGTCACCCGCCAGACGTCGCCTGTCTTGTAGTCGATGCTGAAAAGATTGCCCCTCGCATCGGGCTTCACGGCAACAACAGACCCCAGGCCGTTCACGACTGGCACGGTCGCTCGGCTCCCAACGTCGATCGCGATGGCCTGATCCGTACCGAAGAGCGGTGAGTAGAGCCGCCCGTCTGGCCCGAAGCCAAATCCATTCAGTGCCCCTTGCCCCTTCAGTACAAGTCGCGGGGACGCCACACCGAGAGGGTCAAGTTCCCACAACTCATTCTCCGGCGTCCCGGATTGAGAGAAAAACAGACGACCGTCCCGATCGAAGGCAATCGGATTGGCCCGGGCGGCGCGTTCCATCAGCGCCTCCGGTTTGCCGCCGGGCCGCAGCACGTTGACCGATTCCAATGTCGTCCAGGCGAGAATGCCAGCCGACCGGGTGCCGGCTGGGCCCAGCGCGATATCGTCGCCCTTGCCGAATGGCGGCCCGACGGCGACGTCCACTTTTCCGCTCTTCGGATCGATATGATAGATCGACTGACCGTTGAAACTCGCAACGTAGAGCGTGCCGTCGTCAGCGACAGCTATCCCCGTGGCTCCGTGCATCGCGGAGCCTGAAACCAAATCGGTAACTTTCGGGGTCGGAGCAGACCTGTCCGTCAGCGCCAATACCACCGCGCCCAACGTCAGGAGGCCAACACCAAAAATGATGACATCGCGAGATGTGCACAAAGCCATACGTTTCTTATGCATCAAAATTGAGGGGGCGTGCAGCCGAAATGTGGACGGCGATGGCCCTCTACGCCGCGATGAATCTCAATCCAATACCGACGCCGCTCGATCCGCAAACGATCATGGCGTAAACTAATCTACGCCTCATGCAGACAATTGAGCAGGTCAGACGATGAACCTCAGACGCTGGTGTGTGCCATTTGGCGTGGCGACAGTCATGTTGATGTCAATGAGTGCCCATGCGGCAGATCCGCCGGCCAACATGTCCGTGAGCAAGGCGCCAAGGTTACGGGAAATCGTGATCAGCGTTTTCGATCTTGAGCGTACCCTTGCTGCATTCACGGGCCCGCTAGGATGGTCTGTCGTCGAACGCGGCCCAGCCGACACGACAGTCGCCCGGGTTTTTGGACTGCCGGTCGACACACAAATCGACCAGGCGCTTCTCAGCGGTCTAACGCGGGATGGCGTGCAGATCCGTCTCATCGCGATCCGGCATGACGACAAGGCGCGAACACCCATTCGGCCTGGCGGGAGATGGTGGGACGTCGGTGGGTTCGGCCCGCTGCAAATCGCAGTCGCAGACGTTGATACGGCCGCCAGCGGTCTTGCGCGGTTGGGGTGGACCGGGAACGGCGTGCCGCAGTCGTCTTCGGAACATCGCATGATCGAGATGCGCGGTCCGGACGATCTGACGATTTCTCTCGCGGCCGGCAATCGTGATTCGCGCGATCAGACCAGCGGCACGGTCATTGTCCGCGACATCGCCGTATGGCGCAGATTCATGACCGAAATCGTGGGCCTATCAAACGTCGTGGAAGCTGAACGGCGCAACGTGGATCCAGAATTCTTTGGCTTACCTGGCTCGGCGCGCGGAATAGCGGATCACCGTTGGGCTTCGATCGAACTCTCGCCGACAAGCCACATTGACGCTCTGCAGTTCTCACGAGCGATCGGCCATGACTTCTCGGATGGGGTCCGTGCGCCGCGCCTTGGTGTGCTTGCTCTCCGGCTGCAGGTATCCGATGAAAGTATGATCGCGGCACGCACCAAGTCTCCGAAGGCGCTTATTGCCGCGGATCTGCAAATCGAGAGACTTTCGCCTTATGGGACGGTGCGCACCATGGCGCTACGCGCGCCCGGTGGGCTGGCAATCGAGATGTTTGCACCCGAGGCCAAACCCATGACCGAGGCGGAGCTGAAGTCCCGGTTTGCCCGCGGCGGCTATGCGACTTGGGTGCGATTCAACAACATGTTGACCGGAAATGTTCGATGGAATGCAGACGGCACCGCGCATGTGGTTTGGGATACGGGCAACCTGGACGAACTCGGCACTTGGACCATCAAAGGGGACGCGGTCTGCACAGCGTGGACGCGACTGCGATCCAACCGCGAGCTGTGCGTTCACCATTACCGGCTCGATGATCGTACGACCCAATCGTTCCGCTCCGAGACACCGCAGCCGGACGGGATTTATACGTGGCATTAGAATCCGCCGACCAAGGGAAAGAGCCACGATTGTGAAGCCCCAGACGTAGGCGAGACGCCCACGCACTGCCTTCGCGCTGCGTGGGGCCTAGCTCAACCCTGCATCACTGATCTTCGAGCTTCCGCGCATTGGCGGGCGTTTGGTTGCCCTGAGCTCCAGCTTTGCGCGTTTTGCCGACCGTCAAATCGTTGTAGGCGACCTTATTCTGCGCTCCGGGTTTCGTCGTCTTCACGACACCCGTCACCGGTGTGAACGGTCCCTTGTACATTGAGATGTAATTGTTGCTCAGATTGGGGCCCGGAATCGCGCGCAACGTCTTGATCGCATCTTTATCCGGATAGAGCACGCTTGCTGAGCTGCCGTAGCCAGCGCCACCCGCGGTGCGCGGTGCGTACCAAATGGCACCATCGCGTGTTGGCTCAATCTTTGGTGCGTCCGTGCGCTCGGCCATGGGATAGACCGTGAACTTCTGCGTCTTGGGATCGAACTTCGTCAGATAGTTCATCGACGAGATCCACACATTGTCCTGCTCGTCGGGCTTCGCATCGTAGGGCTGTGAATACTCGATCGGGACATCGCGCTCGGTCACTTCACCGGTTTGCGCGTCGATCCGCCCAAGCTTGCCGTAGTAGTGGATCTTGCCCTGTGCGTCGTATTTACCCATGTATCCGTAAACGCCGAACCAAAAGTTATCTTTTGAATCGGGGCCGCCGCGGCGCAGGCTGTTAGGCCACGTCGGCACCTTGAAGCGCTTGAAGGTCTCGGTTCTCGGGTCGAAGCGCGTGAAGGCACCGGTGAAGTACTCGGCGTACCAGAAGTTCCCCTGGTGATCGATGTCCGAGCCGTAGGGGTCCGCGCCGGCGACCGGGCTTTCCCAGTACCTGATCGAATCCGTCGCGCGATCCCAATGGCCAATCTTATTGCCGGTCAGTTGCGTGAACCAGATATCTCCCTTTTGGTCGAAGACCGGCGTATTGCCGTGCAGGCCCATCTGGACGTCTTGATATTGATCGAACAGACCGGTCTTGGGATCGAGATGCGTAAGAAAGTTCCCCGCGCCGGAAAACCAGACCGTTCCATCACCATCGACGGTGATCCCGTGCGTAGCGTTCTTGTCCGGCACCTTATAGTCCTTGGTCTCGGCTATTGCCGGATCGACACGCACGATCCGGTTCCCGCCGGAATCACTGATGTACACAATCCCGTCCAGGCCGAAGTGCACATCATGGGAGGCGCGCTTGCCCTGCCCCGGAACGTTGGGAACGCGATACTCGATGTACTGCGCCTTAGCCAGCGCCGCGCCGTCAAGTGTCGGCCAAACGTTCTGCATCACGGCGCGCTGCTCAGCTTCGGGACCAAAGTTCTCAGCGAGATAATCGAGCAGAATGGGGATTTCCGTGCGAGGAAGCCGCTCCTCGCTCACGATCGCCGGGCCGTCGGCAAGCGTAGCTTGGAATAGGCCGCCCTCGGATTGCCGATCGATCATGAGGTGGAGCAGGCTCTCCCAGGTCTCGCGGCCGGCGGTCTTGCCTGGAAGGAAGTTGACGCCATGACAAACGATGCAGGTCTTCTCTGCGATCTTGCGCCCCGGGCCCGGCGGATAAATCTCTTCGTAGGTCTTCACGACCACGCCATCGCGGTAAATCTCGCGGCCGGTATAGTTGCGGGTCGGTGGTGCCGATTTTGGCTTTAGATTGGCCGTGGCGTGGCCGCCCGCAGTGACATCGACCGGGACAGGCGCCATCTCCAGATCAACTTTGCTCGGCATATAGAAATTCTGGACCGTGACGGTGTAATGGCCGGGAAACATATTGGTGGCGCGGTAAGTACCGTTGACGGCGAAAACGCCGTAACCAACATGCTTTTCCTCGTTGTAAAGGTAGACAGGAACGATCTCGGCCTTCGGAACAGCCACAGTGCCGGTCACTTCACCCAAGCCGGGCAAGAGAGCCGCGTGACCAGCTGAGAGGCCCGCAAGTAATGCGGTCAGGAATCCGCCGGGGGCGAGGTACTTCTTGAACATCGGATGGCCCTTCCAAGCATTTCCAGTAGAGAGCTTTGCGGATATGCGCAGCCCGCGTCAATCCAGTGTGGCGCCGTTCGAAAGCGCGAATGTCACATTTTGACAGCACCGCGAAGGACACGCCTGCGTGGGACCGGCATGACGGCATTCAATACGTTGGGTGTATGGGAGGGGCACCCGCACCCTAGCAAGTGTCCAGATGAGAAGACTCAACTTCCCTGCTGGGTGAGATGACATTCGCCAGCGCGCAAGGCACGCGGGCCGCTGCCGCCGTCAGTCATCGAGTTTCTTCATTACAAAGTCGATTTCACGCATCGGCTGACCGGTACGGCTGCGATCGAAACGCTTAACTTGCCGGTATCCTTGCTTCGAGACGCCTACCAACTTGATGTCATCGGGCTTCAACACGACTTGGGCACCGTTGATCACAGACACCATGTCGTCGACGTTGAGCGTGCGATAGCGTCCCATGAAGTTGGTGAAAGACTTGAAGGTGACATCGATGGGACTGTCATCGGCCTCGTCAACGCTGGGCGCTGTGACGACGAAGGTAAGCATTGCGCCGCTTAGAAAATTGCCCTTGTCGTCCTTTACGGCGCCCATGTAGCCGTTCTTAGTCGCTTCGTTCACGCCGAGCTGAAAGGCGAAGAAATCGTCGCCATCGGCATAGACTGGGAAAGCGTCGAGAATGAACGCGAACAGCACAACGCCTGACAGCGGAATAGTCATAAGCAGGCGGCGCAAGGTCGGCATCACCCTTCTCCGGAGGTTAGGATTGCCTCTCGATCGACGGCATCTCGAACCAATCTTAAAATAGCCGGGTCGCTATCAGAACCCCAAAAGTCCCGGCCTCGCCAAGAACGAGCGATATGAACTGCGGAGCATAAACCTCGTCCTCACTGCAATCGTATTGCAAACATGCGCTTCCGATGCGCGAACGAAGCCACGGCTTCGCTCATCGTAGATGCTACGATAAGGTTCAGACGAGAATGCGGGGATCATTTCAATGAGAACAATTGTGTGGGCAGCATTGGCGATCTCTGTGCGCCTATCGATCGACGCCTCGTGCGCCGCTGAACCATATACGGTTCAGGAACTTCGGAATGACTGCGACCCCTTGGGGGACTCGGGTCTATCGCGGTGTATTGCCTATCTGACTGCGGTCGATGATCTCGCGATCGCCTGGGCCGGCCTCGTCAAGAACGAGCCTCGCAATGTACGTTATGCGGGTGGATATCGTTGGTGCCCACCAGCGGATCTCGACTTTGTTCAATGGGCGAAAGTCACATTTGAGGAAATGGCGCCCATCTCTGGCTTGGTTGACCGCCCGGGCTACTTGTACGTGGGTATGGCAGCCCAGAGGACGTGGCCCTGTCCCGCCTCGCCGACGAAATAGGTCGGCCGCCCAGATTGGCTGAGGCCGAAGCCGCGCGACACTATTTTCAATAGCGGCGGCCAAGCGGATTCACCGCCTTCTAAGGCTCTTTGTCCTGCAGTGCTCTCCACGCAGCGCCCTCTGTGTCCTCGTACTGACCGGAGCGTAGCGCCCATAGGAACGCCAGGAGGCCGACGAAGCCAAGTGCGATGGCGGCCGGCAATAAGTAGGCGATAATTGTCATAGTCTTGCCTTCCCCGTGCGTGCGACCCGCAATGCATTGAGGACCACCACGATAGACGAGCCCGACATCGCCAGAGCTGCGATCAGTGGGGTGAGAAGTCCTGCCATCGCCACAGGCACGGCAATCATGTTGTACCCGATTGCCATCACGAAATTCTCCAGAACACGGCGGCGGGCCGTATGCGCCACTTGGATCGCTTCAAGCACTCCCGCAAGACGTTCGCCGCGAAACAGAAGATCAGCTGCGGCTTGGCTGATGTCGGCCGCGCCCGCTGGCGAGATCGAGACATGGGCCAGCGCCAAGGCCGGCGCATCGTTCAATCCGTCGCCGACCATCAAGACTTTGTGTCCCGCAGCGGCGAGCGCCTGCAGGCGCGCGACCTTGTCCTGGGGTTGAACACTGGCGGCGGCACTTAGGACGCCGAGGGTGCGCGCAACCAAGTCCACGCTTTCGGGACGGTCGCCAGAGAGGATCTCCACCATGAGACCGCGGGCTTTTAGCGCCGCGATCGTCCCTGCGGCGTCGGTCCGCAGTTGATCGCGGAAGCCGAAGCGGCTGGGCGACTGCCCCGCGCGCGTCAGCCACAGCTCGCTTTCGCCCGGCGCGCCCGGCGGCGCGGTAACGTCGCACCACAAGCGGCTGCCCAGCCGCACTTCGACTCCGTCCACAATCGCGCGCAAGCCAAGCCCTGGATGCTCCTCGACCTGAATGGCGGCGACGGGCTGGCCCGCGGACCGCACGAGCGCCGCACACAGCGGATGTCGACTGCCGGTCGCCATGCCGCGTGCAAGTGATCTGCCCCCTTTGAAGTGGTCCTCCGTTAGGTATGATTTTGACCAGGAGGATAGGATCAATGGCCAGGAAGCGGCATACAGCTGAAGAGATCGTCTCGAAGTTACGGCAGGTCGATGTGCTGATGGCACAGGGCCGGCAAGTTGC
>CANJPQ010000062.1 GCA_947476275.1 Fidelibacterota bacterium
ACAAGTTGCTTCTCATCATCCTCACCCTCGCCATAGACTGAGGGACTCAGAGAATCATTATCCGATTCAACGCTCAATACTTTACTTTTATTGGGTTTTGACCCTAATAGTACGTTTTAAGCCGGCTTCTTGAACTTCAGCACGAACTGATGCGTCTCGCCGCGCAGGTTGGGCGCGAACACGGCGACGTTCAGCGGGTCCTTGGGATTTTCGAGCAGGTCGGTTTCCTCGGCGAGGACGAAGCCCGCCTTGGTGACGTCGTCCACCACCGTATAGCGCTCGATACGATGGTTCTTGTTCACGTCGGTCACGCCCATGCCGGGGGCGGCGTGGTGATCGATGATGCCGTAGATGCCGCCCGGCTTCAGCGCCTTGAAGATCGCCTTGTTCATCTTGTCGCGGTCGACGTTCATCCAATAGGTGTCGTGGTAGAACATCACCATGAACACGCCGTCGAGGCCGTCGGGCAGCTTGAGATCCTCGAACTCGGAATCGAGCTTCACGACATTTGAGTAGCCTTGCTTGTCGATCAGGTTCGACAGCGGGTGGCCGTCCTTCGAGCGCTCCAGGATCCACTTGTTGTTCTGGGCATAGACCTTGCCGGTCGGTCCGACGACTTCCGCCAGCACCGCCGTGAAATACCCCTTCGTGGCGGCGAGATCGGCCACCTTCATGCCCGGCTTCACGCCGAAGAACGCCATGGTCTGCGCCGGCTTACGGCCCCCGTCGCGCTTCACGTCATCCGCCGGACGGCGCGAACTGGCCACGGCTTTGACGATATAATCGGGCACCTTGATCGAGGCGCCCTTGATGACCTTGGTAGCCGCCGCCGCAAAGGCGGTGCCTGCGGTCGCGAGCAGCGAAACGCCGGCGACAAATCCGCGGCGCGATAGTGTGAACGTCATGGTTTCCTCCCTTTAATCGGCGCGTACGCCGTTGCCCCACCCGGAACCAACAGGGTACCGGGGTCGTCCTTCAAAGTCACAGCTTCGCCTGCACCGCCGCCCCCTCGCTCAGCAGGGCATCGATGGTGCCCTGATCGAGGCCGCCTTCCTTCAGGATCTCCACGGTCTGCTCCCCCAGGTTCGGCTGATGGCGGCGGAGCTCGGTGGGCGTCTCGGAGAAGGTGATCGGGAACCGCGGCGTGCGCAGCTTGCCCTCGGTGGGGTGGTCGATCTCCTGCCAGAAGCCGACCGCCTTCAGGTGCGGGTCCTCGATCAGGCCGTCGAGGGTGTTCACCACAATGGTCGGCACGCTGGTGTTGCCGAAAATCTCCATCCATTCCGCCGTGGTCTTGTTCACCATCGTCTTGGCGGTCTCCTGGTAGGTGTCGTCGATGTTCTTCACCCGCAGGGCCATGGTGGTGAACCGCGGGTCCTCCAGCAGCTCCAGCCGCCCGGACAGTTTGCAGAACGTCTCCCAGTGGGCGTCGAAGTAGGGGAGGATCGCGATATAGCCGTCCTTGGTCGGGTAGGGCTTCCGGTGCTCGGTCATCAGCCGGACGTAGCCCGCGCTGCCGATCGGCGGCTCGAAGGTCTGGCCCCACAGGTGCTCGGCCATGACGTAAGAGACCATGCTCTCGAACATGGGCACCTCGATCTCCTGGCCCTGGCCGGACCGCTCCCGGTGGAACAGGGCGGCGCACACCGCCTGGACGACGCACATGGCGGTGTTCTTGTCGGCGACGATGGTCGGCAGGTAGCGGGGGGTGCCCAGCACCATCTTGTTAAGCATGGCGATGCCGCTCACCGCCTGGATGGAATCGTCGAGCGCGCCCTTGTCGCCATAGGGGCCGGCCTTCCCGTAGCCATAGGCGCCGCAGAAGATGATCTTGGGATTCACCTTCTTGAAGGCCGCATAGTTGAGGCCCAGCTTGTCCATCACTTGGGGCCGATTGTTGTGGATCACAACATCGACGGTCTTGGCCAGTTTCAGCACGGCCTCGACGGCGGATTTCTTTTTAAGATCAAGCACAATGCTGCGCTTGTTGCGGTTGCAGGTGAGGTACAGCGCGGCCATGTTCTTGGTGTTGCGCGACGCTCCCAGATTGCGATTTGAGTCGCCATAGGGCGGCTCGATCTTGATCACGTCCGCGCCCATGTCGGCGAGGATCTGGCAGGCCCACGGCCCCAGCACGACCGCGGTAATTTCAAGGATGCGAACGCCGTCCAACGGACCGGGCATGGGGAGACCTCACAACAAGACGATGGCTGACCCTATTCAGCGAGGGCCGCATGCGCAATCAGCGCGACCGTGGCTTGACCAAATTGACGTGGCCCATCTTACGTCCGGGCCGGGCCTCGGCCTTGCCGTAAAGATGAATCCGCGCCGCAGGATCGGCGTGGAACGCATTGAGATGATTCACGTCGTCGCCGATCAGGTTAAGCATCGTCACGTCGGCGATGCGGGCCGGCTGGGGCAGGGGCAGGCCGGCCGCTGCGCGCACCAGCATCTCGAACTGATCGCACCCGCCGCCGTCCATGGTCCAGTGGCCGGAGTTGTGCGGCCGGGGCGCCATCTCGTTGCAGAGGACATGATTGTCCTTGGTCACGAACATCTCCACCGCCAGCAGTCCGACCAGGTCGAGGGCGGTCACCGCCTTCTGCGCGATCTCGGCGGCGCGGCGCGCCACCTCGGGCTTGATCGCCGCCGGCACGATGGACGTGGCAAGGATGTGGTTCTTATGGACGTTCTCGGTCGGCTCGAACGCCACCGTGGTCCCGTCCGCGCCCCGCGCGGCGATCACGGAGATCTCGCAGCTGAAATCGACGAACCCCTCCAGCACCGCATGGGGGGCGATCCCGTTGGGCGTGCCCATGGCCTTCCACGCGGCCGCGGCCTCGTCGGCGCTCTTGATCTTCACCTGGCCTTTCCCGTCGTAGCCGAACCGGGCGGTCTTCAGCACCGCCGGCGGCGGGATGTCCGCGAGAGCACGGACGAGGTCCTCCAGGCTGTCGACCGGACGCCACGGCGGCGTCGCCGCGCCGATGGCGGCGAAGAACGTCTTCTCCTTGGCACGATCCTGGGCGACTTCGAGTGCGCGCGCATTCGGGCGCACAATTGCGTGCTCCATCAGGAACTTGACGGACGATGCTGGCACGTTCTCGAACTCGAACGTCACCACGTCGACGGCCTTCGCGAAAGCGGCCAGGGTGGCTTGGTCCTCGTAAGCCGCAACGGTGGAAGCTGTCGCGACCTGTTCGGCGGGACTGTCCTTATCGGGACCGTAAACATGGGTGCGATAGCCCAGCCGCGCGGCGGCGAGGCTCAGCATCCGGCCCAGCTGGCCGTTGCCGAGAATGCCGATGGTTGCCCCCGGCGGGAGCGCGGCGTCTTTCGTTGTCATCGGGTCAGGCCGATCTGATCAAGCGGTCGGGTCTTCGCCGACGCTGTCGGTTTGGCGCTCGCGCCATGCGCTGAGGCGTTTGGAGAGGGCCGGATCGCTGAGGGCCAGGATCGCCGCGGCGAGAAGCCCGGCGTTCTTTGCCCCCGCCGGTCCGACCGCAAGCGTGCCCACCGGAATCCCGCCGGGCATCTGGACGATGGAGAGGAGGCTATCCATCCCCTTCATCGCCTTGCTTTCGACCGGTACGCCCAGCACCGGCAGCACCGTCATGGACGCGGTCATGCCGGGCAGGTGGGCGGCGCCGCCGGCGCCGGCGACGATCACCTTGAGGCCGCGGCTGGCGGCGGTCTTGGCGTACTGGTAGAGCCGGTCGGGTGTGCGATGCGCTGAAACGACCCGCGCCTCATGGGGCACGCCCAGGTCCGCCAGCACCTCGGCGGCATGCTTCATGGTGTCCCAATCGGACTTGGAGCCCATGATCAGGCCGACCAGGGGACGCTTTGTTCCCCCAGGCGCTTTCGCCTTCGCTGCTTTGGCCATGCCAACCCCCACGAAAGCGCCGGACTTTATCCGCCGGACGGGAGGCGGGCAAGGCGGGCAAGGCTGCTAACCATTTGGCAAGGCGTCGGGTGTAGACCACACAGGCCGCAATCCACGTCGGCGGTCTGATTCCAGGTTCACCGTTTAGGTTCCAGGCAGTCCGCGCCATGCCGGATATTCCCCAGCCTTCGGGCATAACCGTTGTCGAGACCCGTCCGGACGGACGAGGTCAGAACGGCGGCGGAGCGCCCGGTCGCCAGCCCAAGCGCGTGGCGGAAACCTATCAGGAAGTCGACCGCGTCACCCCGTTGGACGACCGGATCACGATCCTGGGCATCCCGATGGAGCAGATCAGCCCCTCGACCCGCGCCGCACTGGCGGGTCTGGTGGCGGAGAATGCGACCCTGCGCGCGCAAGTGCGCCGCCTCGAGGCGCGCACCCCTGCATCGCTGCCGATCCTCGAGCGCGATGCTTTCATCGCGCGCCTAGGTGAGATGCTCGCCGGCGTGCCGGCCCTCGGGAGCCAGTGGGTGCTCGTGCTGGTGCACGTCCAGACCTATGACGATATCCGCCGCAGCTCCGGCCTCCTGGCCGCCAACAGCGCCCTCGCGGACGTGGGCCAACGCCTGCGGAACTTCAGTCTCACGGCACCCCCGCCGGAGGATGCGCCGATGGCCGCGCCGGCGCTCGACGTGCCGACCGCATTGCTCGGTTCCCTCGGCGGTCCGTCGATGGGCCTACTGGTCGCGACACCCAGCGGGGCCGATACGGTCGCGATCGCCCGCGCGGTCCGCGACGGCATCGCGGCGACCGGCTACGACGTCGCCGGCCTCAGCATGTCGCTCGCATTTAAGGTCGCGGCCGCGGTGGTGTCGGCCGGCGAAAGCGCGCTGCTGGCCGTGGCGCGCGTCGATCACCTGACGCGTGGCCCGCAAGCGGCGGGATAGAACGCGCTTCGGTTCAGGACTCGTTTACCGCGACTTCCTATAGATTAAGGCGCACCGTGCGGCCGAGGAGGGCGGATGGACGACGCGGCCCGGAATCATTACGCCACAGTTGAGCGCGCGTGGGACAGCACGCGGCCTGTTCACGGCTATTCCGGACTGGATGAGTTCCGCCTCGTCGCGGCCCACGTCGGCCAATACCTGAAGCCGGGCGGCGGCCGTCTCCTGGACGTCGGCTGCGGAACCGGCGAGATGATGTACATCTTCGCGGAGCAGGGGTTCGATTGCTTCGGCTTCGACTTCGCGCAAGCCAAGCTGGACCAGGCGGAACGCCTCAATCCTGGCAAGGTCTGGAAGCAGAGTTTCCTCGATCCAATTGCGCGCGGGCCGTTCGACCGAATCATATCCTACGCGGTCGTGCAGTATTGCCGGCCGAGCGATATGCCCACACTCATTCAGAATACCATCGACGCCTTGGTGCCCGGCGGACAAGCGCTGCATTGTGCCGCGCCGGCGTTCGAGCTGTACGAACTCGCCAACGGCATCTATTTCAACGCGTCCACCGAGGCGGAGATGACTCTGCGGCGGCGTCAGCTGGTGGCTTCCGCCATCGACGGCAAGCCGATCCACGAGGACGGCACGTTTTTCCACTCCAGCGAAAAGGTCCGCGAGCTCGTGACTGCCCAGGGCCACGGTTTCAATGCGTATCCTTCACGCTCGCGCTACCGGCACGACCTCGAAATCGTACGGCGGGCGTGACATGGCGGGCGCGGTCTGTCTCACGTTCGATGATTGCACGCTCGACTCATGGGTCGATGCCGCGCCATTGCTCACCTTGTCGCGCGCCCGTGCGACGTTCTTTATCTCTTATTTCCCCCACGCGGTGGACGGGGCGGGGCTTTCGAAGCTCGATTTTCTCGCCGCGGCCGGCCATGAACTCGGCTGCCACTCCGTGAACCACTTTCATCCCCAGCGGTTCCTGTCGGTGTTCACGGTGGACGAATATCTCCGCACCGAGGTGCTGCCGGCCGTGCGCACCATGCGCGGCTGCGGAATCTCCTGCACCTCGTGGTGTTATCCCTTCAACGCGTCGACCCCGGAATTGCAGGCGCGCCTCGCCGAATTGTTCGTCATTCAGCGCGGCCGGGCCGAAACGCCCGAACAGGCTCTAGCCGCGCCCGGTGACCGACTCATCTTTGGCCGTTCGATTGATACCTATGTCGCTGGCCAGCCCGATCGTGTGAACGACGTCGCACCGATCCTGGCGCTGCTCGAGCAGGCCGCGGATGCCGATCGCATCGCCGTGCTTTACGGACATGATATCGCGCCGGCCGCCACGATAGCACATGCGGTGGCGCCGCAGGCGCTGATGGCGATCATCAACAAGGCGCGCGACCTGGGCATGTCGTTTGTGACAGCTTCCGAAATCGCCAATGGCTGACGGCGCGCCATCACTTGCCTCCGGGCTTTTCCTGGATGATCGTCTGGCGCGCGGCGCATGCTGCTGCAGCCCAGGCTGCCGCGACATCATGACGGTCTTCCGCAAGCAGGCTGCGCGCTATCGCTTGCGCACGCCGCTTTACAGCGGTTTCACCGTGGGCGAGTTCGAAGGCCTTGCCCCGGAACGCCGCGCTGCGGGCGTCATGGCGATCGCCGTGCTCGATCTCGACGCCTATGCATCGCCCGACGCCTTGCTCGAAGAAGCGGCGGGCGTCACGTCGAAGCGCCGACAGGTCAACCGCGCCATCGCGCGGGCGCAAAAGGAAGGCTACTACGTCAAGCCGTTTCCATTTGCGCTGCATATTCCGGATATCGTCGCCGTCCATCAGTCGAAGGATGTCCGCAATGGTCGCCCGGTCGCCGGCGACTACTATCTTGGCGACGTCGATGCCCTCGGCGGCGCCCCTACGGCACCGATCGCGCTCGCGCCGCCCGAGTGCCCCGAACACCACTGGCAGCATTGGGGCGTCTTCAAGAAAGAAGACGGGCACTGCCAGGGAACGGTCCGCACAGACGAACGTTTGCTCGCCTACATCACGCTGCGGCGGCAGGGCGACTCTACTTGGTACGACAAGATCATGGGGCACGGCGATCATCTCGCTGCCGGCATCATGAATCTCCTGCACTACGAGATGGCGTCGCAGATGATCGCGCACCGTCCCGACGGGCTTCGCTACCTTGTCTATCACCAATACTCGACCGGTGGAGATCATGCGCTGCGCGTGTGGAAGGAGCGGGCGCTGTTCAAGCCGCGCTACCTCAACTACGTCGACGACCGCCGCATGGCACTCCCGGCGCAGCCGCCGATGCCCGGCCTGGGCGAGGGGCTGCTCGCGCTGAAGCAGACGGCCGCAATGCCTGCGTTCGCCGGCGCGCAGATCGCCAATGAACTGGGGGTGAGTGCCGCCTGGTTGCGGACATTGCACTACGCCTGGGTGATCGAGCGCTGCCGGAGCCCGGGACTGATCATGGATCTCCTGCGCGAAAGTCCCGAACCCGGCGTCGCCACATTACGGCCGCTGAGTTCCGGGATGTTCCCAGTCGAGGTATTGGACGGCGTCCAAAGCGTCGCGGTCGTGCTGCATGGCGACGAGCGCGGGCTTGATACGCTCCTGCCGTTGGCGGATGCCGGCGCAAAGGCCGTGCGCGTCTATCATCCCGATCCGGCCGAGCGGGCCGCGCTTCAGGCGCTCTATCCTCCGCATTGGACTTACGAGTCCCTGGACAGGATCGAAAGTGTTCCCAGCGCAGACGTGATGATCGTCGATCCGCCGCTGCTGTCGGCGGCGTGTTATCTCCGCGATGAGATTGCCGGCTTGATCTCGCGCCTCGAAGGACGCCTTGTCCTCGGTGTGAGCCAGCAGTCTCTGACGATGTTGAAGTGCGAGCGGTCGACGCCGGAACCGTTCACCGAACGGTTCGGCCGCATGCACGGCCGCGCGCTGACCTGCCGCAAGATGCTGTTCCGGCATGGCGAGCCGGAGGAGATGTTCTGGCTCTGGCTTGAGCCCGCCTAAGCGATGATGTCTGGGATCAGCGAATTGCGCAGGGTCGAGATCTGATCCTTGAGCGCCAGCTTGCGGCGTTTCAGGCGTGACAGTTTCAACTGATCGAATTCGCCTTGCTCGCTCACGCTGCGGATCACGTCATCGAGATCGCGGTGTTCGACCTCGAGTTCGACCAGCTTGGCTTTCAATTGCTCACTATCCTGCTGCGGCATCACAGGGCGGTTCTCGCTTCGAAATAGACACAGAATTCGACCGACGTCCGCAGGACGCAACCGTCGGGGCGAATTGCACGCCGTGCGTGCCCCTGGTGCACGCGCGGCGGCGTCACTCTATACCCCACGCCAAGCCAAGTCGAACAGGCCATCGCCGGCCATCGCAAACCCATACAAACCCTCGTGCGACTCGCGTGAGATCGCCGCCGGTGCCATCGTCCGCCTCGCCTTCCGAAAGGCCAGGAAATCAGCCCCTTAGCGGGTGCCCCTGGTTTCTCGCCGGGGAACGGCGCTACGATAACGTGTTGCTGACCGCCACCCGGAGGTAACTAAATGCGTCAAGACGCTCGGAGTGAATCCCTCAAGGCAAAGCACGCTGAAATCGAGACCATCCTCACAGAGGAAGAGCGACGACCCTTCCCAGACTTCGTCATGGTCCAAGAGCTCAAGAAACGGAAGCTAAGAGTGAAGGACGAACTCGAGCGGGTCGTGCACCTGCCGGACGCCCCCAGTTATCTTCCCCAATAACAACCATTCACCGGGGCTCAAGCGGAACTCGGCCGCTCCCGGAAGGATAGGGTAGGATCCCCATCAAGGCCCGCCAGCCCGTCGGCGGGCCTTATTTTTTTCATCAAAAGAAAAACCCCGGCGCTTTCGCGACCGGGGCTTTTCTAACTCTCAGCTCAATCGCCGCTATGGTGCCGGCGGCGCGCCGCTGTTGTCCGTGGACGCGGCCGACGGCGCCGCAGCGTCTGCAGGCATGTCTTCCGTCGCGGCGTTGACCTGCGGATCGTCCGCGGTCGGCTCAGGCGCCGGATTGGCGGCAGCGGCAGCGGCACGCGCGGCCGCGCGTTCGGCACGCTCTTTCGCCTTCTCTTTCGCCTTGGTGCGACGCATGGAGACAATGACCTGCTTCTCCAGGTCCGCTTCCGTACACAGGCCCAGCGTCACCGGATTCTGCGGCTTGATGTTGGCCGCATTCCAGTGGGTCCGATCCTTCACGCTCAGGATCGTCGGCTTGGTGGTGCCGATCAGGCGGGCGATCTGCGCATCGGTCAATTCTGGGTGATGCTTGAGGATCCAGGAGATTGCATCCGGACGGTCCTGGCGCTTCGACACCGGCGTATAGCGCGCGCCTTTGGAGCGTGCGGTCGACAGCGGAATGTCGGTCTTGCTGATCTTCATCATCAGCGCAGGGTCGGCCTGTGCCTTGTCGAGTTCTTCCTGCGTGAGCTGACCGGAGGTAATCGGGTTCACACCGACAATACCGATCGCGACTTCGCCATCGGCGATCGCCTGGATCTCCAACTCGTGCATGCCGGTGAACGAGGCCACCTGTTCGAACGACAGCGAGGTGTTCTCGACCAGCCAAACCGCCGTGGCCTTGGGCATTAGAGGAAGTGCCATGGCACCCATCCTTTCTAAAAAGCGTGCGCCGTCCGGTGGGGCATGAGGCCCCCTGGCTCGGTCCGGCTGGGACCGGCCAAC
>CANJPQ010000063.1 GCA_947476275.1 Fidelibacterota bacterium
CAACTTGCCGGCCCTGTGCCATCAGCACATCGACCTGCCGTAACTTCGAGACGATCTCTTCAGCTGTATGCCGCTTCCTGGCCATTGATCCTATCCTCCTGGTCAAAATCATACCTAACGGAGGACCACTTCAAAGGGGGCAGATCACGGCGCGGGGCCGAGGCTAACGACGGAATGAAATCGTTACCCGCTCCACCACAGGGGGAAGATGAAGATAGGGCATCAACAGGCGAGAGCGACGTCGATAGAGCGAAGGTGCCTCTCCCCGAGTGGGAGAACTGGCAATATCGACGCGGTCTATTCTTTTCAATCATGGACAAGGACTATAGGGCCGTAGATGTAATTAAAGCCGCGATAGCGGCTAGTGAAATGCCCGCCGAGGAAAAGACGGGCCTGCATGCACAAGAATTGTATTTTTCGATATTTGCCGGTCGCGGGGAGGCTTTCAACGAATTGCAGAGACTTTTCAAGACATCTCTGGATAACAGCGTCGTAATTTCTTCGCTCGCTCGCGCCCATAGGCACTATCAAGAGCACAACAAGGCTGCTGCGATGTTTGAACAGGCGAGTGAGATAGCCTCGTCAAAAATTGCCAAAGTTGAGTTTTTGGGAGACGCGATTTCAAATCATGTTTTGGCAGAGCGATGGCAAGGGGCGCTGGCAGCTTTGGACATGATGCGAAGAGTCGTGTCCGAATCCGGCGAAGGGCGCGAGATATTGCTAGAGTCCTTGAGGGAATACTACGAGGCCAGAAAAATTGGCGATTTGTCTATCGCAGCGCTGGAGAGTTTGGCCGAGCAGAACCCCGGCGATGGAACGAGGCGCTTCCAACTGGCGCTTGCGCACTCTGAATGTAAGCGGCACGACGTCGCCCTTTACCACTATCTCAAGATTGAGCACGAGATCCGAGATGGGGGTAACTGGAACAATTTAGGCGTGGAGTATCATTGGCTAGATTTGCCCGCAAAATCAGTCGCCGCGTACCAGAAGGCCGTCGACCAAAGCGAAACCCTCGCGATGGCCAACCTCGCCCGGAACTACAAAGCGAAAGGGTTCTTGAAGGAAGCAGAAGATCTGTGCAGAAAAGCTCTGGAAGTGCCAAATTGCAATCAAGACGTAGGACAAGTGCTTTCGGAAGTACAAAGTACGCTTGAGCAGGAAGGAAAATCCGAAGCGGAGCTCGTCAAAAAAGCGAAACCCAAAAGCGAGTTCTTTCGAGTCATAGGAAACGCTCTCGTACAAGAAACACCGACAAGGATCGCCAAGCGCTGGCAAGGCCCCAATTGCATTCTGACTGTAGAGATCGAAGGTAAGAGCTTTGTTGCTAAAGGATCTTACACACTAGCCGACAGTGCCCTTGCATCAATGTTCTCTGGAAATCGCCAACAACAAACGACGTATTCCGATTATGAAGTCACCTACGAAGGCACGATAAGCGGTAGGGTAATCCAAGGACAGGTTACCAACAACCGAGCGGGTGAGATTGTTGCTAATAGCCTCCTCACAATCCCTAAAAGTAAAAACGTTACACTGGTCATTCGCGAAGGCGATAACCAGATTGGGGTATCGGAGTCGCCCGAAGTAGACGGACGCCGCTACACCTTGGATGCAATTCAAGAGTCCTCAGAAGGGGTAGCTGCGTCCGCGCTGCTGCGCTGACGTGCCTTGTCCGGGTGACAATCGGGGGTGTGGCGATACCGTGCCTTACGCCGCCCCTTTCTTTCAATCACGGTCGGCGACTTCCCCGGCGCGAGCAAAGTTCTGAGATCGTCGCGACGTTCCGACGGGAAGCGACGTGGAGATAACGTTCAGAGTGTTACGAGGTCATTCGTCATGAATCGGGGCGCGTCCTAAGCGCCAGACTCATCAGTTCTACCGGAACCGCAGCGTGACTCAGGTCATCAGAAATATCGATCGAGAGCGTTATAGGGCGGACTAGCGATCCAAACGAACTAATGAATCGCGGACCGGCCTGACTTGCTCGCCCAAGGATCAATCAGCTCGGCGGCAGAGCCGACCATTTGGCGCGCCAACGTGTCGATGGTGTCTATCTCCTCATCGGCGAGACTAAGGCCCTGACCGCCAATGGCCGTGAGAATGCGCTGGCTGACGAGAAATCGATAAACGCTCGGCGGCCACTTTTCACTTTCGACGGACACAGACCGTATTGTTCGGGCCGCGGTAACGATGCATTCCCGATGACCGTCGTCCCAATCGATGGGCCATAACCGCGCGATCTCGACGTCTGGAGAGCCAAGGATCTTGGCGCGGAGTTCAGGAACCTCTCTCATATTGAGATGGGCCAGCGCATGGACGACAAACTCAAGATTTCCGAGGATGGCGGCCCGCACCAACAAGGACGACGTGAGACGCCTTTCGGCGGCAATCTGGCGAATGAGTCGGGCGAGCGCCGTGGAAGAGAGACCGCTGGAGAGCCCAATCACCGCGCGCTCGTTCGTTTCCAACAGGATCGTTTCCTTGGTCGCGGCATCCAACGGGTGGCGTGCCGAGAGCCGCGACAACAAATCATCTGCAATCACTTCAATGAGTTTGGTGACGATGCGCAGCGGCAAGGCCTCTCGGTCAATGACAGCTTCATGGACACGCCGATTGCTCGCATAAACATCGATCATCTCGGACAGCGTCTCTTCTGAAAACTTTGCGCCGGGATTGCGGGCCAATCGCACCGTGACTTCGGCGCCGCCGCGTCGCACAAGAGACAAACAGAGCGCATCCGGAACTTCCGAACGGCAGGCGATGGCATAGAGTTTGGCGTCGTCGTCGAAATTCTCGGTCAACTCCAGGAGGTCTCCCTCCGTCAGGACGTCCGAGTACTGCAGGATCGGAGCCGCGATCTCGTCCAGGTCATTCGCCAGCAGCACGGCAATCTCCTTTGGTACCAGCGGGCTTGAGGAAATAGAGGCGGCCAGCGCCTCACGTATGCCCTTATCAAGACTACGTGCGAGCTCGTTGAGGGTCCTCAGAGCCTTCTCCTGTGAAGGCCCCTTGAGAAGCGGCAGGAGCAATGCGCGCGCTACCCGCGCAAGCACCCTGACTTCTGTGGCTGAAAGAGGAAGGCTCGTCTCCTGGCCTGCGTGACGGGTGATCGCATTCATGTTCATGCTTCCCATTGCTAGACGTCGGCATCTCAATTGGGCTCTCAGCACCACCATGATGCCCGGTCCACATCATGGGAAATGTGAAGCTTGGCTTACGCCATCCGCCGAATAGCATGCTGATTCTGTTGAGAAAAACCGGGGGCGAGACGATCATCTTTCGGCGTTCGGCGACATTTCCGGGACTCACACTGCGTCGGTCGGCGGCTCCGTCCCTCCTTTGCTAATGATGGCTTTGAGTTCGCGATTTTCCTTCTCCAAAGCCGCGAGTTGCTCCCGCAGCGGCTGCGACATCCGTGCGATCTCGCTCTCCGTGTATCGGGGCGTGATGTGCTGTGGGCAATTCCAATCGTAGGCGACGACGTGAAGTGTCTGCACCATCGCAGGGCGACCCCGATAGCCGGCGTCAATGACCCTGGCCGCGAGCTCCGGGCTCTCGTCAACCGGATGCGTCTCGATGCGCACGTACAGTTTCAACCGTCGCCGACGCGGATAGTCCACAATGATGAGCGCAGCGCGGTCGTTGCGACTGACGTTGCCGGCGCTGATGTACTGGCGATTGCCCAGGTAGTCGGCGAAGGCGAGCGTGTTCGCATCGATCACCTTTAGGAAACCGGGTGGTCCCCCGCGATGCTGCACGTATGGCCAGCCTGTCTCTGAGACTGTTGCGAGGTAAAAGCTGTCGCGTTCGCCGATGAAGGAAACTTCTCTGGCGGTCAATGCGTCCGTGCCGCCGGTGCCCTCCGTGGACGCCCACATCTCGTCGCAGCTCATTTGCGCACGTATCGCGCGAACCGCATCCGTCGTGGCGATGTTGAGATATTCCGATGACATGTCTCACCCCAGGATTTGCCGGCCGGGGGCAACGGCGATCGTTGCCCCCTGTTCTCTCAGGCCGCTTTGGCAGCGCGAACGACGGGGAAATCAATGACGGTCTGTGCGACTTCATTGATGAAGTTGGTGAAGCAGTTTTCCGCGACCAAGGCGACGATTTCGACGATTTGACCGTCGCTGAATCCGGCCTGCCGGACGGCGGCAATCTCATCGTCAGCAAGATGGCCACGCGCCTCGACCACCCGGGCCGCGAAGCGAACCGCCGCGTCCGCTTTAGGATCTGAAGACCCGCCGCGCCGATTGTGCGCGATTTCCGCCTCATCCAGCTTCGCCAGATTGAGGCCCAGGTACGTGTGCGCGGAGAGACAGTAATCGCAGCCGTTCACCTGCGCGACGGCCAGCGCAATGCGCTCACGCGTTTTCACGTCGAGGGTCTTGCCGAGCGCGCCGGAAAAGCTGGCATAGCCACTCAGCGCGGCTGGGCTATTCGCAACGAGGCGGAAAAGGTTGGGAATAACGCCCAACTGCTTCTGGACTGCACCCAGCACCGGCTTCGACGCTTCGGGCGCATCTGCGTACGCGGGGACGGAAATTCGGGTCATGGAGAGTTTCCTTTGTCAGGGAGCGCGCCGGGGCGGCTGCTCTGACCCAAGAGATATGCCATTCCAACGGCAGGCATAATCATGCAAATATGGGAATTATAATCCCATATTTTGAGAGAATAATGGACCGCCTCGAAGCCATGGCGATACTGCTCCGTGTTGTCGAGCGCGGGAGCTTCACGGCCGCCAGCCGGGAGTTACGCCTTCCTTTGGCGACGGTGAGTCGCAAGGTCGGCGAGTTGGAAACCCATCTTGGGACGCGACTGCTCGCCCGCACCACGCGGCGGCTTTCGCTGACAGATGCCGGTGCGACCTACATCGCAGCGGCCAAGCGTATCCTTGAGGATGTCGATGAGACCGAAAAAGCCGCAGCGGGTGAATTCAATGCGCCGCGCGGCGAGCTTGTTCTCACCGCGCCGGTCCTCCTGGGCCGCTTGCATGTGCTTCCTGTGGTGGCGGCGTTTCTCGCGGCCTATCCGGAGATCAACGTTCGGCTCCTGCTCTCAGATCGGAACCTTCATCTCATTGAAGATCAGGTGGACATCGCCACGCGTATCGGCGCGCTGCCGGACAGCGATCTGTCAGCGACCCGCATCGGGTCGATGCGGACGGTGGTCTGCGCCAGCCCGAAACTTCTCGCCGCGCACGGCATTCCCAAGTCACCAGCTGATCTCACGCGCGTACCGTGCGTCAATTTCAACGCGCTGTCTTCAAGTGCCACCTGGCGTTTCTCGAAGAAGCGCGAGGCAAAGGCCTTGGACATTCCGATCACAACACGGCTGGCGGTCAGCACCGCCGAGGCTGCGGTTTCCGCCGCGATTGCGAGTGTTGGAGTGACCAGGGTGCTGCACTACCAATGTGCCGACGCCGTGCGCGATGGATCACTCCGCATCGTTCTCGAACGATATGAAATCGAACCGCTGCCGGTTCATGTGCTTCACGCGCGGCGCACCACGCTTCCCACCAAGACGCGGGTCTTCCTGGACTTTGCCGTTGCAAGCCTGAGGGCAAGGTTGGCATCGCTCTGAGCGAGCGCCTGCCAGCAGTGGGCGGCGGGAAATCAGGACGCGCAGCCTGTTGCAGGTGACGCCGACACGTGACCTAAACGGCTTTGAGCCGCAAGGCAGACCACTCTTCGTTGATGGCAATCTGGGCGACGGTGTCGAGGCCGACGTTCGGCACGTATTCCCGAATGCTGTCGCGGTTGATGTCCACCTTTTTGGCCGAGGTGCTCTTGATGTAGGCCACCCACACCACACCCTTGGGCTCCAAGCGCTCCTTGCAAGCCGCTAGGCCTTTGACGAGAGCGGCGCGATCCTTGGCGAACACCAAAATGAAATTGCTGCGCTTCAGCCCCGTTTGAAGTTCTGCGCCCGCGGGCAGCGTGCCGATCAGGGACGCGGCATCCTTCGGAGCCTGCATCAGCAGCACGATCTGGCCCGGTTTCACGCCCAGCTTCTGCGCGACAGTTTTCTCGCTCATGTGTCGCTACTTCCGCCTTTCGAGTCTGCGGACACGTCCGGCGATGTGTGCGGAGGTTCACTGAGCCCCCCCTGCACAGGACAGCCCGCGGCAGAGTCGGCGGCTGTCTTAAATGGCGCGAGATGCAATTTGGTTTGATGGTCGGGCGCGCCGGGGGCCTCGGTCGGGCCGACGCCGCGATAGTAGAGTTTTTGCCATTGATCGGTCGACGCGGTCGGCTTGGTGCGGCGGACGTGCTCCTGGAACATCTTGCGGGACTGGGCCCAGTCCGTGAACGCCTTGTCCAGTTCGGGCGCGTCCTTGAGCGGTTTGATTTCGGGCTGCACCGCGTCGAGTACGCCGCGTTGCACCGGGAAGAAGAAACAAAACGGCT
Organism: Fidelibacterota bacterium; assembly: GCA_947476275.1. Lineage (GTDB taxonomy): Bacteria > Pseudomonadota > Alphaproteobacteria > Rhodospirillales > Rhodospirillaceae > SCTM01. The sequence continues at coordinate 6,408 of CANJPQ010000063.1, forward strand.
CATCCTTTTCCCAGCGCACCACGTGATTGGGCCGGGTGAAACGCCAGTTCATCGTGAAGGTATAGGGCGACCAATCGGTCTCGATCACGCCGCCGAGCGGGGCGATGCCGTCTTTCGCGGCGTTCGGCGCGCCGCCCACCCACAGGTTCCAGCCGGGCGAGGTGCGAAAGATTCCCTCGACGTGGAAGGTGATCGTGCCGTGGCCGAACAGCGACGTCGGGACGACATGGACGGGCGTGCCGTTCTCCGCGTGAATCTCCACCGCTTCGACGCCCTTGCCGCCGCGCCAGATGGCGGCAAAGGTACAGGGGCTCAAAATCTCCCAGCCGTGGGTATTGGCGATGGTGAGCGGAAGACAGCGATACGCATAGCGCTCCTGTGTGTCTTCCATCCATTGCCGCTTCGATCCGGCGGGACGGATGCGCGGCGCCCAAGCCTCATGGACGTAACAGGTCAACGTGACGGGTGGATCTTCATTCACGGAGAGGTCTCGGCCAAGGAGTGGAGATCGCCTCCGCGCGGCGGGAAAAAGCATGCCACAAAACGCACGGGCGCGCCTACTTCCGCGGCGCGTGCGCAGCGATGAGATCGAGGCGCGCGCCCCAGGGATCGCGCGACGCCTTTGGGCCCTCGGGCGTGAAGATCATCACGGTGTCGTTCTCGACGGTATAGGCAGGCCACTCCGGCAGATGCGTTCCGTTTGGACCAGGGCCGTTGGGGTTGCCGGTCTTCGCGAAGTTCGCCCAATAGGCATTCACGGCTTTCGCGGTGGCGAGGTCTTCCGCCGTGGCCTCATGGGCATCGGGGACGGTGTCGAAAACATAGGGAATTTCGCTGGCGTGCTGGGCGCCGGGCAGCATGGCGCTGGCGAAGGGATTGGTGGCGAGGGCTGCTTTGTCGGCGGGCGCAACATAGGCGAAGCGGAATTCGTAGGTCGGCGTGCCGTGGGCGGCAAACGTCTGGGCGACGAAGCGGGCCGGTTCGACCATGCCGCGATCCATCGCGATCGAACCAATCGCGATGTATTGATCGGGCGACGGATCGGGACCGTAGGCGGCGCGGGCCTTCTCCGCATCGGCGCCGAAGTAGCGCAAGGCTTCGTCGAGGGTGTCGGCGCCGCCGAAGCCAGCGTCCGCATCGTTGGCGCCGACGATGGTCGGCACCTGCGTCTCGCGCTTGGCGAGGTAGGCGCCTTGCGGCGTGCCCGTGACGATCTGGCCGTCGAGCACCGGACCGCCATATGTCGGCGGGCCTTCGCGGCGACCGCCCATCATGGTCAGGCCGTCGACGATCTTCTCCGTCGGCAGAGCGCGCAATGCAGCGAGCGCTTCGGGCCCGGTGCCTTCGATCCCATTGGCGCGCGCGAAATTGACGCCCAGGGTTTCACCGGAGGGCAAGTTCGGCAGATCTTCCTTGAGACGTCGCGGCCCCATCAAGGACCCGCGGCCGCCACCGGACTCGATGCCGGCTTTACTGATCAACCCGGCGGCGAGCGGCGTCGTGAGCAGCATGTGCACCGAGCCACCGCCGGCGGACTCGCCGAACACCATCACGTTGTTCGGATCGCCGCCGAATGCGGCGATGTTGGCCTTGATCCACTTGAGCGCGGCGATCTGGTCCATGTAGCCGTAGTTGGCTTTCAATTCATCCGGATGTTCGGCACTGAGCGCGGGGAACGCAAAGAAACCGAAGCGGCCCAGGCGATAGTTGATACTGACGAAGGCGATGCCCTGCGCGGCGAAGCGAGAGCCGTCATACACCGCGGGCGTGGTGCCGCCGTTGATGAAGCCGCCGCCGTGGATCCAGACCATCACCGGCAGCTTGGCCTTCGGGTCCGCGCCGGCGGGCCGCCACACATTCAGGAACAGGCAGTTTTCGCTGAAGCCGTTCCGCGAGGGCGCGGCGTCGTAGGGGAACGGTTCTTGCGCGCAGTCCGGACCGTAGCTGCTGGCGTCGCGCGCCACGGGCGCGACCGGCGCCGGCTGCGGGGGCCGCCACCGCAAATCGCCGACGGGCGCGGCAGCGTAGGGGATGCCTTTGAAGAACTCGACTCCGTCTGCGCGCGCACCGATGAGGTCACCGGAGGCGACCTTGACGCGCGGCGGATCGGCGGAGGCTGTGGGTAACTTTGAGTCGCATGCGGCGAGGAATGCGGTGCAACACACAACGGCCGCCAAGCGTAAGCCCTTCATGATGGCCCTCCTTTTGGCGACATCCAAAATCATTCCCTAGTTGCAGAGTGACAGTTTTGCGAACCAACACACAAGTGATGCGATATCGTGCCGAACTTTCTTGCGCGTAAGAACGGCGCTCCTATTGTGGCCATTAAATCTTTGCGCTTTGGCGTGAGGCTGCGATCCATGACAGGCCTTGGTGTGGACGACATGGGAAGAGCATGAAGCGCCTCTTTTCGACAACGGCTTTCGCAGCGCTGTTGTGGATGGGCGGTCCGGCCCGCGCGGCCGATCAGAACGCCCTGCTGGTGCGCAGCACCGATGTCTATACCGGGCCCGGAAAATATCCGATTTTGACCCGGCTGATCCGCGGCGCGCAGGTCAAAGTGCTCGCCTGCAACACGATCCAGGCCTGGTGCGAGGTCGGATCGGGCAAGACGCGCGGCTGGGTTTCGGCCAGCGCCCTGGAACTGATGTCCAAGGGCAAACGCTCCAGCGAGAAGCCGAGATAAACCGGCATTTTGCGGTGCGCGCGGGGGGCTTATTGCACGCTTCGGCCTGCGTCCTGGCCAGCCCGGCGTTAAGGTCTTTTTCACTTCTCTACCGCACTTTTCAACCTTGCCGGAATCCTGCAAAAAGCAGGCGGCAACCCCGAACGTAGGGCGCCATGGCCAAGGTTAAAGAAGACTACCGCAGTCTCACGGGTCCCCAGCGCGCGGCCATGATGCTGCTGTGCTTGCCGGGGGAACACTCCGGCAAACTCATTGCGATGATGGAAGACGACGAGATTCGGGAAGTATCCCAGATCATGTCCAGCCTGGGCACCGTCAGTTCCAATCTGCTCGAGCGCCTGTTCGTCGACTTCGCCGATGCGATATCCAATACCGGCTC
>CANJPQ010000064.1 GCA_947476275.1 Fidelibacterota bacterium
CGCCATTACAATACGGTGCGTCCGCATTCATCGTTGGGGTATCGGCCGCCGGCACCGGAGGCCATCGTCTGGCCAGCGGCAAATCCGGTGGATCGAGCCCGTGCTCTAAACTAACATTCCAATCGGATCACTCAGCGGGGGCCGGTCAATTCAACAGACTGCGTGATCCTGGATTCGAAGACGTGGCTAGTTGCTCTAACTTGGCGCGGTAGACAGCGGCCAGGTTCGGGTGCAGTCGCACGGGATCGCGCGTCGTTGCCGCCAGCTTTACCGTCAGCTCCTTCTTGCGGGCGTCGAGGGTCTCAAGTTCTTCCCGCATTGCGTCGGTGCGAAACCCAGCCTTGATGCTTTCGATGATCTGACGGATGGCGCTCTCCGTACGCGACAGTTCCCGTTCCCCGTATTGCCGCTCGACGTCCCGGTGTCCGCTGGCCCGGTTCAGTTCACGGTGATACTCCGCGATGAACTCCTCGACCAACTCCGGCGCCATCAGTCGCGACTTGAGACCATCAAGTATCGACGCCTCGAGACGGTCGCGCCGGATAGACAGGGTGTTGTTGCAGGTGCCTTTGTTGCGGGCGTTGTTGCAGCCGTAGTGGATGGTGTTGACCATGGTGAATCCACCGCCACAGACCCCGCAGCGCACGAGACCTGAGAACAGGTAGACCGGACGGCGGGCTCTCTCAGACCTAACCCCGGACTTCGACTCTGAGGTGATGCGCCGACGGGTGTCCTTTTGCCGGACTTTGACCCGATCCCACAGGTCTTGATCGACGATGCGCAGATCGGGAACCTCCTTGACGATCCATTCCTTCGCCTCATTCGGCTTTGACACGCGCTTGCCCGTGGTCGGATCCTTGATATAGCGAAGCCGGTTCCAGACGAGCTTACCGATATAGAGGTCGTTGTTGAGGATGCCGGTGCCGCGCCGCCAGTTGCCGTAAATCGTCGACGGCCCCAAGTGTTGCCCCCGGGGCTAGGTACTCCGCCCCGGTTGAAGAGCGTTCTCTACGGGAGAGGCTTCTCAGGTGACGGCGCCGGCGGCGGAACCTCGAAGGCTACGAGAATGATCGAGATCATCGTGTAATAGCCGGTCGCGCTGATGAGTTCGATCAGCGGCTCTTCCCCGAGAGCCGCCTTGGCTTTCGCATAGGTCGCTTGGCTGAGCGCGCGGCGCGTCGTCAATTCGCCAACGAGATCGTAGACCAGTCGTTCGTCCGCGCCATCGAGCTTCGGAACACGGCCAAGACGGATCGCTTCGATATCCGCCGGATCGAGGCCGGCACTGAGCGCCCGCGGTGCGTGGGCGAACCATTCATACTGTCCCGACCACTGACGCGCGACCGTGAGAATCATCAGTTCGAGGAGTCGTTGCGGCAAACGGTTCTGGAACCGGAAGGCCGAAAACAAACTCAGGGCGCCATCGGCGATATTTGGCGTATGCAATAGCAGGGCGAAGGGGCCGCGCGGCGCATCTCCGCCCACTTGGGTGACGATCCGCTCGGCCATCGCCTTTTGTTCCGGCGAATAGTTCTCCGGCTTCGGGTTCGCCACGCGGCCTTGTCGAGGCATCTCCGGAGGGGCGGCGTAACCCACCTCCGGCGCCAGAATCGCCACCACCGTCCATAGGCTCACGACAAATTTCAGCTTGCGCATTGGGGCATCGCTCCCGGGGACTTTTCGCCACTGGTCGGGATCCATGCGCCGACCCTCCGGCTATCGCGCCAAAGGGTTCGGACGCAATTGAAACTCCACGAGCTTCTGATCGCCGCCCTCGATATGCAGATTTGCATGCTGGCTGACGCCATAGGTCGCCCATATGGCCCGGCCGCGCCACCCGCCCGCAGGATCGTCGATGCGCCCGTCGAGGCCGCGGGAATAGAAGCCCATGGGATATGGCACGCGCATCGTCACCCAGCGTCGCTCGCGGGGAAGATACGCCATCAGAGAGTCGGAATTGCTGCCGGTGACGATCGGCACATCCTTTCCAAGGCCCAGCACGTTATGCAGATCGACCCAGATCAGATACGTAAAATCGGCATTGGCCGAGGTGCCCGTGATCTTGGGGCCTGGCAGGTCGATGAACGACCAGCCCTCGGGGCATTGCTGTCCGACGGCGGAGGGACCGGAGACGACCTTGCAGCGGCTGCGGTCGAAACGGCCTAACTGACCGCTGGCAAACGCCATCCACACGATCCCCTGAGAATCGACATCCACGCCGCGACCATCATACGCACGATAGCTGCCGTCGGCGCGACGCGGGGGTTCGTAGTATTCGGTCTTGCAGCTTTCGGGCGGGCTTGCGCCGCGCGACAGGCGAACGATGCCGCTGGGCGTGCTGGGCTGCACCTTGCCGTACCAAACGCTGTCGTCGCGGTGGTTCACCGCCATGCCATATAGAAAGCTGCTGATGCGCGTATCTTTGGACGGATCGAGCTTCGACTGCACCGGCGCGGAGCCGTCGCCGAACGCCCCCTCCTCTGCACCCGCATCGGGATTGACGATGAAGTTCCAATTGCCGCGGTCGACGTCGATCTTGCCGTCGCCGTTCGTGTCCAGCACCATGGGGCACCAGCCGATAGCAGCTTCGGCGTTGTGGGTCTTGTCCCACTGGCTCGTGTTCAACCATCCCATGACGTTGAAGTCGCCGCTGAAGTAGAGCGTCTCCGTGCCGTCGTCTGTGAAGTTCAAGTGGTGCGTACCGAAGCACACGGGTACCAGGCTGACGTCCTTGGTTCGGGGATCATAGACCGAGACATAGCGGCCCTTCGGGCTGGCGTTGGGATAGTACTTCGCGAACTTGTTTGCGCCACCGTCGGAGCAATAGCTGAAGTCCGGACCTTCCTTATTCACCAGACTGCCCCACACCCGGCCTTGCCGATCGATCATGGGGTTGTGGATGCCGGCGTCGATGTTGTGCGGGCGCGGCGGCGCGACGCCGGGGATATCGATGTTGTACTCGCGCAAATCGCGCGGATCGAACACGCCGTACTGTCCGTATTGGCGAATGGCACCGTACACGGGCCCGTGGGCGTTGACCGTAGGGTCGCGCTTGTCGGTGGCGATTTCGTCGTGCACCTGTTGGCTCGTACCGTCCGGAGTATGAGCCCAGCCGTGAATCGTCAACACGATATTGCGCTCGACGCCCGTCGGACGCGGCGGCGTTTCGAACGGGAGGGCACCATCGGCGATGCGATCGGTCCAGTCGGCCAGTACTTCCAGCGCACGCGATAAACCTAACTTGCCCACCCCGCCGTACATGCGATCGGTGCGATAGCTCCGCACCAGCCGATCGATGCGTGGATCGCTGACCTCGCCGCTGCCGTTCAACAGTCGACTGCGCCATCCTTCCACGCCAGAGCCCGGCAAGGCGCGCGTGTAGGCGTCGCCGATCTGATGGCATTGGAAGCAGTTTTCCTTGAGAAACCCGATCCAATGCTGCTGGCTGACCATCGCTGGTGCGATACCGTTTTGTCCGGTCCCGGGGAACTCCGCAGCCGTCGGCGGGCGCAGCAGGGCAAACCAATAGTTCGACGGGTAATACTCCGCCGCGGCACGACGGTCAGGCGCGACTTGCGCCGCCAGGTCGACCTGCTGCCCGGGCGTCGCTTCCACCGGCTTCGCATCGACCAGACCGTACCCGCGCGTCCACAAGCGATAGCGCGCCGCGGGTAGGGCCGGCAGCAAGTAACGGCCCTGGTCGTCGGTGACGACGATCTTGCTGTAGCTGGTCGGCAGACCGTCGGTTTCGGCAATGACCCAGACCCCGGCCTCGGGACCCTTCGGCCCGCGCACGACACCGCCGATTTCGTCGCCGTGAACCTCCGGGGCGGCGGCCTGAGCCAGCCCGGTAAGCCCCACACCCAACGCGCACAGGGTTAAGAGCGGGGCGCGCTTCATCGCGCCACGGGCCCGCTCTTGCGAGCTATCTCCGCCTTGTAGAAGTCCATACCCGAGGCGCTGACCGGCGGCGGAAGCGTGACGTCGGCGGGCAAGGCCAGATACGTCGGATAGAGCTTAATGGCGTGGTCTAGGAGATCGCGTGGCAACTCTTCTACCCGCTTCAGTTTCTCCGATCGCGTTTGCACGATCATCGCCGACGCCACGTCGCCCATTTCAAGCCAGGGCAGCAGCGACGAGACGCGGTTATACGACGATACCGCAGGCACCCGGGCGAGTTTGCGATTGTTCACGTCCCGTAGCCGGCAAAAGAAGTTGAGAAAGTCGGAGCCTTCCCAAATGTCATCCTGACCGTGCAGAGGGTGGCTGAGCGGCGTGATCGGCGAAGCCTCGACGGCGAAACTACTGTGCTGAACGAACACGTCGTCTTCGTGAATCGTGATGCCGATGTCATAGCTTTTCCCCAGTTCGGCGACGCTGAATTGGTGGGTGCTCTCTTGGGCCAGATCAATCACATCGACGCTGCGTTCCAACCAGGGATTCTTCCATGCCGCGATGATGCGGTGGCTTTCCGGGTCGCGATAGACCGTCACGGCGCGCTCGGTTCGCAGCCATCCGGCCTCGATACGGCGATAGCGGCGCAGCGCAAACCGCTCGGTGTCGAATAAGCGACGATCGGTCACGCCATCGAAAAATGAATACACCGAGCCCACGTCGTGTTGCACCACGAGTTCGCCGCTGGCGTCGCCTTCCACCCGAACGAAGGCGTCCAAACGGCTGTGGGGATCCTGAAAGGCCTCCGGAACCGGCATGGCGGCGCGGGCGGGGTCGGCCCCGGACATCAGCGCGGCCAAGCCCTGGACGCCGAAAGCCGCGCGCGGCATACGCGGGCTCATGTCGGGCCTCCTGCGCGGGCCTTGCGCTTTTCTTCCTGCAACTTCTTGAAGTACGTCCAACTCGACTCGTTCGGGCCGGTTACCGTGGCGGGGGCGTGGAAGATCGACGGATCCCTTGCCTGCCAGTATTTGTACAGCACCGGCGGTAGCTGTTCCGCGCGTGCGAGCTTCTTTGAGCGCAGTTGGGTGATCAGCCAGCCGCGCCGCTGTCCCATCTCCAGCCACGGGTACCAATTGCCGACGCGTGTGTTACTGCCGACCATCGGGACGGACGTCAGCGCCTTGTTCTCCAGATCGCGACGCGCGACAACGTGATTGTAATATTCCGCGACCTTATAGGTATTGCTTTGCGCGTTGAGCGGATACTCCGCGACTTTGAGCTCAGCCGGCCGGGTCACCAGAATGTCGCGCGTGAAAACGATCGTGTCGCCCAGCACCCACGCCAGCGGCGGCGGCAACTCGGGCGTCGGCTCGCTAATCTCGATGTTGGTCGGGTCGTTCTTCATCTGAATGACATCGACATCGCGGCCGATGAACGGGTTATGCCAACGCTGCATCACATCGCCGGTGTCCTTGTCGACATAGACGCCGGCTTCCTTGCTGAAGCGGAACCAGCCTTTGGCCGTCTTCTCCAGCCGCTGCACGGTGAAGAGTTGATAGTTGAAGAGGTGGAAGCCGCCCCGTCGCGGCAGCCACGCGAACACGCTGCCGCTGGCCCACGCCAAGGTTTCCTTGCCACTGACGTCACCCGAGGCGCGCAGGAAGGCCAAGAATCGCTCGCTCGGATCGACGAGATAAGGTTGCTCGGGCTGCGTCGCCGCCCAACCGGGGCGGACGAACGCCGCGGTCGAAAGCCCACCGATTCCTGCGGCGCCCAACATGGCACGGCGCGTTGGCCCGGGGACGCTCATAGCCCCGACAGACGAGTCCTCAGCGAGGCTTGGTTCTAGGTTCATGGTGAATAGCTCCCGAAGCGGTGAAATGGACTTGCACTGACAGCAAGCAAGCACACCGGCGACTCTCAGTCCGCAAGTGGCCCGCCGCCGGCGCCATCGGCCGGCTTCGCCACAATAGGTGTACGATCGGTTGGCTCTGCCTTCGGCGGCGGGCCAGGCACGTCCTGGCCGCCAGCCGCAGAGCTCTTGATCAGATTCCTGACCGGGGTTGTCGGCCCCTTGTACTTCGCGACGTGATTTGCCGAGTTCTTCGTAGAGTAAAACGCGCCCAGCGTTTTGATCTTGTCCTTATCGGGATACAGAACCGCCGCGCCGCCGCCGTATCCGCCGGTCAGGCCCGCGTGTCGCGGGGTGTACCAGATCGCCCCGTCGCGGGTGATCGACATCTTGGGCTGGTCTGTTCGCTCCGGCATTGGATAGAGCGTGAAGGCTTCGGTCTTCTGGTTAAACATCACCAGATAATTGTCGGTGCTGATCCAGATATTGTCGGCGTCGTCGGCCCAGGCGTCGTAGGGGTTGGAATAGGGGATCGGCAGGGCGCGTTCGACCATGTCGCCGGTGGCCGGATCCAGGCGACCAATCTTGCCGGCTTTGCCCACGGTCCCGTACACGCCGTACCAGATGAACCCCTTGGAATCGACGCCCAGACGGCGCATCGACGCCGGCCGGCTCTTGATGAGAAAGCGCTTGAACTCCTTAGTGGCGGGGTCGAAGCGCACGACTGCGTCACCATGGTATTCCACGTACCAAACCAGGTCGTTGTGATCGACAATCAGCCCGTAGGGCCGCGCGCGCGGCTCGGGCGAATCGAAAATCGTGATCTTGTCTGTCTTGCGATCCCAGTTGCCAATCTTGTTGCCAGGAAGCTCCGAGAACCAGAGATCGCCCTTCGAGGTGAAGACCGGCGTGTGGCCGTGCAGACCCCGCTTGGTCACCGCGTACTGATCGGTGTTTCCGGTTACCGGATCGAGGTGAGCGAGAAATACATTTCGCCCCGCCCACCAAACGGTCCCGTCGGCATCGACCGTGAGGCCATGCGGCGAGCTTTTGGCATCCGGCGTCAGGAAGTCGCGGTGCTCGCCGGTTTGCGGATCCAGGCGCACGATGCTGGGCGGCGTACCGCGCTCAGTCACATAGACAATGCCGTTCTTGTCGAAGTGGACCTCTTGCGTCCAACGATGGGGCATGGCGGCGGTGTTCGGGAACAGGTACTCGACAATCATCGCCTTGCCGAGCTCTGCCTCATTTAGTTGTACGCCGCCTTCGTCCTTGACCACCCGCAATGTGGCTTCGGGGCCCATGTTATTTTCAAGGTAATCCAGGACGGTTTCGCGATCGGCCGGCGGCAATCGCACGGGATCGAACATAGAAGCCGCGTCTTGGCTGCCGAAGGCGTTCCCGGTCGTCATGTAATCGATCGCCGCGGCCCAGGCTTCGCGCGGTTGCGCCAGGCCCGGCAGGAAGTTGACGCCGTGGCAGACCATGCAGGTCCGCTCGATGACGTCGCGGCCAGGGCCGGGCGGGTAGATCGCGTCGTAGGTTGCGATCTTGTGATCGGCATACGTCGCGCCACCAATATAGGTCTCGCGCAGCGGCGCATCCTGTAGAGCGAAATCAATTTTGGCCAGTGCGCCCGCGCGGACGTCGACCTGTGCGGTTTGCGGCGCGAAACCATTCTTGGTGATGGTCACTTCATAGTGGCCAGGGAAAAGATCGACTGCGCGAAAGTTTCCGCCGGAGACGAAAACCGCATACCCGATATTCTTATCGGTGTTCTTCGCATAAACCTTGGCCAGGGCAACCGACTTCGGCCCGGTGACCTTGCCGGAAAGCTCGCCCATGCCCGGCAGAAGCGCGGCCTCGCCGGGCAAAGCTGACGACGCTATCAAGGCCAAACAAGCGGCGCCAAACCGGATCAGACGAGCCATGTTCATCGTTCTGTTTCCCCGCGGCGGCCAGGCCCAGAATCCGCCCCCCAAGCGCATCTGGAACAATATGCGGCGCGATGCGGGGCGTCTATTCATGTCCAGAAAATTCACATGTATGATTTTTGGAGCGCGCGCCCTCCCAATCGTGCGGTTTGCCTTTCTCGCAGGGTGATTTCGGATTTTACTAAACGTGAACCTACAGACGTCCCTCACGCTTCTGGAAGGATATTTCCGCAATGAACCCCGTCGTCGTCAAATCTGTGGGGAGGGTTTTTGAAGCGCTGGAACTGTTCGATCGTACCCGCCGGCCGATGACTGCGACCGAGGTAGGTCGGGCCTTGCATTATCCGCAATCAAGCACGCTTGTTTTGCTGAAGAGCATGGTCGTCCTTGGATACCTTGCATTCGACCGGAAGGAACACACCTACCTGTCCACCATCCGTGTGGCCTTGCTTGGGCAATGGCTGGAAAACTCACTTTATGGCGAGGGACACCTCCTTGCCTTGCTTGATGACATTCGCGAGGCCACTGGCGAAACCGTGTCGCTCAGTTGTCAGAACGATCTCGCGATGCAGTTCACGCAGATTCGCATGGGCACCAAACCGCTTACGCTGCATATTCAGTCTGGAGCTGTGGCCCCCCTGTTCCATTCCACCATTGGTCTGGTTGCCCTCAGCGAAAAATCCGATGACGACATCACCAGTCTGTTAGAACGCGTCAACCGGAAAGCGAAGGGCGGCGACCGCAAAGGTGATCTGGCGACGACCTTGCAGTCGGTGCGTAAGATTCGCCGCGTCGGCTATGGCATCGGCCACAACATGTATGTGCCCGAGATTGGCGCTATCGCGTGGCTTCTCCCGCCACGCACTGGCAAGCGCAGTGTGGTTCTCGCGGTTGCCGGCCCCAGCAGCCGCATCAAGGCTGCTGAGCGCGAAATTGTTCAATCCGTTGGGACAGCGATCCGGCATCAGGTGCGGAGGTAAGGATACGGGGTGACCAAGGTCCGGCACACATCTTGCTGATTCCGAGATCAATCGACAAACTCAAAGGGTTCCCTCTTTCATCACCTACGGCAGCCAAACCTGTTCAGTCCTCCATTGCGGAAAAACCAAGGATGGACCACTTCAAAGGGGCCAGCTCAGCCTACGGCGCGCTTTCCGCCCTGATCCGCGCGATGAGATCGGGTGCGGCGCCCGACGCGCCGTTGTCGATATCCAGGAGCACCTTCCAGCCCGTGGCAGTTTTCTTCAGTAACGCCGTGTAGCGGCCATCGGCGATCTCCGGAGTCGGCTTGCTCTTGTCCTTGGGCACCGCGACAAAGGCATAGCGGCAGATGATATAGGCCCAC
>CANJPQ010000065.1 GCA_947476275.1 Fidelibacterota bacterium
ACGCTTGGTAATGGCCTTGCGCATCGTGCACCCAAGAAAGTAAGAGGGTTCGCCGTGCACCCACCATGCACCCACGCGGCAGGAAACTCAAGGTAAGCCAGGGAATTTTAGGGATACAATTATTATGTTTATGTATATGACATAATGTCACTGTCTATTAGCTAAATCATTGATTCAAAGGAGGCTATAAAGAAATATTCCTCTAATTTTTAATCAGGGGGTCACAGGTTCAAATCCTGTAGCCGGCACCATTTTTCCAATTGCGAACCACGGACACATGGCCTCACGCCCGAAGGGGTGTATCCTTTTTGCCGATCCAAATGCCGAGGTTGCGATGAGTTGGAACAGCATAGTGGCAACTGCCTTCCGATCTGCCGTTTGCGGCAGCTGAAGGCGCGAACGAGCGTGATCGCGCGGCGCCCATTACTTATCGGGACGATGGCGACACTTGGCGGTGCCTCCCATCTGGGGTGCGCCGCTGCCGGCGAATTACAGGGCGGAAAAAGAATGAACATCGAGCCTGGCATTTCATGCACGCAGATCGACCTCCGCATCAGATTCGTGACGCAAAAGAACGGCGCCGACGTGGTGCGCGGCGAAGAAGTGGTGTCCTACGACTGGAACCAGGATGGCCTGATCACCTATCGGGCGATCAGCCGCAGCTTCGACCCCAAGATCACGCGCGATGCGGTCTACACCCTGGACAAGGACTACAGGCCCCGCGACGCGTACACGCGGATCCAGGTCAACGGCGTGTACGAAGGCGCGGGATGGTTTCGGTTTGACGACGGAGCGATTCACACCACCACGCACAATCGCCTCGCCGGTGAGCGCCATGGGACGACACCGATCGACGGAAAGGTTGGGGCATTCTGTGCCCATCCGGTCTCGACCGATGTGATGTTCGCGGCCGCTTTCGATCACGCGCGCAAAGGCGAGAAGCAGGCACTCAAGAATGTCTTTCTCTCGTCGCCCGATCCCTTCGGCCGCACGGGGCCGGAACTTGCGCCGGCGCATTCGGCGATGACCTATGCCGGCCGCGAGGTCGTGACGACTCCCGCCGGTACGTTCGAGACCGATCACTACCAGTTGTTTTCGACCGAGAAGGCCGAACAGCCGATAGAATATCTCTGGGTCCTGCCCGGGACTTGCGTGTTCATTCAGGCGCGCGCCGGCGGTGGCTTCAACACCAAGTACGAACTGGTCGACTTAAAGGCCGGGTGAATAAGCCGCGGGAGCGAGCACCGCGCTAATCCTCGGCAACCTTCAATTCTTCGAGGACTGTGGCGATCAGCTTCTGACGTCGCGGATCGCTCGCGTCCTGCGTTCGACTGTACAGCTCGAGCAGATAGCGCGCCTTGGCGGCGACTTCCGCGATCGTCGTGGCCGGCGCGGCGAGCAGGAACTTCTCGAACTCTTCCTGACGCGCGCGTACTTGCGCCTGATCCGCCTGCACATCCTGCAAACGCCGGCGGATCTCGGTGGACTTCTGCGCGGCCATGCCGCGATGCAAGTCCAAGTCGATGGGATTGTCGTTCATGAACAGTTCGATCGAGCGTCAATCAATTGGAACGCGGTCGGTGGGCATGCAGCCGGGGAGCATCGCCACCGCGGCGCCGCGGTCCGGCATATCCGGGAAGGCGAAGGTCAGCTGGAAGCCATGTTCGCCGTTCTTGAACGTTGAGAGGGCGCCATCGGGCAACCGAACGGGCGACGGGTTGTCGATCCGATAGCCAAACTTTTGCGAGAGGTCGATCACGAGAGCAGCGTACTCCGTGGTTCCGGGTTGCACGGTGAAGACACGCGCGATGGTCTTGACGCCAAATCGCACGTCCTTTCCGGCGCGTAACATATCGAATTCAACGGCCGTCGCGTGCCCACTGGCGGACGTGAACATGGCCGCGAACGGCGCCACCGGGGCGCACACCGCCGTGACGCTGAGAAAAATCGGCAGAGTCTGCGCGTCGACCAGGAACCGACCATCGGGCGCGACGCGCTTGGCCAGAAGACGACGGGCGTCCTCGCCAATGCCGGGCAGAGCGGACTTCAAATCCATCGCGGGAGGCCGCTTCTCGGCGATACTGGAAAGATCACGGAGCGGAATCGCTTCAAGAACGCGTGGCAGGTCGCCCAAACAAATGTCGGAGAAGCAATAGAGGCGTTCGGCGGATAGCGCCGGATAGCATGCCATCAGGCAGCACAACGTCGCGCCGACAGCGGCGAAGCGTGCAACGAAGCTCTTCTTAGCGTGCGCTGTCATCCAAACTCGCGGAAGCGGCGCGTCGCAGCGGAATATGCCGCTGCGGCGCGCCAGCCTAAATCGCTTCGGCACCTGCCTCAAAAAGTGGACGCAGTGAAGTTCACTCACCGCGGAGAGGTCGGCGGATCGAAAGCGCTTTGGTGGGATCGGCCGGTGTCGGAAGGACGGGCGGGCTGCGCACCGGCTTGCCTGCATGGGCTCAATCACGCGGCCATACAAGTTAAAAGGCCGCAGTGCGGGAAGAGCGCTGCCCCCCCCAAATGGCCCACTTGCATGGAACGCCGCACGATTAGAGCGTTGTTAACCATTGCCCGTCAGGGTGGATGATGGCCATAAAATCTAGGAACGACCGCGATGGGTGACAATCCGCCGAATGGCATTTCGCTTGGTTCAGCGACGCGGACGAATCTGCTTTCGCTGCAAACCACGACCAACCTGATCGGGCGCACACAAGAGCGGCTGGCCACGGGCCTGAAGGTCAACAATGCGCTCGACGACGCGCTCGCCTTCTTCCGCGCCCGCAACTTGAACAGCCGCGCCGGCGACTTGGCGGCCATCAAGGACGGCATCAACGGATCCATCAGCGTGCTGAAGGCCGCAACGCAGGGCCTGGAATCGATTGAAAGCACGTTGAAGCAGATGAAGGCGCTCGCGCAGTCCGCGATTTCCTCGCCGGAAAGCTCCACCCGCGCCAAGCTCGCCAGCCAGTTCAACGAACTGCGCAGCCAGGTCGACAATCTCGCCGAAGACGCCAGCTTCAACGGCGTCAACCTCTTGAAGAACAGCATCGGTGCGTTCCGCTCCGGGGCCGATTATCTGACGGTGAAGTTCAACGAGCGCACCGAGAACAAGATGATCAACCAGTTGGTCGTCTCCGGACTCAAGGCGACTGATTTCAACTCGATCATGGCCACCTCCGCGCAGGCCACCGGCACTTACGGCGTCACCACCGTCTGGGGCCAGACCGGTACGGCGGCGATCTTCGCCATCAACGCCTCGATCAAGGCGATCGATTCCGCGCTGGTCACCGTGCGTCAGTCGTCGCAGTCTTTCGGTACCAACGCCTCGATGCTGGGCATCCGCGAAGAGTTCACCGGGCAGCTGATCAACACCCTGAAGGGTGGCGCCTCGGACCTAGTCAACGCCGACCTCAACGAAGAATCGGCCAACCTGCTTTCGCTGCAGACCCGCCAGCAGCTCGGCACAATCTCGCTGTCGATTGCGCAGAAGTCCGAGCAGTCGGTCCTGCGCCTGTTCTAAAGGCTGACGGTTGACCGGAGTCTCATTCCTTGACACTCGCGCGAGCTGGGTAATGTCCCGATAATGTTTTGAGTGGCCTGCGCGCACAAAATCCTACAAAGTTGATGTAGTGCGGGGTTTGGTTCGCGTCGGGAGGGGACAGCGCGATGATCGCGGCTCTAGTCATCATTCATGGCCTGCTGGCCATCGGCCTGCTGGGTGCCGTCACCCACCAAGGCCTGGGCGTGTGGCGCAAGCCCGCGCCGGCACGGTCGTTCCTCGATCGGTTCCGCGCTGTCAATGGGGCGGGTTACGCCAACGCGGTGTGGGTGCTGTACGTCCTCACCTTTGCCATGGGCGCTTACATCTACCCGACGTTCGTGCTGGACGTAAAAGCCTCCGTGGCGGATGCCGGTATGCGAACCACCATCGGCGTCTTCCAAATCAAAGAGCACGTGGCGGTGATCGGCCTCAGCCTGTTGCCCGCCTACTGGCACTTCTGGAAGCGTTCGCCGGCAAGCGAAAACGTCGTCACGCGCCGGATGCTGACCACCGTGGTGATGCTGTGCACCTGGTGGAGCCTGGTGATCGGGCATGTCCTCAACAACGTGCGGGGGCTGATATGAGCCGCCTCTTCTCCCTCCGGATATTCTCGATAGGTTTCGCGCTCGCCTATTCCTGGGCGACGATCCAGAACGTGCCGGCGTTCCGGTACTATCCGCTGATCAACAAATTCTCGCTGACCGATCTGGCCGACAAGACCATCGGGCCGGCCATGAGTTGGTACGGCTGGATCGCATACGGACTCATCGGCGGCGTGGTGGCGTCCGTGATTATCTCGCTCGCGGTGCCGCGGCGCTTGATCGACAAGCTGTGGCCGGGCGTCTACTGGCTGCTGCCGGTCGTGGTCATGTGGGCCTGCTGGGTGCGCGAGCAGGACTGGTTCCTGAAGTAGCCAAGAGCAAATAATAGCGCGTGATCGGACGGAAAACCGGCACCCACTTTTCCTGTTCGCGCGTGCCTATTCCTCGTTGAGCAGGTTCGCCGGCGAGTATTGGTCGGTGAGCACCCGTACGTTCGGCGGACTGCGTTCGGATATCTCGAATTTCGGCAGCAGGAACGCCTTGCCGGTTCCGAAGGGTGCCAAGCGATCCTCCAGCGCATCGGCATTGCGCACAAGTTCGGCCTGATCAGGCAGTCCGCTCATGCGGGCCAGGATCACGCGGCTGGCGCTCGCGAGATTGAAGAACGGCCCGAAGACGGTGTGATACGTCGCGGACTCGGAATCATAGAGACGGCTCGTGGCGAATGTGTTCGCCGCCAGAACGCCGTTGGGCGCAAGCAGACCCTTCACTTCGCGCAGAAACTCCACCGTCAGCAGATGCTCCGGGATGTACTGATGATCGAACGCATCCAGGATGACGAGGTCGTAGGTCTTACCCGCTTGAAGCGCACGCTTCACGTACACCCGCCCATCCTGCTCGGCCACATGCGTGCCGACGGCGGGCACGAAGCTGAAATACTGTTTGGCCATGCGGGTGACGGCCGGATCGATCTCGGCGACGTCCATAACGGCATCGGGAAATAGCTTTTGGAACGTGCGCGGCAGCGTTCCGCCGCCGAGGCCAATGATGAGGATGCGCTTGGGCGCCGGATTGAGGTAGAGCGCGCCCATCGCCATCTTGGTGTACTCGAACACCATCGTGTCCGGATCGGACAGCGTAATGCAGCTTTGGCGCAGGAGTCCGTTGCGGCCAAAGCGCATGCAGCGCTGACCGCCCTCCTCGTGAACGAAGATGTTGCGGTAGAGCGACCGCTCGGTGTGGAGAATCTCCGCGCGCACCGGCGCGATGCAGGCAAGGACGCCGATCAAGAGCGCAAATAGCGATTTCATGGCGTGCGACGTCCGATGAGGATCGTTACCAGTCCGATCGCGGCGGTGATGCCGATCAGTCCCAGGTAGAGTTGGTTCAATTCGAACAGCAGCACGAGATAGAACGACGTCGCCAGCGTTCCAGCGGCACTGCCGAAGGTCGAGACGAAGTACAGGAGACCGGCGGACTTGCCGCTCACGCGCGCATCCGATGCCAGAAGTCGGATGGCATAGGGCGCGACGACGCCCAAGACGACGGTCGGAAGGAAAAACAACGCTGAAGAGCCCAGCAGCGACCCGTAGCGCGGGTCGTCCATGTTGTCGAAAATCCAATTGAGCACCGGCTCGCCCAGGAACAGCACCGGTGAAAGGGCTGCAGCAGCCGCAAGCAGGATTGCGCCGAGCTTCGTCAGGCTCGGCGAGAGCACGGACAACTGGCCGCCGATGAGATACCCCACCGCCAACGCCAGCATGAAGACGGTGATGACCGCGCCCCAGACGTAGATGCTATTGCCGAAGTCCGGCGCGAGGGTGCGCCCGCTTAACAGCTCGATCGCCATGACAGCGAATCCGGACCACCCGGCAACCACATAAACCCACCGCCGCCCCTGCATTTTCTCTCCCCGTCATCTCGCGCACCATACCCGCACCTTACTTTGCCGCGCGGGATTGGCCGATCACACTTTTATGGTCATGGCGCAGACCACACCGCCGGGCGCGAAGGATAGCGCCATCGCGCCATGCAGATCATCGGTAATGCACCGGTCACGGCACCGGAATGCGGGCCGCGCGACGCAGTGGTCTACCGGGACGAGGGTGCTGCGCGCGTTGTAGCACGCGATCAGGGCACAATGACTGCGCAGAACGCGGGGGCCGAACCCCGCCACGCCGTGCCTATCGTGACGTGGGCTGGGGGCCGACGCCGGCGCGGGGTGGCGGCGCCGTTTCGGTATCCGGCGGGACGGGCTTCACCGACACTTCGCCAGTCGTCTCGGTCTTGGTCGACGCATTGGTCGGCGGGGGCGACAGCGGAATCTTTGCGATCGTCTGACGCTCGCGCTGGTCCGGATTGGGCATATCCGGCAGGGACCCGTTTGCCGTCGGCGCCCCCTTCATCGTGCCGTCACAGCCGTAAGGGGACCCGGGCGCGACGCACGGACGCCGGTCGACGCCGGAACTTTGAGCACGAGCACTCGCTGGCGCCGCCAAGACGAGGCAGCCGGCCACAAAGGCACCGAAGTGGGGGATCATTGATAAATCCTCGAAACGATTGCACGCATTGGCTTAACGGTAGGCTGATGGCGAAGTTGCTCCCCAATCTGGGCGCTTTTGCGGCGGTTTTCCTGGACCTTCCGTCAAGCGCTTAAGATGTTTTTCATACTCGTTACCTATGGTTTGATGGCGTCGCTTCACCCGCCACAAAAGGTGGGGGACCAGCAGGGCAGCCATGGCCAAAGTCAAAGAAGACTACCGGAGCCTAACGGGCCCGCAGCGCGCGGCCATGATGCTGCTGTGCTTGCCGGGGGAACACTCCGGCAAACTCATTGCGATGATGGAAGACGACGAGATTCGGGAAGTATCCCAGATCATGTCCAGCCTGGGCACCGTCAGTTCCAATC
>CANJPQ010000066.1 GCA_947476275.1 Fidelibacterota bacterium
TTGCTGGTGATCGACAAGGGAATCACCATGGCGCACTTGCGCGGGTGCCTTGAGGAATTCCTGCGCACCTATTTCGGTGTGGATGATCTAACGACACGCTTCCGCCCGTCGTTCTTCCCGTTCACCGAACCGAGCGCGGAAGTCGATATCGGCTGCAGCCGCGCCGGTGGCGAACTGAAGATCGGCAATCACGGCGATTGGCTGGAGATCCTCGGCTGCGGGATGGTGCACCCCAATGTGCTGAGTGCGTGCGGCCTCGATCCCGACGAATACCAAGGCTTCGCCGCGGGTCTGGGCGTCGAGCGCATCGCCATGCTGAAGTATGGCATCCCGGATTTGCGCACGTTCTTCGAGTCTGATTTGCGCTGGCTGAAGCACTACGGCTTCGCCGCCTTGGATGTGCCGAGCGTGACGGGAGGCCTCTCCCGATGAAATTCACGCTGAGCTGGCTCAAAGAGCATCTCGACACCACCGCGACACTCGCGGAGATCAGCGCCAAGTTGACGGCGACTGGGCTTGAGGTCGAAGGCATCGCGGATCCGGGCGCGGGCCTCAAAGGCTTCGTTGTCGGCCACATCCTCGAAGCCAACCAACACCCGAATGCGGATCGCCTGCGCCTGTGCAGCGTCGATACCGGCAGTGAAAAGCTGCAGGTCGTGTGCGGCGCGCCGAACGCGCGCGCCGGCCTCAAAGTCGTTTTGGCACAACCCGGAACCGTCATTCCCGCAACCGGCGCCGCCCTTAAGAAAGGGCTGGTCCGCGGCGTCGAGAGCCAAGGAATGATGTGCTCCTTCGATGAATTGAAGCTGAGCGGCGACCAAGACGGCATCATCGAACTGCCGGCCGACACGCCGGTGGGCGCCGACGTGGCAACCGTGCTGAAGTTCGATCCGGTGATCGAGATCAACCTCACGCCCAACCGTGTCGATGCGCTCGGTGTGCGCGGCATCGCGCGCGATCTTGCCGCCGCCGGTCTCGGTAAGCTGAAGCCGATGGATGCGTCGGCGGTGCCGGGCACGTTCCCCGCTTCGCGCAAGGTGAAGAACAGCGCCGATGCGAAGCTGTGTCCGTTGTTCGTCGGCCGCACGATTCGCGGCGTGAAGAATGCCGAAAGCCCGGCGTGGCTGAAGGATCGTTTGACAGCCGTCGGTCTGCGGCCCGTGTCGGCGATCGTCGACGTCACGCAGTACTTGACCATCGACCTGGGCCGGCCTTTGCATGCCTTCGATGACGCCAAGCTCAACGGCGACATTGGCGCGCGTCTGGCCAAGGACGGCGAGACGGTTGAAGCCCTGAACGCCAAGACCTACACGCTGGATGCCTCCATGGTGGTGATCGCCGATCAGACGGCAGCCCTTGGCATCGCTGGCATTATGGGCGGCCTGCCGTCGTCCGTCACCGAGGCCACAACCACGGTGTATCTGGAATCGGCCCTGTTCGATCCGATCAACATCGCCTCCACCGGCCGCAAGCTCGAGATCAATTCCGATGCGCGTTATCGCTTCGAGCGCGGCGTTGATCCGGACTCCTGCGTGTCGGGCGCCGAGATCGCCACACGCATGATCCTGCAGCTCTGTGGCGGGGAAGCGTCCGAACTGGTGAGTGACGGCGCAGCGCCAGACCTGACGCGCACGATCGCCTTCGACCCGGCGCGCGTGAAATCACTCGGCGGCATCGATCTGCCGGCGTCCGAGAGCAAGGCGATCTTGGAGCGCCTTGGCTTCACCGTTTCGGGCACATCCGTTAAGACGCCGTCGTGGCGCGTGGATGTCGAAGGCTGGCAGGACCTGGTGGAAGAGGTCTTACGCATCTACGGCTACGACAACATCCCGGCCGTGCCGCTGCCGCGCACGCCGATGCCCAAGGTCAATCTGACACCCGCCCAGCGCCAGATCACCACCACCCGCCGCGCGCTTGCCGGGCGTGGCCTCGCTGAGACGACCACCTGGGCATTTCTGCCACGGGCGCAGGCCGAACTGTTCGCCGGCGACCTGCCGATCGTGGCCTTGGCCAATCCCATCAGCAGCGATCTCGATGTGCTGCGGCCTTCGCTGATACCCAACCTCGCCGCTGCGGCAGGCCGCAACGCCGCGCGCGGGTTGCCGGATAGCGCCCTGTTCGAGGTTGGTCCACGATTTGAAGCAGCCAAGCCTGGCGCGCAGGTGAACGTCGCTTGCGCGCTGCGCAGCGGCCACACGTCCGCGCGCCACTGGGCAGGTACGCGTCGCGCCGTCGATGCCTATGACGCGAAGGCCGATGCGATGGCCGCACTCGAAGCTGCGGGCGCCGGCGTCGCCGGATTGCAGACCGCCAGCGGTGCAGCAGGTGGCGCACCGGCCTGGTACCACCCGGGCCGCGCTGGCGTACTGAAGCTCGGCAATCAGATCCTGGCTGCTTTCGGCGAATTGCATCCGCGCGTGCTTGCCGCACTGGACGTGAAGGGCCCAGTGGTGGCCTGTGAAGTGTTCCTGGAGCGCATCCCGCAGCCGAAGAAGAAGGCAGGCTCGGCGCGACCGCTGCTGAAGCCTTCGCCATTCCAGCCGGTGGAGCGCGATTTCGCGTTCGTCGTCGGGAAGGACGTCACGGCAGAAACCGTATTTCGGGCCGTGCGGGCTGCGGACCGGGACTTGATCAGCGACGTCGGCCTTTTCGATGTCTACACCGGACCGGGCGTGGGCGATGGCCAGAAGTCGCTCGCCCTTGCCGTCACATTGCAGCCTAAAGATGCGACCCTGACCGACGCGCAGATTGAGGCGGTTGCCGCTAAGATCGTTGCCGCGGTGGACAAGGCTTGCGGCGGTAAGCTGCGCGCCTGATATGACCAGTTGAAATGACCGACCTGTCCCACATCCGTAATTTCTCGATCGTCGCCCATATCGACCACGGCAAGTCGACCCTTGCCGACCGGTTGATCCAGGCGTGCGAAGGGCTGACCTTGCGCGAGATGCACGAGCAGGTGCTCGACAACATGGACATCGAGCGCGAACGCGGAATCACTATTAAGGCCCAGACCGTGCGCCTCGCGTATAAGGCAAAGGACGGTAAGACCTATCAGTTGAACCTCGTCGATACGCCGGGCCACGTGGACTTTGCCTACGAAGTCAGCCGATCCTTGGCGGCGTGCGAAGGCTCTATCCTGGTGGTCGATGCCAGCCAAGGTGTGGAAGCGCAGACACTCGCCAACGTCTACCAGGCTATCGAGGCCAACCACGAGATTGTGCCGGTCCTCAACAAGATCGACCTGCCGGCAGCTGAGCCGGACCGCGTGAAGCAACAGATCGAGGACGTCATCGGCATCGACGCATCGGATGCGGTGCTGTGCTCCGCCAAAAGCGGTGTCGGCATCGACGACGTGTTGGAAGCTCTGGTCACGCGGCTGCCGCCTCCGACCGGCGACACGACGGCCCCGCTCAAGGCGCTGTTGGTCGATTCCTGGTACGACGCCTATCTCGGCGTGGTGATCCTGGTGCGCGTGAAGGACGGCTCCATCAAGCGCGGCACGCGCATGCAGCTCATGTCTTCAGGCACCGTGTATCAGGTCGAGCAAGTCGGCGTGTTCACGCCCAAGCGTGTCATCATGCCGTCGCTGAACCCGGGCGAACTTGGCTTCTTGACTGCGGGCATCAAGGCCGTCGCGGATTGTAAGGTCGGCGATACCATCACCGACGAGGCGCGGCCCGCATCCGAGATGCTCCCCGGCTTCAAGCCGAGCGTGCCCGTGGTGTTCTGCGGACTGTTCCCGGTCGACGCCGCTCAGTTCGAGGTGCTGCGCGATAGCTTGGCGAAGCTGCGCTTGAATGACGCGAGCTTCCATTTCCAGATGGAAAGCAGTGCGGCCCTTGGCTTCGGCTTCCGCTGCGGCTTCCTGGGTCTTCTACACATGGAGATCATCCAGGAAAGGCTGCAGCGCGAGTTCGACCTCGACTTGATTTCGACCGCGCCCAGTGTCGTCTACCGCATCCATGGCACCGACGGTGCAATCCTCGAGCTGCACAATCCGGCCGACATGCCGGAAGTGACCCGCATCGCCAAAATCGAAGAGCCTTGGGTGAAAGCGACAGTTCTCGTGCCGGACGAGTATCTCGGCTCGGTGCTGGCGCTGTGCACGGAACGGCGAGGCGAGCAGGTCGACCTGACGTATGTCGGCAATCGCGCGATGCTGGTCTACAAACTACCGCTCAACGAAATCGTGTTCGATTTTTACGATCGCCTGAAATCGATCTCCCGTGGCTATGCCAGCTTCGACTACGAGGTCGACGACTACCGCGAATCGGACCTGGTGAAAGTCAGCATTCTGGTGAACGACGAGTTGGTGGACGCCCTTTCGTTCATGGCGCACCGCAGTCAGGCGGAAGCGCGCGGCCGGCAGATTTGCGAGCGCCTCAAGGATCTGATACCGCGCCACCTGTTCAAGATTCCGATCCAAGCCGCGATCGGCGGCAAGGTCATCGCCCGCGAAACCATCAGCGCGATGCGGAAAGACGTGACGGCGAAGTGCTACGGCGGCGACATCAGCCGCAAGCGCAAGCTTCTCGACAAGCAGAAAGCGGGCAAGAAGCGCATGCGCCAGTTCGGCAGCGTCGAGATTCCGCAAAGCGCGTTCATCGCCGCGCTGCGCATGTCGGACGAATAACTGCTTTGGACGTTAGTTGACGGTCTTGAAGATGCGGCGGCGCTGACGCCGTTTGCGGCATGCATGCACGAGCATGAAGCCCGCGACACCGAACGCAATCCACGCGGGCATCGCCATCACGAGGGTCGACCCGGCGGCGAGCAGCTGATTTGAGTCGGCGGCGAAAAACCCGTTAGGGGCATGGCCAACCAGAAGAGTCCACACGTCGGCCGTGGCTAAGCCCGAGTACGCGCCCGTGCCCACGGCCATCACGGCCTCGGCAGACGCCATGACCATGGCCAAAACGACCAAAACCCAGCCGAGAATGCGACCTATTACCAAAGAAAGACCCCGCGTCTGGTGCCGATTTATTCCTTACCCCGTGATGGGAGTTGTACGAGCCAAAGCATTAAGACTTCAACATTATTTTTGGTTGATTTTGAATCGAAACCTTTAACGCGCGTAACAATATAGCGCGTAGTTATCCACAAGCCTGTGGAAAGATTAGCAGAATCAGTGCGACCGTTACGCGTGAGGTGTCACAAACAGGGTCGCGCTGTTGCAGTGCGAGGAGGCGTCGGATAGGGTCCGCCGCTTCAAAAAACCTGCCGCTCCCAAGAGACTCGGGAGCTGAAGAGCAGGTCCGGAGGGGTGGCCGAGCGGTTGAAGGCGCACGCCTGGAAAGTGTGTAAACGCCAAAAGCGTTTCGAGGGTTCGAATCCCTCCCCCTCCGCCAATTACCTGGGAAAACCGTTGTAATATCAATGGTTATGCCCAGGGGTTGGCGTCTTACCCATCTTTATACCCATCCCGCTGAGTTACTGCGGGACGAGCTGCACCGCCCATTCCTAATACTTCGCCGGGGCTCTCATTAGCCGGAGAATCGGCGGGGATAGCCGATGGTGGATGCTCTTTTGTAAGGCTTCGAGAACATGGACCCGACGCTCCGCGCGCTGGTAGCTCCCTTGCCTGGCGTGGTTTCCCGAGCGCTGTGTCTTTTTGGACGCATTGTTGGAATGGTGGATTTTGGTACATGGACGGTCGGCGCGAGACCTGTTGCAACTCGGGGAACTTCGACGTGATTAATCCGGCCCAAGTCGTCTCCGATCTAACGAGTAGCGATCCAACAGGACGGCTCATGAAGATTAGCGATTCCGCGAAGCTCGCTATCCTTCACGGGCTAGTCGATGGCGACGTTGCGGAATTTGGTATTTCGACAGGCGTGTCCTGGGAAGTCTTAGCCGCGACCATCGCGGCATGTGAGACCAGCAAGAACACGCGCGGATTACCCCCAAAGACCCTATATGGTTTTGACAGCTTTAGAGGGATGCCCGAGGCCAAACTACCGGAAGACACCGAATCCCCGATGGTTCAGCGCGGCATTTGGAGACCGGGATCGTGCATTTCGCCAGGAAAGGAGGCTATTCGGTCCATTGCGATCAAATATCTCCCCGTCGAACGCGTACAACTCTACAAAGGCTGGTTCAGCGAAACGCTCTACACCACACCGCCGCTCTTGAAATTCTGCTGCGTGCATATCGACTGCGATTTCTACGAATCAACGGCGCAAGTTTTAGAATATCTGTTCGAGACAGATCGCCTTTCTGATGGGTGCATAGTTCTATTTGATGATTTTCTCGAAAGTCGTGGGTCCAAGAAGCTGGGCCAGCGCAGGGCGTGGATCGAATGCGTGGAGAAGTACGCGCCCGATTTTACGGACCTGGGATACTATGGCACTGCGTCTTGGCGGTGCATCATCCACAGAGATTAGTCTGCCAGCATCATGCCATCGACAAACGGCAGAAGCGGGACTCAGCGACCCAGGCGTTCGATCAACTCTTTTGGGACGCGACGTCGGAATACGAACCGACCCCGAACCGAACGAAGATAATATCTGTGACCCGCTTCCATGACCCCACGATGTATTCGTGTGGACCGTCGGTGTGGACTCATCACGCAATTGCCCACCCGGCAGCCCTGTGGGTCGCAGCTCGAAAATTCCGAAGTCGTTGCTGTTCAAGTAGGTACAGCGAGCGACATCGAATGCATTGATTTCAATTGGGCGGTTTGGCTGTGTTTCGGCATGGAATAAGGACCCCGTTTAAGGGGTGATCGGCATTCAAAAGGGCCCCCCTTAGACGCAGGGGTTCAGACTGCCCTCCGATGAACTCGGAGGACATGTGGGGATGTTGGTCGTGGAGACGATTGCCAAGATTCGTCG
>CANJPQ010000067.1 GCA_947476275.1 Fidelibacterota bacterium
AGCCTCCGCTGACGTCGAGCGACGGCAGCAGCGGCGCAAAAGACGCGCGCACGCCTTGGCCGGCAGCGGCGAGCTGCGCCTGGTTCGACTTGATCTGCGGATTGTCTGCGACGAGGCCGGACAGCTCTGCCTCAAGCGGTGCTGCCGAGGCCCACCGGACGGCACATACTGCCGCCACAGCGACGACCGCGCCGATGCCCCTCTTCACGGAACCCCTCAAACCTCACCCTCCAAAACGCGCGGAGTATACCGAAGCGACCCTTACGGCGAGAGTCATTCCGAATTCGCCCCGGCCCGCTGGGCCCTGAGGTCGATGACGTAGCTAAGAACCACGCCCTCGCGCCTGATTTGCAGAATTCGGTTTCGAGTCACATCGGCGATATAACCGCAGGGTGAAGGTTCGATGGACATGAGGTAGTCCGCCTCCTCCACTTTAAATGTGTGCCGAGAGCCGGGCGGCAACTTGGTCATGGCAGAGACCTGATTGCCACACACGAAAACCTGCGGCGGCCCCTCGCCGGCTTTGGCGATGCGATCCGCCAACATGGCCCCGGCGTCGCGCAGGCTGGTGTCCCAGTAGTCCAACTCAAATCGGCCCGCCGCGCCGGGCAAGCCGCCGATGAGCATGTTGTAGGCGATATATTGATAAGGGTGCATTCGCACCATGGTCACGATCTGCGGGATGAACACCGCGGCGAGTACGAGTGCGGTGATCGCGCTGAACGCGCGACCGCGCGCGGCGGCCACCGCGAACGCCCAATTCCAGCCGAGGGCGGCGACGATGCCGAGCGGCGGGATCACGAACAGGAAATGCCGCAGGCCGTTGTAGATCGTCGGAGTCAAGATCATGAAGCCTGCAAGCGGCACCACTGCGGCGGCGATCAGGATCGACAGCGGCAAGAGCTTCGGATGGTCCAGCAGGGAAAATCCGTCGCGCAGGAATGCGGCAAAGCCGGCGCAAACGGCGAATGCGAGCCCGAGCAGAATCGCTTCGGAGAGCTGCACCCCCAACAATAGAAGCAGATAGCTGCGCGGCAGATCGTTGGCGCTCACCATCTTGCCGTTCCACAGGATGTCGCCGGTCCAGGGAAAGTTCGCAAACTCGTGCAGCGCGACGATCGGATTGAACGGCGCCTGCACGGCCCAGGGCCAGCACAGCGCCATGACCGCGTAAACGAGCGGTAACGCCGCGCCGAAGGCCAACGCGATGCGGCCAACCGGTGTCGCCAGCTGGAAGTTGAACCGCTTCAGGATCGCGCCGAGGATCATGGCGCAGAACACGTAGCCGATGAGCGGCGCGGACAAGATCCGCGTGCCCAGTGCGAGGCCGGCAACCACTGCAAAGCCAAGGATGGTGCCCGTGCGGGGCACCCCCTCAAGGATCGCGCGCCCCGCAAAAAAGATCAGCCACAGGGACAACCAGCCGAACGGTGCATCCTTCGGATTGATGAAGCCATGGCCGTACATCAGGGCGTTAACGCCGAGCAGCAGAACCGCGAGCGCCGCCGCGCGCGGACCGGCGAGCAACTCCGCCAGCTTCCAGGCGCCGACCAGACCGAACAGGAAGAACAAGGCCCCCCATAGATGGCGGGTCTCATAGATGCCGAAGGGCAAGACGGTGTTAAGGGCTGCGGCGACGAGATCGAAGAACCCGCCGTAGAAGTACAGATTCATGAACGAGAGCGCGCCGCGGTCCTTGAAGCCGCTGGTGTAGAAGGCGAGCAACTTGGTGCCGTAGATGTTCTGGACTTCTTCGTCCCAGGAGATCCCGTAATCCTGGAAGGTCGCCACAATCGCAACGAACAGGGCCCCGAGGCAGGCCAGGGAAATCGCGCCCCAAAGTCGCGGAGCAGCAGTGGCGGGCGGCGGAGGTGACATATACTGACGGCGGACAGCCGGAGGGACCGATGGGGACCCCACCTTGCGACAGGCATCGGTCGGCATCAAGCGCCGGACGCCTATTCTGTTCCTGCAGGCGTTGGTGCTCACCAGGAGGACGCGGGCCACGGCCGACGAAGTCCCTGAGGTCAGCTCTCCCCTCGCGGACCGCTGCACCGTGCAAAAGGTTAAGTGCGCCGGTTTGACGATGTCGCTGGCCGACCGGGCGGCCGTGACAGTGTCGGCCACCGACGGAGCGCACGCTGATGCCGCCCCGAGGAAACTAAATCCGCTTACGGCGCGGCGCGATGATGGCGCCGGAACACGACGTATTTACTGGCCGAGAAATTGAAGAACAGGCCGGCGATCGCGCCGACCGCCACCCCGAGAACTGGGTGTTCGGCAACGAGCGGGACATATATCTCCAAGGTAAAATGAAGCCCGACGTTGACGAGCCCGCCGACGGCATTGCTGGCAAGAAACGCAAGCCACTGACGCAACGGCGGCCGACTATCGGAAAAGGTAAAGCGCCGATTCATCGCCCAAGTGAATGTCGCCGCGACTAGCCAAGATATGCCGCGGCCCACGTAGAGGCTGATGTCCTGGAATCCCATATGATCCAGCACAGCCATCGCCGCATACAGGACTGTTGTGTCCACGACGAAACCCGCGGTGCCGATGATTCCGAAGACGAAGAACTGACGGAAACTCTCGGCGCGTTGCGAATGACGAACCGTCACTGGGGAGCTTTCCGCGGCGCAGGTTGCGCAAGATAGGCGAGCCGCTTCATCTCGCGCCGACCGCGTGTGACGGTGTCGAGGATGAGCCCGCACACCAGCGACAAGAACGCCAGCAGCATCAACCCGGTCGCCAGCACGGCGGTCGGCAGGCGCGGCACCAGGCCGGTCTGGAGATAGGTGACAAACACGGGCTTGACGATCACCAGAGAGAGGATCGCGAGAAACAGTGCGCCGATGCCGAAGAACTGCACCGGACGCTCCTCTTTCACCAGCTTGCCGATCAGCCACAGGATGCGGAAGCCGTCGCGGAAAGTGGACAGCTTGCTGACCGATCCGACCGGGCGGTCCTTATAAGGAGTGACCACTTCCGCCAGCGGCATGCGCAACTCGAGGGCGTGGACGGTCAATTCGGTCTCGATCTCGAAACCGGCCGAGAGCGACGGGAAGCTTTTCGCAAAGCGCCGCGAGAAGACGCGATAGCCCGACAGCATGTCTTCGGTACGGTGCCCGAAGATGGCCGTCACCAGCGTGGTCAGCACGACATTGCCGAAGCGGTGGCCCGGGCGGTAGGCCGCCTCGATCTCGGTCTTGCGTGCCGCGTTCACCATGTCGAGCTGTTCGTCGAACAGCTTCGCCACCAACGCCGGCGCGCTGGGCGCATGATAGGTGTCGTCGCCGTCGACCAGGACATAAGCGTCCGCGTCGATATCCGCGAACATGCGGCGCACCACGTTGCCTTTGCCCTGCAGCGGCTCGCGGCGAACGATGGCGCCCGCGGCCGCGGCGACGTCGGCGGTGCGGTCGCGCGAATTGTTGTCATAGACGTAGATCTCAGCCTGCGGCAACGCCGCCTTGAAGTCGGCGACGACACGGCCGATCGCGGCTTCTTCGTTGTAGCAGGGGACGAGGACGGCGATCGTCGGCGGCATGGTCACGTTGGATCGGCTGCTGTTTTGTCCGAACGATATACCCGACACCAGCGCACATAGTCGCCGAGATTCGACGCAACCGGCAGGCAAGAGTCAAAATCCGCGGCCAGTCCATAAGCACCCAGCGTGCTGACCGCATTGGGGCGTTCCTTCTCGGGGAACAACACATAGAAAGCGCCCTGGTGGGCCTCGATCCGGCTGCGGGCCCGCTTGTTGAGACCGCTGTCGGTCTGCTCGGGAACGTTGAGGTAGCCGTAGATCCGCAGAAACGGGATTTGCGGTGGGAACGCGGGGATGACCCAAGCGACCGGATCGGTGCCGGTGATGAGCGCCATGGCGTGCGCTGGGTCCTCGACCGCGGGGGCCGCGACCTTCACGAAGGGTCCGTCCTGCCAGGGGGCATGAGTCCAGTCGCCGCCACGGCCCGTGAGCGCGAGGACGACGAGCAACGCGGCGATAGCGATGCCTTTCAGCCGTACCGATCCGGGCCAGACGGAGATCGCCGCCACTGCGAGCAGCGGCGCCAGCATCTCAAGCGGCACGATGTAGCGATAGATGCCGAAGACCGCGAGCCATGCGGCGTAGGTGATCGCCGCAGTCGCGATGAGGTAGCGCGTGACCGGCGACAATGCTCCGCGCGGAATACGGCGAAGCAGTACAAGCACCGCGGTTATCGCGAGAGTGCCGTAGGCCGCGAGGATGCGGTAGTCCTGGAACGCGATCTCGCCAACGCGCTTCGAGTCCTGACTGAACAGGAACGGATAGGCGAGCCATGCCCCGACGCCATCGGGCAGGAAGCGCGTGTCGCGATAGTTCTGCGCAATGCCATAGGGCGACTTGAAGAACGTGTTGAAATAGGGAAACAGCGGATTGCCGTAGTCCCGCCACAGCATCGCCATCCATGGCCCGCCGGCGATCGCAAACCCGAGCAGCACTCCAAGACCGAACAGGAACGCGCACAGGACACGACGAAAAAAGTGTCCGCCGACACACAGGAACGCCGCGCAGAATCCCACCGCGAACGGCGCGGTCGGCAGCTTGAGCCCAACCGCCCCACCGACCAGTATGCCCGCGCCCATAATCCAGGCTACATCGGCGCGACCGAGAGACCCTGGATCGTCACGCCAGACCT
Organism: Fidelibacterota bacterium; assembly: GCA_947476275.1. Taxonomy (GTDB): domain Bacteria; phylum Pseudomonadota; class Alphaproteobacteria; order Rhodospirillales; family Rhodospirillaceae; genus SCTM01. The sequence goes on from CANJPQ010000067.1 coordinate 4,680, forward strand.
GAGGCGCGTGACCGAGCACGAGTGCCGCACCGAGCAACGCGAGGCTGACCAGGTTGTCGTTGAAGGTGGTGCCCACCAAGCCGAGATGGCCGCCGCCGGTGACGCCGACGAGGGCGACAACAGCAGCGGTGACGCCGATAGGTATGGACGGCCAGATCGCGCCCATACCGGTGAGGGCGGCCCGGACGACATAGAACAATGCAACGTAGTTGAGACCATGCACCGCACCGAGCACAAACCCGACTGCGCGCGCCGGCAGCGCCATTCCGATCAGATAGAGTGGGAGATCAATGACCGGATTGTAGAACGTAGCGATATGCGCCGCGCCGAGGTCGTTCCCGAGTCGGCCGCCCAGAAAAGCGTAGGGGTTGTACCAGTGGTAATTCCGCAGGTCCCAGTTGGCATCCTGACCGTAGGAGAGAGATAAAATCCCGAACGCGACCGGTACGAGGAAAAGGCTCGCGGAGACGAGCCGGTGTAGCAGCGCAGCGGAGGGCTTCACGGTGGCGGGGTCCGCGACTTGAGCGTTGTCCGAATGGAGGCTCCGTCTATAGCATGAGTTGAATTTCAAAACGGTGGCCATGGCGTCCGACACCCCCGCAGGACCGACAATTGCCGAGGTGCGCGCCGCCGCGGATCGGCTGGCCGGACACTCGGTGGCAACGCCGGTATTACGTAGCCCGGTCTTGGACGCCCAGACCGGCGGTACGATCCTGTTAAAGGCAGAGGTGCTGCAACGCACCGGCTCGTTCAAGTTCCGGGGCGCTTACAACTGTATGGTTCAACTCGACGCCGATGCGAGGGGTCGGGGCGTGGTCGCATGGTCCTCGGGCAATCATGCGCAGGGCGTGGCTGCAGCTGCGGCCCTTTTGAAGATGCCGGCGGTGATCGTGATGCCGTCCGACGCCCCGGCCATCAAGATCGCCAATACCCGCACCTACGGCGCCGAGGTGGTTCTGTACGACCGCGAGACGGAGGATCGCGAACGCGTGGGCCGCGCCCTCGCCGCCGCACGCGGCGCGACCATCGTGCCGCCGTTCGACGATCCCGATATCATCGCCGGACAAGGCACGGTGGGCTTTGAACTCATGGCGCAAGCCGAAGCGATGGGACTCTCGATCGACGACGTGATCGCGCCCGCCAGCGGCGGCGGCCTCGTGGCCGGGGTTGGACTTGCGGTGCATGCTGCACGTCCCGCAGCACGGATTTTCGCCGCTGAGCCCGAAGGATATGACGATCATCGTCGCTCGCTAGAGGCCGGCACGCGCTTAGCCAATGCGCGCACTTCGGTTGCACTGTGCGATGCCTTGCTTGCGTCGACGCCGGGCGCACTGACCTGGCCCATCAACGCAAAATCTCTACACGCCGTCTATGCGGTGAGCGACGAGGCGGTACGCGCCGCGGTCGCGTTTGCGTTCACGCATCTTAAAGTGGTGCTCGAGCCGAGCGGTGCGATCGCACTCGCGGCTGCGCTATCAGGCACGCACGATGCGCGCGGCCGCGTCGTCGGCGTCATTCTCTCCGGCGGAAATGTAGACGCAGCGACGTTCACGCAGATCGTGCACGCTTCGGCTCGGGATAGTTGATTCACCACATCGCCACAGTCGGCTGATAGCTTGCGTGAAGCATCGGTTGCGCTTCGCACGCGCCGCACATTTGCTGCAATTCAACACAAATCGAATGCACACATCGGTTGCATGGGGGCGTGGCGCCTAAATCATTGGCTTCACAATCGCAATACTAGGGTCCAGACTCATAAAATCCACCAAACGATTGCTGCGACGAGGTGGATGGATGCAAGGAAGTTTCGCGCCAGCTTATCGTAGCGGGTGGCAATGCGCCGGAAGTCTTTGAGCCTGCAAAAAGCATTCTCGATGCGGTGCCGC
>CANJPQ010000068.1 GCA_947476275.1 Fidelibacterota bacterium
GTCGCACCGCCAGTCTCCGCCAGAACCTTCGTGATCGCTGCCGTCAGCGACGTCTTGCCATGGTCAACGTGACCAATCGTCCCGATGTTGCAGTGCGGCTTGTTACGTTGGAATTTCTCTTTACCCATGACTCACTCCATTCTTCAGCAGCGGCAATTATTTGTAGGGGACGGGCTTAGCCCGCCATCTTCGCTTTGATCTCGTCCGACACGTTGTTCGGCACTTGCTCGTAGTGATCGAACTCCATCGTGAACTGGGCGCGGCCCTGGCTCATGGAGCGCAACGTGTTGACGTAACCGAACATATTGGCGAGCGGCACCATCGCAGAAATCACGCGGGCATTGCCGCGGCTATCCATGCCGCTGACTTGACCGCGGCGGCTGTTCAAGTCGCCGATGACGTCGCCCATGTAGTCTTCCGGGGTCACGACTTCGACCTTCATGACCGGCTCAAGCAGCTTCGGACCGGCCTTCGGCAGACCTTCGCGCACCGCCGCACGCGCGGCGATTTCGAAGGCCAAGGCAGACGAGTCAACGTCGTGGAACGCGCCGTCATACAGCACGGCCTTCAGATCGGTGATCGGGAAGCCGGCGATCACGCCGTTGTTCATCGAACCGGCCAGGCCTTTGACCACGCCCGGGACGTATTCCTTAGGCACCGAACCGCCGATGACTTCGCTCTCGAACGAATAGCCCGAACCCGGCGGCATTGGCTCGAAGCGGATCTTGACGCGGGCGTACTGGCCCGAACCACCCGACTGCTTCTTGTGGGTGTAGTCGATGTCCGCGACCTTAGAGATGGTTTCGCGATAGGCCACCTGCGGCGCGCCGACGTTGGCTTCGACTTTGAATTCGCGACGCATACGGTCGACGATGATTTCAAGGTGAAGCTCGCCCATGCCCTTCAGGATGGTCTGGCCGCTCTCGTGATCGGTCGAGATGCGCAAGGACGGATCTTCGGCAGCGAGACGCGCCAGCGCCATGCCCATCTTCTCGACGTCCGGCTTGGACTTCGGCTCGACGGCGACTTCGATGACGGGCTCGGGGAAGATCATCCGCTCGAGGATGATGGGCTTCACGGCATCGCAAAGCGTTTCACCGGTGGTGGTGTCTTTCATGCCCACGAGCGCGACGATATCGCCGGCCGATGCAGTCTTGATTTCTTCACGGTTGTTGGCGTGCATCAGCAACATGCGGCCGATGCGCTCTTTCTTGTCCTTCACGCTGTTCAGCACGCCGGTGCCGCTCTCAAGCGTGCCGGAATAGATGCGCACGAACGTCAGCGAGCCGACGAACGGATCGTTCATGATCTTGAAGGCGATGCCGGAGAACGGCTCGGTCGGCAGACGCTTACGGGAGGCCGGGGTCTCTTCCTTGCCGGGCAGAACGCCCGTCACGTCCGGCAGATCGAGCGGGGACGGCAGGTAGCGGATGACGCAATCGAGCAGCACCTGCACTCCCTTGTTCTTGAAGGCGGAGCCGCAGATCACCGGCACGAATGCCTGCTTGATGGTGCCATTGCGGATGCACTTGTGCAGCGTCTCTTCGTCCGGCTCCTTGCCTTCGAGGTAGGCTTCCATCGCCGCATCGTCCATTTCGACGGCAGCTTCGAGCAGAGCGTGACGGTATTCCTTGGCCTTCTCGGCCAGATCGGCGGGGATTTCGACCTCGTCGAACTTCGCGCCGAGATCTTCGCCTTTCCAGACGATGGCCTTCATCTTCACGAGGTCGACGACGCCGATGAATTCGGCTTCGATGCCGATCGGCAGCGTCAGCACGAGCGGCTTCGCGCCGAGGCGATCGACGATCATGTCGACGCAGCGATAGAAGTTCGCACCCATGCGGTCCATTTTGTTGACGAAGCACATACGCGGCACGTTGTACTTGTCAGCCTGACGCCACACGGTTTCGGACTGCGGCTCCACGCCGGCAACGCCGTCGAAACAGGTCACGGCACCATCGAGCACGCGCAAGCTGCGCTCGACTTCGATGGTGAAGTCGACGTGGCCCGGGGTGTCGATGATGTTGATGCGGTGTTCTTTCCAGAAGCACGTCGTGGCGGCGGACGTGATGGTGATGCCGCGCTCCTGCTCCTGCTCCATCCAGTCCATCGTGGCCATGCCATCGTGGACTTCGCCGATCTTATGCGAGCGACCGGTGTAATAAAGAATGCGCTCGGTCGTCGTCGTCTTACCGGCATCAATGTGGGCCATGATGCCGATATTACGGTAGCGATCGATCGGAGTGACTTCGTTAGCCATTCAAAACTCTCTTGGACGCAGCCCCGTGGCCGCGTCGCGGAAATCGGGTTACCAGCGGTAGTGCGAGAAGGCGCGGTTGGCTTCCGCCATCCGGTGCGTGTCTTCGCGCTTCTTCACCGCGCCACCGCGATTGGAGGCGGCGTCGAGAAGCTCGGCGGACAGGCGGTCGACCATCGTGGATTCGTTGCGGCCGCGGGCATTGGTCACGAGCCAGCGGAAGGCGAGCGCCTGACGGCGCTCCGGACGGACTTCGACGGGCACCTGGTAGGTGGCGCCGCCGACACGACGCGAGCGGACTTCGACGGTCGGCTTCACGTTCTCGATCGCGTCGTGGAACACGCGGACCGCGTCCTGGCTGACCTTCTTGGAGATCTTCTCCAAGGCGCCATAGACGATGCGCTCGGCAACGCCCTTCTTGCCATGTTCCATAACGGAATTGATGAACTTCGCCAAAACGGTATCGCCGTACTTGGCGTCCGGAATGACTTCCCGCTTATCTGCTGCGCGACGACGCGACATGTGCGTTCCCTCGTTCCTATCTTACTTCGGACGCTTCGCGCCGTACTTCGAGCGACGCTGGCGGCGGTCGCCGACGCCTTGCGTGTCGAGCGTGCCGCGAATGATGTGATAGCGAACGCCGGGAAGATCCTTCACGCGGCCGCCGCGGATCATCACCACGGAGTGCTCTTGAAGGTTATGGCCTTCGCCCGGGATGTAGCTGGTGACTTCGAAGCCATTGGTCAGACGGACACGGGCGACCTTACGCAGCGCGGAGTTCGGCTTCTTCGGGGTCGTCGTGTAGACGCGGGTGCAAACGCCGCGCTTCTGAGGGCAGCTGTCAAGCGCCGGGACCTTGTTACGGTTGACCGGGGTCTGGCGGCCCTTTCGGACCATCTGGTTAATTGTCGGCATCGACCGAACTCTCCGTCTTGCTTCGCGTTCGTCTCGTCGGGTCGCACGGGGGGATAAACATCCGAACACCAACATGAGCCGTTGCGGCCCTGCCTGAATTCGCGCCTCAAGTGTGAAGCGAAAAAAACCGGTGCATCGGTCCCGTCTGGGTCCGCGCCCGTTTCTGGCAAATCAGCGCTGCGGTAAGGACCGGTGAGGCGCTGCTATATGGTGTTCGACTGCTATCCGCGTCTAGTTCGTCAGCCTAAGCCTCGGACCTACCACCGGACGCCTTCAAGAACGGCGCGGAATATACGGACGGGGGTATGCCCGGTCAAGCGCAGAGAATCACTTATTTTTCCCGATTTTACGGGGGTTTGTGTGATGTCGGGCAACCTCGCCCGCCAGCCATTTCCCCGCGCTTTGTGCGCTGCGGCAAAGACCGGGCGGCGGCGCAGGCACAAAAAAGGGGGCCGAAGCCCCCTTTTTCATACCATATGTAGCGTAGCCTACTCCGCGGCGGGCGGCGCTTCGGCCGGAGTCGTTGCCGGCAGGGCCGCGGTCTCCTTCGCCGACTGCAGCTCTTGGTCGCGGGCTGCGGCCAGGGCCTTCAGGCGGTTCATGAGAGCGCCGGTACCGGCCGGGATCAGACGTCCGACGATCACGTTCTCCTTCAGGCCGACGAGGCTGTCGACCTTGCCGGTGACGGCCGCTTCCGTGAGGACGCGGGTGGTCTCCTGGAACGAGGCCGCCGAGACGAACGACTGGGTCTGCAGCGAGGCCTTGGTGATGCCCTGCAGCACCGGCAGGCCGCGCGCGGGCTTGCCGCCGTCCGCCTTGGTCTTGGCGTTCTCTTCGTCGTACTCGAGCCGGTCGGGCAGTTCACCAACCAGGAACGTGGTATCGCCCGGATCGACGATCTCGACCTTCTGCAGCATCTGGCGAACGATCACTTCGATGTGCTTGTCGTTGATCTTCACGCCCTGGAGTCGATAGACGTCCTGGATTTCCTTGATGAGGTAGTCGGCGAGCGCTTCGACACCCAGAACGCGCAGGATGTCGTGCGGCACCGGGCTGCCGTCCAAGAGGGAATCGCCCTTGCGGACAAAGTCGCCTTCCTGCACCGCGAGGTGCTTGCCCTTCGGCACCAGGTATTCGACCGGGTTGCCCTTTTCCGGCTTCACGATGATGCGGCGCTTGGACTTGTAGTCCTTGCCGAATTCGACGCGACCTTCGGCTTCCGCGATGATCGCGTGGTCCTTCGGCTTGCGCGCCTCGAACAACTCCGCGACCCGCGGCAAACCGCCGGTGATGTCGCGAGTCTTCGAGCCTTCGCGCGGGATACGCGCCAGCACGTCGCCGGCGTGGACCTTTGCCCCGTTCTCAACCGACAGAATGGCGTCGACCGAGAGGAAGTAGCGCGCTTCGGCGCCGTTATCGAGGTTGATGACCTTGCCGCCCTGCTCGATGGGCTTGTCGCGCAGAGTCACGCGCGGCTTCAGATCCGCACCCTTGGGCTGCTGCTTCCAATCGATGACGACCTTGGACGCGATGCCGGTGGCTTCGTCCATGGTCTCGCGGACAGAGAAGCCTTCGACGAGATCCATGTAGTGAACGATACCCGCCTTTTCGGTGATGATCGGCAAGGTGTACGGATCCCATTCGGCCAGCTTCTGGGCCTTCTTCACCATCTGCTTGTCGTCGACCAGCAGCTTGGCGCCGTACGGAATACGGTGACGGGCCTTTTCGCGGCCTTGCGCGTCTTCGAGGATCAGTTCGCAGTTGCGCGCCATGACGATCGACACCTTGTCGCTGTTCTTCACAACGACGCGGTTGATCATCTTCACGCGCGCATCGAACACGGCTTCGACGTTGGACACTTCAGCACCGCGCTGCGCGGCACCACCGATGTGGAACGTGCGCATGGTGAGCTGCGTGCCCGGTTCGCCGATCGACTGCGCGGCGATGACGCCGACCGCTTCGCCGACGTTGACCGAGGTGCCGCGGGCAAGATCGCGCCCGTAGCACTTACCGCACACGCCGCCGACCGTTTCGCAGGTCAGCGCCGAACGCACCTTGAGCTTCTGCACACCGGACTTCTCGACCTTCTCGATGTCGGCTTCGTCGAGCATGCGACCGCGCTTGATCAGGACCTTGCCGGTCTCGGAATCAACCAGGTCTTCGTTGGTGACACGGCCCAGCACACGCTCGCCGAGCGGCAGGACAACTTCCCCGCCTTCGACCAGCGGCACCACGGTGATGCCTTCGTGGGTTTCGCAATCTTCCTCGATGATGATCGCGTCCTGCGCCACGTCGACGAGACGACGGGTCAGGTAACCGGAGTTCGCGGTCTTCAGCGCGGTGTCGGCCAGGCCCTTACGGGCGCCGTGGGTGGAGTTGAAGTACTCCAACACGCTCAGGCCTTCCTTGAAGTTCGAGATGATCGGCGTCTCGATGATTTCACCCGACGGCTTGGCCATCAGGCCGCGCATGCCGGCGAGCTGCTTCATCTGCGCCGCGGAACCGCGGGCGCCGGAGTGCGCCATCATGTAGACCGAGTTGACCTTTGCGCCGGACTGGATCTTCGCGATCTCTTTCATCATCGCGTCGGCGACTTCTTCGGTGCAGTGCGACCAGGCGTCGACAACCTTGTTGTACTTCTCGCCCTGGGTGATCAGGCCGTCCTGATACTGCTGCTCGAATTCCTTCACCTGGCCTTCGGTACGCTTCACCATGGCTTCCTTCGCCTTCGGGATGATCAAGTCATCCTTGCCGAAGGAGATGCCGGCCTTGGCGGCGTTGCGGAAGCCGAGCGCCATGACGTGATCGCAGAAGATCACGGTCTGCTTCTGACCGCAGTGGCGGTAGACGATATCGATGACTTCCGTGATCTCCTTCTTGCGGAGGAGGCGGTTGATCAGCGCGAACGGTACGTTCGGGTGACGCGGCAGTTCTTCCGCCAGCAGCATGCGGCCCGGGGTCGTATCGACGACCAGGGTCACCGGCTTATTGTCGGCGTCGACAGTCTTGTAGCGCGCCTTGATCTTGGTGTGCAGCGTCACGGCCTTGGCGTTCAGGGCGTGCTCGATTTCGGCGACGTTGCCGAACATCATGCCTTCGCCCTTCTCGCCGGGGTTCTCCATGGTCGCGTAGTACAGACCCAGGATCATGTCCTGCGTCGGCACGATGATCGGCTTGCCGTTCGCGGGGCTGAGGATGTTGTTGGTGGACATCATCAGCACGCGGGCTTCCAACTGAGCTTCCAGCGACAGCGGCACGTGCACGGCCATCTGGTCGCCGTCGAAGTCGGCGTTGAAGGCGGTGCAGACCAGCGGATGCAGCTGGATCGCCTTGCCTTCGATCAGCAC
>CANJPQ010000069.1 GCA_947476275.1 Fidelibacterota bacterium
CACGGACCGCATCCGCAACTTGCCGGCCCTGTGCCATCAGCACATCGACCTGCCGTAACTTCGAGACGATCTCTTCAGCTGTATGCCGCTTCCTGGCCATTGATCCTATCCTCCTGGTCAAAATCATACCTAACGGAGGACCACTTCAATGGGGGCAGATCACCCTACTTACGATAAGATCGCAGGAAAATACTCCACGCTCAAAGAAGCTAGATGCCACCACTTTTGCGGATCTGACGGAGCGCCGTTGAATATAAAGTGCTGATGTCGGACGCCAACAAGATGTCACGTACGTGACAGCGTATAGTACCATCGCAGCGTGTGGTTCGGGCCATAGATTGCCATGCCACTTCTATTGCGGGCCTTCGTTCGGCCTTGTCGATTTAGTGCAGAAGCGAGAGCGTGTAGTGTTAGGCGCTCCGCCCAACGCGAGGGAAACGTAAATGCCCCGGTAAAACAGGTTCCAGAACCACATATAGAACCATGAGAGATTCAGTGCCGCGCGGACATTTGTGCTTTTGCCAGCGTTGACGCAGAATACCTTTTCTCTATCCCCTCCTGGAGCTAGCGGTCCGTGAGTACGTCGTCCCACGTGGGTTGTCCATATAGTACCCTTCCGGATCACGCCTATTGGCGGAAAGCCGTCGCCGAAGTGGCCCCAGAGATCATTGCTCCGATCGTCGCCGCGCCGTTTAAAATCGCCCGCACTGATCAAGTCGCGACAGCGGGGAGCTGCTTCGCCCAGCATTTGGCGAAGCGACTGCAAGCGGGCGGCTTTTCCTATTTTGTGGCTGAGTCCGGTTATCCCCGAATGGCTGAAGACCTAGCGGTGAAGTATAACTACGGCGTATTTTCGGCACGCTTTGGCAATATCTACACTGCTCGTCAGCTGCGCCAATTGTTCGCGCGGGCGTTGGGCGAATTCGTGCCCGCTGAGCCGCTCTGGCAAGATGGCGCCTATTGGCGTGATCCATTTCGACCCATGATCCAGCCCCACGGGTTTGAATCGCGACAGGAAGCAGAACTCGACCGCGCACAGCACCTGGATGCCGTGCGGGGCATGATGGAGAGCCTCGATGTTTTCATCTTTACCCTCGGCCTCACGGAGAGCTGGGTCTGCAGAGCCGATGGTGCGGTTCTGCCAATGTGCCCTGGATGTGGCGCGGGCACATTTGATCCGGAGAAGTATGAATTCCGAAATTTCGAGGTGGAGGAGGTGATCGATGATCTCCGCGCCGCGCTCGAGCAATTGCGGCGCGCCAATCCATCTTGTCGTGTGATTTTCACGGTATCGCCGGTTCCACTCGTTGCGACATATTCGGGTAACCACGTGCTCTCCGCGACAACTTACTCGAAATCGGTGCTGCGAGTGGCGGCGGATCGCATGGCGCGGGAGTTCGGGAACTGCTCCTACTTTCCTTCCTACGAAATCATCACCGGCGCTTTCAATGGCGGTACATATTTTGCGGACGATCTGCGGAACGTGACCGAGGCAGGTGTCGATCACGTCATGAATATGTTCTTCCGCCATTTCGCCGCTGAGCCGCCGAATCAGGCGGCTGCGCCGAGCGTGCCGACACAGCGCCTCACGCGGCGCGGGCGTAATGTGCTCGAGGTTGTCTGCGACGAGTACGCAAGTCTGAATGCGGCGGAACAGCAGGCTTGAGATGACGCAAGAGATCGTAAGTATTCTTGTATTTGGCGACAGCCACACCCAAGGGATCGCGGCCCAAAATTTTGAATTTGTGGGCCCGGATATGCCGCGTCCCATGACGGCCATGATAAAGTCCTTTTTCGCGGGTGCCGGATTCATTGCTATGGACAGCGTCGTCACCTATCCCGACGGACGCTCGGGTTTGAGTCCGATGTTCGAGCTCGGCCTGCGGCATTGGTCCGGTCTCGACTGGAGGGGGAACCCAACGACCGAGGGCGCGCTTGTACATAAACATCTCGTCCTGAGCCTAGGCACTTCCCTCAGCGACTACGATCCGGCGCTCGATTACGAGGACCGTAGCGGGGGTATGCGGTACATTTTTCCGCATGATATTGATTTTGTCCTTGACGCTCGCCCGGACCTTCCGGTCAATCCCTCCAACACGCTTATTCCGGTCGCGCTCATACGTGAGATGTATATCGCCATCCTCGCGCCATTTCGCCAGGGGTTATCCGCTCTGGCAGAGGAGTATGCCGGTCGTATTTGGATTTTGGGTTCCCCGCCACCTGCGGAATCCAACGATGCAAAGCTGCGTAAGTTCAATTCAATTTTCCCTGATATCTCAGAGCCAGTTCGACTGTCGTCGCCGACAGTCTTGCTGAAGGTATGGCTCCTGGTAAATCAATGCGTTCGCGATATTTGCGCCGAAACAGGTGTCCAGTTTATCGATTGTTCGCCGATCGCGGGTGACGCACGCGGATTCTTTCGCTCAGAATTTATCAACGATGGCGTTCACGGAAACGTGCGATATGGAAAAGCCATCGCTCAGCATCTGGCGACGACAATTGGCAAGGCCGAACTAAAGCGGCAGCGATAGCGACGCGTATGTCTAGCCATGCCCCCGTGTTTGCCGTTCGCTGACATAGTCCACGGCTTATGAGAGAAGAGGCTGTAGGCCGAGCTTAGCGCCCCATTTTGCCGGGTTGAATTGGAGAGTACCGTGGACTTTGAAGCGTTTCGCGCGGAACAAGCTGCACAGCTTCGCGCGCGACTACAAGTAGTGCTCGCCCATCCGAACGACGTGCAGTCTATCGTTGACGCCCTTGTATCGGCGATCTGCGCCGGCGACGCCCACAACGAGCAGGTTCTGGCGAGAGGACTTTTTCCCGGAGCGCCCCACGTAACGCCGATGCAGATCGCTCCGATTGTTCTCCTGCAGGATTGGTGTGCGGAGAACAATGCTCGTTACTGTGTCACGCACCCCCCCCGCGTTGTGAAAATCTTCGCGGCATCCAAGTATGCGACATCCTTTGAATACGTCACGAAGCCTCTGGAATATGGCGAAATTGCCGATGCGCAGATTGTTCCAGGATGGGACCAGGTCATCGCGCCAGATGGACGTGTGATCGCGGATACGCACTTCATATTTGCCGATTCCATGCAGACACCCAAGGTCCGACTCATAAAAGCTGAGATGCTTCTCCCTCAAGCTGGCGCCACACTTTTCTACGCGGCGAATGCCACAGCGCGAATTGACGGCGACGTATTCTTTCTTTCCGCGCCCTACAATCACTTCGGCCATTTCATGGTCGATTTTCTTCCGCGTCTTCTTGCCTCGGAGCTGGTTGAGGGTAGCGAGTCCTGGAAGCTCGCCGTTCCCGACAACTTGCCTGCCAAGTGGATCGAAGGCATCAAGATGATGGGATTCGACGAGGAGCGGATACTGAAACTAAGGATCGACACGCGCTATGCGTGCGAACGGCTTCACGTCTTCAAGATCGGCTCTTCCCCGTCTCATCCGGTCCATCCTGATCTGATGAGATACTTACGCTCGAAACTTTATCCCGAGACAATGTCGCCGTGCCGCGGAAAACGTTACTTTCTCGAGCGCGGCGCTGTGGGGACGAGGCTTGTTGCAAATGCCGCGGAATTTGGCGCGCTGCTTGATGCAGAAGGATTCACGCGTGTGGATGTTGCAACCCTCAGCCTGACAGATCAACAGAAGCTTCTGGCGGACGCCGAGATCATCATGGGCCCTTTCGGAAGCAACCTGTTCGCTGTGTTTTTTGCACCGCCGGGTGCAACTCTCATCAACATCATGGGTGAACATCGCGGCGATAATATCGTGCAACACGTCTGCCATATGATCGGCGTGAAGTATCAGCTGCTACTCAGCAAGTTGGCGGTGCCGAGCGACCGTGATCCTGATGTGATTGTCGACTGCGGGGAGCTCCAGCGGCGACTCTCTGAGCTCTCACACTAACGCCGGTTGGGTCGTCACGTCCCAGTGACCTGACGGCTTTTTTTGTACCGGTCGGTTTGAGTGAATTGCCCATTGCAGCACGAGGAGAAGAAGGCGTATGGGGGATATGCCTCAACTGCCGTGCGGCAGTGTGACCCTCTTCTCCATCATCGCCATCAGTTCCTCGTCGGCCAGTTCCCGCATGCTCTTCGGGGCGGCGACCGCCATCACCGTATGGCCCTGCATTGGCTTGCCCCAGCCGCGATCCAATAGCGCCGTTGCGGCGCTGACACGGGCGGCGTGAGGCGCGTCCTGATCGGCGGCAAGGGTTCGCAGAGTCTCAATCGCCAGCGTCGTGGACTTCCTGGCGATGTCGCGCACGGCCCCCATGATGCGAGGCCGACCGCCGGGATTGCCGGTTTTCCCAGGTGCCCAGGTAGTGCTTGATGCAGGCATGGCGCGGCCTCAGATCAGGGTGGTAGCAGGCAAGCAGCGCCCGCCTCAGCTAGGCGATTATTTTGCCATGCCCTCCAGCAGTCTAAGTGCAGCCACACGTGCGCTCCAACCCCGAAGGGAGCTAACGTCGCTCCCGGCGCATTCGCCCTGCCACACTCGGCGCACCTGTCGGGCGCTGACGAAGCCGGATTTGCGTTTAGCCGCTCGACCACGCGGGTCTGGTAGGCTGGATCGGATGGCCGCCCGTTTGACTGGGCCTCCCCCCACCCCCGGCCTCGCGCAGGTGGCCTTAGTCCACCAACACCCGACACGCGGACTTCACATGCTCCGGGCTACCCAGCCCGTACCAACTGCAGCGGGACACGTCGCGGGCTTTGAAGGGATTTTGAACCCGCCCCGCCTTAATCCGAGCCGGCAGCAGCCGGGCCGCATCGGCATCTGGCGAGTTGGCTCCATGGTAGATTCGGCGGGCATGGGGGGCAGACAATCCAACCATGCCAGCGCCTTGAGAAGGGTGCGTTCGCTGATGTTCCCCTCGGTTGGGCAGTCGGCGATGTGGATCGCCAGCGCCAGCTTACCCAACAGGCCGGGGTATTTCCCGAAGTGGGCCGACAGGGCAAGAGGATCATCCCCGGCAGCTTCTCGCGCCCGCCGGGTGGTCATGAAGTCTGTGTACCATTCGATGAATAGACCTTGGGCGGTTGTGTCGAGCCTTAGGAACGGCGGGTTTGTGTCGAAGTTGTCAGCCGTCCCAATACTCATGGGATTGAAGGTGTCGGCGAACTTGAACAGGTCAGCAACGGGGTCCCGCTCGCTTCTGTTGGGGAGCCGATCCAAGTACTCGAACGTCGGACAATCCGGCCAGACCGACAGCTAAAATCGTTGCAGCAGGCCGTCAGCCCGTTCGCCAGAAGATGCGCCGCGCACGTACCTTTCGAGCGGGCCGGGCTGGATGCCTTCCAGACCGAATGCAGGGGCCAGCGCGAGCGATTTGAGGCTCCGGACGGGACGCGCAAGGTCGTTTGCTCGTGCGCGAGGTCGTGAGGATGTCGCCTTGGTGGTCGAACCGTCGTCCGGGGTTTGAATGTCGCGAAGCTTGAGCGTTTCGTCGCGCACCTGAAATTCAATCCGCCAGACCCCTTTGTCGCGCTCCCACATATCGAAATACCACGTCTTGCCGCTCTCCTCGGTGATTTCGGCTACCTTGACCCCGCTACGTCAGCACCCCTAGGCCTCGGCATGGGTTTTCCTGACGGAAAGCCCGCCTCAGAAGGCAGGGCTCGCGAGGACCAAGGGGAGCGTGTGAAGGGGCCGGTGTAATTTAAACCCCCCGCGTTACTCACACGGGGGGAGAATCACGTTTGCCATTGAAAGTCTGACCTAAAGTCCATTGCCCGGCTGCATGCGTCCGTGGAGCGTGCTGGCAATAGATAACCACAGTGGTGGAACATCCCCCGCGAGATCGCGAAGATCGGTTCTTGCATGGGCAATTGCCTCAGATGGGCTGGTGGAATTTGCGCCCCGCGCGATCTCGGCCAATTCGTATGCTGCATCACCAATGGCGTGAGTGGCAGAGGTGTAAGCATCGCGATTTTGCCTCGGCAGTGACCGGCCCCCGCTGAGTGATCCGATTGGAATGTTAGTTTAGAGCACGGGCTCGATCCACCGGATTTGCCGCTGGCCAGACGATGGCCTCCGGTGCCGGCGGCCGATACCCCAACGATGAATGCGGACGCACCGTATTGTAATGGCGC
>CANJPQ010000070.1 GCA_947476275.1 Fidelibacterota bacterium
GAGCCTGCCTTGAAGTTGGTGTTCGAGTTCTTCAGCAGGTTCACGCCGTTGAAGCTGGCGTCTTCGGCGAGGTTGTCGACCTGGCTGCGCAGTTCGTTGAACTGGCTGGCCAGCTTCGCGCGGGTCGAGCTTTCCGGCGAGGCAATCGCGGACTGCGCAAGCGCCTTGAGCTGCTTCAGGGTGGATTCAATTGCTTCGAGGCCCTGTGTCGCGGCCTTCAACACGCTGATCGCACCAGAGATCTGGTCTTTGATCGCGCCCAAGTCGGCGGCGCGGCTGTTGAGGTTACGGGCTTTGAAGAACGCGAGCGCGTCGTCGAGGGCGTTGTTGACTTTAAGACCCGTGGCCAAGCGGCCCTGGGTACGGTCAATCAGCGTCTGCGTGCTCTGAAGGGAGAGAAGGTTGGTTCGTGTTGCAGAACCAAGCGTAATGTCGGCCATCGAGTAGCTCCTTTTCTAGGACGTTTCTTTGGACGTTTCTGTCCAGCCGGTGCAGCACTATGCCAACTCCATTCTGGAGAGACACCGGCGCGAAATTTATACAGGCGGTTCGGGCACGGTGTCAATTTCTCCGTTAAGAGAAAATTAACTGCGTCTTATCAATAAGTTATCATATTTGCCGCCAATATTGGGCGTCACCCGCCGGGGCGATTGGGTTTCGAGTCGAAAGGGAATCGGGCGCTATGGACGAGGGCTATATCGCCATTGCCCTGGACGACCGCCGGTATTTCGACCTGGCTGTGAATCTCGCGCTTTCGTTGCATCGGTGTGACACCCGGCCCGTGAGCGTGATCGTGGATCGCGCCTTCCAGCCGACCGCGGCCGAGGCCGCCCTCTTCGATCAAATCATTCCTGCGGCGGCCGATCCGATCCTGCGCGGCGCGATGAATAAGGCCCGCCTTCTCGATCTCACCCCGTATGACCGCACTTTGTACGTCGATGCGGATTGCCTGCTGTTCAGCTCCCGCATCGAATTGTTCTGGCATCGCTATCGCGGGGCGCCGTTTGTGGTGGAAGGTCATCGGCAAAGCAGCGGGCCCGCGTTCGCCTGCTCGCTCGGTGAAAAGGATGCCGCCGCCCTCTGCCGCGACTTCGGCCTGCCCTACCTCACCGTGTTCAACGCTGGCGTGATGTATTTCGAGCGCGGCGAAATGGCGCAAGCGGTGTTCGACAAGGTGAAGGCGCTGCATGCCGGGCCGGACCGCGATCGCGTGAGCTACACCTACAAACATGCCGGCGAATACGCCGACGAGCCCTATTTCGCCGTCGCACTGGCGAGTCTGGGCATTCCACCCGCCGAGCCGCCGATCACCGCGCGTTTGCAGGTGACGACTCCCAACGTGATCGAAGCGGCGATGGATCTCGATACTGGCGACCTACGCCTCGTGAAGCAGCCGCCGGGTGGAACCCCGCAGCTGTGGTCAGGCGTGCTGTGCCATTTCTGCGGCCTCGCGCCGATGGAGACCTATTTCGACCTTTCCGACCGCCTGCGAACGGAAGCCGGTTTCCCGAAAATGGTCCGGACGCAATTTCGTCCCGTGGTGCTGACGGCGACCCAACATCGCGAAGGCCCCCCAGGGTAGACTGATCGCACCATGCCCGCTTTTCTCGCCACCAGCCTTGCCCCCGGACGCGACCTTGCGCGTCAGCGCGCCGCCATCGCCTCATGGCGCGACGCGGGATTTGCCGTGGTGTCGGTCAACGCGCCCGCCGAAGCCCCCGCGCTCATGCGCGATCATCCCGACGTGACGGTCATCGCCGCCGCGGCCACCGGCGAGAAGGTCGCCGGCAAGCCTGTGCCCTATATCCGCGACCTGATGCAGGCCCTGCGCCGCGCCTGTGCCGACTCCGGCGCGTCGCCGGCTGCGTGCACGGTCGGGATCATCAACGACGATATCCATCTGCGGCTGACCCCCGCGCAATCGCGCGATCTGCAGCGGAGCGCGCAGGGCAGCGTGATCGTCGGCGCACGCGTCGACGTCGCGGATGCCGACGCGATCGCGCGGTTTACGCCGTCCGGCCAGGAGACCTACGCCGTCGGCTACGACTACTTCCTGATGTCAGGCGATGTGCTGGATGATTTCGCCGACGGTCCGTTCTGCCTTGGCATGCCGTTCTGGGACTACTGGCTACCGCTGATGGCGCTGCTCCGAGGCCGGCCGCTGAAAGCGCTGCTGTCGCCGGTGGCGCTGCATGTCGCCCATGACACCCGCTGGGACGACACCATCTATTTCTTCTTTCACGCGCTCATCGCGTCGGTGCTGGAGGCCAGCAAGGCGTCGCGCGGCCGCGGACCGGCACCGGAGGCGCGCCAGTTCGATCTGCTGCTCGACATCCTGGGCCATGTCTACGCCGATGTGTTCGAACGCGGCACCCGCGCGGACCCGGCGCAAGCCGGCGCCGTCGAAGCCCTTGCCGCATTTTACGACCGTTTTCAGGAAGTTGCCGTGCACCATATCAAGGCAAGTGCGACGCCGTTCAGCCTATGAGCGACAGCGCAACCCTCACCGCTCAAGCCAAAGCGGCCCACGGCAAGGGCGATCTTGCCACGGCCGCGGAAGCCTACCAGCAAGCGATCGTGCTCGATCCGCGGAACATCGAAGCGCTGCATCTGCTCGGCGTCCTGGCGCACCAGGTCGGCGACAATGAAGGCGCGGAGCATCTGATCGAGCGCGCGATTGCGATCGACCCGCAGTTCGTCGATGCGCTCAGCAATCTCGGCACCGTGTTGCAGGCGCAGGGCAAGAACGAACAGGCTGCGGATGTCTTGTGGCGCGCGGCCAGGCTTGCGCCGCAGTCGCCGGCGATCCAGTTCAACCTCGGCAACGCGCTCGCCGCCGTGCAAGACCTTCCCGGCGCGCTGCGCGCCTACGACGTCGCCATCACATTGCAACCCCAGGCGCCGGCGGCACACTCAAATCGCGGCATCGTGCTGAGGGACATGGATGAGATCGAGGGCGCGATGGCGGCGTTCGCGACCGCCGCCGTCCAGGATCCCGACTTCGTCGAGGCGCGCTACAACCTCGCCAACTGCTATCGCGATCTCGGCAGCCTGTCAGATGCCGAGGCGGAGCTGCGCGAGGTGCTGCGCCGGCGCGAGACATACGCCAAAGCGCACAACGCGCTGGGCAATGTGCTCAGCGACCAGGGCCGCCCGCTGGAGGCAACGCGCGCTTTCGAGGCGGCCGTGAAAGCCGATCCGAACAACATGGCCGCGGCGAGCAACTGGCTGAGCGCGCTCCAGTACATGCCGAGCATCGGCGAAGCGCATATGGATGCGGCACACCGCGACTGGCACACGCTGCACACCGCTGCGATCCCGCCGCGCACGACACATGCGAATTCCCGCGATCCGGAACGGCCGCTGGTGGTGGGGTTTGTATCGCCCGACCTCGGGCGCCATCCCGTCGGGATCATGTCGGTACGGATGTTCGAGCGCCTGGATCGCGCCACTGTGCGCCCGGTTGTGTTCAGCACGCGCGCCCAGGGCCGCGAGGACGACATCAGCAAGCGGATCAGGGCGGTAACGGACTGGCGCCGCGTCGATGGCTGGGACGACGACCGGCTGTCGTCGGCGATTACCGCAGCGGAAGTCGATATCCTGATCGATCTGTCCGGCCACACCGCGGGACACCGCTTGCGGGTTTTCGCGCGCAAGCCCGCGCCGGTGCAGGTGAGTTGGTTCGGATACGTCGGTACGACCGGCTTGCCCGCGATAGACTACATCCTCGCCGATCCGGTCGAAGCGCCCGCGGGCACGGAAGCGAACTATGTGGAGCGCATCCTGCGCCTGCCCGGGTGCTATGCCTGCTTCGATCCACCCGCCGCGGCGCCGGCCGTTGGGCCGCTGCCGGCGCTGGGCAACGGGTACGTCACCTTTGGCTGCCTGAACAATCCGGCAAAGCTCAATGACGCGGTGATCGCGTCCTTCGCCTACATCATGAAAAACGTGCCCGGCAGCCGACTGGTGTTGAAGTTCCGCGGGCTCGACGACGCTGGCGTGCAAACCCGCCTTCGCGCGCTGTTCGCCGCCCAGGATATCGCACCGGACCGGCTCGACATCTCGGGCGCGGCGCCACCGGCGGAATTCCTCGCCGCCTACAACACGATCGACATCGCGCTCGATCCGTTCCCCTACAGCGGCGGGCTGACGACCTGCGAGGCGCTTTGGATGGGTTGCCCCGTGATCACCGCCCCCGGCGCCACGTTCGCGGGACGTCATGCGGCAACCTATCTGGTCAATGCCGGCTTTGGCGTATGGGTCGCGCAGGATCGCGCGGCGGCGGAAAAGATGGCGATCGAATGGGCCGGCGATATCGCGGCGTTGAGCCGGATGCGTACGGAATTGCGGACAAAGATCGCGGCATCACCGGTTTGCGATGGGGCTGCTTTCGCGCGCGACTTCACTGCGGCACTGCGCGTGGCGTGGCGAAATTACTGCGCTAAATAGTTGGCGCGCGATCGGACGTAAAACCGGAAGACCACGTTTCCTGATCGCGCGCTAGCAAAGCGGCGTGATCGTCGCGATCAAGCGGTCGACCTGGGTCGACCAATCCCACGACTTCATGAAGGCAGCGCCCGCGGCGCCGCGCGTGCGTGCATCCGCGCGGTCGTCGTAGGCCTTCTCCATCTGCATCACCAATTCGTCGATGGAGGACTCGCCCCAACCGTCGAGATCGGGGCGGTTGGTCACCGCCCCCATGGGGATCTGGAGCTCGAGCGGATAGCAGTTGCCGTCCTCGATGAGATCCAGATGGCCGGTGTTGCGCGAGAGCACAACCGGAACGCCGCACGCCATACATTCCATCGCGACGAGATTCGTGCCGCCCTCACATCGGTTGGGGAACACGGCAAGGTCGAGTTCGCGCAGCATCGGGCCGGTCGCGGCGTTGGCGAGCATGCCCGGATCGAAGTGCGCCTCGTCCGGAATGCCGTTCGCGCGCAGCCAGGTCTTGACGTCGAGTTGGCCGTCGGGCGTTAGCCCGGGGGCAGATGTCGTGTAGGGCGATTTGCTCAAGCCCTCCGCCGCCAAGCCCGGCCACGGGCTGTGCCACGCGGTCACCAGAAGCGCGTCGGGATGACGTTCGTAGAAACGCTTGAAAGCGGCGACGACCAGGTCCTGACCCTTGCGGTATTCGAGCTTGCCGCCGGTGAAGATGGCGAAGCGGTCGCGGAAGTAACCGGTCCGCGGACCCGGGTAGAAAAGGCTGGGATCGATCCCTTGCGGGCAATAGGCCACCCGATCGAAGCCATGACGGCGCAAGATCTCCGAATTCCAGGACGAACCGGTGATAATCAGGGCAAAGCGCTCGGCGTGGTCGAGGTTGGCCTTTGGGATCACGGCAGATTCAAAGAACACCACGCCGAACTCGGGCTTGCCCTTGATCCGCGTATAGTCGGGAAAGTGATCGAGCATGTCGCTGAGGGCATGGAGGATCGGAAAGTCGAAGATTCCGGCCCCTTCCTGCACCTCGGGGCCGTAGGTCGAGCGGTAGCGCTCCAGGTACGGCAACAGGACGTCCGCCTGCTCCTTGGTCAGGGCCGGCCGCTTGCTCGTGAACAGCAGGGCGGGCTCGATCCCCTTCTGCGCCAGTTGCAGGGACAGGTTGGTCCCATAGGTGCCCCACCCGCTGGGAACGCCAAGATGCCAGCCGATTCCGAGTGTTTTGATCATTGCGAGAGAGTTTTAACGCCTGAAGAGAAAAAGAACGCTTAAAATGTTATTTACCAATGGGCCGTACCTGTGGCGAGACTGGTGTGGCCCGGTTTGGCCA
>CANJPQ010000071.1 GCA_947476275.1 Fidelibacterota bacterium
ACGAATCTTGGCAATCGTCTCCACGACCAACATCCCCACATGTCCTCCGAGTTCATCGGAGGGCAGTCTGAACCCCTGCGTCTAAGGGGGGCCCTTTTGAATGCCGATCACCCCTTAAACGGGGTCCTTATTCCATGCCGAAACACACAAAGAGGTGTCTGGCGCAAGAGTTCAAGAACTGAGGGTCGTGATGGTGCTCAGGATGACGAGCAGCTCCTGCGCCAGGACATTTCACAATTCAATTTGAAGCGACCTACTTGTCGCCCCAACGTAAGCTCGCCAATGAAAAGCACGCATGCAGAAACGCGTGCTTGCCTACGCCGATCTCCTGGTCCTCGAGGCCCGCCGTGAGCGCCATCATCAAATGCGACGGGCCAAGGCAAGCCGTTTCAACGCAGGGGGAAAGTTGAAGCGCTTCAGGTCGCACGCAGAACCCGTTCGTCACTTCCATGTAGTCGTTTTCGAGGCGGGGGGCAGCCGCACATGGGACCAAAATTGGGCGCTGTTTCTACCTCCCGCAAGGTCGCTGCGGATCGCCTTGTGATGTGCGGTTGGTACCTATGCGGTACCTAGCGGTCAATTACGACCGAACAATTGTGTATAATATTGCACAATTTCAAGTAGATAGTAGTGGTGCCCAGGAGAGGACTCGAACCTCCACGTCCTTGCGGACACTGGCACCTGAAGCCAGCGCGTCTACCAATTCCACCACCTGGGCGTACACGGGGGCTGGTGGGCCGGGTCCCGTGAATAGGGCGAGACGGATACAGGGTAGCCTTGGGGTTTGTCAATGAATTGCGGGCCTTGGCCGGAATGGGCCGGTCCCTCCCGCGGCGTTGCCTCCGGGAGTATTGTATGCGACTTGAAGGGTGGCGCGGTTTGGGACCTAAGGCGCGGACATGACTGAAAAACTCGTAACGATTTTCGGCGGATCGGGCTTCATCGGCCGCCATGTGGTGCGCAAGTTTGCTGCCGCCGGCTGGCGGGTGCGCATTGCCGTGCGCGATACCCGCGCAGCGGCTTTCCTGAAGCCGGCCGGGGACCTGGGCCAGATCTCCCTGACGCCCACTTCGATCCGCGACGACGCCTCCGTGGCCGCAGCCGTGCAGGGCGCGGACGCGGTCATCAATTGCGTCGGCATCCTCTACCAGCGCGGCGCACGCACCTTTGACGCGATTCACGTGGACGGCGCACGCCGCATTGCTAAGGCCGCCGCTGCGGCGGGGGCCGGCCATCTCGTCCACATTTCCGCCCTGGGCTGCGATGCCGACTCACCCTCCGTCTATGCGCGCAGTAAGGCCGCCGGCGAAGCCGCGGTCCAAGACGCGTTCCCGACCGCGACCATCCTGCGCCCGAGCGTGGTGTTCGGACCGGAAGACGGCTTCTTCAACCTGTTCGGCCGCCTTGCGCAGCTGTTCCCGGTGCTGCCGTTCTTCACCGACATCGTCCCCCACGTGCAAGGCGGCGGCGGTTCGAAATTCCAGCCAGTGTACGTGGGCGACGTGGCGGAAGCGGTGCTGCAGTCCGTCACGGTGTCGGGCCACTGCGGCGATACCTATGAACTCGTCGGTCCGCGCGTTTACGACATGCGCGAGATCCTGCAGATCGTGAACCACGAGACCATGCGTCGCCGGTGGATCATCGGCGTGCCCTATATCGTCGCGCAGGTTCAGGCGTTCTTCCTGCAATACCTGCCGACGCCGTTGCTGACGCCGGACCAGGTGAAGCTGCTGAAACACGGCAATGTCGCGCACGGCGGTAAGCCGGGCCTCGAGGACTTCGGTATCACGCCGAGCGCCGTCGAAGGCATCGTCGGCAGCTACCTCAAGCGCTTCCGCCCGGTGCAACAGACCAAGCGCATGCGCCTCTCGCCGCGCAACGGCCAGTAGGCTGACCCGAACCCACCAAGGAAAGTCGCGATGCTTTTCATGGTGATCGAGACCTTCAAAGACAACGACATGCTTCCGATCTACCGGAAAGTGCGCGATGGCGGTCGCGCGTTGCCCGATGGGCTGACGTACATCGACAGCTGGGTCGAACCGAATTTCGGCCGGTGCTTCCAACTGATGGAGACCGACGACCTGCGCCTGATACAGGAGTGGGTTTTGGCGTGGCGCGGGTCCGGCACGACGTTTGAGATCGTGCCAGTCGTCGCGAGCAAGGAAACGCGCGACGTTGTTGCGCCCTACCTCGATAAAGCGTGAGCGCGCCTATTTCGCCGCGAAGCTGATCTTCCACAGGCTGTTGTCGGCGGTGCCGACGACGTAGAGCGTGCCGTCGGGGCCGGTGGTCATTCCGGTGGGCACGGTGATCGGAACGCGCAAGCCTGCCGCGGACAGGGGCAAGCCTTTCGCAAGCTCGGTACGCGCACCGCTCTTTGCATCGAAGGCCGCCACGACTCCCTTCGCTGTTTCAGCCACGGCGATCCGTCCATCCTTCAGCAGCGCAAGACCTTGCGGATGGTCGAGACCTTTGAGAACGACGGTGCGCGCGCCGGACGTCACGTCGACGCGCGTCACCTGCCCGGCCTCCGTCTCCGCCACAAGCGCCGTGGTCGGCGTCTCGATGATGAGCGCGGTCGGCTTCGCAAGACCCTCCGCGACGGGCGCCACACCGGCCTCGGTCCATTTCAGGATCTGTCCCGTGCTGACGTCGGTGACGAAGACATCGCCGTTGGCGGCAACCGCCACGGCCGCAGGCGTTTTTACCGCGTTGCTCTCCAACGCGACCGCGTAGGTCGCGCGATCGATCTTGCGCAAACGCCCCGTGGCGACGGTGTAGATAAACGAATCGTCCGCGGCCACCGCTTGCGACCCGGCGCGCCCATCCTCGTAGAGCGGGCGGACAGACTGGCCGGTGGTGAGATCGTAGAAGAAGTACGACTGCGGGCCCGCGATCAGCAGCTTCGGTTTGCCGTTGTCCGTGATGGAGGTCGCGCCCATCGGCGTGTTGAACGGACCTTTGGTGACCTCGCGCACGTCAAGCGTGTCGGGATTGAGCGCATAAATCTTGCTGTCCGCCGTGGAGGCCAGATAGATGGTGCCATCACCCGCGATGGCTAGATTGTCGATCACCGCCGGCCGGTTCACGAGCTTGCGGGTTTCTCCGGTGGCGGGATTGACGTGCCACACGTCACCCAGCTTGTAGTCGACCGCGATCAGGTTGCCCTTGGCATCGACCTTCACGGCCGACGGCGAGCCGACGCCTTTGGCCACAACCGTGTGAACGCCGGTGGTGATGTCGATCGCGACGAGTTGATCCGTCCCGAACAGCGGCGCGTAGAGCCGCCCGTCGGGTCCGAAATCGAAGCCGTTCAACCGCCCCTGGCCTTTGCTGACAAGGCGTGCGGGCTTCGCGCCGAGCGGATCGATTTCCCACAACTCATTGTCGGGCGTGCCCGACTGCGAGAAGAACAAGCGGCCGTCCTTGGAGAAGGCGATCGGATTGGCGCGCGGCGCGTTGGCCACGAGCACCTGATGTGTGCCGTCGGGCCTGAGGCTGTGAACGCTGCTGACGGCGGTCCAGGCGATGATCCCCGCCGCCGGCGTGCCCTCCGGGCCGATGGCGACATCGTCGCCCTCGCCTTCCGGCGTGCCGAACGCGACGTCAACGCGACCGGAGGCCGGATCGATTTTGTAGATCGACTGGCCGAAGAAGCTCGCGCCGTACAAAGCACCATTTGCGTCGAACGCCAGTCCCTGCACGCCGTGCATGACCGAGCCGGGCACAAGCGCGGTGACCTCCACCTTCGGCGCGGGCTTGTCGCAGGATTGAAGAATCGCTGCAACCGCCAGCACGGCAGCACAGGTGAGGGTGGGCAGGCGCATGAAATTCCTAATTACGCTAGATCAGGTCGTAGACCACGATCAGCAGATTCAACCCGATCAGCATGCGGTAGATCGCGAATGGCGCGAACGAGCGCCGGCGCAGCCACGTCATCAGGATCGCAATCAGCGTCAGTGTTGCCAGGAACGCCGGCACGAAGCCCAGAATCATTTGCAGGGTCGGGAACGGTTTTATCATCAGCAGGGCCGGCGCGTGCCATGCGCAACTGCCGACGAGCACCGGCATCCAAATTAAGAAAGCGAAGCGCGCCGCGTCGGGCCGCTCGTACCCCAAGAGCCGCGCCATCGCGATGGATGCAGCGATGCGGCCCACGCCCGGCACGAACGCCGCCGCCTGCATGCACCCAAGCAAGAACGCGTCGAGGTAGCCGGCGTGTTCGATGCGTTTCACGGTCATGCAGGCGCTGTCGAAGAACAGCATCAGGAAACCGATCACGATCATGCACCAGGCGGTGAGCGCCGGTGACTGCCAGTCCGTTCCCCCGAATCGGTCGAGAGCCACAGCGACGCCGATGCTTGGCAGGGCGGCGACGATCAGCTGGGAGACGAGTCGCATGCCCGGGTGGGACTTGCCTTTGGCGAACCTGACGAGCCCCTCGATCATCTCGCCGATGTCGCGCCAGAAATAAGCGGCGGTGCCCAGGAGCAAGCCTAAGCGGACTCCCATGGCGAGCCCGGGGGTGTCGCCGGTCATGGGGCCCCCGACGGGCAGTCCGATCCACAAGTTTAGCCAGGAGAAATGCGCCCAAGCCCCAATCGGGAGCACTTCGGCCAAGGCCTGCAGCACTGCAAGCACGATCCAGTTTGTAAAAGCCACCCGCCCCGCCCACACGGAGGAAACATCTAACTCTATGATAACATTAGAGGCCCACGCCCAATAGTGGCAAACACGCGACCATATAGTAAACACATGTGAACTATATAACCGACATTTCCGAGGTCAGACATCGACAATTCCATCTTGTGTTTCAGAACCGAAAACAATAGGTCAGCCTCTCTGACCTAAGCCCCGCATTGCGGTGGCCAGCAGGATTGATCCCGCCGTACGGTGCGGATTCCTTCGGTGGAGTGCCGGCGATGACCCGAAACATGCTGCAGTTCGTGACCCTCGGCGCGGAAACGCCGGTAAAG
>CANJPQ010000072.1 GCA_947476275.1 Fidelibacterota bacterium
AGCGGCACCGCATCGAGAATGCTTTTTGCAGGCTCAAAGACTTCCGGCGCATTGCCACCCGCTACGATAAGCTGGCGCGAAACTTCCTTGCATCCATCCACCTCGTCGCAGCAATCGTTTGGTGGATTTTATGAGTCTGGACCCTAATTTTGCCGGCCCTAGCGCCGGGGGGTGAAGGCATACAGCGCGGCGCGCGTATCCGATGACAGGTACACCATGCCGTCGCCCGCCACCGCCACACCGTTGTGGATCCAGGCTGGGTTTTGCGGGGGCGGCCCTTCCAGACCGACCGGCACGACCGTGGCCATCCCGCTTTGCTTGCCCGTGGCCGGATCGACCGCCACCACCGTCTGTTTCAGGCTGTCCACGACCAGAACTTTACCGTCGGGCCGCACCGCCACGCCCTCGGGCCGGCCGAATCCGTTAGCCACCAAGCTCGCTTGACCCGAGCGGAGATCGACGCGCGACAGCGTGCCGGACCACGCATCCGTCACGAACACGGCCTCGCCGGCGCGGGCGAGGCCAACCGGATCGGCGAATGCCGCCGGCAAAGCGCTGCGCGATCCATCGGCGTGAATGTGCAAGAGACGATGCGCGCCGGTCTCGGCCACCAGCAGCGATCCGTCGTCGAGTTCCAGGGCATCGCGCGGCGCGGCGAGATCTTTCTCCATGCGCACCAGGTTGCCGCTGAGGCGATCGCGCACCTCCAGCCGTCCGACGAACCAACTCGTTAGGATCAAGTGATCGCCGTTCGGCCCGGCATGGGCGCTGACGGCGCCGGGATAGATCCCCTCGCGGCTCATGGGGATCACCGTCTCAACTGCGCCGGTGCGCGGATGCACCGCGCGCAAGGTGTACATATCGGCGACATAAATGCGCGCAGTCTCGCCACTGCCGGCAATAGCCACGCCACCCGGCGCGGTGAGCTGTCCGCGCACGATCGTGCGTTCTGTCCCCGTTGTCGGGTCGATCTCGAAGATGCCATTGCGGGTGATGCTGGAGACATAGAGCTTGCCGTTGGCGCCGACGCTAAAGTTGTCGAGGCCCGGCTCCAACGTCGCGATCACCGGGGTGGTGCCTTTCTCTACATCGATGCGATGCACCGTGCCGGCTTCCAAATCCACGGCGTAGAGCTGCCCGTTGGCGTCGGCCTTTACGGCCGTGGGCCACGTCAAGCCGGTCGCAATCGTCTTCACGTCGTGGGTGGCGAGATCGAAGCGGATGATCGCGCCGGTGTCGCCCTGCGGGCCGATGATGGCGTTGTCGCGCACGACAAAGCTGTTCAAGCCGCCGGTCTCATCCCACAGCTTCTGCGGCGGCCGGCCGCCGGCTTTGGCGTCGGTGAGGTCGAACTCCCACAGGATGTTGTTACGCGCGCCCATCTGCGCAACGAACAAGCGCCCATCCGGCGCGAACACCACGGCGTTCACGCCCGGCACATCGCCGGCGATCAACCGCGTCTCGCCCTTCGGCGCGCGCGCATACAGCCGGCCAACGCCAACCCCACTCCAGACAAGCGTGCCGGCGTGGGGCGAGCCGACGGGCGCAATCGCCACATCGTCCGCCATGCCCTCCGGCGGGCCGACGATCACGCGCGCAGCACCCGTGGCGACGTCGATGCGATGCACCGACATCCCCATGATGTCGCCGGCGTACAAGCTGCCGTCGGGCGCGAATGTGCTGCCGTGGATGCCGTGGAACGGCCCCGGCGGCACCAGCACCGTCACGTCATACTCGCTCTGGCGGATGAGCGAGAACACGACGATGGAGATGCCGCAGATCAGCGCGACCGCGATTCCCGCCGCGACGGCGTAACGCCGGTTGGTGTTCATCTACGAAATGGGCCTTACGGCGCGAGTTTCAGGATCTTGTTCTCATGCGGTGCGCTCACATAGAGCGTGCCGTCTGCACTGGCAGCAATCCCGGCGTATGTCATGGCCGGCACGCGGATAAGGTCGGTATCGAGCTTCAAGCCTGTGGCGCGCGTGCGCTTCGCCCCGGTCTTGGGATCGACCACGCTGACCGTGGTCGTCCCTTCGATGACCGCGATCGACCCATCTGCAAGGCGCACGATCGCGCCGGGGCTCTGTAAGCTCTTGGCGATTTCGGTCCGTGTGCCCGCGCTGTCGATGCGCGCGATTGTGCCGCCGTCCATCTCGGCGACGAGATAGGCGTCGCCGTCGACCGCAAGGCCATAAGGCTTCTTCAAGCCCTCGGCGATCACATGTTCGCCGTCGGCGTCCACCCGCACCAAGCGTCCGCCGGCGGTATCCGCCAGCACGATCTCTTCCTTGGGCGTGAAGACCATATTGCGCGCGCCCTTCACGGCGGGCAGTTCGGCGACAACTTCATCGGTTGCGCGGTCGATCTTCTTTGCCACGCCACCGCCGCCCAGTACGACGGTGAACTTTTCGTTCGCACCGATGGCGATGGCGGAATCGCGATTGCGCCGCCACGGTCCGCGCGTCACAGCGCCTGTGGCCGGGTCCGCGAAGCGATAGCCGAACGGGTCCGCCACGAACAGCATATCCTTGCCGTCCTTCTTGCCCATCTGCATGGCCAGCGGCGCCAGCATCGTGCCGGGCACGAGGTCGCGGAATTTCTGCGTCGCCGGATCGAACACGATGAACTTGCTGTCGGCAACGATGCTTGCGTAGATCAACCCATCGGGCCCGACCTCGAGGTTGTCGAACGGTCCTTGAATCTCGGCGAGCTGCTTGGGGGCCGCACCCGGCGCCGTCGCCCACAGGGTGTCGTTGCCCGCGCTGTACACCACGCCGTTCGCGTCTACGCTCACGGCCGACGGCGTGCCGGCGCCCGTGCCGATCACCGTGATCTGGCCGCTGTCGACATCGATCTGCACCAGTTTGTCGGTGGTCTGCCACGGCGCATACAGTTTGCCGTCGGGGCCGAAGTCGAAACCGTTCAGGCGCGTCTCGCCCTTGACGATCAGGCGCGGCGGTTTCGCACCGCTGGGGTCGATCTCCCACAGGGCGTTGTCGTTCTGGCCGCTTTGCGCGGCGAACAGCCGGCCCTCCTTGTTGAAGGCGATCGGGTTGATCCCCGGTACATCCTTCACCAGGATCTCGGGCTTGCCGCCCGGCCGCAGAATGCCGATCTGGCCGCGCGGCGGCGACGTCCACACCACGACGCCGGCCACCGGCGTGCCCGCGGGGCCGACGGCCACATCATCGGCTTCCGCTTCCATCTCCGGTGGACCGACCACGGTGGTGACCGCGCCGGTCTTGGGGTCGATCTTCACGATCGAGAACGCGCTCATGGAGGCCGCGTACATCATCCCGTCGGGACCGAAGTCCATGCCCTCGGTGCCGTGCAGAACGCCGCTCTTCACAAGCTCGGTGGGCACCGTGGGGGCGGCGCTGCGGTCCTTCAGGATCATGGTGCCCGACCAGATCACAAGCGCGAGCGGGAGCGCGCTCCACGCCAGGATCTGGCGCCAGGGCATGCCGGTTGCGCCCGACGCTGGTTCAGATGACGGTTCAGATGACGGTGATGTGTCGTTCATGTGTGCGGTCCCCTGTGTCCCCGGCGCTTGCGCCAGCCCAAACGCCTGATTAGGTTAGCGCCCACCCTTCAGGCTGGCAAAGACCGACTGCCCATTCCCATGCGAATCCTGGTTCCAATTCTCGAAGTCCTGCAGGTTGCCCTCCAACTTTACTGGTGGGCGGTCATCATCTGGATCGTGATGACCTGGCTGGTGCAGTTCAATGTCATCAACACGCGCAATGAATTGGTGCGCATGATCGGCTCGACGCTCAACCAGCTGATCGATCCGGTGTTGCGGCCGATCCGCCGCCGCCTGCCGATGTTCGGGGCCTTGGATCTATCGCCGATTGTGCTGTTCCTGATCATCCTGCTCATCCAGCGCTTCCTCGCCATGGCGATCTTCGAGCTCATGAAGGGCTGATGCTGTGAGCCGCGGGGTCCGCGCGCTCTTCACACCGGATGCAAGCGGCGGCGTTCTTGCCGTGAAAGCCGCACCCAAAGCCTCCCGTAACGCCATTGTGGGCCCCATGCCCACCGCCGACGGCCACGCGCTCAAGGTCGCCGTCACGGCGCCCGCCGACAAAGGCAAAGCCAACGAGGCCATCGCCGCGCTGGTGGCAGAGGCGTTCCGCGTGCCGAAGGGTGCCGTGTCGGTGATTGCGGGTGCGACCGATCGCAGTAAACTCCTGCGCATCGCGGGCGACCCGCTCGCCCTTTCCAACATCGCGCAGAGATGGATGCCTTCATGACCGCACGCCTGATCGACGGCAAAACCGCTTCCGCCAGCCTCAAGGCGGCCGTGGCAAGCGCGGTCGCGGACCTCAAGGCGAAGCACGGCCTCACGCCCGGTTTGGCAACCGTCCTGGTGGGCGAGGACCCCGCCAGCCAAGTTTATGTCGCTAGCAAGCAGAAGACCGCCCACGAACTCGGCATGATGTCGGTGCAGCACGATCTGCCCGCCGGCACCACCCAGGCCGAACTGCTCTCGCTGGTCGATCGGTTGAACAACGATCGCGCCATCAACGGCATCCTGGTCCAGATGCCGATGCCCAAGCACATCGACTCTTATGCCGTGCAAACCGCCACGGCGGTGCTGAAGGACGTCGACGGCCTGCACCCGGAAAGCGCCGGGCGCCTGGTCACCGGCGGCGAGGGTCTTGTCCCCTGCACGCCGCTCGGCGCGATGATGATGATCAAGGCCAACGTGCACGATCTCGCCGGCAAGAATGCCGTGGTGATCGGCCGTTCCAATCTCGTCGGCAAGCCGATTGCCGCCATGCTGCTGAACGCAAACTGCACGGTCACCATCGCGCACTCGAAAACCAAGGATCTTCCGGCCCTGTGCCGCACCGCCGATATCCTGGTGGTCGCCGCCGGTCAGCGCGAAATGGTGCGCGGCGACTGGGTCAAACCCGGCGCGACCGTGATCGACGTGGGCATCCACCGCATCCCGCTCGA
>CANJPQ010000073.1 GCA_947476275.1 Fidelibacterota bacterium
AAGGACGACATGGACGGCTTGGGTCCGGTGCGCCTGAAAGACGTCGAAGAAGCGCAGAACATCATCGTCGCCCTCACCAAAGAACTCTCGAACTCCGGCCAGATCACGATCTCCGAAGGCAAGGAAGACAGCGAGTTGGTGTACTAGGCGCTCGCCCGGCACCCCAAGACTCTCCGGAATTCTTCAGATCTTTCTATGTGTGCGCCGGGCCTGGCTTCGCCGGGGTTTCTGTCGTTCGCCGGCGTGAGCCCCGCGCCCCGGCGCAAGGCGTCCTTCAGATCGGTCGGCCGATTGTGTTTCCGCAACAGATCGACGAACGCTTCGTCCGCCACTTCCTGCACCGACTTCATGCTGTCGCGGGCGAGCTGATCAACCGCGAGCGAAGTGGCGCAGTCAAAGGCGACTAGCGTACGCCAGTGATCGGATCTAGGCGCCGGATGTGCCTCGGTCGCGCTACTTCTTCTTGAGCGGCACCGCGGCGCGGACATTCACTTCCATCATCAGCCCGGGAATCGCGAGCGCTGAAACGCCGATGACCATGGATACCGGCTTGAAGCCGGGTGGAAATGCATCGCGTACGGCTTGATAGGCGGGGTTTGGATCGATCTTCTGCAGATCGACAATGAAGATCTGGAGTTCGACCACGTCCTTCATGTCGCCGCCTTCGGCCTCCAGCGCACGCTTGATATTCTCGAACGTGAGCTTTGCCTGCTCGCCGAGAGTCGGCGGCATTTTGCCATCCGCTGTCAGGCCGGCTTTTCCGCCGAGCAGCACCTGTTTGTGCTCACCCGTAATCGTGACGACCTGCACATAACCGGCAGGCTGACTGAAGCCAGGCGGATTCCAGCGTTTGACTTCAAGATCTGCCATCGCCGCGCCCCCGTGAAACAGTACGGTTGCAAGACCGACTGCCGCCAAAACATTGCGCATGCATCCCTCCCCTGTCCGTAAAGCGATGACCAAGACTGTGCGCTCCGTCAGCTATGGCTGACAAGATTAAGCGGTAGTCCTGACGTAGCCTTTTGAGGAAAGCCCGCAGCTGAAGGCTAATGAGTCAATCCGCTAATCGTGAGCGGGCGAAAATAGCTGGCGATCTTGTGACCATTTTTCCACAGCTCGTAGCCGATTGTTTTCTGCCTGGCAGTACTGCTTAGGCGTATGGCCTCGGCCTTGGCGGACTGGTCTTCCGCGGCGAGGATTTTTTCGATCGAGCGCACATGGTTCGCGCCATCGAACAGGATACACATATAGGTCTGCATGGGTGTTTCCCGGCCCCGGTCCCCAAACCCTCTGTCCTGTCGGAGCGGGCAGCCAATCAGCGCGAGCCTGAGATAGCGAGTCGCAACAATATGGCCATCGGCGGCCCAGCGCCGCATCGCGAGAGACCATACCGCTGCCTTCGGTCGACAGTCGGACGTCGATGTCTAGCGTGTTGGGGCCCGCCGGAGGGCGAGCCCCGGAGTCGTATCTAAGCGCCCTGATCGGAGCGGCTCATGGGCTGCGCGCCAGCTTGCTGTTGGCGCACGCTCGCCTCTTGCTGCTGTTGCTGGCCGCGAGCCTGACCACCGGCTGAACCGGCCTGTGCCGCCCGTTCAGGGTTGTGCTTGAAATTCCCACCGCTCACTTGGCCGCCTTTGGCACCGGCCACAGCCGCCCGGGCTGGATCGTTCTTGAAATTGCCGCCGCTTGCTTGGCCGCCCTTGCTCGCGATCTCCCGTTGCTTCGATGGATCCATACTCGCAAAGCCGCGCTTCAAGGTATCACCCGGGTTCGCCATTATAAGTCTCCTGAAAAACAGCCCAACTCACCGGCGATTGCCTGCCGTCACCAACCTGAACGCATACCAGCGACCGATGGTTCTGAATTGCGCCCGCTGCGCGACATCCAGCCGAAGCGCTCGGGATGCGAAAAGCGCGCCCTATAGAGCGCAACTAGACGCTTTGCTTCGACCGATCCGAGTAAAAGGCGCGCATGACGCGAACGGTCGCGGGAATAGCACGTTGGCCGCTTTGCACCATTCACATTGAAATGTTGCAAGGTCGGCAGATCAATTCGTCGCCATCATTTCTTCTTTGTTTGCAAGCGAGCACGCGAGATTGCGCAGTCGCCGGCGAACGCGCCCGTCGGTGATCAGGTAATAAGCGCGCACCAGCTCCCAGGTCTCGCGGCGGATCATGAGCGAATCTATTGCCGCACCCTCATCGAGCTCTTCGCTGCCGTGGGCTCTGCCGGCTGGGCGCGGAGCGGATGTTACAAGCGGTCCCGGCCGATCGCTGTCTTCATCGAGACCTTCAAAGAGGAACGCAACGTCGCACCCGAGCACCTGGGCGAGATTCCACAAACGACAGGCACCGACGCGGTTGGCACCTTTCTCGTACTTCTGGATCTGCTGAAGAGTAGGGTCGAGCGCCACAGCAACGCTTTCGTGGCTCATATTGAGGAGCCTGCGCCGCTGCAGCAGGCGATGGCCGACATAGGAATCAGCAACGCGCGGTTTGCCGTCCGGAGAGCGGCGGCGCGTGATTTTAGTGTCGATCGCGGGTTCGGTGACGGAAGTGAACATGATGCACCTAGCGCAAAAGGACTGATCCATTGCTGGACCTGTACTTTTCAAACGCAGAGCGTGTGAAACTGTTCCGCGCGAAAACAGGCGGCTCCGCCTGTAGCAGGCGACTGAGTTGAATAGACAAGCCAGCCAGGCAGTTGCGCCCGCCCGGATCAATGCACCACGTCAATTGCTCGCTTAGAGGCCGGAGCCCAGACGCCAGCCAAATGCTGTCTTCCCGCCATCGGCATTCCCCGTTTGGTGGCGAGAACGAGCGCACCACGGCTGTAGGTGAGATAGGTCATATCCGGATCAACCCAGGTATTCGGGTCCGTGAACGTCTACTTGGCGATCAAAAGCGACTTCGCCCAGCCTGCCACTCAGGACCGCGCGAACGGCGATCTAGCAGAGTCACGCAGGATCATGCGGTCCGGTGACCGAGGCTTCGTCCAACGAGACCGTATCGAAAGAAGCACGCTAGAATTTTCGCGAGGAACCAGCGGTCGCACTTGGATAGTAGTTCGTCTTTTGGCTGCCGCTGGATTCCCCTTCGCCTCAGCAACGCATCGACGAACTAGCGCGTTGCCGCTCTGCGAAAGAGTCCGACTAAGATTGTTCCCGATCGCGCAAAAGAAAAGTAGGAGCGCGATTTATGCGGCGTCGACTGCGTCTTTGAGACGAGAAACCAGACTTTGGATGTCATCCATGTCGGCCTGCGACGCAGCGGGCTGTTTTGCGACACGCATGATGAGGCGTTCGAGCGCGCTGGCGGCGACCCCAATCTGCTCGTACCCGAACAGACCGGCGGACCCTGCGAGACTATGCACCTCAGTCTTGAGATCCTCGCGTATTGCGCCGTCCCACACGCCGACCCCGAGGGTGGCCAGGCGCGTGACGATGCTGTCCATACGCTGCGGCAACACGCCCCTGAAGCGATTGCGCAACTCCGTTAGGCGGGCGTCGAGGGCCGGGTCGAGGGGCAGATCGGCGGGGTCAGGGGTCGTCATGCTCATACTCAACGACCTCAACGGAGAGACGGCCCGACCACCATATTAAGTGCGACCGGGGGTTGTCCACCGGTCGGGGCGGATATCCATCCCTGGGAAGGCAACCCCTTCCACCTTCGCCTGAGTCTACATTAAGCTGCTTGTGCACTAGGCCGGCCATGGGTGTATGAATGTGACCCCCGGTTGGGAATCGCGCCATCAACCAACGGTGTACTAGG
Source organism: Fidelibacterota bacterium (assembly GCA_947476275.1). Classification (GTDB taxonomy): domain Bacteria; phylum Pseudomonadota; class Alphaproteobacteria; order Rhodospirillales; family Rhodospirillaceae; genus SCTM01. Next base: position 3,771 of record CANJPQ010000073.1, read on the forward strand.
CGAAATGTCCGAAGCGGCCAATCAGCATATCCTGGTCGTTGAAGATGATGACTTCGTTCGCGGCGTGGTCGGCATCTATCTCAATGACGAAGGTTATCGTGTCACGTCGGTCACAAACGGCCGCGAGATGCGCGTGGCCCTTACGGGCGAATGCGTCGACCTCGTGCTGATGGACCTGCGCCTTCCCGGTGAAGACGGCTTCATGCTGACGCGCTATCTGCGCGAACACCACGATTGCGGCATCATCATTCTCACCACGCGCAGCGAAACCACCGACCGTGTCGCCGGCCTTGAGTGCGGCGCCGACGATTATATCGTCAAGCCGTTCGCCGAGCGCGAACTGCTCGCGCGCATCCGCAGCGTTCTGCGTCGCACACGCACGCGCCGCATTGTCACGACGAGCGACAGCAGCACAAGTGCACAGCCGCCGATCAGCTTTCATGGATGTGCGCTCGATGTCGGTGCTGGCAAATTCCGCTCACCCACAGGAGCGGAGATTCCGCTGACCAATAATGAGGCACGCCTGCTTGAGCATCTCGCGCGCAACATCGGAACGGTCATGAGCCGCGAGGACTTGATAGCGGCTGTGCTGCAGCGCGGTTGGGACCCATGTGACCGCAGCATCGACGTTTTAGTGACGCGACTGCGGCAGAAGATAGAACTAGATCCCAAGCGTCCGACCATGATCCGCACCATGCGCGGCACGGGGTACGTGCTGTCGCCGGAGACGCAAGATCGGCGCCAACCGGTCGCGGCGGACCAGCGCCGCGGCGCGATCCTGAACTAGGGTCAAAACCCAATAAAAGTAAAGTATTGAGCGTTGAATCGGATAATGATTCTCTGAGTCCCTCAGTCTATGGCGAGGGTGAGGATGATGAGAAGCAACTTGTTCTGGCTCAATGACGAGCAATGGGAGCAAATCCAACCGCT
>CANJPQ010000074.1 GCA_947476275.1 Fidelibacterota bacterium
TAGACGTCGGTGAGCTTGGCGATGTCCGCCAAGGTGCACCGTTCGTCGGCCTTGTGCATGGTCTGGCCGACCATGCCGAATTCGCACACCGGGCAGGCGTTCTTGATGAAGCGCGCGTCCGAGGTGCCGCCGGTGGTCGATAGCTCCGGGGTCACGCCCAGGACCGCCTTCACCGCACCGGTGACAACATTGCTCAGGTGGCCCGGCGGTGTGAGGAAGGATTCGCCCGAGATCCGCGCCGTCAGCTCGTAGTTCTGCGCGCCGGCAACGCGATCGAAGGTGGCGCGCAGCCACGCGATCAGCTTGTCCCCCGTGTGCAGGTCGTTGAAGCGGATATTGAAGCCTGCCATCGCGGCGCCGGGGATCACGTTGGTGGCCTTGTTGCCCACGTCGATCGTGGTGACGACCAATGTCGAGGGTTGGAAATGCGCTGAGCCCTTGTCGAGCGGTTCGGCGGTCACCGCATGCAGCATCGCCATCAGCCGCGGGATCGGGTTATCCGCGAGGTGCGGATACGCGCTATGTCCCGGCGTCCCAAAGGCCGTGAGCTTGGCCGTGAGCGATCCGCGCCGGCCGATCTTGATCATCTCGCCGAGCGTGTTGGGATTGGTCGGTTCGCCGACGAGACAGGCATCCAGCGTCTCGCCCTTGCTCCTCAGCCAGTCGAGCATCCTGACGGTACCGTTGACCGCATCGCCCTCTTCATCGCCGGTGATGAGCAGGCTGACGGAGCCTTTCAGCTCATGCTTCACCCGCGCCACCGCTGCTACAAAGCAGGCAATCGCCGCTTTCATGTCCGACGCGCCGCGGCCGTACAGCACGCCGTCGATCACGTCGGCCTTGAAGGGGTCGAGCGTCCAGCCGTCGCCGACCGGCACCACATCCGTGTGTCCGGCAAAGCAGAAGTTGGGCGCCGTGGTGCCGAGGCGCGCATAGAGATTGTCGATCTTGCTCTCACCCTCGCCGAACGGCAGGCGATGGCATTCGAACCCGAGGCTCGTCAGCGCCTCTACCAGCACATCGAGCGCGCCTGCGTCCGCCGGCGTCACGCTCGGACGGCGGATCAACGCGCGCGCGAGTTCGACCGGATCGACGCTCATGGGAGATGGAGTGGGCTTACTCAATCGCGCAACAGTTCGTTGATGGCGGTCTTGGCGCGGGTTTGTGCATCCACGCGCTTCACGATCACGGCGCAGGCGAGACTCGGCCCGGGCGATCCGTTGGGAAGCGCCTTGCCCGGAAATGCGCCCGGCACGACCACCGAATAGCTCGGCACGCGGCCGACGAAGGTCTCACCGGTGGCACGGTCGATAATCTTGGTGGTCGAGCTCAGGAACACGCCCATCGCCAGCACCGCGCCTTCTTCCACCACCACCCCTTCGACGACCTCCGATCGCGCGCCGATGAAGCAGTTGTCCTCGATGATCACAGGGCCGGCCTGCAGCGGCTCAAGCACGCCGCCGATGCCGACGCCCCCGGACAGGTGCACGTTCTTGCCGATCTGCGCGCAGGAGCCGACGGTCGCCCAGGTATCGACCATGGTGCCGTTGCCGACGTGGGCGCCGACGTTCACGAAGCTCGGCATCAGAACGACGCTCGGTGCGATGTAAGCGGAGTGGCGCACCACGGCGCCAGGCACGGCGCGGAAGCCCGCGGCCTTGAATTCCGTATCGCTCCAGCCCGCAAACTTCGACGGGACCTTGTCCCACCATCCGCTGCCGCCGGGGCCGCCGGAGATTACGCTCATATCGTTCAGGCGAAACGACAACAGGACGGCCTTCTTCAGCCACTCGTTCACTTGCCAGCCGCTGTTGGAGGCCTTCTCCGCCACGCGGACTTCGCCGCGGTCGAGGCGCGCCAGGGTTTCGCGTACGGCATCCGCGGGTTCGCCGCGCGTGGCCGGCGACAGCGCATCGCGATTATCCCACGCGCGTTCGACGGCGGCCTTTAAGTCATTGATCTGCATAGCTCTTCTCGATCTTGCCCAGACGCGCGGCGGTGCCCGCGCAAGCGGCGCCGAACATAGCGGACAACCCTGTCGCGTCAACAGACGGCGGTTACCCTCGGCATAGCACCTATCTCGTCTGGATGATGGCGCGAAGTCGTTGGGCGCGCTAAGGTTTCGATGCACTCGAAACGAGTGAACGCGCGCCAAAACGACAACGAATCGGCGCGGCCGCTCCGGGGCGGGGAACCCAGGGGAACAGGATGTCAACGCAGGCGACGGCCGCCGGTCGGTCGGAGGTAAACGTGTCAATTGGGTCGCTTGAGACCCCACCGCTGCATGTTTCAGCGCCTGCGCTGCAGCGCTACGAAGAGCCCGTTTTCTGCGTTGCTGCCGACGGACTGCTGGTGCCGGCCAACCCCTTGGCGCGCGATTTTCTGCTGCGCCTGACCTCATCCGACGTCGATAAGCTCGCCGCGGCTGCCCATAAGTCCGCCATACAGAATCGCGCCGTGGTCGACATGGTCGATGTCGGCACCGGCACCTCGCTCCAGCATCTCCAAATTACCCTGGTACCGCTGGCGACCGATGCCAGCGCGCTCCTGTTCGTGCGCGATCTCACCCTCGATAACACCCTGCGCACGGCGCTGGTGGAGAGTCGGCGGCGCTACAAGGATTTCATCGACATCTCCTCGGACTTCCCGTGGGAGATCAGCCGCAACCGCCGCTTTGTGTTTGTACCGCCGCGGGGCGCGCTGGGTTACACGCCGGAGGCGCTGATCGCCTGCGATCCGGTCACATTGTCTGCCGGTGAGATGGCGATGAGCACCGGCATGCCGTTCCTGACTCAGCGGCGCATCGAGAACGAGGAATTCTGGCTGAAGCGCGCTGACGGCCGCGCGGCTTGCGTGCTGGTGTCCGCGATGCCGCTGGTGGATGCGGAAGGGCACTGGATCGGTGCGCGCGGTGTCTGCCGCGACGTTACCGAAACCCGCGATCGCGAAAATACCCTGACCCGCGTGCGCAACCGAGAACGCATGCTCACCCGCATCGTTCGGGCCTTCCGTGACGAAGTCGATCCGGAGGCGATGTTGACCGTTGCGGCGGATGTGCTCGCGCGCGGCCTCGGCGCGGAACACTGCCAGATTTTCCGCTCGTCCGAAGACGACACCTCCACGCCGGGTTACCGCCACGCTGCGCACTTCGGCGATCTGCCGCCGGAGGCGGCGCTGTCGGTGCTGTCGAGCTTGAGCGACGGCGCGGCCTCGGCGGAAGTGGTTATCAACGGCTGGCAGGTCCTGGCCTCGCCGACGCGCTATCAGCATGGAGTCAATGGCGCGGTCGTCCTCTGGCGCAAGGTGGAGCGTGGTGCCTGGAACGACGACGACCGCCTGCTCCTCGGCGATATCGCCAATCAGGTCGGCATCACCATCGAGCAGCTGTCGCACCATGAGCACGTGCTGCGAATCTCGCGCACCGATGCGCTTACCGGATTGCTGAACCGCGGCGCCTTCATGGACGGCCTGCGCCGGCACATCTCCCGCGGTGACCGGGTCCCGGCGGGCAGCACGTCGTCGGTGCTGATGTATGTGGACCTCGACAACTTCAAGCACGTCAACGACACCAGGGGTCACCAGGCCGGCGACGACCTGTTGCAGATGGTGCGCAGCATTCTCGTTCAGCAGACACGTCCGACGGACTTGGTCGCGCGCCTTGGCGGCGATGAGTTCGCCGTTTGGCTCCACAATGCGGATCTGACCATCGGCGAACGCCGCGCCAACCAGTTCCTGGAACGTACGCGCGAATTGCTAAGTTACTCCGGCAGCCCAGATCGGCCCATCGGCATGTCGATCGGCATTGCGGTATGGGTCGCCGGGCCGGAGAACATGGAGCATCTGCTCGCTCGCGCCGACGCGGCGATGTATGTGGCAAAGCGCGGGGGCAAAGGGACTTTCTCCATCGCGCCGCCGGCGAACGCCCAGGCGGGATAGGCTATGTCCACCGCCAAGAACCGCCTCGTCCACCTCCTTGGCCTGCCGGGTCAGCGCATCACCTACGAACAGGCGCGCGACCTGTTGGATCATCCGGACGCATCCGTGCGGCTCGATCTGGCGGAACGCGGAGACCTCGAACCGGAAATCCTGTTCTACCTCTCGCGTGATCCTGACCCACGGGTCCGCCGTGCCATCGCCATCAATGAATCCACGCCGCCCAAGGCCTCGCTGCTGCTTGCCTCCGACACGGATGACGATGTGCGCTGCGACTTGGCGGATCGCGTCACCCGTGTCGTGCCGGGGCTGGCGCGAAAGGACCAGGTAAAGACCTTCCGCGCCGTGCATCAGGTGCTGTCGCTCCTGGCGCGCGATCAGTTGCCGCGCGTACGCCGCGTGCTGTCGCAAGCCCTGCACTCCGTGCCGGACGCGCCCCACGACGTCATCTATACCCTGGCGCGGGA
>CANJPQ010000075.1 GCA_947476275.1 Fidelibacterota bacterium
AAGGACCAGGTAAAGACCTTCCGCGCCGTGCATCAGGTGCTGTCGCTCCTGGCGCGCGATCAGTTGCCGCGCGTACGCCGCGTGCTGTCGCAAGCCCTGCACTCCGTGCCGGACGCGCCCCACGACGTCATCTATACCCTGGCGCGGGACCCGGAAATCAGCGTCGCCGCGCCGATCCTTGAGTTCTCGCCGGTTCTCACGGATGAGGATCTGATCGAGATCATCGCTGCCAGCCCGATGACCGCCTCCCTCGTGGCGATCTCGCGCCGCATCAATGTCGGCGAGGAAGTCAGTCATGCCCTGGTCGGAAGCGGCCAGGTGGACGTGATCACCTCCCTCTTGCGCAACAAAAGCGCGCAGATTCGCGAAGAGACCCTCGACGCGATCATAGATGCCGCCCCGCATCAGGCGACCTGGCATGAACCCCTGGTCAACCGGCGCAATTTGCCGTCGCGCGCTGCGTTGCGCATGGCGGAGTTTGTCGCCACAGCCTTGATCCAGAAGCTCGCCGAGCGCCGGGACCTCGATCCCGCAACGATCCAGAGCCTGAACCACATCGTTCGCGAGAAGCTGCGCAAAGAAGACGGCATGCACATCGATGCGGGCGAGGGGATCTTCTCCGTCGAAGCGATGGAGCTTGCGCAGCGTCAGGTCGAAGCGATGCTGCGCGCAGGCAAGCTGACGGAACGGCATCTGCTGCAAGTGGCGGCTGAAAACACCGCGCCGCTCGTGGCGGCGGCGATTGCACTGTTGAGCGAGCTGCCTGTGGCGGCGGTGGTGGAAGCGATTCGTGCGACCAGCGCCAAGGGCGTCCTCGCCATGTGCTGGGCGGCTGATATATCCGCAGAAGCCGCGGCACAGATTCAGCTTAAGATTGGGCGCGTGCCACCCGACGACATCATCAATCCTCGGGCGGGCGGTGGCTTCGACGCCACCGAGTCCGAGCTCGAGTGGCAGATCGAGATGTTCAAGGATCTCGCCCGCAAGCGGGCCCAGGGTTGAGCTACGCCAACACCGCCACGGCCTCTTCGAGCCAGCCGACCATGTCGTCGGTGGCGAATTGGCAATGGCTTACGTCGTCGTCTGCGGCGGGTACGTGTTCCGGGTGGCGCACCCATACCGTCACCATGCCCAAATCCGCGGCCGGCTTCAGGTTCTTGAAGCTGTCCTCGAACATGGCCGCACGTGTCGGGGCGATCCCCAAGGTCTTCACCATCGCCGCGTAGGGCGCGGGATCTGGCTTGGGGATGTAGGTGCCGGCGCGAATATCGAAGATCGCGTCGAAGTGTTCCGCCACGCCGAGGCGCGCGATCACCTGTGCCGCATGGTATTCCGAGCCATTGGTATAGATCACCTTGCGCCCCGGGAGCGCGGCGAGTGCTGCGGCGAGCTCCGGGTCCGGCGCCAGCACGCTGTGATCGATGTCGTGAACGAAGTCGATGAACGCATCGGCGTCGATGCCGTGGTTCAGGACCAGCCCGCGCAAACTGGTGCCGTATTTACGGTAGTACGTCTTCTGAAGCTTGAACGCCTCCTCCGCGGAGATGTCGAACAGCTTGGCGATATAGGTCTTCATCCGCACATCGATCTGATGGAACAGATTCGTCGTTGCGGCATAGAGCGTGTTGTCGAGATCGAACACCCAGCCCTCGACATGGGACAGGTCGGCGCGCGTCAGGGGCGGGCGGCTCGCCGCCACGGACTCAGCGGGCCTTAATTAAAGTGCCTGCCCCCGATGGCGTGAACAGCTCCAGCAGCACCGCGTGGGGCACGCGGCCGTCCACGATCACCGCCGCACCGACGCCGTCGCGCACCGCGTCGAGACACGTTTCGACCTTTGGGATCATGCCGCCGGAGATCGTGCCGGACTGGATCAGAGTCTTGGCGCGTTCCACGGTCATTTCCTTGATCAGCCGGCCGGTGTCGTCCAGCACGCCCGGCACGTCGGTCAGCATCAACAGGCGCGCAGCACCCGCCGCCGCCGCGACTGCACCCGCGGCCGTATCGGCATTGATGTTGTAGGTCTCGCCGTTCGGGCCGACGCCGATGGGCGCGATCACCGGAATGATGTCGGACTTCTCGAGGGTATCGAGAATCATCGGGTTCACTTCGTACGGCTCGCCGACAAAGCCCAGATCGAGGATCTTCTCGATGTTCGAGCCCGGGTCCTTCTTTGAGCGGCGCAGTTTGCGCGCCTTGATCAGGTTGCCGTCCTTGCCGCTCATCCCAATGGCGAAACCGCCGGCGCGGTTGATGGCAGAGACAATCTGCTTGTTGATCGATCCCGACAGCACCATTTCGACGATATCAACGGTGTCGGCGTCGGTGACGCGCAGGCCGTCTATGAACTCGCTCTTGATCTTCAAGCGCGCAAGCATGGCGCCGATCTGCGGCCCGCCGCCGTGAACGACGATCGGATTGATGCCGACCTGCTTAAGCAAAACGATGTCCCGGGCAAAGCTATCGGCGACCTTCTCGTCGCCCATGGCATGGCCGCCGTACTTCACGCACACGGTCTCGCCGTTGTGCTCGCGCATAAAGGGCAGGGCCTCGGCAAGGATGCCGGCCTTCTCGAGCCATGCCTTCTTTTGGGCGTCGTCGTCGATGGTCATCTTATGAGGGCCCTCTGCGAGGCTCGGCTGAATTTCGAGCCCGGATACCTACTCCGGTCGCGCCAGTTCTGACAAGGCGGCGCGCATCTCCGCCAAGCCGTCCTGGGAGACTGAGCTGGTCACAAGGATTTCTGGGTGCGCGGCCACGTGTTCGGCCATCTCGCTGCCCATTTTCGCCTGCAGCGACGCCAGTGCCTCGGGCTTCACCTTGTCCACCTTAGTGAGCACGATCTGGTAGTTCACCGCGGAATCGTCCATCAGCTTCATGATCTCCCGGTCCACGGGCTTGAAACCGTGGCGGGCGTCCACCAGCACCATGGCGCGGCGTAGGGTCGGGCGGCCCTTCAAATACTTTTTTATGACATCGGTCCAGGCTTCGACCTTGTCCTTCGGCGCCTGGGCGAAGCCGTAGCCGGGCAGGTCCGCCAGCATCAGGCGGTTGCCGAGTTGGAAAAAGTTGATCTCCTGGGTGCGGCCCGGGGTGTTGGACACGCGCGCGAGCCCGCCGTGGCCCGTCAGCGCGTTGATCAGGCTCGACTTGCCGACATTCGACCGTCCGGCGAAGGCGACTTCCGGGAAGTTCGCATCCGGCATCTGGTCGAGTTTCAGCACGCCGCGGATGAACTCGCATTGCCGCGAGAACAGGTGCGCCCCCGCCGCGATGACGTCGGGGGTGTCCACGGCCTTAGGCCTTCGCCTTGGTCGCGTCCGGGCTTTTCCGCATCAGCACCCATTGCTGAAGGATTCCGAGCAGATTGCTCCACGTCCAATACAGGACGAGGCCCGCCGGGAAGCTTGCCAGCATGAACGTGAACACGATCGGCAACAGCATCATCATGCGCGCCTGGATCGGGTCGGGCGGCTGCGGCGACAACTTCTGCTGCAGCCACATGGTCGCGCCCATGATGATCGGCAACGCGCCGAGATGCAGGAAGTCCGGCAACTCGAACGGGATCAATCCGAACAGGCTGAAGATGTTGGTCGGATCCGGTGCCGACAGGTCGTGGATCCAGCCATAGAACGGGGCATGGCGCATTTCAATGGTGACGAACAGCACCTTGTAGAGCGCGAAGAAGATCGGAATCTGGATCAGAATCGGCAGGCAGCCCGCGACCGGATTCGCCTTCTCACGCTTGTAGAGCTCCATCAGTTCGGTGTTGAGCTTCTGCTTGTCGTTGGCATAGCGGTCCTGCAACGCTTTCATCTGCGGCTGCAGCGCCTTCATCTTGTTCATCGCCGCATACTGCTTGTTGGCGATGGGGAACATCACCAGGCGCAAGCAGGTGGTGAAGGCGAGAATGCCGAGACCGAAATTGCCGATCACGCCGCGCAGCCAGTTGAGCGCATAGAAGAACGGCTTGGTGAGGAAGTAGAACCAGCCCCAATCGACCGCCAGATCGAAGCGGGCGATGCCCTGCTTCTCGGCATACTGGTCGAGCAGGGTCACTTCCTTGGCGCCGGCGAACACGAACGCCTTGGACGTTGCGGAGGCGCCTGGCGCGACGCTCACGGCATCGCCGCGCAGGTCGGTCTGATAGCGATCACGGCTGCCCGCCATGGTGTGGCTGATCGTAGCGTTCACCTTGGTCGCCTGATCGAGCGCGACGGTGGCGAGCCAATACTTATCGGTGATGCCGACCCAGCCGCCGGTGGATTCGAATGTCTCGCGACCTTTCTTGATCAGGTCGGCGTACTTC
>CANJPQ010000076.1 GCA_947476275.1 Fidelibacterota bacterium
AGCGGCACCGCATCGAGAATGCTTTTTGCAGGCTCAAAGACTTCCGGCGCATTGCCACCCGCTACGATAAGCTGGCGCGAAACTTCCTTGCATCCATCCACCTCGTCGCAGCAATCGTTTGGTGGATTTTATGAGTCTGGACCCTAGTTTTTGCTTTGCAGCGGCGCCAGGGACCACAGCTACAGCTTCAAGCAGCGCATCACCAAGATTGAGCCAAGCGACGCTCCTGTTAGGCGCGAGTTCTACAACGCGCCGAAGAATTCTAACGCCACGAGGAACTTCATCGCGTGATAGCGGTGCGGGCAAGCGGGCTTTGCTGGCCCAGAATCCATAATCGTTGAGGATAGCGGCGCGCTCCGCGCTTCCTATAGTTTCCATATCTTGGGTCAGAAGTTTCTCAACCCCAGCATCGGCCAATTTCGACACCAAGGGAGGCGCGCAAAATGACCCATCTGAATTTGGCTGGGTGCGGCATATCCGGTAATCGTCTGCTGCCTTTTGGTAAACTGCGCGCAGTTCAGGCCCGGTTAGATGTAGTTCCTGGGTGGAATAAAGGAGAATGCCGGGCGCACTGTTTATTACCTCCCCGAACACGATTGCATCAGATGAAGTAAATCTAGCCCTTCCATATCCCCCACGAGCTGGAAGTGATCGGACAAGCCTCGGACTGTTCGTGGTGGTGACATCATAGATATCAACGGTAGGCGTCGAGGACGAACGCACGAGCAGTCTAACGCCGCGCAGATCAACGATTTGGCCGCTTATAGAAGGATAGGATAGTGGTGGAAAACGCGGGTCGTCATTGCCCATAGCGACCTGGATTTCCCTGCTGGGGGTATCATCGACCCTTGGAGCATTGAGGTTGGTGAGATCATAGACGCGCCAGCCTTCGGGATAATTTTGCCGCGTGGCGTCATCATTTGGATATTGGATAGCTAGCAGTTTGCCGTCGGCTGAGATATTTCCGCTCAACCAAAAACCTCCGAAGTCGATTTCCGTCGTCTTCGGATGCGAGGGATCGGAGACGTCGATGATCTGAACGCCTGTCGCACCCAGTTTGCCGGGATGGCTAAATTTGCCGAGATAGATAAATGCCCTGTCGACGTTCACCGCAATGGTGGGGTCCTTATCGCTGGGATACGACGTAGTAGAAATACGAACGGACTGAGCTGGGTTTGAAACGTCATAGATTTCGAGCACGACTTGGTCGGGAGCTTTGTGGCTCAATACGTGGAGACGGCGGCCATCGGATGAGACGTCAAACTGCGCATTCACAAATGTCTGAAACCTTGCCAGCACCCGCTGATCTTGATTGGGTGCTTGTTGCGCTTGAGCGGTATGAACGACGGAGCAGAGCAAAGCCAACCAGCAGACCGCAAATGCAGCGCGCATCAAAAAAGCCTCCCGAACGAAACGGCGGGTATTATATATCATCTTCTCGTCTAGATTGTTATCTCCAAGCGTTCCCACTTTCGTCACCTACGGCACACCACTAAGGAAAGCTATGACGACGCAACTGAAAATCGACTTTGTTTCGGACGTGATGTGCCCCTGGTGTGTGGTCGGTCTGGGTGGCTTAGAAGAGGCGTTGCGGCGCACGGCCGATGTCGTCAAGGCGGACATCACCATGCAGCCATTTGAGCTCAATCCAACAATGTCCGCCGAAGGCGAAGACTTTGGCGAGCATATGGCAAGGAAGCTTGGCCCGGATACTGACGGGCGCAGGGCAGCTACGCGCGAAGTACTGCGTGAGCGCTTGGCCGAGTTCGGCTTCTCCTTCGGTACGCACCAGCGTCGGATTTACAATACCTTCGACGCGCACCGCCTGCTGCATTGGGCCAACACTCTGAATCGACAAGTGGACCTCAAGCACGCCCTGTTTCGCGCGCATTTCACCGACGGTCGCAACATCTCCGACCATGAGGTGTTGATTTCCGTTGCGGCCTCTGCCGGGCTCGACGCGGATCAGGCGCGCCAGGTCGTTGCGTCCGGCCGTTATGCCGACGACGTGCGCCGCGCTGAGCAGCTTTGGATTTCGCGTGGGATCAATTCCGTTCCGGGCGTTGTAATAAACGACAAATGGCTGATCTCCGGGGGCCAGCCGGTCGATGCCTTCGAGCAGGCCTTACGCGGCATCGCCGCCGAGTTGGAAACGGTTCGACCGATTAGCTGATAGAAGTGACGGTGGTCTGACCCAATTTTCTGATCCGGTGGAGTTGGGCGAAAGCGAGGCTGAGGAGCTGATCTCGGCTCTCAACGCTTTACTGGAAGAGATACGCTTGCAAGCCACGAGTTCGCACTTTCAGCACCTACGGCACGCCACCTACGAAGTCCTTCTAGCTACAAGATTTGCCAGGATAGCTCGCGCGAACTCTTCCGAACCCTTCGGATCGGCACTGCTGACTCCAGCTACGTTCCCGGCGTCATATGCCGTGATAAGGTGAGTGAGCCACGATTGGCGCACTAGAAAGGTCAAATCAAAGAATCTCATTTTGTTGGCGCTTATCACCGCCGCCATGAAAACACCGTGATCAAAGAAGCGATGACCGCGTATGAGGGAACATCGAAAGCTCGTCGCCGACTGAAATGTCACCACCCGACAAGATTTCCGCGCGTATCCCTGCGCGCCTCTCGAATGCGCCTAAAAAAAATCCGCCTTTTGGGCAAGTTGCGCTGGCCTTTTGCAGGGCGTGCACTCCTCCACTCCCCGCATATGCACCTCACCGATCCAAAATTCGCGAGCGATCAGGTTGAGTAAGTCCACCGCGCCTTCGATCACCAAGTTGCGCCGGGTTTCCGCCAACGTGAACGGCACATCGAGCGTGGAGTTCGCAGCGTTAAAATCGTTAACGCCGATAAGTGAAACGTGGCGCAAATTGTGACGCGTTCCTGAGAACGTGCCCTTTCCGATTGCGTACCTATCGCCTTCTAGACCGAGGCCGGCTAGGGCGCGCGCAGTTATGAGTGGCATCATGGGCAAACCAGCGATGGGGCAAACAAATATATGCCGAACCGTGCTCACGACATTCACCTGCGCATCTGGGTCACCCGATGGCCAATAATGCTAAAGAATGGGCTGGGCCGAAAGGGTGGCTGACGTCGTCTAGGCACGGCAGTTCGCAAGCCGCTGCAGCCGAAGGATTCGGAGTGATGGCTCAGAGACAATACAGCGAACGGCGTCTGCTGAGGTTGGGGCCTAAATGAGTCCAGCCTTCTGGCGGCGGTTTGAGGCTGAGTGCAATGCGGCGCTCGGTGCGGCGGCCTAACATCCGGCCGCTAAAAAGACATAGGCCCGAGGGCACAAACCCTCGGGCCTAATTTTTATGGCAAGCGCTTGTTAGAATGCGTAACGCAGACCGGCCATCACGGTGGTGTCGCGGATATTATACTTCGAAAGGGAATTGAAAGTTCCGGCCACGTTATTCGTTCTAAAGGTATGGCCATCGGAGACTCGATAGCGGACATCCAT
>CANJPQ010000077.1 GCA_947476275.1 Fidelibacterota bacterium
GCCGAATCTGCCGTTTCGCCCGGGATGATGTACTTGTCCGCAATGTCGCGGATGTGGGTCAGCACATTGGCGCGGAATTGCGCCTCCGCTTGTTTGCGCGAGATGTCGTCCTTGGCATTGGTGAGCGCCATATAGGCTTCGTGCGGATACTTGGAATCCACTGCGATCATACCCGGCGGATTGGGCAGATGGATCACGCAGTCCGCGCGCTTGCCGTTGGACAGCGTTACCTGAAAGCCAAAGGCGCCCGGCGGCAGCATGTTGCGCACCAGATCTTCCATCTGAGTCTGGCCGATGGCGCCGCGCGCTTGTTTGTTGGAGAGGATGTCTTGCAGCGACACGACCTCCGCCGAGAGGTCGGCAAGATTCTTCTGCGCGGCGTCGATCACCGCGAGGCGCTCCTGCAACGCTGTCATGCCTTCCGCTGCCTTTTCGGTGGAGCGCTGCAAATTCTCGCCCACGCGCCGCGTCACCTCTGCCAGACGCTCGTCGAGCATCTTTGTGACGGCGCGCTCCTGCGCCTGCAGCCGTTCGGCGAGTTGCGATTGCAATTGGGTCTGGGCCGCTTGTTGGCTGTCGGCCATCTGGCTCAGGCGCCCAGCGAGACCGGCCTGGGAGTCCGCCAGGCGCGCGGCGACGTCCACAAGGCCGGGTGAAGGGGCGGCCCCGCGACGCGCCAACAACCACGCCAAGGCTCCGGCGACAGCCGCTGCTGCGACTACCGCGAGAATCGTGCCGCCGTCCATCCGTTAAGCCCCCAAGATAAAACGCTTTTTTGACCCTTTCCCAGGGTCGGCTTGCAACTTTGCAACTATCGCAGCGGCCGCAGGCTCGCCATCATCCCGCATCATCGGCGCCGCGCGCCGACTGTATCACCGTTGCGGCTCCGCCGACGAAGGTTTCCCCCCAACTTCGCTCTCAAGGTCTTAGATGCGCCGTCTGTTGCTCGCTTCCGTTTTCGCCATTGCGCTGCCTGCAGTCGCGGCCGACACCGTGGTCGGCCCCGGGACCGCGCCCGATCTCACCGTCTATGGCGGCGACTTCGCGCTGGTGCGCGAGAACCGCACGATCAAACTCACGGACGGGGAAAATCATCTCGCCTTCACTGGTGTCAGCCGGACGCTACAGCCGGAAACCGCGACCATCCAGGTCGTAGCCGCGGGCCCAAAAGCGCCGGAGGTGAAGATCCTCGACCAGACCTTCGCGTTCAATCTGCTCTCGCAGGACGCTCTGCTCGAACAGGCCGTTGGGCGCGAAGTGTCGGTGGTAACCACCAATCCCGCCTCGGGCCGCGACACGGTAGAGCGCGCACGCGTGCTCTCGGTGCAGAACGGTTTGGTGCTGGAGATCGGCGGGAAGATTCACACCGGTGTGCCGGGACGCATCGTGTTCGACAGCTTGCCGGGCAATTTGCGCCCGGTGCCCACGTTGCTGATGACCGCGATCGGTCCGAGCGGTGCCGACATCCCCATTGAGCTTGCCTATCTCACCAACGGTCTCGGCTGGAAGACGGACTACGTCGCCACCTACGACGGCGATGCGGGCCGTATGGATATCACCGCGTGGGCCACTGTCACCAACACGACCGGCGCCGAGTTCAAGGACGCCAAACTGCGTCTCGCGGCCGGCGATGTGAACCGCGTCGCGCCGCCGCGACCGATGCCAATGATGCGCGCAGGCAAGTCCATGGAAATGGCGATGGCGGCTGCGCCGGCGCAGGATTCAAGCGTCACCAACCGCAGCTTCGAAGGCTTGAACATCTACACCATCCCGCGGCCGGTCACGCTGTTGCCGGGGGAGAGCAAGCAATTGGCGCTGATGCGCGCCACCAATCTCTCCGCCAAGCGCGAGTACGTCGTGCGCGGGCAGCCGTGGTTCTACACCAGTTCCATGGTGGGCCAGCATCAGGAAGGCCGCGCCGAGATCGAGGTCATCGTGAAGAACGAAGGCCGCAAGGCGCCCGCTAAGGGCAAACAGGCGAGCGCCGAACCCGAAGGCCTCGGTGGACCGCTGCCGGCCGGCGTCGTGCGCGCTTACGGCCAGGACCAGGACGGTGCGCCTGCTTTCCTGGGCGAAGACCGGATCGATCACGTGGCGGAAGGCGGGGAGATCAAGCTCCACTTCGGCCGCGACCTCGACGTGCCGACCACGCGCGATCAGGTGAACTACGTCAAAGCGTCGGAAAAGATTTCCCTGAGCGTGTGGCGCATCGTCATGCGCAACACCAAGGCCAAGCCCGTGACGGTGCGGGTGAGCGAGCCGATCAGCGGCGATTGGGAGATCTCCAAGGAGAACCTGCCCCATACCAAGGCCACCTCAGGCGCCGCGGAATGGACCGTTCCCCTGCCGCCCAAGGGCGAGATGGTGCTTGAGTACACCGTCAAAACCTCGACGCCCTAGTGTCGATTGACGGACGCGCCCGGCGGCCTTATCTGAGGTCGCTATGGCCCTCCTCGACATCATCGTCGCCCCCGATCCGCGCCTGAAGCGCAAGGCCGAAGCCGTGACCGCGGTGGATTCGGCGACCAAGAAGCTCATGGCCGACATGCTCGACACCATGTACGAGGCGCCGGGGATTGGGCTCGCAGCACCCCAGGTCGGTGTTCTGAAGCGCGTCATCGTGGTCGACGCGGCAAGGGATGAAGATCCGCCGCGGCCGCTGAAGATGGCCAACCCGAAAATCCTCTGGGCGTCTGAAGAGGTCAAAGAATACGAGGAAGGCTGCCTGTCGCTCCCGGAGGAGTACGACATGGTGAAGCGCCCCGAGCGGGTGCGCGTACGCTACCTCGATGAGAACAACGCCGCCCAGGAAATCGAGGCGGACGGTTTGCTGGCGGTCGTGATCCAGCATGAGATGGACCACCTCGAAGGCGTGCTGTTCGTCGATCACATCTCCTCGCTCAAGCGCAACATGATCCTGCGCCGTCTCACCAAGCAGAAGAAATTCGGCAAGCGTCCCGCCGCGGCGGAGTAAGCGCCGATGGCGTCGCCCCTCAGAATCGTTTTTATGGGCACGCCGGATTTCGCCGTCACGGCACTTGCGCGCTTGATCGCCGACAAGCATCACATCCTTGCCGTCTACACCCAGCCGCCGCGTCCCGCCGGCCGCGGTCAGCAGGAACGCCCAAGCCCCGTCGCGCAGCTTGCGCAGCAGCATGGCCTGCCGGTCCATTGGCCAGCGAGCTTGAAGGCAACCGACGTGCAAAGCGCCTTTGCGGCTCTTGATGCGGATGTCGCGGTGGTCGCCGCATACGGTCTGATCCTGCC